>DASZLE010000001.1:0-2025 GCA_035552475.1 Occallatibacter sp.
GGCGAAGCCGCCGATGATCTCAGTGGACTCGATGTAGGGGCCGTCGGTGATGGTGATGTTGCCCGATGTCTGAACGACGCGCGCGCCCAGCTGGAGGGGCGTGAGGCCGCCGGTGGCGATCAGTTCGCCGGACTTCATGGATTCTTCGATCAGCTTGTTCATCTGGTCCATGTATTCCTTGCTGGGCGGGCCGGAATGGGCGCCGGGTGCAGGGGTGTAGAACGTGAGGAATTGCATGTTTGTCTCTCCTGGTGGCTACGATGGAGCTTCCGGGAAATTGTCCGGGAAAGCGTCTCTATCCATACGTCGAACGGCCTGTCTGAAAATCGACAGGCTTGGTGAATTTTTTTGAGGGCGGGTGCTGGTGATCTCATGCCCGTCCGGCATTCTAGCGGGTGGGTGGAGGCTGCGGGCCGCCATTTGGGCGCGATCGCATCTCGCCGGCTCGATGCTGCCTTCGCATGTGAAGAACTATAAGCGGCAGCGCAGGAATCCCCGGCGGGTAAAGGGCCGTCTGAGCAACGGAGCGGAATGACGGAACGGATGGAGAAAAAGAAGACAACGCAGAAGGCGGCAGTCGAAGGGTTGGAGAAGCCAGCCGGCGGGGATGTGCTGGGGCTCTTCCATCCGGTGACGGCGGAATGGTTTCGCGCCGTTTTTGACCGGCCGACTTCGCCGCAGGTATTGGGCTGGCCGGCGATTGCGCGCGGCGAGCACACGTTGATCCTGGCGCCGACCGGCACGGGAAAGACGCTGACGGCGTTTCTGTGGTGCCTGAACCGGCTGATGCTGGAACCGGCGCCGGAGGGGCCGGCTGCGTGCCGCGTCATCTATATCAGTCCGCTGAAGGCGCTGGCGGTAGACGTGGAGCGCAACCTGCGCGCCCCACTCGCGGGCATCGCGAACATGTCGCGACGCGCGGGCGTAGCGGTGCGCGAGCCGGCAATTGCTGTACGCACCGGCGACACATCGCAGAAAGATCGTGCGCTATTCCGTCGGCACCCGGCGGAGATCCTGATCACGACACCCGAGTCCTTGTACCTGCTGCTGACCTCGGACGCGGCGGCGGGGCTGCGCGGCGTCGATACGGTGATCGTGGATGAGATCCATGCGCTGGTGCCGACCAAGCGCGGCGCACATCTGGCACTGTCATTGGAACGTTTGCAGGCCATCACTGAGCGGCCCTTCCAGCGGATTGGCCTCTCCGCGACGCAGCGCCCGCTGGAGGAGGTGGCGCACTTCCTGGCGGGCGCGGAGGGTGCGGCCTCGCAGACGCTTGCGACAGAGCCGCCTGAACAAGCTGCGGCTGAATTGGCTCACGAGATGGAGGCCGGTTTTACACGGGATGACACGGCCGAAGCGGTGGCGGCACGGGAAGAGCAGGTGGTGGGCTTTCGTCCCGTGACGATTGTGAATGCGAGCGAGCCGAAGCGGCTGGAACTGCGCATCGAGGTCCCAGTCGAGGATATGGCGCGGCTGGGCCAACTGGAGGAAGCGCCGAGCGGCGCGGCATCGCAGGGGCCGAAGCGCACCTCGATCTGGAGTGCAATCCATCCGCGGCTGCTCGCGATTGTGCGTGAACGGACGTCCACCTTGATTTTTGTGAACAACCGGCGGACGGCGGAGCGCCTGGCCGGTGCCATCAATGATTTGGCGGGCGAAGCGGTGGCCCGGGCACACCACGGATCACTGGCGGCGGCGCAGCGGTCGGAGATTGAAGAGCTGCTGAAGGCAGGGAAGATCCGCGCGCTGGTATGTACTTCGTCGCTGGAACTGGGCATCGATATGGGCGCGGTAGATCTGGTGATCCAGATCGAAGCGCCGCCCTCGGTGGCGAGCGGCATGCAACGCATCGGACGCGCCGGGCACCAAGTCGGCGCGGCCAGCGAAGGCGTGATCTTTCCCAAGTACCGCGCCGATCTGGTAGCGTGCGCCGCTGTCACCAAGGCCATGCATGAAGGGCTGGTGGAGTCGACGCGCTACCTGCGCAATCCGCTGGATGTGCTGGCGCAGCAGATGGTGGCG
>DASZLE010000002.1:0-6787 GCA_035552475.1 Occallatibacter sp.
TCTGTCGTCTGGATCACGCCCGCGCCTGTTGCCAGCATGCATCCAGGTTCGGGCAGCATCGCGAATGGCATTGAATGGCTCGACAATCTTGTGGGATTCGTGAAGAACTCGGCGGCATGGTCCAGTACCGCGATGATCGTCGTCTGGGATGAGAGCGGCGGCTGGTACGACCATGTTCCGCCGCCGCAGCTGCCCAACACCGTCGGGCTGGGTGCAAGGGTGCCGGTGATCGTCATCTCGCCTTATGCGAAGCCGGGCGCTATCTCTCACCAGCGGATGGATTTCGTCTCCATTCTTCGATTTATTCAATGGAATTGGGGGTTAGGCACTCTCGGCGGTGCGGCGCAAGCCGCGCGGGAACAACAGAGCGGCGACATCTGCGATCTGCTGACCATTCCCTGCTCGTCTCCGTAGGTAATGGAGACAATTCCGATTTGCACCTGAAGCGAAAATGCTCTAACGCGCCGCGTTGGTGGTGACGGGCGCGGGCGTGCGCCATCCGATGGGGAGAGGTTAGAGCAATGCTTCGGCGCGGAACTGGTTTGCGCGCTCGAACTCATCACGCAATGCGGGGGTCCGCAATATCCCGCGCAGGTGGCTGAGGCGCTGTTCGAGCGCGAGCAGCGCTTGCTCGACATGTTCCGGGTTGCTGAGGGCCACATCGCGCCACATGGAGTAGGGGCTGGACCCGAGCCGCGTCATCTCGCGCAGGGCACGACCGCCGATGGCGCGGAGATCGGCATCCGCGCCGAACTCGTCCTGAAAGAGAGCGCTGAGCGCGGTCGCGAGGAACTGGGGCAGATGACTCACCCAGGCCAGCAGTTCGTCGTGGCGCGCGGCATTCATCTCGAGCGTGCGACAACCGAAGCCCTCCACGAGCGAGCGAAACTCGACCGCCGTTGCTGCGGCCATTGATTCAGGCGCGAATGGTGCGGCAGGAGTGAACAACCAGACCGCGCCACGGAAGAGCTCGGCATCGGCATACGGGGCGCCACTCACCTCTTTGCCCGCCATGGGATGTCCGGGCAGAAAGCCTGCGCGGTCCGGCCGATTGTAGTGCTCGGCGGCAGCCTCGGTGATCTGCTGCTTGGTGCTGCCTACATCGGTGACGAGTTGATGGGGACGGAGCACCTCCGCGAGGCGGCCCATCCATTCGACGATGGCGAGCACCGGGCCGGCGAGCAAGATGAGGTCGGCGTCTTTCGCTGCGTGCAACGGGTCGTCCGCCGCAGAGGTGAGCGCGCCGCGCTGGAGCGCCGTCTGCAGCATGGCTGTGTCGCGGTCCCAGCCGATCACTTCGCCCGCAAAACCATGTGCCCGCAGGGCCAGCCCCGTGGAGGCGCCGAGAAGTCCTGTACCCACAATCAAGATGCGCTCGATCATCGCAGGGCTAGCTTATCTTGCCTGGCAGGTCGTGTTCATTGTCGAAGACGAATGGCGTCCGATTGGGCGCCATTCATGCGACTCTGCCGTGGCAAGAGCGGACGGCTATGCCTCACAATGCCTTGACGAAAAGCGCGGTGGGAGCGGCTATGGTGTAAGGCGATCCGGGCGCTGCCGAGATGGAGGTCGGCGTAACCGTGAAAACGAAGATCTGATTGGTGCTATAGGAGATCGCGTACACGTGATTGGACGTGTCCCATTTGATGGCGTCAATCGCTACTTTCGTGAGCGACCCGCTATAGGGGGTCATGGGATTCGCTCCGTTGAAGTGAAAGATCTGGAGACCGTCTCCCAAGCCATAGACTGGCGGCTCGTCTCCACAGACGGCGAGCAACAGACCGGACGGCGACATTGCCAGGTTCGTGGGCGCGAAATTGGCAAAGGGCATGTTGGCTGAGGTATTGGTCGAGGTGATGTTGCCGTGGGTGTCGACCGTAAAACTGGCGAGCTGCCCAGGATTGCTGTCGTTTGCCAGAAGGATCGCTGCCAGGTGATTGGTGGGATCGGCCGTCACCACCGATGGGGTCCAGTTTGTGTCAGAATTTGCGGGGTCGGTCTCAAGGAATTTGATGGCCTGCAGATCGCCGGCTTTTTCCCGCGCAAAGCCGATGATGTTTGCCTGGTGCGTAAAGTAGGCGATGGCGTAAGCGAAGGATTCGTTCCCCAAGATCGTAGGGATGGTCGAACCGCCGCCAGATTCCTGGGAAATCTGCGTCCAGTTGTTGAAGGTCAGCATACCGTTTTTGCCGATGGTGTAAGTCTGGTATGCCGCGCAGTTCCCATAGTTGTTCAGCAAATTGTAGAAGTACTTACCGGAGTGATCGAGCACGCCTGCTGCGCCTCCGAGAGCCTGTCCACAGTCGGCGCCTGAATAATTCTGGGTGTTGATCTGGGATTCCTGCGCTCCGATCGCCCCATTGGCGGCGACCTTGTAGGTATGGATCCAGTCAGTGCCGACGCTGTAGAACGCGTATCCAGTGCTTCCGGCAAGCAGGCCCGCCGTCTTGAAGGGCGAACCCGTGATTTTGGTGAGCGTGCCGTTCGAGGCAGCGGAGTAACCGACCACGCCGGACGAGGTTTGCACGTAGACGTAGGCTGCCGGGGACGATGTCACGGCCGGTGTTTTGGTTGTGGACCCGGTTTGCGCAATGACAGCGAGCGTCGAGCCGGCGAGCAAGACGACGAGTGAAAGAAGAGAACGAGACATAGAACAAGACATAGAACGAGACATAGAACGAGACATGGAACGAGACATAGAACAAGACATAGAACGAGACATGGAACGAGACATGGGAGGACTCCTCATGTTGGGACCATTGACACGTTGATAAGAGGAGCCCAAGTTGTGTGCGCTCCACGACGGGGGGGAAGTTATCACCCTTGTAGATACATTTCCAAGCAGTGGAGGTTGTGCCGGTTGCAGAAAGGGGTTGTGGAAGCGGCGGCTGCACAAGATCTTGCCAGGAATGGGTTTGCCAATTCCCTGACTTGCTCCCGTGACGATGGCGACGGAATTCTTCTTTCGAAAAATCTCCTTTTTCTATGCGGCCCTGCTTGCTACCAAAGCGTTTCGCGGGCAGCTTCCAGAATGATGTCGATAACCACCTCTGGTAGTGCAGCATGAATATTTGCGGCAACAGAGTTAAAGTCGCCGCTTACCAGCAGAGACGGCGCGCAGTTACGTAATTTGCCGCACGGGTAGAACTGACTGTGCCCAGGCAGTGGCCATGTAGCTGCAGAGAGTATGGACCTGGCCACTACAGACGGCTGGAGTGAGGAATGCTCGTGTACAAGGGGGTCCTGTGCAGAGGAAGCCGCTTTCCAACGCTTTGCTGAATGCAACAAGAGAGAAGGCCGCCCGAGGAACGGAGCGGCCTTTCTGGATGGTGCGTCGGGATTGCGTTGGAGGAGTGGTGCTACTGTCCGGAGAGGCAGCCCTTTTGACCGGAGCTATTGGGATAGCCTGTACCGGCGGTGTAGGCCGCATTGGACCATTCTCCCTGGATCTTCCACTGGGTATTGTTTGAGAAGTTGACGAGCGGTGCGCCGAAGGTCCATGCGCATTTGTCGCCGTTTTCCTGGCCGGAAGAGTCATACCAGGCGCCCGGGCTGGCGGGATCGGTGCGCGCTTCGGAGAGTTCGTGCCCGCTGACATTGGCGATGGCAGCCAGACCCTGCGAGTGCAGTCCGGAGGTGTCCTGCGGGTCGCAGCCTGCGTCGCCATCAAGATCGAAAAAGTACGCGAATTGAACGGGGACACCGCCGCAGCTTCCGTAACTATGGTAGGCACAATAGCTGGCGTGCCCGCGCGGTGTATCGGCGTAGACGGCGTAGTAGCCGTTGCCGCTGCTATCGGGGGTGCCGATCGCTTTGCACACTTCGGCCAGGATGGTGGAGGTGTTGCCGCCGCTGGTGGAGGCGGAAGTATCGACGATGTGGCCGAGGTGGTTGGTGCTGGGGGTTACCTGGCCGTTGGTTCCAGTGTATTCATCCGAGGTCTTGGCGTAGTCGGAGATGTTGAAGCCGTTGTACCAGATATCCATACCCGAGACCTTGTCGCCGGAGTAGCTGCCCCAACTGGTTCCCCAGAAGATGGCTTTGGTCACGGCAGTGGGCATGATCTTGCCGCCGTGATAGGTCATATTCGGATTCCTGGTGGGGCGCGCCGGTTTCGCTTCCTTCGCTTCGTTCGTAATGCGTGCGTTCGGTTGGAATCCGCGAGCCCAGTGAATGCCCAACATGGGCGGGCCGGCCTGCGGGTTGAGGTCTTGTGGTGGGGCGGCCGCGGTTTTCGCTTGTCCAAAAGCGATACCCGCCGCGCAAAGGATCGGAATCAGCAGCATTCTCTTCATTTGGAGGAGTCCCCTTGTACCAGATTGAAATGGCGCGGTCCGCGAACTCGACAGGTTCGCCGGATTGCACTGAAGACTGCACCGGGGCAGGTCTGCATGTCAACTGAATAGACGATTTGACAGATCACCGCCGAAATCTGTTCATCCGGCGCATTTTCGTCCTCGTTTTCTGAAAAAGCAGGGCCTCGGTTTGCAAATGCGTACTGGTGAGTCGTGGCGCAATCCGCAAAGCGCCGGGTGAGCACGGCGAGCGAGAGAGTGGGCGCGCGGGGGAGAGAGCTAGACGGCGGCCATGTAGCTGCCGAGCAGCCCGCGGAGGCGGACTGGGACCCAGCGTCCCCGACGCTGCCAGCCGCGCGCGGCGGTGGCGGTGGCGAGCTTGACGGGATGGAGCGCGGAGCGGCGGCTGTCGATGGAGAGGGTGCGCATGAGCACGGGATCGCAAAAACGGGCGAGCGGCCCCGAGGTGCCGTTGACGAAATGGATGGAGGCGATGCCCTGCGCGATGAGGCGTTCGATGAGATAGCCGCGCAGGACCAGCGAGGGGCTGACGGCGTGCAGCGATTCGTCATTGAACTGCGAGAGCAGATGCAGATGATTGCCGGCGCGCACACCGGAGAGCACGGAGACGAGGCGGCCATCCGGAGCCGCGAGTCCGGCGAGCACAGGCGGCCCGAACTGGCTACCGAACTGGTTACGAAATTGGGCAAAGAAGCGCTGGTCGCGCTGTTCGTGCTCGCGCGTCTCTGGAGAGTCCTCGTCGTGGTTCAGCGAGTGGGCGGCGGACTCGTAGGCGGCGAGCGAGAGTTCGGGGACGAAGCGGTAGCCCTCTTCTTCCGCGCGGCGACGATAGTAGCGAAGGTTGCGGCGGGTGTGCGGTCCGAGAGCGTTCAGGAAGTTTTCGTAGCTGGTGTCGAGATGCAGCCAGTCGCCTTGCGGGCGAATCTCCGACTTGCACCAGACCTGCAGGCCGGGGCGTTGCAACTGGAGGACGGGGAGAATCTCATTTCCGGTGGAGCGCCACCACAGGCGGAGTGCGTGCACGCCGTTGGCGAGGAGATATTCACAGGCGGTAGCGATGACTTCGGCTTCGCGTTCGGGTGCAGCGAGGACGAGGCCGCGGCCCATGCGGTCGCCGCCGAAGACCCAGCCGGTGGGCCGGCCGGCGAAGAGCAGTTCTTCCGTGTAGACCACGCCGACGAGGTGTCCCTGCTCATAGCAGACGACGACGCGCGGCCGGCGAGTATCGGAAACGCGCGGCAGAAAGTAGTCGGGCAGTCCGGTGGTGTCGTGACCGTGCATGGTTTCGGCCGCAAGGCGGTGAATGGCTGGTGCGAGGCGATCCAGTTCATCTTTGGATTCGACTAATGCGGATTGGAGGAGAGCGAGTTCCATAAGCGGTCTGGCTGGTGGTCTGGGCATACGGTTGCAGAACCCATGCAGAGCGGCAAGTTATTACGGAAAAGGCCCGTTACCGGCGCACGACCGGGATGAGTACGAAGCGGTACCCGTCATGGACGTTCTGAGGGAGATTTGAGGGAGGCCGAGCCATTTTGGGACAACTTGCGAGTGGGGGTCCGCTCCAGCAGTGCCCGGCGAGAGGACGATACACTCGTCTGGATAGGAAAGACCAGACGAAAAAGGGCGAGATTTCAGAGGAGAACGACGGGAGATATGACAGCGACTGCGGCGGGCACGGCAGCTTTGGCGAAGTACGAACCGGTGATCGGGCTGGAGGTGCATGTGCAGCTTCTGACCACGACCAAGGCCTTCTGCGGATGCCTGACGCAGTTTGGAGCGGCGCCGAATACGCAGATCTGTCCGACGTGCCTTGGGCTGCCGGGCGCGCTGCCGGTGCTGAACAAGCGTGCGGTGGAGTTTGCCGTGCTGGCTTCGACGGCGCTGCATTGCGAGGTGCGGACGCGATCGGTGTTTGCGCGGAAGAACTACTTCTACCCCGATTCGCCGAAGGGCTATCAGATTTCGCAGTACGACCAGCCGCTGGCGGAACACGGCTGGATCGAGGTGCTGACTGGAAATGGCGCGGGAAGCGGCACCAAGAAGATCGGCATTACGCGGCTGCACATGGAAGAGGATGCGGGGAAGAGTTTGCATGAGGGCTTTGCCGATTCCGCGACGCGCAGCTATGTCGATCTGAACCGCTGCGGCACGCCGCTGGTGGAGATTGTGAGCGAGCCGGATATTCGCACTCCCGATGAAGCCTATGAGTACCTGACGCGGCTGAAGGAGATTCTGCTCTACACCGGCGTGAGCGACTGCAATATGGAAGAGGGGTCGCTGCGCTGCGATGCGAATGTGAGTGTGCGTCCGCGCGGGCAGAAGGAGTTTGGCACCAAGGCGGAAGTAAAGAACGTGAACAGCTTCCGTTTTATTCGCGCGGCGCTGGAGTACGAGATCGAGCGGCAGGTGGAGCTGATCGAGAGCGGCGGCCGCGTGGTGCAGGAGACGCGCTCGTGGAATGCGGCGGAGGG
>DASZLE010000003.1:0-22026 GCA_035552475.1 Occallatibacter sp.
ACGCGCAACCGCCGAATTTACAACCAGCGCTCTTGATGGATATGGACTTCGCGATCATTCGCCCGCTCGTCCAGCGCCGTATGCCTCCTATCCGGTTCTTGTCCATCGGCTCGCGTCTTTGCTCCACGCTGCTTTCAGACATCGCCTCGCGACGATGCCCTGGCGCTTCGCTATCACTTCTCCTCCATCAGGATGTGAAGGGGACTTGCACCCCCAAGCTGTTAAACATGCTCGGCACACGAAAAAGGGCCGCAACCATTCGGCTGCGGCCCGAGCTGATTCGATTCGTGCCGAGTTACATCTCCTTCACGCCTTCGACGAACGCCTTGAGCTTGCGCGACCGCGACGGATGACGCAGCTTGCGCAGCGCCTTGGCTTCGATCTGCCGAATGCGCTCGCGGGTGACCTGGAAGCTCTGGCCGACCTCTTCGAGGGTGTGCTCGGAGCCGTCTTCGAGCCCGAAGCGCATCTTGATGACGCGCTCTTCGCGCGGCGTCAGGGTGCGCAGCACCTGCGATGTGTACTCCTTCAGGTTCACGCTGATCACGGCCTCAGAGGGCGAGACGGCCTGGCGGTCTTCAATGAAGTCGCCAAGGTGCGAATCTTCCTCTTCGCCGATCGGCGTTTCCAGCGAGATGGGCTCCTGCGCGATCTTTAGCACCTTGCGGACCTTGGCGACAGGGATGTCCATGCGCCGCGCGATCTCTTCGCTCGACGGCTCGCGGCCCAGCTCCTGCACCAGCTGGCGGCTGGTGCGGATGAGCTTGTTGATGGTCTCGATCATGTGCACCGGGATGCGGATGGTGCGCGCCTGGTCCGCGATGGCACGGGTAATCGCCTGGCGGATCCACCACGTAGCATAGGTCGAGAATTTGTAGCCGCGGCGGTACTCGAATTTGTCCACCGCCTTCATCAGGCCGATGTTGCCTTCCTGAATCAGGTCAAGGAACTGGAGGCCGCGATTCGTGTATTTCTTCGCGATCGACACGACGAGGCGCAGGTTAGCTTCGATCAGCTCGCGCTTGGCCTGCTCGGCGTCCATGTCGCCCTGGATCATCTCGCGCTGGGTGCGCTTGAGCTCGGCGATGGAGACACCGGCGTCCTGCTCGATTTTCTCGAGATCCGCGCGGCAGTTTTTCTGCTGCCTGCGGTACTCCTTCTTCATGTCCTCCGAGCGCGAGGCCTCGTACTTCTGGTCGAGGGAGCGGATCTGGCGCTCCAGCGTACGCATGGTGTCGACCGTCTTGTTGACCTTGTCGAGCAGCCGCTTGCGTTCCAGGCCCGTGTACTTGAGCTCGCGAACGATGCGGGAGATGTAGACCTTCTCGCGGGCGATGAGCCAGCGGAGATGGCGCGACTCCTTCACGCGCGACTTGGCGGTAGAGGAGGCGGCGCGCTCTTCCAGCTTCGCGATGTTCTTCTGGTGCTTGATCAAGGTATCAATGCGCGCGACGGTGGATTTGACGCGCGCCTGAACCACGTCTTCAGTGAGCTCTTCCTCATCAAAGACCACAACTTCCTTCACGTTGCGGACGCCGCGCTTCAGGTCCTCACCGAGAGCCACGATCTCGCGGATCACGATGGGCGAGCGGGAGATGGCCTTGAGCACACGCAACTGGCCGCGCTCGATACGCTTGGCGATTTCGACTTCGCCTTCGCGCGTGAGCAAGGGGACGGTGCCCATCTCGCGCAGGTACATGCGCACAGGGTCGTTAGTCTTTTCCAGGGTGCCCGGGGTGAGGTCGAGCTCGACGTCCTCCCCTTCTTCGAGCTCGAAGTCCTTGTCGGAGCCGAACTTGGGGCCGTCGAGCAGATCGATGCCCTGGGTACCGATGGTAGTAATCAGATCGTCGATGTCGTCGGGCGAGGTGGCCATCTCGTCAGGCATCATCTCGTTTACGTCGCCGTACGTGAGATAGCCTTTTTCCTTGCCCGCATCGATCAGGCTATGAATGTCGTCTTCGAATTTGTCGTCAATTGCCAAATGAATCCTGCTTTCCAGGTCGCTTCCTAATGGTTTCCCATCCCGCCTTCGGGTGTGCCGCACGCGCGGTTAGCGGGCCGTATTCCGTAGCCCATCGTTGCTCTTGCCTTCACGGGATGCGGGCGTCCGGGAAACGGTTTTCACACGCGTCGGTTCGCACGCATCGCTTACGAGACCGTGATCGGGCTGCGCCGGAATTCGAATGCGCGCGCACCGGACAGACCTGCGGTCATTCCGCAAAAGTTGCGGTTTCAAGTGATTGCTCGGAACAGGATGACTGCGCTTCAGGTTTCGCCTGGTTAGCCCGCGAGCCGCAGCTCATGTGTGGGGCAAAGGGGCGCGCATCCCTACAGAGATCAATAGATTACCACAAGTTCGCCGGCTCGCGCGGGAAACTTTCGCCCCTGCGTGGCCGGTGGGACAGGGGGCGGCGTTGCCGCGGGCGGTAAGGAGATCCTTTTCCGCCTGCCCTGCTCCTCTCATTTAGACGATGGAAGTGTCACAAAGGGCGCAGTTTTTGGGTGATTTCGCGGCGGAGATCATGAATCGGGCGGGTTCTGGCTGTGAAGCTGGCGCAGGGCGCGGTCCAGATCCAGCTTCTGCTGGGTCAGGACGGCTACTTCGGCGTGATCCCCGCGGCGTTCGGCCTCGGCGATGCTGGCGCGGAGGTCGCGCTGGCGGCGTTCTATTGCGACCTCCTGGATCTGCTGAATCGCGCCGGCAACCTCGGCTGCGGCGGGAGCCTGAGTTTCGCCTAGGAGAGCCTGAGCGAGCAGCCCGCGCTGACCCTCGTCCGCAACGGCTTCCATGGGACCCTGCGTGCGGCGGGAGGCCAGGGCCTGGAGTGCCGGAAACGTGGTAAGCCCTTCAAACCACGCTGGTTCCTGGAGGATCGCTCCGGCGGCGAGGGCGCGCGCGTCCTGGTACCCAGGATCGTCGATGGACAAGGCGCGCAACAGGAGCCGCTCCACCTCGGTGAGGACAGAGGCCCGGACCTCGATGCGGTCCTGGCGGCGCAGCGCAGCCTGGCGTAGTTGCTCGCGCAGGATGGTGGAGTCGATGCCGAGCTTCTGGGCGGCGTCGGCGGCAAACTGGTCCCTCGCCAGCTTTTCCGGCATGCGGCGGATGTGCGGGAGAAGGAAGTTCATGGCCTTCACCTTCTGCTCCGCCGTCGCGCCGGGAAAAAGCAGCCGGGCGCGCTCGATGAGGTAGTCGGCCTGGCGGCGAGCGCCGCGGACAGCGCGCAAGTAAGCCTCCACCCCCTTCTCTCGGATGTAGCGGTCGGGATCGAGGCCGTCCTCCAGGGTGACAATCTTGATGGAAAAGCCCTCTTCGGTCAGCAGCGAAATGGACTTCTCGGCCGCATTGGCGCCGGCGGTGTCGGGATCGAAGTTGACGGCCACCTGCGCGGTGTGGCGGCGCAGCAGGGCCACCTGGTGCTCAGTAAAAGCGGTGCCGCTGGTGGCGATCACATTCGGAATGCCGCGCAGGTAGACGGAGATGCAGTCCATCTGGCCTTCCACCAGCAAGGCGAATTCCATCTGGCGGATTGCGACCTTGGCTTTGTCCAGGTTGAAGAGCACGTGGCCCTTGGAGTAGAGCGGTGTCTCCGGCGAGTTGATGTACTTGAAGCCGGCCTTCTCGCCGGATTCAAGCGTGCGCGCGGTGAAGGCGATCACACGGCCGCTTTCATTTGAAATGGGGAAGACGACGCGCTTGCGGAAGCGGTCATACAGGGGGCTCGTCGTCCCGTCCTCATGCTCCTTCTGGCTGAAGAGGCCGCTGGCGCGGAGGGTTTCAATGTCGGCCATCGGCGTGAGCGCATCGCGCAGCGCGTTGAAGCTGTCAGGCGCGTAGCCGATGCGGAACGTTTTGATGCCCTCGGGCGTCAAGCCGCGGCCAGCCAGGTACTCGCGGGCCACGGCGCCCTCGGGGCCGCGCAGTCGCTCCTCGAACCATGCGGTGGCGGTCTCGTGCAGGTCCAGCAGCTTGCGCCGCATGCGGGCTTCGGCGGCTTCCTCGGGCGACGAATATTCACGCTTGGGAAGCGGGATGCCGCACTTTTGCGCCACCAGCCGCACCGACTCGGGAAAGCCGACGTTCTCCAGCTTTCCCACGAACGTAAACACGTCGCCCGATGCCTGGCAGCCGAAGCAGTAGTAGAACTGGCGCACCGCATTGACGTTGAAGGACGGCGATTTTTCCTTGTGAAAGGGGCAGAGCCCGGTCCAGTTCTGGGCGCCGGCTTTGCGCAGGCGGATGTAGCTCTCGATCACCTTGACGATGTCGGCCTGCTGTTTGACGGTGGCTGCGAAATCGGACATGAAGCGGGTCTGGTATCAGGATAAGGCCGCGCGGAGTGTCCCGATTGTGGAAGACAGGACGCAATCGCAACAGATTCTTTGCGCAGGCACTTGCAGGACGGAGCTATACTTGGCTTGTCCCCGGAAGGGTATGGGCCTTCCCGGGGGTTTTGGCTACTTCATCAGTAGCGCCAGGACGAGGATGACGAGAGCCGTAATGAACCGCCAGTCAATGGCGACCGTTATAGCAACCCGCATCCAGGACGATTTCTCATCCATGTCCTCACCTCCCTTGCGTTAACGCGGCCCGCAGGTCGTTCTAGCGGCCTGCGAGCCGACGGCCCAATCTTCCGGGCCGATCTCGTCCGCTACCGCTCCCACACTCGCAAGGAAAGCCCACCGATTCTACGCAGCCCTACGCACTTCCCCGATGTGCCCTCCGTCACCGGCAGAGCCGCTCCTCCTGCGTAACCTCAGGGCATCTGGCGCGTAAGGCAGTGTAGGGGGCAGGATGAAGCGGCGAGCCATTGCCATCGGGATCGGAGTGCTGGCGCTGCTTGCGGCGCTCTGGCTGGTGCACGCCGTCCTGGCCAACCGCGCCCGGAACGACTACTCCGGCACCATCGAGACACGCGAAATCCATATCGGTTCCCGGATCGGCGGCCGCGTCACCGGCGTATCCGTGGAAGAGGGCCAGACGGTCAAGACCGGAACCGAGTTGGTGCGCTTCGAGTGCGACGCGCTCAAAGCGAGCCGGGACCAGGCAGCGGCGGCGGTCAGGGAATCGCAAGCAAACCTGGACCGGATGGTGCGCGGCAACCGGCCGGAGGAGATCGCCCAGGCCAGTGCGCAGGCCGCGGCAGCGCAGGCGGCGCTGGACGAAGCGCGCAACGGCCCGCGCCCTCAAGAGCTGGACCAGGCCAAAGCCGACTATGCAGCCGCGCAGGCTGACGCCGTAAATGCGGAGTCGTTCTATGGCCGCATGGAGAAGCTGATGCGCACCGACACCATCTCGCGGCAGCAATTTGACGATGCGCGAGACAAGCGCGACGCGGCACAACAGCGGGCTGAGTCCGCGCGCCAGCGGCTGGCACTGCTTCAGGCCGGAACCCGCCCCGAAGACCTGCATGCGGCGGAGGATCGTTACCACCAGGCGGAGGCGGCGCGGGTGCTGGCTGTGAAAGGCTCCCGGCGCGAAGACATCGATGCCGCGCGCGGCCGCCTGGCCGAAGCAGAGGCTCAGGTGGCGCAACTGGATGCTGACCTGCGCGAAGCAGAACTGACCACCCCGGCGGACGCGACGGTAGAAGTGGTCAGCGTGCGTCCCGGCGACCTGGTCCCGGCGGGGCGGATCGTCATGTCACTGATCGAATCATCCCAGCTCTGGGTCAAAATCTATATCCCTGAGACGGATATGGCGCGGGTGCGACTGGGCCAACCGGCGAGCGTGCGCGTCGACTCTCTGGGCGGCCGAAGCTTCGCAGGAACCGTGGAACAGATCGCTTCGCAGGCCGAGTTCCTTCCCCGCAACGTGCAGACGCGCGACGACCGGGAGCACGAAGTCTTCGGAGTGAAGGTGCGGGTGGACAACTCTGGAGGGTTGCTCAAGTCGGGCATGTCAGCCACGGTGCGGCTCCAGTAAAGCAGTTCACGGTTCGTATCACGACAGGCGGGCGGGTATGGCGGCGGCGATTACGGCAGATCATCTGACCATTCGTTTCGGCTCGTTTACGGCCGTCAACGACGTCAGCTTCGCCGTGCCGCAGGGCGAGATCTTCGGCTTCCTGGGGCCCAACGGCTCGGGGAAGACCACGCTGATCAAGGCCCTCTGCGGATTGCTGACTCCGTCGTCGGGCAGCGGAACCATCCTGGGCATGGACATTCGCCGCGATGCCTCTGAGATCAAGCGACGCGTTGGCTACATGAGCCAGAAGTTCGGCCTGTATGAGGACCTGACCGTCGGCGAGAACATCGCCTTCTATGCGGGAGTATATGGAATCAAGGGCGCGAAGGCGGAGGAGCGCAAGCGCGAGGTGCTGGCGCTCACCGGTATCGAGCATTACCTGAACCGGCGCGCGGCGCAGCTTAGCGGAGGCTGGAAGCAGCGGCTGGCCCTGGCCTGCGCCATCATTCACTCGCCGGAGGTGGTTTTCCTCGACGAGCCCACGGCGGGCATCGACCCGGTGGCGCGCCGCGCGTTGTGGGACCTGTTTTTTCGGCTCTCCGGTGAGGGCGTCACCTTCTTTGTCACCACGCACTACATGGACGAGGCGGAGCGCTGCGGCCGTGTGGGTTACATCTACCTCTCGAACCTGGTGGCGTTGGGCACGGTGGCCGAACTGCAGCGGCTGCCGGAAGCCAATCCGCCTGGCACCAGCCGCGTGCAGATTGCCGCGGAGCACGCGCCGGCCCTGCTGGAGAGATTGCGGCGCATGCCCGGCGTGCGCGAGGCCACCGTCTTCGGGCAGTTCATTCATGCGCTGGTGGAAACCGATCGTCTTCCCGAGTTACAACAGGCTTTGCCTGGCGCTCAGGTGCAGACCATCCGGCCATCGCTCGAGGACGTGTTCGTCACGCTGACCTACCGCATCATGGAGAGCGCGCAATGAAGCACCTGTTCCGCGGGCTCATTCCGATCTGCCGTAAGGAGGCCCTGCACATTGTGCGCGATCCGGGGACGCTGTTCTTCGCGCTCCTCATCCCCATGCTGCAGCTTTTCCTGTTCGGCTTTGCGGTGGATACCAACGTCCGCCAGATTGCTACCGTGGTGCTGGATGAGTCGCATACCCAGGAGAGCCGGCAGTTGGTGCAGCGCTTTCAGGCGTCCGACGTGTTCGCGTTGCGTGAGGTGGCGCTGTCAAAGGACGAGTTGTACGATGCGATTCGCGGCGGCAAGGCTCGCGTGGGCATCCGCATTCCACCCGATTACGCGCGCAGCCTGCAGAACGGTGACACGGCTACGGTGCTGGTGCTGGTGGACGGGTCCGACTCCACCGTGGCAGCGCAGGCAGTGAGCACGGCCACCGGCGTCGCGCTGCAAGAGTCGCTGGAACAGGTGCTTCCCAGCGGACAGATGCCGGTAGACGTCCGGCCTTCGGTGCTCTATAACCCGGCCACGCGCTCGGCGAACTTCTTTGTCCCCGGCCTGGTGGGAATCCTGTTGCAGGTGATGACCATCCTGATGATTGCGTTGAGCCTGGTGCGCGAACGCGAGCGCGGCACCCTGGAGCAGTTGACCATGACGCCGGTGGCGCCGCTGGGATTGATGCTGGGCAAGATGATTCCCTACGGCGTGCTGGCCTTCGGCGAGCTTTGCGCCATTCTCATCGTCATGCGCTGGGTGTTCCTGGTGCCGATTCATGGCAGCGTGCTGGTCTTGCTGGTGCTTTCTGTGCCGTTCCTGCTCACGGTGCTGGGCATCGGGTTGGTGATCTCCGCACGGGCGCGCACCCAGGCAGAAGCGTTTCAGCTCGCCATGGGCACCATCCTGCCGTCGGTGTTTCTGTCCGGGTACATCTTTCTCATCGAGAACATGCCGCCGATCTTCCGGGTCATCAGCCGGCTGATTCCCGCAACGTACTACATCCGCATCCTGCGCGGGCTGATCCTGCGCGGCGCCGGCTTCGCCGACCTCTGGCGGGACGCGACGGTGCTGACCGTCATGGGCTGCGCGGCTATCCTGCTGGCGGCGCGGTTGTTCGTAAGGCAGGGAGGGAAGTAAGCGTTGCGCCGCGGGCACGCTTGGAATGGGCTAAATTAAGGCAATCTGCGAGCCGTCTTCCCGGTCCCGCCCAACGCTCAGCCGCATCCAGCAAAATAGTTGTTGCAACGAATATCTTCCGCCTGCATCCAAGAGAGCGAAAGGAGGCCTACCCAATGGCCACAACAAGCACCATCTCCCAAACTTCTGCCCCGTCCACCGTCACCTGGAACCTCGATCCCGCCCACTCTTCTGCCGAGTTCAAAGTCAAGCACATGATGATCTCCAACGTGAAGGGCACCTTCAGCGGCCTCAAGGGAACGCTGATTGAAGACACGGCGGACCCCACCCGCAGCCGCGTGGAAGCAACCGTCGATATCAGCACCATCAGCACCGGCGACGCCCAACGCGACGCACACCTGAAGAGCGCCGACTTCTTCCATCACGAGCAGCATCCGACAATGACCTTCACCTCGACGAAAGTGGAGAAGAAGGGCGAAGCGGAGTACTCCGTGACCGGCGACCTGGCCATCCATGGCGTGTCGAAGCAGGTGACCTTCGCCGTGGATGGGCCGACAGCGCCGGGAAAGGATCCCTGGGGCAACACGCGCATTGGGCTTTCCGCCACCACCAAAATCAACCGCAAGGACTTCGGCCTGGCCTGGAATGCGGCTCTCGAGACCGGCGGATTCCTCGTCGGCGAAGAGGTCCAGATCACCCTCGAAGCTCAGTTCATCAAGGCGTAAATCGGCCCGAGTTGAGGAATGCGAGAAGGAGCCGCGGCTTTGGTGCGTCCGCGGCGCCTCTGGGCACTGTGTGTCCCATTGCCGGCCGTATACGCCTGCGCCTGGCGTTGACTTTGGTTGCGCGCGCGCCATAGCCTGTTGCTCGCGCGCGTTCCCGGCGCGCCGGCATGCCGAACTTGTTTCCCGCACAAATCCCGATACATGCGCACGCCGGCGATGAAGCGCTGAAGTGCGCCCTGAAACGCGTTATGCGCCGGCTGGCGCCCTGGCTGATGCTGATGTACGTGGTCTCGTTCCTTGACCGCGCCAACATCGGCTTTGCCAAGCAGGCGCTCGCCGCCACGGAAGGCATCACCGAGCGGGCTTACGCCCTGGCCGCGGGACTGTTCTTCATCGGCTACTCGTCTTTCGGCTTTCCCAGCAACCTGGTGCTGCATCGCGTCGGCGCGAAGGTCTGGATCGGCATCCTGATGGTGACGTGGGGACTTGTCTCCATGGCCACTATGTTCGTTACCGGCAGCACGTCGTTCTACGTGCTGCGGCTGCTGCTCGGCGTCACGGAAGCCGGCTTCTTTCCCGGCATGATCCTTTACCTCACGTACTGGTTTCCGGCGCGGGTGCGCGGCCGGATGCTGGGGTTGTTCTATCTCGGCGTGCCGCTGGCGCTGATCGTCGGCGGACCGCTCTCGGGATACCTGCTGGACCTGCGCCTGCCGGTCGGCCTGCAGGGATGGCAAGTCATGTTCCTGGTCGAAGGCGCGTTGGCCGCGGTGCTGGGCGTCTTTGCTTTCTGGTTCCTCGACAACCGGCCCGCGAACGCAAAGTGGATTCCCGATGAGGAGAAGCGCGCTCTATTGGCCGAACTGAAACGCGAAGAATCTCAGCGCCGCGCCGCAGGGCCTGCAACGCTGCTCCCCATGCTGCGCGACGGGCGCGTCTTCGGCTTCTTCGCCGTCTATGCGCTCATCCAGATGAGCACTTACGGCGCTGTCTTCTATCTGCCCGCGGAAATCTCCGAACTGCTGCACAAGCCTGAGGGATTCGAAGTTGGCCTGGTCTCGGCGGTTCCGTGGATCTGCGCCCTGTTTGCCACCTACATCCTTCCGCGCAGCGGCGATGCGTTCGGGAATCATCGATTGCTGGCCGTTCTTACGCTGCTGGTTTCCGGCTGCGCCAGCTTCGCGTTTCCTGTCTGCGGACCAGCCCGGGGATTGGTGATGCTGTCGATCGCGGTCTCAGGGTTTGTCGCGGTGCAGCCGTTGTTCTGGACGTTCCCAACCGCCTATTTTGCGGATCGCGCGGCGGCCGGTGGAATCGCGCTCATCGGCGTCGGAAACCTCGGCGGATTCCTGGCGCCGAACGTGAAGGTCTGGGCCGATCAGCATTTCCATTCGTCGAGCGCGGGGCTTTACGTGCTGGCCGGATTGACCGTGCTGAACGCGGGATTCCTTGCTTGGCAGACGCGGCGGAGGAGCTAAGCTTACCGCATTACGGTAAAGATCATCATGCGGTACATTTTCCAGGCTTGCTTTTTATGTAAGTTGCTGATTTTATTGTGTCGTATTTCCGTTTGTCCCACATTGTGAATCATTGCCTAGGGGGTGGGGGGTACCATTTTCCCCTAAGAACCGAAGGGCCGGATTCACCTACGTGAATCCAGCCCAGCAGATGAAGAATAGCACAGGAGGACGGGCCGGGGCGTGACGCAGGTCACGGGCGGCCGGTTTGCCCGCGATTTGCTCACAATCAACGGCGAGGATACTGAAAAGGTAGCCGTTCGATCGCGTGTCTTCGACTATTTCGCATTTGAGGCGGCGGCTTGCCGCGCCTTGGCGAGAAGAGCGTCGAAGCGAGGGTCGCCGTGCAGGGATTTCAGGTCGGGGTCCGTCGCAACCCCGTCTGGATTCGCGTATCCCTGTTCAATGGCTCGGCGCAGATACTCGATTGCCTCTTCGTGGCGTCCTGCGACTGCCGCGGCGCAGGCCAGCTCATACCAGGCGTCGGCAGGTGCGCCCGTTTCCTTTTCTTTGCTTACCGTCACCAGTGCTTCGCGGAACAGTTTTTCCGCTTCGTCGTTTCGCCCCTCGTGGCTGAGGATGGCTGCGAGATCTTCGACGCTCCGCAATGTCATCGCGTGCTCCGGACCCAAGATGCGCCGCCGGATTTCAGAATCCTCTCGCGCGAGCTTTTCCGCTTCGGCATAACGGCTCTCCGAGAGCAGAATCCTGGCCAAGGCCCCCATCGCATCCAAAGTAGTTGGATCTTCCTGGCCGAATTTGCGGCGGCAAATGTCGAGGGCCTCGCGCTCCACTTTCTCCGCTTCCGTGTACCGGCCGTCTTCGCGCAGGGTATATCCCAGGGCCATCATCGAATACAGGGTGCGTCCGGCCTCCGGCCCGTCGATGCGGCGCTCGCTATCGAATGCCTCGCTGTAGAATGTCTCGGCTTCGGAAAAGCGGCCTTGCCCCCCCAAACTTGCCGCCAGTTCTGACATCGTTATCAACGTGTCGCTGTCCTCGGGCCCGAGAGCCCGGCGCTGAATCTCAAGCAACTGGCGCAACAACTTCTCCGCTTCGACATTGCGGTTCTCAAGCGCGAGAGTACAAGCCAGAAGGAACATCGAATCCAGGGTCTTTGGGGCTTCGGGTCCGAAAATCCGGCGCTGAATCTCAAAAGCTCCTTCGAACTGCGACTGTGCCCGGAAGTAATCGCCTAGCCCGTTATAGGCACTCCCCATTGTGCCCATCATTTCGGCCTGCAGCTCTGGGTCATTGCTCAAACCGGTGGCGATCTCTTTAGCGCCGTTGTCAAGAATCTCCCGCGCGGTGACAATATGTCCGCGAGCCGCGTATGGGTTCGACACGTCGAAAATGCCCGTCATGAATCTTGCGACGCGGTCCACACGGTCGCGCTCACGGGTGGCCCGGTCCCGTTCTTGGGCGATTCGCTTCACCTGGACTGCTTCAGTGATGGCGAATCCGGCGAGCAGCAGGACTGCGGCCGCCGCGATTGCTACTCCCAGGCGATGCCTGCGGATGTACTTCCGTGCGCGATAAGCGGCGCTGGGCAGATGTGCAGAGACAGGCTCGTTGCGCAGGAATCGTCCCAGGTCGGCGGACAGTTCCGCAGGCGAGCCATAGCGCCGCTTGCGGTCCTTTTCCAGTGCCTTCAGCACAGCCGAATCCGGATCGCCGCGTAACTGCCGCATCAGCGAGGGCGGATCTGTGCCCCGGTCCCGCGCCGTGATGGCCGAGTCGGCGCCCTGAGTGAGTATCCGCGAACTGGGCCGCGGTACATCCTGTTCACGCAGCCGGCGAAGCATTTCTTCGTAAACCTGCTTCTTCGAATCCAGCGGCAACACACCGGCCAACAGCTGATACAACACCACCCCCAGCGAATACACATCGGTGCGGGTGTCGATATCCTCGCCGCCCGAATCGGCCTGCTCCGGGCTCATGTACTCGAGCGTTCCCAGCACTGCGCCCACCCGCGTATATACGCTGCCATCGGTGAGGCGCTGCGAAGTCGCCTTGGCCAAGCCGAAGTCGATGATTCGCGGCATCGGCTTGTCGTCCACTTCGCTTACCAGAATGTTCGAGGGCTTCAGGTCGCGATGGATGATGGCCTTCTGGTGCGCGTGCTGCACACCTTCGCAGACCTGAATGAAGAGCTCCATGCGCTGCCGCGTGGTCAGTTTGTTTTTGTCGCAGTAGGTTGTAATGGGCATGCCTGCGACAAACTCCATCACGAAGTAAGGACGTCCCTCGGGCGTGGAGCCAGCATCGAAAACCTTGGCGATGGCGGGGTGGTCCATCAACGCCAGTGCCTGCCGCTCAGACTCAAAGCGCGCCACCACTTCGCGCGTGTCCATGCCTGCCTTGATCAACTTGAGGGCCACGCGGCGGCGCACCGGCTTCTTCTGTTCAGCGAGCCAGACTTCTCCCATGCCGCCCCTGCCAATCATCTCCAGCAGGCGATACGGCCCGATGACGATTTCCGCAGAAGGTGCGGAGTCTGCAGGTGCCGTCGTCGCATTTGATCCATCGCTCTCTGAATTCCCGGGGGATTGCTTAAAAGCCACGGCGGGCGCGCCTCCTTATTTATGGTCTTGGGCGCCACAAGGCGAACGGGGTGCCCAGAGCTGCCCTGAATTCGTCGAAGGGGCTCGAATTGAGACCCGGGAAAGTACGAAAGTTTCAGTTGGGAAATATTACGCCTTAGGAGTAGGCTTGTGTTGGGAAGCAGGTTTGAGCGCGTCTGTCCGCTAACTTATTTCGCCCTCAGCGGCGTGTGTCAAAAGTCAGAGAATGAGAAAAACCATCCCCCGGCAGATCAACGTTGATTCCCGTGCCGCCTGGGCACGATTAAAGCCGTGCCTTTCAAAACTCAGCTGCTACCACACGCTGTCGGCGCCCTCATCGGCTCGATGGCCGCGGCTCGCCGCGCGGGTAGCACAGTTCGAGGTTCATGCCGGGGACGGAGAATACATTTCCCGGTGATTGGAGGCTCGGTGCTGACCGGAGAAGTGTATGCTGTCATGCGTAATCCACTCAGCAATATTGTGAGGCGCGCATGGAGCTCTATCAGCAGCTTCCGCCGGATGCAGCGAAGATTGTCCTGGTTCTGTTTCTCTCGTTCCTGATCGGGCTGGAGCGCGAAGAACGCAAAGTTGGCGGGAAATACACCTTCGGCGGGGTGCGCACGTTTCCCCTGATTGGCCTGATCGGCTACTCGCTGGCCATGGTGTCGGGGCCGCAGATGCTGCCGGTGACCGTCGGCTTCGTTGTGGTCGGCGCATTTCTGCTGCTCTCTTACTGGCACAAGCTCACCTGCGCCGAGCCCGCCGGTGTGACCACCGAAATGTCTGGCCTGGCCACATTCCTGGTGGGCGCGCTGGTGTTCTACGGCCACTTCTGGATCGCCACCACACTCGGCGTCGCCAGCCTCATTCTGCTCGATCTGAAATCCGCGATGGAGAAGCTGGCCACGAGCATTCCCCAGGCGGAAATCCTTACATTCGCCAAGTTTCTTCTGCTCTCCTGCGTGATTCTGCCCGCTCTGCCCAATCAGGAATTCGGCCCGTTCCACATCAATCCATTCAAGACCTGGCTGGTGGTGGTCACCATCAGCGCCATCTCATACGGCAGTTATGTCCTGCAGAAACGCACGAAAGGTCAGGGTGGCATCGTGCTCGCGGCGCTGCTGGGCGGCGCCTACTCCTCCACGGTGACTACGGTGGTGATGGCGCGGCAGGCAAAGACGGAAAACAAGCCGCATCTTTTCGCCGGCGGCATCCTGATGGCTTCCGGCGTGATGTACCTGCGGCTGGCGGCGCTCTTGGCCATTTTCAACCGCCAGTTGCTGGCGTTGCTGCTGATTCCCTTCCTGGTGCTGGCCGTGGCGGCCTGCGGCGGCGGCTGGCTGTGGACCCGCCGCGCCGACAAGAACGCCCAGGCCACCCAGCCGCAGCAGCAGCCGCGCAACCCGCTCGAGCTGACCACGGCGTTTCTCTTCGCGCTGCTGTTTCTCGCCATGCTGGTCATCACCCAGCTCGCCGTGCGCTACCTGGGCAACGCCGGTGTGGATACGCTGGCCGCCGTCATGGGCGTCACTGATGTAGACCCGTTCATCATGGGCCTGACGCAAGCGGCCGGCGCGGTTACGGCGGTAAAGGTGGCGGCCGGCGCCATCCTGATTGCCGCATCCAGCAACAACCTGGTGAAGGGCTTTTATGCCTACGGTCTGGCCGGCGGGCAGACGGGCCGCCAGAGCCTGGTGTTTCTGGGCGCTCTTGCGCTGGGAGGGCTGGCGCCGCTGGTGTGGCTGGGCTGGTGAAGCGCGAATGCGCGGGCTTTAGCCCCTGCCGGTACAGCAATCCTGAACACGCTCTAATGATGACGACTTAGCAGCGTTTTATTCCGCCCGCAGCGCCTTCATCGGTTCGATGGCCGCGGCACGGCGCGCCGGCAGCAGCGCGGCTATGGCGGCGATGGCGTAGAGAAACAGCGCCGCCGCCATGTAGACCAGCGGATCGGTGGAGCTCGAGCCCATCAAGCTTGCGCTCGAACCCATGGCGGAGTTGGTGAACGAAACGCTGGCCACGCTGCGCGCCAGCACGAACGCCAGCGCGAGGCCGGCGACCAGGCCGAGGCTGGTCATCGCCAGCCCCTGGCGCACCACCATGCGCAGCACGTGCGCCGGGGAGGCGCCGAGCGCCATGCGCACGCCGATCTCCTGCCTCCGCTGCGCCACCCAGTACGCCATCACGCTGTAGAGGCCGACGGCGGCCAGCAGCAGCGCCAGCCCGCTCAAGACGCTCATCAGGCTCGCAGCCACTTTTTGCGGGTAGAGAGAAGCGCCGATGAATTCATTGAGCGGCGCGGCGTCAAAGACCGTGACATTGGGATCGAGGGCACGTGTCTGCGCGCGCAGCACCGGCAGGATGCTCGCAGGATCGCCTTTGCTGCGCACGTAGAACGCCAGGTTCATGTCGACGCGATAGAGCTGGCGGAAGGGGACGTAGAAGTAGGGTGTCTCGGGCTCGCCCAGGTAGTGGTACTTGCTGTCGGCGGTTACACCCACAACGTGGAACCACGAGCCCCATCCATGAACGCGCTTGCCGATGGGATCGCTGCCGGGAAAGAAGCGGCGCACGAAGGCCTGGTTGACGATCATGACCGGATCGCCGGAGTTCTCGTTGTCCTGCTCGGTGAAGTTGCGGCCCTCCACGATGGGAATGCGCATCAGCGGCAGGTATCCGGGCGAGATCACATTGCGGAAGATGTTCATGTTCTCGTTGGGATGGCGCGCGTAGCCCTCGATCTGGAGTTCCTCCCACCAACTGGGTTCAAAGCCGAGCGGGATGCCGTCGGAGTAGGCCACGTCGGTCAGGCCGGGCGCGCTCATCATGTTGTCGGCCAGGCGGCGGCAAAACTCCTTGCGCTGCGCCAGCGTGTAGCCGTTGGTGGAGAGGTAGAACTGGTTCACCATCACGTGATTGGGATCGAAGCCGGGATTGATGATGAGGGATTGGCGGAAGCCACGCAGGAACAGGCCCGCACCGACCAGCGTGACCAGGGCCAGAGCCACTTCGCAGGCGACAAACGCGGAGCTGATGCGGCTGCGGCCAGCCTGCCCGCTGCGGCCGCCGGAGTTGAGGCGAGCGGTGAGGTTGAGGCGGCCGACGCGCAGCGCCGGAATCAGGCCGGCGGTCAGCGCCGCGAGCACGGTGATGCCGGCGACAAAAGTCAGCACGGCAAAGTTGGGACGCGTGTCCATGGAGACAAGCTGGCTCATGTTTCCGGGCGGCAGCATGAGGCGAAGGGAGTGGCTGAGCCAGGGGGTTACGGCGAGGCCAAGGGCTGCGCCCGCAAGTGTGAGCAGCATGGTCTCCGTGAGCACCTGCCGCGCGAGGCGGAGGCGGCTGGCGCCAAGAGCGAGACGCGCGGCGAACTCGGGTTCGCGCATGGTGGAGCGCGCCAGCAGCAGGTTGGCCACATTGGCGCACACAATCAGCAGTAGGAGCACGCACACGCCCATGACGATGCGCAGGGGGCCGGCAAGCAGTCCTTGCGGCCCGTGCGGCGATTCCGATAAAGGCAGCAGCGTGGCGCTCATGCCTTCGCTCACGTCGGCGTTGGCTTGAGCCATGCGCTCGGCAAGGGCTTTCACTTCCTGGCGGGCCTGCTCAATGGTGACGCCGGGCTTGAGGCGGGCGATGCCGAGCATGTTGCGGGTGTGGCGATCGCGAAGCATCCATTGGGGCACGCCGAAAAGCATGGGCTCGTCCATGAAGGGAACCCAAAGATCGAAAGCCGCCGCGGGAAGCGAGCCGTGGAATTGCGGCGCGGCCACGCCCACCACGGTCATCTCATGCTGGTTGACGCGGATGGTCTTGCCGACGATGGATGGGTCGGCGCCTAAGTGCGAACGCCAGAAGCGGTCGCTGATGACGGCGATGGAGGCATTGTTGGCGGTGTCGGGGAGTTCGGCGGGCTGGAACATGCGGCCCACCTGGGGCTGCACGCCGAGCACGGTAAAGTAATTGCCGCTGACCATCTCGCCCCATACGCGCTCGCCGTGGCCCTCGGGGCCGACGCTGAATGCCACGGGACGGAAGACGGCCGACTCAACGGACCTGAGGTGGTCGCGGAAGTCTTCGAAGTCGAGATAGGAGTTGGGAATCATGGCGCCGTTGGGCGAAAGCGATTCCAGTACGGCCAGGCGCGATGGGGCGGCAACGCCGCTGAGCGGTTGGAGGAGGATGCCGTCAATCCACGTGAACGCGGTGGCGCAGGCGCCGATGCCGATGGCAAGCGTAAGCACGGCAACCGCGGTCAGGGCCGGGTTGCGCAGCATCATTCGCACGCCGAACTGCAGGTCGCGCAGCAGGTTTTCAAGCCAGAGGATGCGGCCACGGAGGTTGAAGCGCTCGCGGGCCACGGCGACGCTGCCAAATGCCGCGCGGGCGCGGCGTTCGGCTTCCGCCTGGGGCATGCCCGAGGCTTCCAGCTCGTCGGCCTCGAGCGCCAGGTGAGCCTGTATCTCGTCGGAAAAGTCGCTTGTGGAGCGCTTGCGGCGGAACATTTAGGCCTCCTCGGCATTGGGTGAGAGCACCAGGGCCATGGCGCGCGCCAGGCGATTCCACTGGGTGGTCTTCGCGGTCAACTGCTCGCGGCCTTTGGCGGTCAGAGTGTAGAAGCGCGCCTTGCGGTTGTTCTCTGAAGTGCCCCACTCGGCGCTGATCAAGCCGCTGTCTTCCAGGCGCTGCAGGGCCAGGTAGAGCGAGCCGTGGTCCACAAAGAAGGTCTCCTCACTCTGACGCAGGATGGCCCGGGCGATGCCCTGTCCGTGGACGGGGCCGAGCTGCAGCACCTTCAGGATCAGCAGGTCGAGGGTGCCCTGGAGGAGGGCGATGCGTTCGGATTCTTCCTTTTGGGTCGGCATACGACAGGAGTATGCGCCGCTTCGGGTCGGATGTCAACAGGAAGGTTTCAGGTGTCAGGCATCGGCGGCTCGAGCGCCGAGATTGGGGATCAGGAAGCTTGGAACGTTGTGGCCGGATGGCCTGACACCTGAAACCAGACACCTGAAACCTGACACCTGTTCAAGATAGTTGTTGCAACGAATATCGCTCCCGTGAATCCAATGTGTGTAGGCTTTCAAATGCGAGCCTGCAGGAGGTCACCCATGTCTCTTCGCCCTGTGAAAGAGATTCTGTCAACCAAGCCAACCATCGAAGGAGCCGGCGTCAAGCTCCAGCGCGCCTTCGGATTCGGCAAAACCAAGGAGTTCGACCCGTTCCTGCTCCTCGACGATTTTCGCAACGAGAATCCCGCAGATTACCTGGCCGGCTTCCCCTGGCACCCCCACAGGGGCATAGAAACCATCACTTACGTGTTGGCGGGGGAGGTGTCGCATGGGGACTCGCTGGGCAACAAAGGGCGCATGAATGCTGGGGATGTGCAATGGATGACGGCGGGCAGCGGCATCCTGCACCAGGAGATGCCTAAAGGGGATGAAAAGGGGCGGATGCACGGGTTCCAGCTCTGGGCGAACCTGCCCGCGAGCCTGAAGATGACCGATCCGCGCTATCAGGACATTCCAGCGAGCGCGATCCCTGAGGTGACCGAGGACGACGGAACGAAGGCGCGGATCATCTGCGGCGAGTTCTGGGGCAAGCGAGGGCCGGTGGAAGGCGTGGCCGCAGACCCGCGCTACGTGGACATTTCCGTGCCTCCGGGCATGAAGAAGCGGATCAGGGTGGAGACCACGCGCAATGCGTTTGCCTACGTCTTTGCCGGGGCGGGCACGTTCCGCGACGCCAGCGACCCGCAGGCGGTGCTGACTGAGTCCGGTGTGGATCCGAACGCGACGCCAGTCTACGACGCGAAGAATCACTCGCTGGTGCTGTTCGACCGCGGCGACGAGATCGTGGTGCAGGCGGGGCCGGAGGGTATCCGGTTCCTGCTGGTCAGCGGCAAGCCGCTGGAAGAGCCGGTGGCGTGGTACGGGCCTATCGTGATGAACACACAGGCCGAGCTGCAGACGGCGATGCGGGAGCTGCAGTCGGGCAAGTTCATTAAACACCGGTGAAGCAGGGAGCGAGGGAGCAAGGGAGCAAGGGAGCAAAGGAGCAAGGGAGCAAAGGAGCTGGGAGTAGAAGACCGGCCTCATTGAGTCGCGGTCTTCTGCTCCCTTTCTTGTTTCAGCAGGGTTGCGTTGAGGTCGCGAGCGGCTTTCACGCCGGATTCGTAGGCCCCAGGATAGGAGCCGGTGTAGATGGCGCGAGCGGTTCCTTCGCCGGCAAAGTAGAGCCGTTCCACACCGGCGCTGTCCTCGACCGGCTCACCCAGAATCTCGTGATAGAACCACATCCTTGGCGCGGCGATCGAATAAGCGCCGTAGGCCGTCGGATCGAGGCTCCAGCGGGTGACCTGGATTGCGGCAGCGTCGATAGCGCGGTCCACGGCTTCGCGCGTGAACATGCTGTCGAGCGCGGTGCGCGTGAGACCGACCGCCATGGCGTCGCAGGTGTTCCCGGGGCCTGAAGTGCGTTCGGTTCCGCGGCACTGGCCCTCCAGCGCCTTGGCCCAATCGCCGCCCAAAAAACCGATGGCCATATTTTTCTCGAGAGGGCGCAGGACGAAGGCCATCACGATGCGCTTGACCGGGCGGCCCTGCTCCATGGCATCAACCACGGGCAGATTATTCTTTGCGGCAAACTCCGCCTGCTCAGCCGTAAGGTCACCCTCGTGGACCACCCACGAATTGGGCAGGTGATTTCCGAAGACATTCTCTTTGAACGGCACGATTACCTTCTGCATGTTTCCCATCTGCAGATTCCGGATTGCGGCGAGCTTGTCCGGGGGCAGGCTGGGGACGAATTCGATTTTTCCTGCCTTGAGCACGCCGACGGAAACCGTGACGACCGCGGTCCTGCCGGTGTACACGCGGTTGCCCACGGTCACTTCCACGCGTCCGTTGCTGCCGTAGCCGATGCGGCGGACCGGCGAGTTGAGACAGACTCTGGCTTTCTGGCCGAATGTCTTTACGAACTCGCCCATGCTGCGATCGAGGAGATCGTCCTCGCCGGCTTCAAACTCGGCGCCATCGACGGTGGAGGTCCGCTTGAGCTCTTCCGCGCTTTCCAGCGGGCCCGCGTTGGCGATGAGGACGGGAAATACGTCGCCAAATGCGCGGTTCTTCACCACGTAGGATTCGGAATTATCGTCGACCGCCGGCAGGGTTTTGCCCAGCGCACACTGGCGGCCAATCTCGGCCGGCGTGGCGGCGCGGCAGTGATTGCCAGCGCGCGCAAGCTGGGCGCAGGCTTCGTGGACGCTGATCCTGCGCTCCCTGATTCGTTCCAATGCGTGGCAGGCATATTCGCCTGCCGCGCGCTGGCTTTGGCCCGCCGCGGCCGCCATTTCCGCCGCCCGCTCGTATTCGTCCAGAGCGGCATCGTAGGTCTTCATGGTCGGCTCGTCCGCCTCCGAGCCGTTCACGTAGAACGGCACGTCGAGGTTGGTGCGAATCCGCTCAAAGCCGAGGGAATCGACGAGGGGTGTCAGCGGATTGGTGGGGACGCCATGGAGCCATGCGCCGCCGTAGTCGATCATGGCGCCGGCGATGTCGGCGGAGAAGGCGCGGCCACCGATCCGATCATTGGCTTCGAGGATCAGGTTGGAGCGCTTCAGGTGATCGATCTCTTTGGCTGCGCTCAGCCCGGAGATGCCGGCGCCCACGACGATGGCGTCGTAGACCTGGCCGGGCTGGTAGCCGTCGGCCTCAGTGCAGGCTGCGCCGTTGAGGGATTCAGGCGGGCGGGCGGCCCAATCCTGCGCCCGGAGCGCAGATGCACCGGAAAGCAGAAAAAGCAGGGTGACGGGCAGGCAAAGTGATTGAACGCGCCGGACACACGCGGCAGAAGACATGGGACCTCCTGAGATCCGGGGAACTACCACGTTATCAAGCTTTGGGAGGTGGCGCAGCACGGAGTGAAAAACAGAAACAGAGCGGGAGATGGTTAGGCAGAATTGAGGGAGCGTCCACCATCGTGGGTTGCCAGCCGGATTCATTCCCGAAAAAAGCGGTCCGCAGAGGTGCGGAAAAACCAATGCTTGGCTCATTTCGCTGGAGAACTTCCCTCAGCGACTAAAAGCCGGGCCTAATTGATTGGCTTTAGCGGCACGACTGAAGTCGTGCACTGCCCTTGCATCGAGTGTTTCCGCAGACTGCACGGCCCGGCGCTCTCAATACCGTTGATGGCGATGGTAGACGTAACGGCCGATCATCCAACCGACCGCGCTGCCCACAAGGACATCGGAAGGAAAGTGCTCGCGGGCCATGACACGAGTGAGGCTGACGCCCGTGGCCAGGCCGTAGACGGTGATCTGGGTGAGTGCTCCCGGATACTCGGAGGCGAGCACGGCGGCAGACGACCAGGCTACGACCGCGTGGTTGGAAGGAAACGATGAGTTCATTCCCACGCTGGTCTGGAAGAACTTGCCGCGGGCGTTGTCGACGCTGGGCCGCTCGCGCAGGCTGATGCCTTTCATCACCTCGTTGACGGCAAGGCTGTCAACGATGGCTTCGCCGCCCATGATGCCGGTCTCCGCGGCCTGGTCGCTGTGGCGCAGCTCGCCCACTCCGAACAGGAGCGCCGGCACGCCGATAAACAAGCCGGTGAGGCCGGTGGAGGCCGTGGAGGCATGATCGTTCAGGCTCTTGTCCTGGAAATGCGAGGTCATCACCTGGTGGTCAGTGGTGGCAAGAACCGCGGTGGCCAGCACCAGTGCCACTGAGCCGAGCGCATTCGATCCGTTCAGGTGCGCAGGACTGGTCCAGATGGCTTCCTGGTCCTTGAGGATGTTGCGGGGCGTGTTGCGGACGGTGGCGGCATCGCTGGGGCCGCCTTCAGGCTGCGGAGCGTCGGGCAGCTGGGACTGCTGGCACGGAGCGGCCACACTGATGGCAAGGGCCCCGGCCAGGACCAGCGGAATCGGGCGGAACAGGAAGCGCATCTTCATGGGCTCTTCGGATGCTACAGGATTGGGCACGCGGGAAGCAGTGACGAATTTGTCATCTTGGGTCAAAATGGCTCGCCGCCGAACTGCAGGTTGGGCGGCGAGCCGTGGGGTTACATATTCAAATCTAGTGTCCTGAGTCATTAATTCGTTTACAAAACCTGGCTAGGGAATCGAGGATCTGGTCGGCGGTTTTGTGCCAGATGAAGGGTTTCGGGTCGCTGTTGTGGTGTTCGATGAAGTCGTTGATGGCCGCTTTCAGTTC
>DASZLE010000004.1:0-2572 GCA_035552475.1 Occallatibacter sp.
CGCCTGGAAAAGCGGCAGAATCGGCGGCGGGCTCAGGTTCAGCGATATCTGAGTATGAAGCTGGTACAGGTTGTCGTCGAACCGGTAGGTCCTTGGGTAAACCGAATAGGGATTCAGGCCATGTGCCGCTCCCCAGCCCGAGGCCCAGAAGCTCCCGAAGACGTGAAGGTGCTGGGCATCACGCGTCCCAAAGCCGCTCAACGCCAGCAGCGCACCCACAGTTAGCAAAACAGCTCCCGCTCCGAATGTGCCCCACCGCACGCGGGGATTCAGCGACTTGGCAATCCATTGCACAAATCCAGACCTGTCCGCGCCGCCTTTATGGGCACTGCGTGATTCTGCTACGGGCCCGTTCTCTTTCAGGAGCATAGGATGTTCCTACTCTGGCGCCCGCGCTCCTGTAAAGCATTTCTTGGGATGCCGACGCATCGTCGTAACTAAATTGTTCGTTTCACCTTGCGAATGCCGTAGAACGCCAGCAGCGCCACCATGATCGCTAGCAAGGTAATCACGGCAACCATGTGCCGGTTGGTGATCGCGACAAATTCATGGATAATCTCCGGGCCGTAGCGGATCACGAGCAGGCTCTCCACGCCGAAACGGATCAGCCTGCCCACAAACACCGCCAGCATAAAATTCACCACGCGCATCTCGAACACGCCCGCGCCAAACACAAACAGCTTCCAGGGAGTCGGCGGCGGCATCATTGACGGAATCAGGATCGCCATAAACTCCTGGCGCTCGAACCTGTTCCGCATGGCTTCGAACCGGGCGCGGTTCACTCGCTTCAGCAGGAAAATTTCGCCCCCGGCCCGGCCGACAAAATAAGGCAAAAGTCCGCCGATAGCTGACCCGATCGCCGCCATGATTACGTACAAATAGAATCGCCGCGAGTCGTGCCATGCGTAGAAGGCGATAAACGCGTCCATCGGCACCGGGATCGAGCTCGAATCCAGCACCGCCAGCAGCCCGATTCCCCAGAACCCCAGCGGCTTCAGCAGCGCCAACAGCAGTCCGCTGTATTTCTCGTAGACGGCAATCAGATGCTTCACTCGCTATCCCTGTACGCTTCCGGCGCGTGCTCCGTCTTACCCGCCAGCAGATCAAGCGCGTGGCGCACCAGCGGCAGCACGGCTTCGAGCGATGTCACGGCTCCCCGCGGGCTCCCCGGCAGGTTCACGATCAGCGTTTGCCCAAGCGTCCCGCACATGGCCCGGCTGAGAGCGGCATAAGGAGTCTCGGCCAGCCCGGCGCTCCGCATCCGCTCCGCCATTCCTTCAATCATCCGGTCACAGGCTGCGCGCGTGGCCTCCGGAGTCACATCGCGCAGCGCGATCCCCGTGCCGCCTGTGGTTACCACCAACCCGGCCCCGCTCGCCGCCTCGCGTAGCGCCTCTTCAATCGCCTGCCGCTCGTCTGGAACTAAAACCGGCGCGGATGCGTCAAACCCATGCGCTTTGAGCGTTCTGGCGATCGCCGGGCCGGAAAGGTCTTCGCGCTTGCCCCTGAAGCAGGAGTCGCTCACGGTCAGGATGGCGGCGCGCATCATCTCATCGATTGTAAGGGCTGCAATTCGGTAATACGGGATTGGAAATCTTGCGGCAGGAAAGACCGCAAAGAATGAGAGAATAATGGTATCGGCTGCGGGCTTCCGAGTCTTTGCCGTTCACAGCGCCTCCAAATGCCGACCGTCGAAGTCCCAACCAGTCCTCCACCCGGCGCGCCGCCCGAACCGCCTCGTTCCAATCGGTCCGGCCGCTACGAGGATTACGATACGCACGACCTGCTCTCCGTCATCGAGGAGCTGGAAGGCAATCGCAACTGGGTCAGCCTGCGCGAAAAGGTGTGGATCGCCCTTATCGTCCACATGATCGTGCTCTGGTTCCTGATGTACGGGCCCAAATACATCTTTCACCAGCGCATCTTTGTCAGGGACAACTCCGCCTTGCTTCGCAACCAGCAGAAGCACATGACCTATCTGGAGACGCCCAGCGACATCAAGCCGATGACGCCGAAGAAGCCCACCCCCTTCATCTCCAACAAGAACCATGTGGCCCAGTCGCCCCATCCCACGCTCGACAAGAAGACCCTCCAGCAGTTGGAAGCCATGAGGCGTGCCGGCCCCCCCGTTCCCCGGCCCTCTCCGCAGCCTCCCTCTCCCAGACCCACGCAGCAGGCCACGGCCGCTCCTCCCGCTCAGCAGCCCCGGACTCCAGCCCAGCCGCTGCCGACCAATCAGAAGAGCCCGGTTGAAGCTCCCGCGCCCGCCGCGCCCACGCCCAACTTCAATACCGGGCACAGAACTCCGGGCGAAGAGATGCAGCAGATGGCGCGTAACGCCAGCCGCGGCTCCTATGGCGGAGACATGGGAGCCAACGCGCCCTCCGAGCATCCCGGCAATCAGGGTGCTGTCGACGTTCTCAGCGACACCATGGGCGTCGACTTCGGGCCTTACATCCAGCGCGTCATCTATGACACCAAGCGCGCCTGGTATCCCATCATCCCCGAAGCGGCGCAGCCCCCTCTGCTCAAGCAGGGCCGCGTCGGAATCCGTTTCCGCATCCTGCCCAAC
>DASZLE010000005.1:0-98245 GCA_035552475.1 Occallatibacter sp.
ACGCGCAACCGCCGAATTTACAACCAGCGCTCTTGATGGATATGGACTTCGCGATCATTCGCCCGCTCGTCCAGCGCCGTATGCCTCCTATCCGGTTCTTGTCCATCGGCTCGCGTCTTTGCTCCACGCTGCTTTCAGACAACGCCTCGCGACGATGCCCTGGCGCTTCGCTATCACTTCTCCTCCATCAGGATGTGAAGGGGACTTGCACCCCAAAGCTGTTAAACATGCTCGGCACACGAAGAAAGGGCGTCCGCAACCGCGGACGCCCTTTGGTTTTTCCGGATGACTCCGGAAGGCTAGAAGGTGAACTTGCCCTGTACCACCAGGACACGCTGAGTAACAGCGGCCCCCTGGAACGAGCCGTAGGGGCTGGTGGGGGGAGCGAGCGTGCTGCCGATAAAGCCGAACGTCGAGCTTCCGACCGTCGACCCCGGGTTGGCAAAATTGGCGTGGTTCCAGATGTTGTATGCGCTGGCGCCAATCGAGAACACCGTGGTCTCATGCTTAACGATGTGCTTAAGCAGCGAAAGATCGGTATTGACGTAGTGCGGCCCATAGAACGAATTGCGGCGGATGTTGCCGAATGTGGTCTGACCCGTACCGGCGGTGCTGAAGGGCTGCACAAACTGGGTGGAATCCAGGCAAGGGTTGTTGGTTCCATTCGCCACGCAGCTATGCGGATTGGAAGGAACTTTGTTCGTCAGCGGACCACTCCCGGCGGTCTCCGCCAGCAGGTAACTGCCAAGCTGTGTGTAGTCGCCACTCTGGTTGCTGAGAACGGAGAAGGGCTCGCCGGTCCGCCAGTACGTTTTTCCGCCCACAACCCAGCCGCCAACCACCTGGTTGAGGAATCTGTTGCTGGTCTTGTACGGTTCCTCATATACGAAGTCGCCGGTGATGTTATGACGGATGTCGTAGTCGGAGTTGGAATAGTTTAGACTGCTTTGGCCAGAAATGCTCGGGGCCGCCTGCACCGTCACTGCGGATCCGCTCCAGGGTAGTCCCACGCCGGCATTGGAGATATCGTCCAGCGAGTGACTCCAGGTGTAACTGACCTCGCCCGTGAGCCCGTGACCGTTGTGCTTCAGATTGACCTGGAGGCCGTTGTAGTTGGAGTGGGCATTGTTAGTGAAGGCCGTGACCTTCCCGTAGTTCTGGTTCGGCGGAGTAACTCCGATCCCTCCGATGTTGGGAACACCCGCCGAGAGCCATGCTCCCGAGGTCGGATCGAACGTACCTGAGCTGGGATTGATGAACGGATTCACAATCACTTCGTTGTATCCCATGTTGCCCGCATAAGTGACGATGAGGGCATCGGAACGTCCGAGCTGGCGCTGCAGCTGCAGGCTGTACTCGTTGTATTCCGGAACCTTGAACTCCCCGGGAAAGTAGGCGCCGACGGACGGCGGTGAGCTCAGGGAAACGCCCTGCCCAACCAGGGACGAGTTGATGGCGCTCCAGCCCTGTCCGGCGGCAAAGCCACTCTGTACAGTGGTGTTGGCCGTAGCGGCCGCGGTAACCACGTTGCCAGCGCCAGTGGGAGCAAAGGTGCCCTGGGTAATGGGAGGCGAGAAATAGTTGGGGAAATTCTGAATTACTCCGTCAATGAACGAGGCGGGATACAGGTCAGAGAACATGCCGAAGCCGCCGCGAACTTCAGTGTTCGGATTGAAGGAGTAGTTGAACCCGAAGCGCGCCTGGAAGTTGAGAGGTTGAACCGAAGGGAACGGGTGCGCGTTGCTTGCCTGGATCGGTCCGCCGGCGGCTGCGGTGAACGGATCGTTCAGCGTTCCGGGACCGAACGAACCGGCCTTGTATTCGGAGAAGCAGCCGCTGTGGCACAGCGGATTGCCAGTCCGGTCGAACCGGGCGCCGATGGTCAGCTTCAGCTTGTCATTGGCCTGCCACTCATCCTGCGCGTACGCGCCGACGTTATAGAGGGCGAGGTGCGCGGTCTGCGCATTCGTAAACGCCTGGGAGAAGCTATTGAAAGGATAAAACACGTTGTTCGGGCTAAGATCAAACTGGGCGAAGTCCGCCAGATCGTAGACAGTAAGCTGCGGAAAGACGGTCCCGACGCGCTGATCATAGTCGCTGATCAGGTCGCGGCGGAAGTTCTCGCCGAAGCGGAAGTTATGCTTGCCATGAATCCAGACGAAGTCGTCAACTAACTGATACTGGGCCACGTCACGGCCCTGAGTCAGAGCGCCTGGGACACCGAGCAGCGAGAGTCCACCGCTCTGAGCAGTTCCGCTTCCATCCACGCCGGCATCCAGTACGCCGAAGTACGGATAAACCGCGAGTGAAGCAGCATTGTTGGCCGGCCCGAAGTAAGCCGAGTACCAGTTCGCGGCGGCCACAAAGACGTTCGTCTTGTTAGGGCTGAAGACGTAAGTGTGGTTGAACTGGCCTTCGTATTCCGGCTGAATGGATACCGCATCGAAGAGCGAGTTCAGATAGCTGGTGTAGGTGGGCTGCGACCCGTGGTCCACCTTGAAGCGCCCATAGATCTTCTGCTTGTCGCTGATGTTCCAGTCGACGCGCGCCGTGAAGAGCCATTCCTTATTGATATTGTTGGCAGAAGCGAAGCCCTGCAGCATGCAAGGATCGCCGGGGGCTGAGGCGCCATTGTCGAAGCTCGAACCATTGCCCTCCGACGCGCCCGCCAGGAATCCGCAGGCGCCGGAAACCGCCTGAGCATTGTACTTCTGTGAAGCGGAGTTATAGATATTGAATGTCTGCTTGGCGAAGTTGGTGACGTCGACCGGGAGCCCTTCGCTCGCAATCGTGTTGAGAGTGTAAGCCTCAAGCTGGGGCGAAGGTGTCGTGAGATACCCGCTGTTCGGCAGGACGTAGCGCAGGCCTTCGTAATCCGCAAAGAAGAACAGCTTGTCATGCTTGATCGGGCCGCCCACATTGGCTGCCCATTCGTTTGAGACCGCGTGTGGCCGCGGCGCGCCGGCAAGATTATTGAACCAGCCGTTGGCATTCAGGAGCGTGCCGTTGTAGTTGTAGAGAAGCTCGCCGTGGTACTTGTTAGTGCCCGATTTGGTGACGTAGTTAATGGTTGCGCCCGCCGCGCGGCCGTACTGGGAGTTATATGCGTTCTGGATCACGCTGGCTTCGGCCTCTTCGCCCTGTCCCAGAGTCAGGTTGGAGCTGCCGGAATTGTTCAGGTTCAAGAACGGGTCCTGGTTGTCGAATCCATTCAGAACGAACAGATTGGAAATACCAGGCAGACCATTGGAGCTGAAGTTGCCATAAGAACCACCGGAGTTGACAACGACGCCGGGGGCGGTGAAAGCAATGGTGGTGACGTCGCCGCCGGGAGTGGGCAGTTCCTGAATCTGCTGCTCGTTGAAGGTTGTGGCCAGCGCGGCGTTCTGCGTGTCCAGCAGGGGCTCCGTTGTGGAGCTCACTTCGACGACGGTCTTGTCGCCGGTCGGAGTCACCTTGACGTCGGCTGCGGTCGTAGTGCCCACCAGAACATTGATCTGAGAGGTCTGCGACTGCATGCCCGTTGAGGTGGCGCTGATCTTGTAGGTGCCAGGCGCCAGGTTTGAGGCCGTGTAGCGCCCTTCGGCATTGGTAACCAGCTTGATGGTGGATCCATTGCCGGTATTCAGGATGGTCACAGCAGCATTAGGGACCACCGCGCCACTGGAGTCCATAACTGCGCCGCTCAACGCGCCTGTGACGGTCGATTGGCCATACGCGGCCATGGCGCCTGTTGTTAGCCCGCATGCGGCCGCAGTTAGGCCCAGCGCCAGAATTGCGCTGTGTAAACGAAACATACGCATTTGTTCCTCCAAGTGCTCTTGGAGCCGCTTCTCCTTCTTCAGGGGAGCAGCTCGGCTCATCTTCAAACGCACATCCTCGGCCGCGACTGGCCGCGGTGTTTCCTCGAAGACTTCTTGACTTGCGAAGAAGACAACTGAGGCGGGTTTTCGAACTAACCGGCGTGCAAACCGGTTGGGAACCTGCAATTGTCCCGGGTTTTAGCAGATCGCGCAAAACGCGAGCTACAGGGGAAGTGGGACAACGCGTCCATTGAGCTTATGCAAGACTCTTGCCAATCATTTTTTGTGATCTGAATCACGCATGCTGCTGCCAGGAAAAGAGATCAGTTTACGACTCGGGCCTTATAGGACGCTTAAAGATATCGTTAAGCGTAGAACCGCGCTAGACGGCTACGTAAAATGGAAGCAGTCTGCGGTTTCGGCTTGCAATACCCGGCTGGCTGGCGAGGTGCCCCTTGCCCCCTGGGTTGTGCATTTCCTTCAAGGCGCCCTATTTGATGGTTGAGGCGAGCGTTCTCAGATCGTGGGCGCGTGCGGAATCTCCGGAAGCTTCACATGCGTCCGCCAGAGTGAGATAGAGCGGTGCGCTCGGTGGCTGGAGTTTGATCTGGGCTTCAAAAAGGCGCACCAACTCTTTCGTATTTCCGTGGCTGCGCAGGGCGTCGCCAATTGCCAGCAGCGTCTTCGGCGACGCGGCGCTGTGCATCAGGATCGGCTGCTGGCTCAGCTTTGCCAACTCGTCCGCGTCACCTTGCCGGCTTAACAGCGCGGCAAGTTTCTCCACCGGGCGCATGTCCGTGGAACTCATCGACATCGCGCTTGTGTAGAAGGCCCTGGCTGCGGTGTCCGCGCCCTGCGCTTCCGCCGATATCGCGCGCTTGAGATCGTCGAGCGCCTCTCCCTCTGGATCGGATGGAGCGTAAGCAGTCCACACATCCACAAAGTCGCGCGTGGGAATGACCTTCAGGCTCATGATTGCGTATGCGCTCCGGTGATCGCTGTCTCGGGTCGCGGTTACAACCACCCGGTAAATGCCGGGACTGAGCGAAGACGTATCCAGCGTGTGGCCGGTCAGGAGATTGCCTGCCGCGTCGCAATTCGATGAATCTACGTCCTCGCGTTCTTCCGCGGTCGCATCATGGGCCGCTGTGACTGCCCCGAAGACGTAATGAATGTGGATCTTCTCCGCTTGCGGCGCAGCGCTGTTCGCACCCAGCCACAACTGGAAAACAAGCGGCAAGCGATCTCCCTGGCGAACCTCCGCCGTCTGCGCGGCGCGCGGCGTGAAGCGGAAGCCCGAGAAACTGAACGGCAGCCGGCCATGCGTGTCCGGCACAGCGGCTGGCGCCGCGTATTCCAGCAGTGTCGATATCGCCAGCTTGTCGCCCTTCACCTCTGGCACCGTCACGTTCATGCGCCGCCTTTCGGCTACGTGGTCCACGTTGTTCGTCAGCGTTGCTTCCAGGATGTACGTCCCCGGGGCCAGCGGCGCCCGTCCCTCAGCCGCGAATCTCTTCCTTTTCGCAACTTCAGCCTGTGGCGCGGTCAACGTGCCGGTGAGCGGGTCATCCTCCTCATACACAGATTTGCCGTCGGGCGTCAGGACGGAGGTGCGCAACTCAAGATCGTAATAGGAGCTTCCGTCTGCCTTTTGGCCGATCAGCCGCGCGTCAGGCAGCGACTCGCGATACAGGTAGTTCAGCGTCTCGCGCCCCTTTCCATCGCGGATCATGTCGTAGGCGAGCATTCCATCGTCCCCCGTCAACGTGCTCAGGGTGACGCGCTCGCGCAGGCGGTTCGCCTCCAACGCCTCCCTGGTCAGTGGATTGTCTGCCAGGCCGTTGATCGTTTCCAGCAGTGAGTCCGATTCCATTGTTGGCTCGAACTTGTCTAAATCCGCGTGCTCGCCCGGAATGAGGGTGCAGGCGGTTTTGGCTACTTCATCCCCTGCTGAATTGCGGATGAAACGCAGGGCCATCTGGTTATCGTTTTTGCTCTCCCCGGTGGTCACCAGCGCCACCGGACCGTCCATCGTGGGCGAATAGACCCGCCAGTCCTCAGACATGCTGTGCCTGTAGAAAAGGATGTAAAAGTAGGGCGGCAGCGCAGGACTTTGAGCCTCGTAGAACCAGATCTCCATGGGGCGCAGGTTGGCTTTCTCGTGGTATGTCGCCCTCTGCTTGGGAGCTCCAAGCACGATATAAATTCGCCCCATCGGTGTACGCCAGCCGCTTTCATACGCGGGGTTGCCGAAGTTCTCGTTGACGTAAGCGAGACGGCGGTAATGCTCCTCTTTATAGGTATTGGTATCCGAACCGGGATCGGGATTCCGTTCCTGCCAGAAAGCCTTGATGAAGCTGTCCCGTTGCTCGTCCGTTGTAAGCGAGAGAAACTCCTTCCGCTCCGCAGTGGAAATAATGTATGGCACCTCCACCTCGATCCAGTGCCGGTAAGTCGGCTCCAGCTTTTTGGCGGAATTTAGGGCAGCGGCGAGGGGAGTAAAGATCAGCAGTATGCATGCAGGCAGCAGAGCCTGAAATCGGATTCGGGACAAAGGATAACTCCAATACAGAATAGTGAGAGGAGGGGTGATTTCACCCCTCCTCTCATTTTAACGATCAATTGGCTTTAGAACTCGAAACGAATCGAGCCGCGCGCATAGAGCGGACCCTGGAAGCCGGTCGGCTTCCCGTAGTCCACGCTGGGCTGACCCGGAGAGAGATCCAGGTTCTGGTTCTTTCCGGTTTCCGTCTGCGTGTTGAAGATGTTGAAGGCGTCAAACGCAAGCTTCAGCGTGTACCGGTCGTGGAATGGAATCGGGTAGTCCACATGGGCGTCCATCTGGAATGTGGCCGGCAGCTTACCCTTGGTGCCGCGGCCGCCCACCGGAACTTCACCGGTATTGAGGTAGATGGGATGGCTGGCATAAGCGCTCAGCGGGTTGCCCGCCTGTGCGCGCAGGTTGGTGCCCAGCGTCATCCTGTTCACCTTCGACATGAACGAGTCCTTGGCAGCCGTGTACGCCAGGTCCATGTTGAAGACATTGCGCCGGTCGGTGTTGAGGAATCCTTCCTTGAACTGATCGCCCAGAAGGCCGATCTGGCCGGCGGTAAAGTCAAACAATGAGCTGATGCCGGGGTCCGATTGCCCGTTGTCATTGCGGAACAGGCCTTCGTAGTTGCCCCACAGCTTGGCAAAGCGGTAGTTGGCGCGTCCCTGCCAGTGATTGCGCAGGTTGCGAGTAAATTCGACGACCAGCTCCTGGTAACGGCGATCCGGGTTGGCGAAACCATCCGGCTTGCCGTCCGCTCCGGCGTCGCCGGCCACCGAGTTGTTCGGAATGCAGTTGCCGTTATACGGCGTTCCGTCGTACTTCGTAAACAGTCCGCCGTTGGCCACGGAGGTGTCATTGTCGTATGTGCAGCCCGCAGCCGGGGGTACGTAGTTGGCGCTGGAAAGGGGGACTTTGCCGTTCTGGGTCGCCGTTGCATAGGCCGTATTCCACTGCGCCGCGGTATAGGGAACGTACTGTTCGTTCACGGAGATATCGGTGGCAGCGGTCACGTTCGCAATGCCGCCCCAGTATCCGCCATCGATCAGCGAGCCTTCGGGAGATTCGGATCCGATATCCTCCACGATCCGGCCCAGCCGGCGATCGCTATACCGGGCTTCCATCACTGTGCCCGGCGTGATTTCGCGCTCAACACCGAGCACGAACTCGTTCTCATACTCCATCCTTGTGCTGGGAAGAATCCCCTCGCCCGTGGAGGAAGCGAAGCTGGGGATGCCGAAGGAAGTTTTGGTGCCGTTTTTGCCCGGCGTAAAGTTCAGGGTGTGAGCCGAGTCCATCATCGGAATCACCGATCCCAGACTGTCGCGGACCACCGTTCCGCTGGCGTCGGCCTTGGGCGCGAAGAACCAGGTCGTGTCGTCCTGCTCGTTGCCAAGCTGGCGAATTGCGGCATCGAGCGGGAGCACCAACTGGTAGCGCGCATAGCTAAAGAACACCTTGGTCTTCTGGTCTCCCCACGGGTCGTAGTCGAAGCCCAACCGCGGCGACCAGTTGTCGTTGAACAGGTAGTTCAGGAGGTCGCCGTCGTACCACTGCTGCTCCCAGCGAATGCCGGCGTTCAGCGTCAGGTGACGGTTCATCTGGTACGAGTCGTCCACCCACGCGTCCTGGTAACGGCTCTTGGCCAGCACGCTCAGGCCCTTGTACGTGCCTCGAATCACCTGCAGATACACCGGTGTTCCGTCTTCCAACTTGCTGCAATAGGTGCAGGTTGCGTTCGATGGGAGGAGCCGGAACGTCGCATTCGTCATCTGGCCGATGGCGCCGGCATGCGAGCCCAGGAGCGGGTTCAGGTCGGCCCCCGCGGCGTTCGCTCCCGGAATCGGGAACAGCGGTCCGGTGCGTGTCGGCAGGTCGACGAAGTTGGTGTGATCGTATGAGTACCCGATCCCAATTGTGTGATCGCCCAGGAGATGGACTCTCTTCTGGGTCTCGCCGTTCACGCTGTAGTCGTCGTTCTTTGTTGGCTCGTAGCCACCGATGTAGTTGGTGGCGAAAGGCGTCACCGTGCGGTCCTGGATGGTGTAGTTGTCGTGCAGCGGGTTTTCGTCAAAGTGGTTGAAGTTGTAAGTGAAGTAGCCGAGAACGGTCCAGCTCGCCGTAGGCGTGGCGCTGATGCGCGCCACGGAATCGCGGCTGCCGTAGTTATACGCGGTTCCCACCGATGACGCATTGAGCGCCGTCAGGCCGGATCCCCACGTCGGTCCCGGTATCTCGTTGTGATGCGCAGGGTCGCCGAAGCTCGAGGCCTCGATTTGCAGCGAGTCGAGCGGCTGCCACGTCAGCTTGCCTGCCCAACTCAGGGTGGTCGCGCTATAGGCGTACGGTCCGTGTGAATTCAGCGGTGTTCCCGGAGGCGCTTCCGCAATATCCTGACTCAGAGACGGATCGAACGCGCCAAAGAAAAACATCTTGCCCTTCATCCCCGGAACCGGCCCGCCGATCTCCGCCGCAAGATCATACTGCGGGTTCGACAGGTACTCAGGCTCAATAAAGTTCACGTAGTTAGACGTGTAGAGCTGGGTCCGGCTTGCATACCAGTTGCCCGGTCCCAAGTAGGCAGCCAGCGCTCCGTGATAGTGGTTGCTGCCAGACTTGGTCACGATCTCCACGATACCGCCGTCTGCGCGCCCGTACTTGGCCTCGAAGCCGCCGGTCTTTACGTCCACTTCCTTGATGAACGCCAGGTTCACACCGCTACCCAGCGATCCGAAGTACCGGTTGTATGTGCCCAGGCCACCGAAAGCCTGGTCGGTAATGGTCACGCCGTCCACCAGGTACAGGTTCTCCAGCCCCGTCGCGCCGCCGATTGAAGGGTTCGACGTGCCCGTGCCGCCGCCGGTCACCACACTGGGCGCCAGCGAGAAGATTGCCGATACGTTTCTTGCTACCGGGAGCGACTCATATAGCTCATCCGAGATCGGAGCATTCAGAGAAGTGCTTTCAGTGTCGATCTGTACCGCGCCGGCATCCACCTGGACGGTGTCGCTAACAGCTCCCACCTGGAGGTGTAAATCGAGGGTCGCGGTATGGTCGACGACCACCGTGTTGTGATCGGAGACGAACTTCTTGAACCCCGAGACCTCAACCACGACTTTGTACGAGCCGGGAATCAGCCCGTTTACTTCATAGCGCCCAGCCGAGTCCGTCTTGACCGTATACTGCCCCTGCGGGCCGGAGATTTGCACTGTGGCGCCCGGCACCAAGGCTCCTACCTGGTCGTAGACCACTCCGCCCAAGCCGCCGCGGGTCGCCGAATTCGTCTGGGCCGTCGCCTGCAGCGTAGCTAGCAGCATCAGAACTGCAACGGCAAACCATGTTTTCACCAACCGTAACTTCATCGTGACCCTCCACAAACGGCAAATATGCCCCTGTTGGTTCAAGCGCGGGACTGGAGCAGCACCACCCACGCCGCTTGGTGAATCCGCATAACTTGCATCGAACTCCTCCAGTGATTAGGAACGCGATACCCTTTCGGGGTCCGGTCCGGCCAATTGTTCCTTATGCGTCTCAGCCAGGCTTGGAAGCCCACACACAGACGCTCAGCCCATAAAACAGTGCGAATAAACGAATCGTCGGCACAATGCAGTTGCTGCCAAGGCTTACCAGCCACCCACCACGCCTTAGATTGGGTCAAAACAGCTGACTGAATGAGGATGTCTCTACCGGGGAGTATGCATCTCTCGTGCCATTCCCCTTGTCCTCGACGGCCTGATTGCCTCTTGAAAACAGGGGCGTTACAGGCGGACATTCTTAATACCGGATAGAGGTATATGAAAAACGGGAGGACAGTAACCCGATTTTCACAGATTCTCCCAGATCCGTCTCATTCGCCTTGTCGACGATCTCCTTGCCGCTCTCTGCGGTATTCTGCACTCCATGCGCCTCACTTTGGCCCATATCGGCGGTCGGTTTCCTGCCGGGGATGACTTCGACCGTCTCACACTCTGGTATCTTCAGCGGAGCAGCGCTTACTGCCCCTGTGATCCCGTTTCGTTCCGCTCCGAGGACGCGTTCCTGGAGTGGCTCGAGCGCCGCCATGGACGCACCCCATCCCTCGCGGTCCTTCTCGACAGCCGCGGCCGTGCGATGAACTCAGCAGCCTTCGCCTCCTGGATCGGTGCTCGCCGCGATGAAGGGGCACAGCATATTGTCTTTGCCATCGGGTCGGCCGACGGCTGGTCGGAAGCCGCGAAGGAGCGCGGAAAGCTTCTTCTGTCGCTCAGCGAGTTCACGTTTGCCCACTCGCTGGCGCGCCTGGTCCTGGCCGAGCAGATCTACCGCGCCCTCACAATTCTTGCGGGCCACCCTTACCATTGCGGACATTGAGGCGGGCTTGGTCCGTAGACTGGGAACTATGAACCTGGAGACTTCATCGCGGCGCGGCCTCATCCTTATCAACACAGGTCCCGGCAAGGGCAAAACCACTGCGGCGCTGGGCACGGCTCTGCGCGCTGTGGGCAACGGCATGCGGGTGCTGGTGCTGCAATTCCTGAAAGGCTCGTGGCACTATGGCGAACTCGACGCGGTAAAGCCCTTCGCTGACAACTTTGTGCTGAGGCAGATGGGCCGCGGCTTCGTGAAAGTCGGCGGCGCCGAAACCGATCCCGAGGACCTTCGCCTGGTCAAGGAGGCCTGGGCAGAGGCTCGCGCCGCCATCCTTTCCGGGGAATGGGATCTTGTGGTGCTGGACGAGATCAACTACGCAATTGGCTACGGCATGCTGGATCCGGCGGAAGTCGGCGAGGCCCTGCGCAGCCGTCCGGAGATGGTTCACGTGATCCTGACGGGCCGCAACGCCCATCCTCTGCTGGTGGAGCTGGCCGACACGGTGACGGAGATGCGCGAGGTGAAGCACGCCTACCAGAAGGGCATCCTCGCCCAGCGCGGCATCGAGTACTGATGGAGTGGGGACGAGCGAATTCGCGCGTCCTCGGAGTCACCTCTTACGATGATCCTGCACTACTATCCGAACCTTCATCCCGTACAATGACTTCTGGCTATGTCCTGGTTCAAGCGAGAGAACGGCGATTACCCATCCCCGGGCGGATCTGGCCCCGAGCCCAACGGCGACGAAGAACGGACTGTTCGGACCGAGGGGCTCTGGATCAAGTGCATGGGCTGCCGCCAGGCCATCTGGAAGGCGGACCTGGCCGCCAACCTGAACGTCTGTCCCAAGTGCCAGCACCACTTCAAGATGAGCGCGCGTCAGCGCATCGAGATGTTCCTCGAGCCGGGATATGAGCTGGTGGACCGGGGGCTGCGCTCCACCGATCCCCTTAAATTCACTGACCTTAAGCCTTACAAGCAGCGCCTGCGCAAGGCCCAGGAAGAGACCGGCCTGGATGACGCCATCCTGAATGCCGTTGGCCGGCTGGGCCGCCATCCGGTTGTAGTCAGCGCCATGGAATACAGCTTCATCGGCGGCTCCATGGGCGCAGTGGTGGGCGAGACCATCGCTCGCGCCGCGGATCGCGCCCGGCAGTCACGCCATCCTTTGATCGTGGTGGCCGCCTCCGGCGGCGCGCGCATGATGGAAGGCATTGTGAGCCTGATGCAGATGGCGAAGATCTCCACCACGCTGGCGCAGCTTGACGACCTCCGCCTTCCTTATATCTGCGTACTCACCGATCCCACCACCGGCGGCGTCACCGCCAGCTTTGCCATGCTGGGCGACCTGAATATCGCCGAGCCCGGCGCCCTGATCGGCTTTGCCGGCCCCCGCGTCATCGAGCAGACCATCCGCCAGAAGCTCCCTGAAGGCTTCCAGCGCTCCGAGTTTCTGCTCGAAAGGGGCTTCCTGGATGCGGTTGTGCATCGCCGCGATCTGAAGGACTACATCGCTCGGGCGCTCGATTTCCTGCAGGTGCAGTAACTTCCCAGCGCCACGTCCCAAGCGAGCCGGCCACCCGCCGCAGAATCCGACTTCGTCAGCCAATACGAAAGGCGCCCGAAGGCGCCTTTCGTGGTTTGGGTTGTCCTGCGCGGCTTAGAAGTAGAACTTCCCTGCCAACTGTGTCTGGCGTCCGGCCGCCGCTGAGCTAACGTAGCCGAAGGAACCCGAAACGAACTGGCTGGTCGGGTTGCTGAACTGCGTGTGGTTGAAGACGTTGTCGCTTTCCATCCTCATCTGGAACCGCCAGCCTCTTTCCTGGGAGAGGGTAAAGTTCTTGGCGAAGATGACGTTGGTGTTGTTGATTCCAGGCCCGATGAAAGCATTTCGACCGATGTTGCCGAACTGCCCGATCGGCTCGTCCGTGAACGTGGTCGGATCGAAGTAGGTGCCCAAACCACCCACCGAGGGATCCCGGTGACGCGGATTCAGATGCACCAGCTTAGCCGTCTGGCTCGGCATGTCGGGGCAGGCATAGAAGTTGAAGTCATCTGAGCACCAAAGCGAACGCCCCGACGCTCCACCGTAGGAGATGTCATACGGGAACCCGTTCGCCAGAGTGAGGATTCCCGAGATCTCCCATCCGCCGAGAAGGATGTTCCTGGCGGAGTATTGGTTACCGCTGAATTGCGGAACCACGTAGATGGGCGAGAACACGGCGCGGTTCCGAACATCAAAGCTCGAGCTGCCGTAGTTCAGTGACTTGTCGAATTGGTTATAGCCGCGTGCCGAGCCGCCGAACCCCGAATTCTCGAAGCTCGAACCGTTGTCCAGCGCGTGCGAATAGGTGTAGCTGAGCTGGAACGTGAGACCGTGTGTCAGCCCCTTTTCCAGGCTCACCTGCATCGAGTGGTAGCTGCTATTTGCCCCCGAACCGACGGTGCCGGCGCTTACAAGGCCTGGGAGTCCGGTGTTGGGATCAATTCCCATGTCTGAGTTTTGGCTGCCGTAGACCGTATTCTGCGGGAACAGGAAGCTCTGCAGGTCCTGCTCGTCCACACAGTTGTCCACGCCGCCCTCGTACGGAGAGTATTCGTCGCCCGCCAGGCAGGCTGCATGGCCCGCCGGGGTCTCCGCATTGCCCTCGTAGTCGATCTGGTTATGGCGCGCCAGCGATCCCACGTAACTGACGCGAGCGACAATTCGCGACGGGAACTCGCGCTCGATGCTGAGCTGGATGTTCTCGGCATACGGAGCGCGGAAGTCCTTGCCAAAAGTTGAGATATCGAGCGGCTCCAGCGTCGAATAGTCAATGGTCGCGCCCTTTGACGGGAAGGTGTAAGGGAACTTGTTAGCATGCACGATTCCGCTGTCCAACTCCTCGTACGGATTCCCGAAGTTCGGTGCACTGGCGCCGTAGTCGGCTGCGCCGCCTGAGGAAAGCCCGAACGGCGGCGTTTCCAGCGTCTGCAGCGCGCTCTCTTCTTCGGAGCGGTCGTAATAGATACCGAAGCCGCCGCGAATGGAGAGCTTGCCCGGACCGCCCGAGAGCGCTCCCAGGTCCGGCGCCCACGCAAACCCGAAGCGCGGGCCGAGTTCCCCGTGGCGCGTGGTCGCTTGCCCGGAGTTATTGCAGCCTGGATCGCCGGGGTAGACAACTCCCAGAGGCGCGGCCGCGAATACCTTCGACTGTTCACCCGGGATCAGGCAGGCAATGCCTTCGCCGCCGTACTGGTTATTGTGCAGCGGCGTGTCGACCGAGTAGCCAAGACCGTAGCTCAGGGTGAACGTGGGCGTCATCTTCCACGTGTCCTGGGCGAACCCGTAGTTCAAAAAGGCGTCGGCCTGAATCTCCGCGCCAGTGCCCTGGGAATAGCTGCGCGGCACTCCGAGCAGGAAGTCCAGCGACGGATCGCCCGTGGTGTAAGCGCTGCTGGTCTTGCTGAAGCTGTAAGAGCCGCTGTTGACCGCAAAGAACGGGTTGGATACGTTGAAGCGCCGGCCGTCATAGCCGAACTTGAACGTATGATTACCCCAGACCTTGGAAATTGCATCGTCGAGTTGCACAACCTGGTCGATACGCGGCTGGGGACCGTTGGTGGAGAAGCCTAGGGTGAAGAACCCGGAAACGCCGATGGTCGGAATGTTCTCGGCCGCCACGTCCTGCGGATGAATGCTGAATCCGAAGGCGCTCGGGTCATTGGTGGATATTGGTTCCACTGCCTGGTAGTTGAACCGCGTGTAATGCGCTGAGAAGTCGTTCACCAGGCTCGAGCTAAATTGGTGCACATAATCATAGGTGTACTGGCTGATGGACTCGATCGCCTGGTCGCCAAATCCAGGTACGGTGGCGCCTGTGAACGGCAGCGTTTCCGGCCGGGTTAGCCGGTCGTTGATGCCGACGAAATACATCTGGTTGGCGGAGTTGACGCTGAAGTCAAGACGTCCGAGCCACTGGTTCTCAGTGGTGGTGGTCACGGGGCTGAACAAATACCCATAGGTGCCGCTGTTCGCTCCAGGCACGAACTTCAGCAGTCCGGTTGAGATTTTGCTGAACGAGCTGGTGGGGATCACGCCGCCGAGGGGCGTAAGGCAGGCCGCCCAGGTCTCACCGGCCGAGCAGCCAGGAATCACGCCATCCAGCGTGCCGGGGATCTTCTTACTGCTGAATGCTGAGATTTTAGCTGGGCTGGTTGCGTTCAGGTCGGCAGAGAAGTCGCCGCCCAGGTTTGCATTCGAGAGGACGTTCACCGAGCCGCCGGACTCCGGCACGCGCTGCCGGGTCGCCTGGTAGCCCACGAAGCCAAAGAACTTGTCTCTCTTGATGGGACCGCCGACGGTGAAGCCCGGAATGTTCTGGTGATAGGGGCTGACGACTGCCTTACCCGTGGTGAAGTTGTGCTGGAAGAAGTTAGCCGTATTCAGGAACGTGTCGCGATAGAACCAGAACACGTCGCCGTGGAAATGGTTGGTACCCGCCTTGAGGGTGGCCGAAACAATGCCGCCCGAATTACGATCGTATTCCGCGTTCAGGGGTCCGTCGATGAGGTTGAACTGGTCGATCGCGTCAATGTTAGGCGAGATCACCAGCGTGTTCAGCGCAATGTCATTGGTGTCGGCGCCATTGATCAGGAACTCGGACTGCTGCGTCTGTCCGCCGGAGACCGAGAAGGTCCCGAACCGATCGCTCGAGGCCTGCACGCCGGGCAGCGTCAGTTCCAATCCCGTGAAGTTGCGATTGATGAGGGGAAGTTCGACGATCTGCTCGGAGTTGACCACGTTGCTCAACTCCATGTCAGTGGTGTTCACCTGCACCGACGAAGCCGCCACCTCAACCACTTCCGAGGTCGATCCCACCTGCAATTGGATCGCCTGCTCGTACTGCTGGTCGATGGAGAGCACGATGCCCTTGGCCTGGTATGTCTTGAACCCGGACGCTGCCACCGAGACGGTGTAGCTGCCCACGGGAACCTGGGCAAAGAGATAGTTGCCGTTGGCCAGCGTCGTTGTGACCTGCTTGACGCCGGTGGCTTCATTGGTCAAGGTCACCTGGATGCCGGGAAGCACTGCCCCCTGGGGATCGGTGACGGTGCCCGCGATACGAGCGTTGACGTCGACTGCATGGGCGAGCGCGAGCGCACCCACGAGGATCAGAGCGAGTGCGGTGCCCCGCCAGAAGAACTGTTTTCTCATGCCAGCTATCCTCGAATGTCTAATTGGTTGGAGCCGTGAACTGCGCTGGATACGGATCCTCGCAGCGCCACCGGTTGAGCCCTGAGTAAAGGTGCTTGCATCCCGTGGGCGGCTTCCTCAGGAGTTTTCCACGAAATCCCCACCGCCGTGAAACACTTACACCACTAACCTTCTTCTTAGAAAAACGCTTGCCCGATGAAGGAAAAAAGGGGAATTAGATGCGACTTCTTAAAAGGGGAAAAGACTTGTGCTCTGGGGATTGCAATCGCCGTGCCAAATGGCGGGATGGGTCCGGTCATCGGTATCGATCATGATGTAAATCACTGAAAAGGAGAGTGTTACCCAACTATGAACGTGATGGATCCGGTATAGTGGATCGATGGGTCAGTTCCGGATTCTTCTACAGAAAACCATAAGAGTATTTGCAAATCTGTACCGGAGCGAGTTACGTCCTTCCGAATCTGATGTTTCGTCTTCCCGTCGATTCAGCCTGCTTTTTCCCTCGGCGACGCCCGGAGCCGACGTAGACTGATTCCTTTGAAGGCAAAACCAGGATTCCCAATATGTGCAGCTTTCGCGCGCTCAGCCGCCTTGCCGTATTCGTTGTTGCCGCCGCCACCGCCTCTGCCCAGAACCCGGCTTCGCACCCGAGCCCGGCGTTTACTCCCGTTGGGCCCATTGCGTTCAACAGTTCCGGCCCGGTCATCCATGCCCATACCGAGGCGCTCAAGCCCTTCACCGTCGCCGGAGAGCACGGCGTTCTCCTAGGCCAGCAGGACGGAACTTTCGAGGCCTGGGTCCTCCCCGTCAAGATCCTCTCCCACCTCACCATCGAAGCGGACATCGAGGGCTACAGCGTCCCCATCGACGTAAACCAGCAGTCGGCCGAGATCGAAGTGCGGCCGGATCGCACCGTCATCACCTACTCCCACGCTGGGTTCACCGTGCGCCAGACTATGTTTTCGCCGGATGGGGCGACGGCGGGTACGGGACCTGTTGTCCTGTTCCAGTTCGACTGCCTCCATCCCACCGACTTCACGCTCCGCTTCACGCCGAACCTCGAGCTCATGTGGCCGGAGCGCAACGAAGGCCATCCGGGGCCGGAGTGGGTGGCGCCGGGGCCGGGCGCGAATGATCAGGCGGGCGGATACTACGTTCTCCACGCCGACTATCCCGACCTGGCCGCGGCCATCACCATCCCTGGCGCGCTGCCCGGGATCATGGCGCCCTACCAGGAACGTCCCCAGGTCCATCCCGTCGAGCTCAAGCTGCACATCGATCCCGTGCGCGATCGCGACCGCCTCTATCCGCTGCTGATGGCGGTCGGGACCAATGTGCAAGCCGCGAGCACACAGGCGCTTGGCCACACCCTGGAGATACTGAACCGGTCCATCCCGGCGCTCTACGCTGCGCACGCCGATGCCTACAACAAGCTGCTGGCGAACTCGGTTTCGATTGACACGCCCGACAAGGCGCTCAGTGAGGCGTTCCAGTGGGCTGTCGTCTCGATTGAGCAGCTCAAGGCCAAGCCGTTTGTGCCCGATCCGGCCAAGGATCCGCAGAGCGCGGCTGAAACTGCCCTCGTTGCAGGCTATTACGCTTCCGGCGACTCCGCGCGGCCCGGCTTCGGCTGGTTTTTCGGCCGCGACGCTTTGTACACCCTCTACGCGGTGAACGGCTACGGCGACTTCGGCCTGGCCAAATCCGAGCTGGAATTCCTGATCCATCGCCAGCGCGACGACGGCAAAATCATGCATGAGTACTCGCAGACCGCGCCGGCGATCGACTGGCAGGCGTTCCCTTATATGTACGCCGCGGCCGATTCGACGCCGCTGTTTTTGCTGGCGACGCTAGATTACGTGCGCGCGTCCGGCGATGCGCAGTTTCTCAAGGACAACCGCGACGCGATCGAGAAGGCGTGGGCCTTCGAGACCGGCCACGCCGATAGCAACGGGATCTACGACAACCGGCAGGGCACCGGCTGGGTGGAGAGCTGGCCGGGCGGGATGCCGCACCAGGAAATCTACCTTGCGCTGCTGGATCAGCAGGCGTCGGCGGCGATGGTGCAGATTGAAACGATGCTCGGCGATTCGGAGAAATCGCAGTCGGCGAAGTCGCGCGCGGAATCCATTGCGACGGCGATCAACCAGCAATTCCCCAACGGCGACAAGGGCTGCTACGCGTTCAGCCGCAACGCGGACGGTTCGCTCGACCACACTGCGACGGTCTATCCCGCGCTGGCGTGGTGGTCCGATCTGCCGGGCACGACGCAGGTCGCGACTGGCTCGATTCTCGCGCACGGTGACCAATGCCTGCAGCAGATAGCAGAAGCTTCCCTCGACACCGACTGGGGGCTGCGCGACGTCTCCAACGAAGAGAAGATTTACGACGGCATGAGCTATCACCAGGGCTCGGTGTGGCCGCTGTTCACCGGCTGGGCCGCGCTGGCCGAGTACCGAGGCGGGCAGCCGCTTGCCGGCTACCGCATGCTGATGCAGAACGCCAACCTTACATGGGCCGAGGACCTGGGCGCGGACACTGAGCTGCTGAGCGGCGACTTCTTTGTTCCTTTCGGACGAAGCACCAGCCACCAGCTATGGTCGAGCGCCATGGTGATTACGCCGACGCTGCGCGGATTGTTTGGCATTTCGATTGATGCGCAGACCAAGACCATCACGGTGAACCCGCGGCTGCCGGCTGGGTGGAATCATGCAGACGTACTTCATCTGCCAGTCAAGGACGGAGATTTGAGCCTTACGTTTAACAAGGAGCCAGATCATTGGGAGGTGTTCCTGGGAGGCACATCCGTGAGTGCATGGCGGCTCCGTACCGACAATCCCGGGACCAGCTTGAATTGGCGGGCACCCGGAGTGCGTGTGCCTATAGCGCCCGTGCAGTTGGACGAGTCCGCTGAAATACCGCAGCAGGGATCGCGTACGCTCCATGCCCGGATCCTCCATGAAGTATGGAGAGCGAACGGCGTCACTTTTGTGTTCGAGGGCGTGGCGGGCTCAAGAGCCGTCTACGATCTGGTCGGGATCAATAGGGCGCCACACCTGAAGGTTGACTCGCCCGAAAACAACGGAATAGGACCACTCGATTTCGATCATCTCGCCGAATACGTCGTACCTTGCAAGGCTCCCTGCCAAGCCACGGAGATGCTCCTCCATTTCCCTGAAGGTCAAGGCTGGAAAACCCTCACAGTCTCCCTCACCTGGTGATCGGCAAGGAAACTGCATGCCCCTGAACTTCGACCGAATTCGCGGCCCCTACCTGGGCGACCTCCTGGCCCAGCCACAGGCCTTGCGCGATACGCTCACCGCGCTCGCGAGCGCGCAAGTCTTCGCCGAAATTGAGCGCACATGCACACAGCAGCGTTTTCCGCGCGTGGTCCTCACCGGCATGGGAGGATCCTTGTTCGCGCTGCACCCGCTTGCCATCGAGCTTGCTGCGCACGGCCGGACGCCCATCTTCCTCGAAACCTCGGAGCTGATGCACACCTATCCGTCGCTGCTCACTCCTTCCACGCTGGTGGTGGCCGTTTCGCAGTCGGGCCGCAGCGCGGAGACGCTTCGCCTGCTGGAGCGCAGCGGCGGCGCAACCGTCATCGCCGTGACCAACGCCGCTGACAGCCCGCTCGCGCGGCTGGCGCAACACATCGTACTCACCGTTGCTGGGCCGGAGTACTCGGTGTCGTGCAAGACTTACGTCTGCACGCTGCTGGCGCTCAGTGTGCTCGGTGCGGTGCTGTGCGGCATTGACCGCGACGAGCGCCTGCAGCAGTTCGCCGGGGTTCCCGACGCCTTCGAAGACTATCTCGGCCACTGGCAAACCCACGTCGAGCACTTCGCCGACTTGCTTGCAAACGTCCGCGATGTGTTTCTTGTCGGCCGCGGCGCGTCGCTCGCCGCTGCATACGCCGGGGCCCTCATCACCAAGGAATCCGCCCACTTCCATGCCGAAGGGATGAGCAGCGCAGCCTTTCGCCACGGCCCGTTCGAGATGCTCGACGCGGGAGTCTTTGTCGGCATCTTCGCGGGTGATGCGCACGCCGAGCCGCTGAATCGCGGCCTGCTGCGTGACATTGAAGCCGCCTCCGCCCGCGCCGTTCTCTTCGCATCCGACGCGCCGCTTGCGGCCTGCCGCCTCCCCGCCATCGAATCCGTAGCCGCGCCCATCGTCGAAATCCTGCCCCCGCAGATGATGACCCTGGCCCTCGCCTTCCTCGCTGGCCGCGAACCCGGCCGATTCGAGCGCGCCACGAAAATCACCGCAATCGAATAGCTGACAGGAGACACATGCGCAGAAACTACTTCATCGTCGCCCTTGTGTTCCTGGTCTTCTTCGTCCTCTCGCTCATCACCAACATCCTCGGCCCCATCATCCCTGACATCATCGACAGCTTCGGCGTCTCGCTGGCTGCCGCCGCATTTTTGCCTTTCTCGTTTTTTCTCGCATACGGAGTTTTGTCGATTCCCGCCGGCTTTCTGGTTGACCGGTTCAGCGAGAAGCCGGTGATGATTGCCGCCTTCGGGCTGGCGCTGGCAGGCGCGCTGGCCTTCGCACTCCGTCCGGCCTACCCCGTCGCCGTGGCATCGCTTTTCATCATCGGGTCTGGGATGGCGCTGCTGCAGGTGGCCATCAATCCTCTGCTGCGCGTGGCCGGCGGCGAAGAGCACTTCGCCTTCAACTCCGCCTTTGCGCAGTTCGTCTTCGGCGCGGCATCGTTCCTCAGCCCGCACATTTACTCGTCGATGATTCGCAGCCTTCCCCACGCCTCCGAGCACGGGAGCCTTGTTCAACTCATCGCGCGCATCACGCCACCCGGCCTGGCGTGGGCCTCCATCTACTGGATCTTTGCCGCGGTTGCAGCCGCCATGATCGTGATTCTTGCGCCGGTGCGCTTCCCGCGTGTCGAGCTCAAGGAAGACGAGCAGGCGGGCACCGCCGCCAACTACCTGGCCATGCTTCGCCGCCCGCTGGTGTGGGCTTACTTCGGTTGCATGTTCGCGTATGTCGGCTCTGAGCAAGGCACCGCCGACTGGATCTCGAAGTTCCTGGCCCAGTACCACGGCTTCGATCCGCATACCACCGGCGCTGCCGCAGTCTCGGGTTTTTGGGGATTGATGACCGTTGGATGCTTCTTCGGCATGATCCTGCTGAAGTTCTTTGATTGCCGCCGCGTGCTCATCGCTTTCGCCATCGGCGCATTGCTCGCGCTCACCGTCGCGCTCTTCGGCCCGGCCAGCGTATCGCTCTACGCCTTTCCTGCCATCGGATTCTTCGCATCGATCATGTGGCCCAATGTCATCTCGCTGGCTCTCAACTCGGTCAGCGAGCATCACGGCTCGTTCGCCGGAATTCTATGCACGGGAATCGTGGGCGGCGCCGTGGTTCCGCTCATCATCGGCCGCCTCGGCGACCTGGCCGGCCTGCGCATCGGCATGATGGTTCTCTACCTGACGTTCGGCTGCGTACTCAGCATCGGTTTCTGGGCAAAGCCGCTGATCGCCAACGCAACGTTTGCCGCGCGATCGGAGAACTAGGTTGGCGCGCTTGATCTCGCCCTAAGCAGTCCCCTGGGCCCGTTTCGCTATCCTGTTCCCGTCCGCAGAGCACGCTTAGTTTGCGAGTTCCTGGAGAATCGATGCGTATCCCGCTGATCGCCCTGTTTCCTCTTCTCGTAATTTTGCAACCCTGCGCGATGCAGGCTCAATCCGCGGCGCCGCACACGGCATGGGCCATTGCGATACATGGCGGAGCCGGCGAAGAAGAATGGCAGCACATGGACTCCGCCACTGCCGCGGCTTACCACGCCTCGCTGGCCCGCGCGCTGGCTGCGGGCGCGGCTGTGCTTGAGAAGCACGGAACGGCTCTCGATGCGGTGCAGGCCGCGGTTGAAGTCCTCGAAGACGATCCGCTGTTCAATGCCGGCCGCGGCGCCGCCTTTGCCGCGGACGGCACCAATGAGATGGATGCCTCCATCATGAACGGCGGCGATCTCGCGGGCGGAGGTGTGGCGTCGGTCCACTTCACGCGCCATCCCATCCAGATTGCCCGCGCCGTTATGGAGCATACGCCTTACGTGCTCATGGTTGGCCCTGGAGCGGACGCATTCTCGCGCCAGCAGAGCCTGGAGCAGGAGCCGCCCAGTTTCTTCTTTACCGAGATGCGCTGGCGGGAGTTCGAAGGCGTAATGCGCGCCAACGGTAAGCCCATTCCGCCGCGGCCTGCCGGCGTGCCTCCCGAACCGGCAAGTTCGGGCGGCGCGTCCGCTCCCCAGAATCTTTTCTTCCATCGTTTCGGAACGGTCGGCGCAGTGGCGCGCGACTCCGACGGCCATCTTGCCGCGGCCACTTCCACCGGCGGCATGCAGGGCAAGCTGCCCGGGCGCGTGGGCGACTCTCCCATTCTTGGCGCGGGAACGTATGCCGACGACCGCGGCTGCGCCGTCTCCGGCACCGGCGTCGGCGAGTACTTCATCCGCCTCTCGCTGGCGCACTCGATCGGCACGCTGTGCCGCGCGGGGTCGTCGACGCAGGAAGCCGCCGACCAGCTTATCCACCACGATCTGCCCGTGCTGAAGGGAGGCGAAGGCGGAGTGATCGTCCTTGGAGCCTCGGGCCCGGCAATCTGGAGCAACAACACGCTGGGCATGTTCCATGCGAGAGAGAGCGAGGGAAGCGAGCCGGAGATCTGGGTGAAGTGAACGAAGGATCACGGAAGGAAATTCATTTTCCGCTCGCGCCTTGCATCGCCCGCCACAGCGCGCCCCGGATCGGATCCACCGCTTCCGGGACAAAGCGGATCTCCGGATAGCGCGCCCGGAGCGCATCTTCCAGCGCCCTCACCAGGCGACGCACGTTCTTCATGATGCTTCCTGCCCGGGCCACATCCGGCACGTGGAATTCCACGCCCTCGGTGGCCCGCATCCGCTCAATGAGAAGGCTGGCCAGGTGGGCCAGGTCCCGGCCGCCCTGTTCCAGGATTCCGGCCGCGATCGAATCGCCCGCATCTGCGCATGCGGCCACTTCTTTGGCAAACTGCGAGGCGTAGCGCTGGGGCGGCTGCGCGTTGGCAAACTCGATCAGCGCGTCTTCGCTGGGCAGGTCCCACAACTTCCGCGCTCGCTCCAGCAGTTCCGTCTGCCGGCCCTCATCGCGCGCCAGGAAGCCGCGGCGCAGCCCCTCCAGCCCGATCCAATGACCCGCGCCCTGGTCGGCCAGCATCGGTCCCCAGCCGCCGGAGTGCATGATAGCGCCGTACGCGTCACGCGCGGCCACGTTCGATCCGGTCCCGGCCAGAACCAACACCCCGCGCCCGTTTCCGCCTCCATAACTGAACGCCGCATCCAGCGCGATTTCCACGTCGCCAACGATCACCAGCTCGCCGCCGACGCGATCGCTGAAGCTTTTGTGCAGCCACTCGGTCACCAGCGGCACCGTCTCGCCGGAGGTGCCGATGCACGTGCGTTTCACCTGCGCGGGGCTCACGCCTGTCCGCTGCTCCAGCTCATGAAGGGCCTGCTCCAGGCTCGCGCGTGTCTCTGCCTCGTCCGCGTTGGTGCGCTTTATGGTGCCGCAACGCACGCGCGCCAGCTCGTGCTCTTCCTCGGCGAGCAGAAAGTCCGCCTTCGTTCCGCCGGCATCCACCGCCAGGTAATAGGCCATGCCCCGCTGTTACTCCGTTCCCGCATTTGCAGGCGATTCAGCTTCCAGTCTACCGGTGGCGAGGGGCCCTGGCGGGCCAGCAGGATGAGAACACCCATCCGTCAGCCCGAAGGAGGTCTATGTCCGATGGTCACTTGACTAAGGCTCCAAAGCCATATTAGTGTTCAGTTCAATTTAAACGGGCGCCGAACTCCGCAGACGGCGGGCAGGAATTGGTACATCCGCTAAGCCTCGGTGCATTCCCCCTGTTCGATTCGCAACAGACCATAGGAGGTCTCTCAGATGAGCAAGCATATATGTGCGGCGAGGATCGTTGTGCCTGTCCTCGGATGCCTTTTGGCCAGCCCATTTATCTACGGGCAGGCGACACGCCAGCCGGATAACTACGACGGCAATCCCGGCGGCGTGCGGTACCTGGAGCAGGGCCAGCCGCCGGTGGTTGTTCATCCCACGTTGGAAGCCGCCCGGAAGGCTCGCGAAAACGGCCGCCCGGTGCAAGAGGCCGGCACTTCAAATGACCTCTACTATCACGGCGGTATCGGCGGTATCGGTGTCGAGACCGCGCCAAAGATCTACCTGGTGTTCTGGGGCTCGCAGTGGGACAACGACGATCCGAGCGGCGAGGCTGCGATTCTTGAGAGCTTCTACAAGGGCGTTGGCGGCAGCTCCTGGCTCAGCACGGTTACCCAGTACTGCCAGGGCGTGGCGACGGGCTCCTATACCTGCAGCGGAGGGACTGCGGCGGGCAACCAGCAGGGCATGTTTGTGACCTACTGGTACGACAACGCCAGCGCGGCGCCGTCGAAGCCGCGGCAGTCGCAGCTTGCGGCAGAGGCCGCCCGCGCCGCCCAACACTTCGGCAACACGAACGCCTCGAGCAATGCGAGCGTGCAGTACGTGATCGCCACGTCTCACGGCCATAACGCGCAGGGCTTTGGCTCACAGTACTGCGCGTGGCACAGCTCCACCAGCTCGAGCTACGGCAACGTGGCGTACACCAACCTTCCGTACATGACCGATGCGGGAGCGAGCTGCGGCGCCAACTTCAACGGCCTCGGCCCCAATGCCGGCATGACGATCGTGGGCGGGCACGAGATGGCCGAGACCATCACCGACCAGTTCCCCAACGGCGGCTGGCTCGATTCCGGCGGCTCCGAAATCGGCGACAAGTGCGCATGGATCTCCTCGGGCCAGGGCGCGTCGGCTGATATTTCGATCTCGACCGGCACCTTCCCCGTGCAGTCGCTGTGGAGCAATGCGTTCAACAGCGGGTCTGGTGGCTGTGTGCAGTAAGGCACAAGGGATGCGGTACCAAGAGCGGCCCGGCAGTGTTGCCGGGCCGCTCTCTTTCTACGCCCTGCTTTACTTCGCGGCTGCTTCCGGTCCGCGCGGATAGACGTAATAGATCAATCCCAGGTAGTCATCTGAGAGCAGGAAAGAATCGGGGCCGATGCGAATGATGCCGCATGGCCTTCCATGCACGACGCCCTTTCCGCCTGCGAAGGTCAGGAAGCCGGTGATGAAGTCGTGCGGCTTGCGATCGTCGGCCGTGAATCGCACCACGCGATAGCCTGTGCCGATGTGAGGATGGCTGGCGCCATGCAGCGCTACCAGGAAGCTGCCCTTCAGATTCGGATCGGACTCGGAAAAGTGAGCGAAGCCGAGCGGTGAGCTATGCGCCATGAACCATGCGTACGGCGCGGGCACTGCCTCACAACCCGTGAGCGGCTGTGGCGGCTGGCCCAGCGCGGCATTGGGATCGGGAAGCGCCGCATGTCCTCCGCCCGCGGCCAGGTTGGTTCCTGCCGCTGCGACGCCCTGTTGCTTGCCGTATACCGTGTCGTTTGGTTGTGCAGGCGGCCGATCCGTGTGCGCCTTCAGCGCCGGATCGTCCATCGATGGCAACGGCGTGGAATCGTGAACAGCTTTGCCTTCCGAGAAGTAGCAGGTTGGCCAGCCGTAATTCAATGGTTGTTGCGGCGCCGGATCGACCTTGAAGAACGTATCGTCGGGCCGCTGATCGCCGAGGTGATCGTCGCCCATATTGGTGGCGAACAGCGAACCGCCTTCGACTTCGGGAACATAGCGCAGATCGACTGCGTTGCGCATACCCCGGGCAATGATCCGGGCGTTGCCGCCGTCGGGATCCATGCTGATGATGGAGGCGCGCGCCACCTCGCGCTCCTGGCAGTAATTGCAGGATGAACCAATGGAGACGAAGATCCGCGGCACGCCTCCGGCCTGTGCCACTGCGATGGTTCGCGTCAGGTGCCAGCCGCCGTATTTGTAATTGAGCCCATAGTCGGGAAAGTGGATGAGGGTTTGCGGCGGCGCGGCGGGCTTGAGCTCTCCGGCGTGGTATGCGTAGCGGACCAGCTTGTCCGTCACGGCCACATACAGCCACGTCTGCCCCGTCTTCGGATCGGTCCAGAAGGCGATGCTGTTGGGGTTGCGCAGATGAGTGAGGTACGGCGTGATGCGGCCAAAGCTGCGCTTGTGCTCGTCCCAGCCCTCGAGAAGGAGGACCGAGCCAAGGGCGTTATCGGAGAGGTCATGCAGGGAGGTGACGAAGATACTGCCATCCGGCGATTGGGCGAAGAACCGCACGCGTCGAATTCCGCGCGCAGCGATGTCGATGTCAAAGGCTTCTGGGAGCGATAGCGTGATTGACTTGCCCGGTGCGTAGTTCAGGACTTGACTCCTCTGTTGAGTCATACCGGCCGGCGCGGCGCCGAGCATCAGGATCGCCCATGCCGCGATTCGGAGGGGGAGTGAATGCATACGAGCAGTTTAGATTGCGGCAGACGAGGCTGCGGCGGTGCGGATCGCTTCAGTTAGGGAAGCGCGCAACGCGGCCTCGTGTTCCGCGGGAACATCTCCCTGCGCCAGGTCGGCGGATCCTCCGCCGCGCAGTCCGAATTGTGCGAGCGCCTCCTTGAGCATGCGGCCGCAGTCGAACGGCAAATCGGGACTTCGCGCAATGAAGATGCGCACCGGATTTGCATCCTGCGCGGAAAAGATCACGGCGGTTCGCGCGTCGGCTGCGGCGGTTCGCGATGCCAGGAGCCTCACGAAATCGCGGTCCCGATCCTTCCACGCGCGCACCACCAGGCGCAGACCGTTCTCAAGTGACACTTCCGCGGCGAGCTTTGCCCCGTGAAATACCGCCAGCTCTTCGCGCAGCCGCAGGCGCTCCCGCGCGCTCACTTTGCCCTCAGCCAACAAGCGCGCCACCGCCGCAGGCAACTCCGCAGCACCGGTAGAAAGCAATGCGGTCATTTCGGTAAGGACAGCAGCATCTGCGCGAGCTGCGCGGACGGCCCGCATGCCGCACACAAACTCGACGCGCACTCCGCGCTGCACTTTCTCAAGCCGGCGCACCAGCAACCCGCCAATCTGCCCGGTGGCGCGCACGTGCGTTCCGCCGCACGCGTTGCGGTCGCAATCGGCGATTTCCACCATGCGGATGGCTCCCTGCCGGTCCGGCAGTTTGCGCAGTTCGCCCGCGGCCAGCATCGCTTCGGCTTCTTCTCGCGATTGAAAGCGCGTCGTCACCAGGCGGTCTTCCGCAATGATCTCGTTGGCAATCCGCTCCACGCGTTCGATGCTGTGCTGCGCCAGGGGCCCGGTGGCCAGATCGATCGTCGAGCTGCTCTCTCCCAGATGGAACGACACTGTGGCCGCATTCAGCTCGCGCAAAAACACCGCTGACAGCAAATGCTGTCCGGTGTGCTGCTGCATGTGATCGAAACGGCGTTCCCAGTTGATGCGGCCCTCAACGCGCGCCCCGGCAGCCAGCGGTTGGCGTAGATCGTGCCAAACCGTCCCGCTTTCATCCTCCTCCACCTCCTCAACGGCAATCTCCTGAGAGATGCCGCTGTCGGGGGCCACATTGAGCACTCCGGTATCGAATGGCTGGCCGCCACTGGTGGGATAGAAAGCGGTGCGGTCCAGCGAGACTCGCCAGATGGATCCTCCATCGCCGCCCGGTTGCTCGCGAACATCCGCCGAATCGGAATAATAAAGGCGCTCGGAATCTGGCAAAGCTCGAATCTCCTGCAGGCGAGGACACGCCTGGGTGCTGCTCCAAAAAGGAGTTTAGACCAACCACCCGCGGGCGCCTGCGCCGAGCGTGCGACACTGGTGGCGCGTCTTTACCGTCGAAGTTGCCGCCTTCGAATGACTGCCCTTTGAATCACATGTGAATCGTGTCGTCTACCGGGACTAAGTCACCCAAGGGGAACGGTTATGCAGACTCTGCTTCAGAACCTCAAATTCAGCCTTCGCATGCTTGCGAGGAACCGTGGCTTGACCATCACCGTTCTGCTGACGCTGGCGCTCGGCATCGGCGCAAACACCGCCATCTTCACAATCGATTATGCGACGCTTCTGGCGCCGCTGCCTTATCCCGAGCCAAACCAGATCGTGATGGTCTGGTCGAAGATCCAGAATTTTCATAACGGCGTTGCCGCCGGAGATTTTCTTGACTGGAAGCAGCAGAGCACGGCTTTTCAGGACCTCTGCGCCTGGACGGGTGGCAACTACAATCTGGCCACCAAGGATCAGCCGGAGTACGTGAATGCCAGCATAGAAACTCCCACCATGCTCCATATGATGGGCCAGCCGCTCTTTATGGGCCGCTACTTCCTCCCGGAAGAAGGCGTAGCCGGACGCGAGCACGTGGTCATCCTGACGCACAAGCTGTGGCTGAAGCTTGGCGCGAATCCAAAGATCATCGGCACTACCCTGCGGCTGAACGATGAGCCATACACCGTGGTGGGAGTGGAGCAGGCCGGCGCCTACGATCGCGGCCAGGCCCAGATGACCGTTCCTCTCGTTTTCAAACCGGAACAAGTGAATCACGACTTTCACTGGCTCCTGGTGATGGGCCGTCTCAAACCCGGGGTCACGGTGAAGCAGGCGCAGCAGAACATGGATGCGGTTACGGCGCACATTGCCCAGATGTACCCCAAGAGCGACGAGGGCTGGGGTGCTTATGTGGAACCGCTCAAGAACGATTTCCTCCCCAAAGACCGCATCAAGATGCTGTGGCTTCTCCTCGGCGCCGTCGGTTTCGTCCTGTTGATTGCCTGCGTCAACGTGGCCAATCTTCTGCTGGCGCGCGGCATGGCGCGGCAAAAGGAGCTGGCTGTGCGCAGCGCTCTTGGAGCCGGCCGCACCACCATCTTCGTCCAGCTCTTAACAGAGAGCCTTCTGATGGCTCTGGCTGGCGGAGCACTTGGCGTCGGCGTCGGCTACGCCATGCTGAAGGGCCTGATTGCCGCAATGCCGCCTAACACGCTCCCGACCGAGGCCGATCTGCGCCTCAACATCCCCATCCTGCTGTTCACCTTCGCCGCCAGTACGCTCGCCGGCCTCCTGGCCGGTTCGGCGCCCGCCTGGTACGCATCGCGGGTGGATCCCGCTGAGACTCTCAAAGAAGGCGGCCGCACCGGTACCAGCGCCGCCAAGCATCTCCTCCGCCGAATTCTCGTCATCGGCGAATTCGCGCTGGCCCTTGCCCTGCTTGCCGGAGCCGGCCTCACTATTCATAGCTTCTGGAACCTGGCTCATGTCGATCTAGGCCTGAAGACCGATCATGTCCTCACCTTCTATCTGCCGGTGCCGGAATCGCGATCCAAAGATCCCGATCAGATGACCGCTTACTATCGCGACATTCTTGCCCATATCGCTGTGGTTCCCGGTGTCACCCACTCGACGGTCATGACGGGCTTTCCGATCTACGGAGGGGGATTTGGTATGCCTTTCATGCTCGAAGGCGGCCCCACCTATGCCAATCCTTCCCAGCGCCCGGGGACAGGCTTTGGCATGGTCACTCCGGACTATTTCCAAACCTTCGGCATCCAAATGCTTTCCGGACGCGCCTTCACTGACCAGGACACCGCGGCCTCCGTCAAGGTGGCCATGGTCAATCAAGACTTCGTGAATAAATACCTGAAAGGCAAGGACCCGCTGCGTCAGCGCGTTCTGGTGGAGCAGCTTATTCCCGGCGTCACCAAGCTGGGCCCATATCAGGCGTGGCAAATTATTGGAACCTTCCACAACGTGCACACCGCGGATCAACGCGACGAAAACCCGAATATGCTCATTCCGTTCTGGCAGATTCCCTGGCCGCAGGCGGGCTTCGGTGTGCGCACTCAGGAAAACCCTTCCGCGATGGTGAAAAGCGTTTCCGCGGCAGTGCACGCCGTCGATCCCGCCGTGGCGCTGGCGGAGCCCAAGACTCTCGACCAGGTCGTCGACGAATCCATGGCCAACCAGCGCTTTACCCTCATCCTGTTCACCAGCTTTGCCATGGTCGCGCTGTTTCTGGCTGCGCTCGGCATCTACGGCGTTATGGCTTTTTCGGTGGCCCAGCGTGCGCATGAGATCGCCCTCCGCATGGCTCTTGGCGCCACCCGGAACCGTGTCGTCGCTCTGGTCATCCGCGACGGTGTCCTGCTTTCCGCCATCGGCCTGGCGCTCGGTCTGATCGGCGCCTACTTCGTTGGGCGCGCCATGCAGAGCTTGTTGTTCGGCGTCAACGCACTGGACTTCTCAGCCTTCGCATCGGTAGGAGCAGTTCTTCTGGTAACGGCGGTTGTGGCCTGCTTCCTGCCTGCCCGGCGAGCGGCCTCCGTGGAACCGATGCGAGTGCTGCGCACGGAATAACAATGTATATGCTAAGCTGCAATCACTTCGCGCCCGTTGCCAAAACGTCATTAACTTAAAGGGTGGTGATTTGCGTACCCATGGGGAACCATAAGTCAGTTTCCATTCCGAATCAAAAGCCGCGGTGGGAGACTCGTGCCCTTGCCCATGTTCAAATCATGCGGCTCGATCACTCCATCAAAAACATATTTGTCATTCCTGGCATCGTGGTCCCTCTCAGCGTGCTGGGCGCCTCCGCGTTCACGCTTCATCTGCTCAGAAACATTCTTGTGGGTTTCGCTGCAACCACCTTGATTGCGTGCAGCAACTACGTGCTGAATGAACTATTGGATGCTCCCTTCGATCGACTGCATCCAGCGAAGAAGCACCGGCCCGCCGCTCAGGGCCTGATCTCTGCCCCCATCGCCTACGGGCAATGGATTTTGCTGATGGCCGCGGGCGTGGCCCTGTCATTGACCATCTCTCTTCCTTTTGCCTTGACGGCGATTGGGCTGTGGATCATGGGTTGCGTGTACAACATTCCGCCCGTGAGGACAAAGGACAAAATATATATCGATGTGCTTTCGGAATCCGTCAACAATCCGCTGCGCATGCTCCTGGGCTGGTATATGGTCACATCTTCGCTGGTTCCGCCCATCTCGCTTTTGATCTGTTACTGGATGGCCGGATGCTACTTGATGGCGCTGAAAAGGTTCAGCGAGTATCGGGAAATCGGCGACGCCAAGATTGCCGCTGCTTACAGAAAATCGTTCCAGCGATACACGGAGGAATCGCTCCTGGTATCGGTGAGTTTCTACGCAGCCGCGGCGATGCTGTTCCTCGGCGCCTTTATCATTCGCTACCGCATCGAACTGGTTCTTGTGTTGCCGCTCATCGCGCTTCTCATGTCAACGTATTTCGCACTCGCGTTCAAGCACAACAGCGCGGTTCAGAATCCAGAGAAGCTTTACCGCGAACCCCTGTTGATGTTTGAAGCAATACTGCTCTCCGTATCGATGATCGCGCTGCTTTATTTCAACGTGCCTGTCCTGGGGCGGATTTTTTCGCCGACCCTTCCTTCCGCACTTGGCCGGTAGAGGCCGCTCTCAAATCCGCATCGGCATCAGCACGTAGCGGCTGCGGTACTCCGCATCCGGGTCCTCGGGCCGCATCTGGCCGGCGCTCTGCGCGTCTTTGAACTCCAGCCGCACCTCACCCTCATTGCCCAGCGCCTTCAGAAACTCCAGGATGTAGTTCGAATTGAATCCCACCGCGATGGGATCGGTCGAATACGGTGTATCGATGGTGTCCTCGGATTCGCCGGATTCCGTCGAACTGGAACTGATTTTCAGCTCGTTGCCTTCCAGGCGCAGCCGGATAGCCCCGGAGCGCTCATCGGCAAACTGCGCCACGCGCTGAATAGCCGCGGCAAGCTCGCTTGAACGCACGACCGCGAACTTCGTATTATCGCGCGGCATCACCGCTTCGTAGTTGGGGAACTGCCCGGTGAGCTTGCGTGAGCTCAGCGTGCGATGGCCGATACGGAAGAACAGCGTGTGGTCGTCATCGGCAAACTCCACGCTGGCGTCGCCGGCATCGGCCAGCAGTCCCTGCAGTTCGCTCAGCGCCTTGCGCGGAACCAGGATGCGCCGCTCGCCGCTCACTCCCTCAAGCGCCTCGCCGGGCTTCTCCACAAACGACAGCCGGTGGCCGTCCGTCGCCACCATCGCGATGGACTCCGCCTTCAGAACCATCAGTGCGCCATTCAGTGTGTAGCGCGATTCTTCGTTGGAGATGGAGAAGATGGTCCGCGCAATCAGCGTGCGCAGCGTCTCCGCTGCAATCTTGGTCACAGCCACCGTGGGAAACTCCGGCACCTGCGGATAATTGGCACGCGCCATGCCCACCATCTTCGTGTTTGAGCGCCCACTGCGAATTTGCACCCAGTGGTTGTCCAGCAGCTTGATTGAAATGTCGCCATCGGGAAGCAGCTTCACGTAGTCGTACAGCTTGCGCGCGGGAATGGTGCATGAGCCTGCCTTCTTCACCTTCACCGCCGCGCTGGTCCTGATCGCCTGGTCCAGGTCCGTCGCGGTAATGTGCAGCCGCTCTCCGTCCGCCTCAATAAGGAAATTCGACAGAATCGGTATCGTCGTCTTCCGCTCGACCACACTCTGCGTCGCCGTCAGCTCCTTCACCAGCTCCGCCCGGCTTACGGTAATTTCCATCGCTGCCCCCTGCGCCGCCGGCCGTTCCACCTCTTCCACGATCGACATCATCCCACCTCGCCTCTGTGCACCCTGGCTCAGCCTTGCGCTGGCCTCAATCTACAACACCGCGCCATCCGCCGGGAAAACTCTCCCGGGCTTTCCCCTTGATTGTATTCACGTTTCTCGTCTTTCGGCTCGTGGAAAACACGTCCCATAGCGTGGAAAGCTCGTCAATTCTCACCGTCGGGCCGTTGCCGTCCGGTTTTTCTGACTGGCGCCCTGCCGGCGGCTGGCGTTCACCGCCGAGGTGGAAGATCGGCTGCGTGCGGTTTTGTTGTTGGCACCCTGGAACAGCTAGCGGCTTGATCTGCTGCGACGGCTTATAGGGATTTGTGTGTGCAATCTATAAACACATCCCGTAGTAACCGTAGTTCTCCTCGGAAAAGTGGAAATGAGTCCCATCGTTTTCTGATTGCGCCACTTGCTCTTCATGAGAGTTTTCTAAAACTCGCCTGTGCATCTCTGGATACTTGGAAAACTGTCTGCGATCTTCCTTCACCCTACCCCAATTTCCCACGTCTTCAACAGCCCCTCCGAATACCCCTGTGTAAACCTGGTGCGCTGTGTGGGAACCGCGTCCCTACCCGCATGGATACAAGGGATATGCAAGCCCTGCTCTCCACAACAGACACCCCTTCCACACATTCCACAGAAGGCCTGAAGGCACGCGGAAAAGCAGTGCGCATTCAAGAGTTGTGGCGACGCTTTTATGGCCCATGCGTCCCCAGGCCCCTATACTTGAACTTTCATGTCCTACGCCGCGGCCATCGATGCGCTCAACGCCCTGGCTCCGGAGCTCTTCACCGAACCGGGGCGCCTGCGCCGAAAATTCTCTCTTGCTGAAATCGGCGCCCTGCTCGCAGCCCTCGGCAATCCGCACCACCGCTTTCCCAGCGTTCTGATCGCCGGAACCAACGGCAAGGGCTCAACCGCCGCCACGCTTGCATCCATTCTTGCCACCTCCGGTCTGCGCACCGGCCTCTACACCTCGCCGCACCTCGAGCGCCCCAACGAGCGCATCCGCATCAACGGCGCCGGAAGCACCAATCAAGAGATATCCGACTCGGACTTCGCCCGCCGCTATTTCACCATCCACGAAACAGCGGAGCGCCTCGTAGAGTCTGGCCAGCTCGCACAATTCCCCAGCTTCTTTGAAACTCTCACCGCCATGGCCTTCCTCCACTTCGCGGAAACATCGGTAGAGATCGCGGTTCTTGAAGTGGGAATGGGCGGCCGGCTTGACGCCACCAACATTGTCGATCCGCTCCTCTCCGTCATCACCGACATTTCTCTTGACCACACCGAGTGGCTCGGCCCCACCATCTCCGCTATCGCGCGCGAGAAGGCCGGCATCCTCCGCCGCAACGGCACGCTGATCACCCTGCCCCAGCACCCTGAAGCCAATCAGGCCATTGGGGAAGTAGCCGCCGAACTCAACGTGCGCGGCGTCTCTGCTACCGCCTGCATGCCGCCCGCGAACGCATCCCCCGATGCGCCCTACCGGGTCGATGTGCTCGGCGCCACCATCCTTGTCAACTCTCCCCTTCACGGCGCGCACCAGCACCGTAACATCGCGCTGGCCATTGCCGCGGCTGCCGAGCTCGCCCAACATCACGGCCTTCCCGTCACCCCGCAGTCGATTGCATCCGGCATCCACGCCACCGAGTGGCCCGGGCGCCTCGAGCAGATCCGCATCGGCAGCGCAGTGTGGGTTCTCGATGTCGCGCACAACCCGGCCGGCGCATGGGCTCTTCGCGCGGGCCTGCGCCCCATCTTCGACGCCGCGCCGGAACATCCGCGCACCCTGGTCTTCGCCTGCCTCCGCGACAAGCCGCTGCTCGAACTCGCGCAGATCCTCTTCCCGCTCTTTGACCGTATCGTCTTCGCGCCCATCCACAGCCCGCGAGCCGCCGGCATGGAGTCGCTTCTGGCCGCGGCCGAGTCTACCGGAACTCCCGCCCAGGCCGCGGAATCCGTTGCCGCCGCACTCGAGCTGGCACGCCCTTGCGGCGAGGGCCTGGTCGTCGTCTCCGGCTCCGTCTATCTCGTCGGCGACGCCCGTGCTCTCCTCATCCGCGAATCCCTGAAAGTCGGGAGCGCTCATCCGTGACCTGCCGCCCTCAACCCATGCCGCGCTGGCATCGCTGGCGTACAAACTTCATCCAGGCGCCGCTCTTCTTCATCGCCACTGGTTTCTTCGGAACCCTCGCGCTGATTGCGTCGCTATTTGCGAAAACCGGCCGAACCCAGCACCGGATCGCGCGCGTCTGGGCCCGTGCGGGCCTGGCGGCAGCCGGCGGCTCGCTCACCATTCGCGGCATTCAGAATCTGCCCAACCCCCGCGCCGCCGTCTACGCCTCCAACCACACCTCGTACATGGATATCCCCGTTGTCTTCTCGTCGCTGCCTTTCCAATTCCGCATCCTGGCCAAGAAGGAGCTCTGGCAGTGGCCCTTTATCGGCTGGTACCTCAACCGTTCCGGTCAAATTCCCATCGACACCGAGAATCCCCGCGCCACCCTCTCCTCTCTCGGGGGAGGCGTCAAGGCCCTGCGCGCCGGCATGCCGCTCTTCGTCTTCCCTGAGGGCTCCCGCACGCCCGACGGCGAGCTCAAGGAATTCCTCGCCGGCGCCGCCTTCCTTGCCATTCGCGCCCAGGTGCCGCTCGTCCCCATCGCCCTCAGCGGCGTCTACGACCTGCTCCCCATCCACACCCGCCACTTCTATCCCTGCCCCATGACGCTGACCATCGGCGTGCCCATCGCCACCGCCGGCCTCACCATGCGCCAGGCCGACGAGCTCACCAATCAACTTCGCGCTGCCATCGCCTCCATGCTCACTGCGTCCCGAACTGCGCAAACGTAAGCAGATGTCCTGCGGGATCCGTCACCGTGAATTCCGTCGCGCCATAGAACGTCTTGTGCAGCGGCGAGACCACCGGCGCACCCGCAACCGCTGCAAACGCCGCCTCCACGTCGTCCACTTCGATAAACAGGAACGCCGTCCCCCGCCGGAACGCCTTTGCCGCCCCCGCGTCAGCCTCCAGGCTCGCGTAGCTTCCATACATCAGCTCGATCGGCCCCTTCTGCAGCGCCGCAAACGCCAGCCCCTTTTCCGCCTTCACCTCCATCGTCTTTTCAAAGTGAAGACGCTCCACCCAGAACCTCACGCATGCTTCCACGTCGTCGGTGTAGAGATTCGGGGTCATCTTCTTTACTCCTGCCGCTTTCTGTTCGTGAACCATCATCGCCGTCTTCTCCTGTGCCCACGCGTGGGCGGTTAGGGCCGCCAGGGCCGTCATTGTCGCCAACACAACTGCTCTCATTCACGGCCTCCCTTCGAGACTATCTAGTCTTAACAAGACTAGTACCGGGTCAATAGTCTGAATTAGACTAGTGGTATGCCCGATCTGTCAAGCGCCAAGTTGACCACCCCAGACCTGGTCCTGCTCAGCCTCCTTGCCGAACACCCCATGCACGGCTATGAGGCCAACGCCCTGCTCGAGTCGCGCCACGTCCGCGACTGGGCCGGCGTTTCCCGACCCCAGGTCTACTACTCGCTTGAAAAGCTCGCGGGCCTCCGCCTGATTCGCGATTCAATGTCAGAGGACGACGGAAAGAATCCAGGTCCAAAGCCCGGACCGGACCGCCGCGTCTTCGCCACCACAAGCCGGGGCCGTGCCGCCCTCGCCGCCGCGCTTGAACGTGATGACTGGGCCACCCAGCTCGATCGTCCTCCCTTCCTCACCTGGCTCGCGCTCTCCTGGCAGGCCCGTCCCGGCGTTGCCGCCGCGCAGCTCGCCCGCAGAAAGCACTTCCTCAAGGAGAAGCTGAAAGAGAAGAAATCGACCCTCGACGACGTCCTCCGCGAAGTCGGTCATCTGCACCACGAAGCAGTCTGGATGCTGAAGCTCACCCTGCGCCAGCTCCAAACCGAGCTCACCTGGCTCGCCGACGTCGAGCGCCAGCTTCCTCGCCGAGCTCGCGCGAAACACTCCCCCACTCCAGCCAGGTGAGCGCTTTTTTGAAATTAGGCTTGCCCCTCACCCCCCCGACAGATCGCGCGCCCAAATTTTTCCCTTGAGACAAGCGCACTTGTTCTGGCAAAATTAGCGCCAACCTTCAGCTTCACGAGGGAGCGACAAAGGCAGTTGGATCGTAACGCTGCGTGCGCCCCTTGCTCCTCAATGAAGATCCGGGCTTCATCATTTTCTGAGAGATCGCGAACCGGGTTCTGACCGAGGTCGGATACTCGCCGGTGGATGGTTTGTCTGGAGAGTGTGCTCGCCGGTCGTGGGCGGCACGGCTGCGCAGTGAGTTCTTCCGGTATTCAGGCGAATAAAAAGCGAAATTACCAGCTTCTAGCTCCACAAATACCGTCAAGGTAAACTGTTCTTTCCATGCCCTCTCCGCGCATCGCCATCCCCGAACCCACTTCGACCGATCCGGCCTATAACTCCCGTGCGCTTCCTCAGTACATTCGCGCACTTCAGTCTGCCGGCGCCGTTCCCGTGGTGATTCCGCTGACTGAGCGCCCCGACCGCGTGGCCCGTCTCCTTGCCACCGTTCGGGGCGCCCTGCTTCCCGGCAGCCCCGCCGACGTCGACCCACAAACATACGGCCAATCCCGCACTCCGGCCTGCAATCCGTCGGACTCTGTCCGAGCTGCCGTCGACGAGCTTCTGCTCCAGGACGCCTTCAATCTCCGCAAGCCGCTCCTCGCCATCTGTTACGGCGTCCAGAGCCTCAACGTCTGGCGCGGCGGCTCCCTCATTCAGGACTTGGCCGCCGAGGGCAAGACAGCGATCAACCACGCGCCCGGCCGTGCTGTCGACCAAGCCCACGCGGTTCAGATTGCCGGCGATTCGCGCCTTGCGCGTTTGGCGGCTCGGACCGCGGATCCGGTCTACGTCAATTCCAGTCATCACCAGGCGCTCAACAAACCCGGTGACAATCTACGGGTCATCGCAGTATCTTCACAAGACAGCGTCATTGAAGCAGTCGAGCTCAACTCACTCGATCATTTTGTGCTTGGCGTCCAGTGGCATCCCGAGCGCACCTACACAAGTAGCGAACTCTCAAGGGCCATCTTCTCCAGCCTCATCCAGGCCGCTGCGGCCTGGAGCGAACGCCCCGCACCGATGGAGGTTCCCAGCCTATGAGCCGGATTTTGGCCCATCCGCTTGAAAGCATCGCCCCGCGCCTCAACGCCATCCTCGCCGAGGCGGGCCAACCTCCCCTCCCGCCCGATAAAGCCGCGGTGTTCAGCGCCTACTACTCCATCCTGCACCGCTGGAACGCAAAGATCAGTCTTACGGCGATCCGCAGCGAGGAAGAGATTCTGCGCCGGCACTTTGTGGAGTCCATCGCGGTTGCCCGCGCTCTGCCCACCGGCATTCAGTCGCTTCTGGACTTTGGCTCCGGCGCCGGTTTCCCAGGATTGCCCGTCGCAATCTGCCGTCCCGAGATCTTGGTCGTGTTGGCCGAATCCCAGCAAAAGAAAGTTGCCTTCCTGCGCGAGGCCGTTCGCGGAACCGGGATGGCTGTCGAAATCTTCAGCGATCGCGCGGAGTTGATCGTCCGGCGGTTTGGCTGCGTCACGCTCCGCGCCGTTGACCGAATGCGCGACGCTGCGAATGCGGCCTCCTTGTTGGTCGAGTCAGGCGGGTTTCTGGCGCTGATGACCACCCATTCGGGAATGAACGACCTGATTTCCGCCATCGGCGGCGCTTTCACATGGTACGAGACCATCCCGCTGCCTTCTGCGGAAGCCCGCATCCTTCTCCTCGGCCGACGCGCGTGACTCCACGCTCGGCGCCCCAGAACCTCTTTTGACAAAAGACACACCGGGAGAATGATCGAGGTAGGCTTTGAAATGTTCCACGTGGAACATCGCCCGGCCGATTCCGCAACCCCTTTCGTGTTCCACGTGGAACAATCCTCTCCAGCCCCGATTCGCCCTCATAAATAAGCCTCAAAATCGTTCTTTTTTGCCGCAGTTTTCCACTTTTTCCCTTTTCAGGCCCCGCCCTCCGCACCTCCCCATTCTCGCCCGCAACCCCAAGCGTTCCCAATACTTGCCCCGACCCCATCAAAGACCCCGTCCCCGCTTTCCACAGTTTTCGCAAATTCTCCACAGGCTGGCACGCTGGCTCAATCCAGCCGCGCCCTTTACTCTCATTACCCATGGGGAAGATCCTGGGCATCGTTAATCAGAAAGGCGGCGTCGGTAAAACCACAACCGCTATCAACCTGTCCGCCAGCCTCGCTCTCGAAGGCCTCCGCGTCCTCTTGGTCGACTGCGACCCCCAAGCCAACGCCTCTTCCGGCCTGGGCATCGCCCGCGACGACGACCGACACTCCGTCTACGACGTCCTCATGGGAAACTCCCCCGCCGAGCAGGTAGTCCTTCCCACCGAGATCGATAACCTCTTCGTCCTTCCCGGATCCAAAAACCTGACTGGCGCCAATATCGAACTTGCCGGCGCTGAAGATCGCGCACTCCGCCTCCGCCAGGCCCTGGAGCCGGTTAAAGATGCCTACGAACTCATCGTCCTGGATTGCCCTCCGGCCCTTGACCTGCTCACCCTCAACGTCCTGGCCGCCGCCCAGACCCTGATTGTCACCATGCAGGCTGAATACTTCGCCCTCGAGGGCATCTCTGAGCTCATCTCCACCCTCGAACGCGTCCGCGCCGCCTTCAATCCCGAAGTGACCATCGAGGGCGTCCTGCTCACCATGTACGACGACCGCACCAACCTGGCCCAGCAGGTCACCCACACTCTCCGCGAGTACTTCAAAGAACGGCTCTACAAGACCGTGATTCCCCGCAATGTCCGCCTGGCCGAAGCACCCAGCCACGGAAAACCCGTTGCCCTGTACGACGCACGGTCCCGCGGAGCCGAGGCTTATTTCGACCTCGCCGCGGAGTTCCTGGCCCGCAATCAACTCCAGAGCCCCCGCGCCGCCGCACGCAAAGCCGCCGCCCTCGCCCGGCCCGCGAGCGCTCCCGCCACGGTGCGCTTCTGGCCCTATTCCTGACGGGACGTCAAACCGCGTTCCCCAGACCCCTCGATACGACTCATGCCGGGCCCCAACAACATCAACAAACGGCAAATCATATTGGAATGACATCCGAAGGATCGATTGCGATGAGTATTGCGACACCCGACACCAAACGACGTGCCCTCGGCAAAGGCCTCGACTCGCTCCTGCCTCGCATCCACGGCGCGGCCGCTCCCACCCCGCAGCCCACCGCGGAAGGGGAAGGCGGCAAGCCGCGCGAGATCCCTGTCGACCTCATCGACGTCAATCCGTTTCAGACCCGCGGAGTTCTTGACGAGGAGCACCTGGGTGAGCTGGCCGCCTCCATCGCTGCCAACGGAGTCGTTCAGCCAATCCTGCTCCGGCCCCACGCAAGCGGACGCTTTCAGCTCATCGCCGGCGAACGCCGCTGGCGCGCCTCCATTAAGGCAGGCAAAAAGACCATCCCAGCGCTGCTGCGCCAGGTCTCCGACGAGCAGGCAATGGAGATCACCATTGTCGAGAATCTCCAGCGCGAGGACCTGAACCCGATGGAACAGGCGCGCGCGTTCGAGCGGCTCAGCCGCGAGTTTCACATGACGCAGGAGCAGATTGCGGTGCGCACGGGCAAGGAGCGTACTTCAGTCGCTAACTTTATGAGGTTATTGAAGTTACCTGCAAATATCCAGGCGCTCGTGGAGAAGGGATCGCTCACATTTGGCCACGCCAGAGCGCTTCTTGGGCTGGCGGGACGGCCGGATTTCGAGCGGATGGCACTGAAAGCCGCCCATCTTTCGCTTTCTGTTCGCCAAACGGAAGGCATGGTCCAGAACCTCCTGAATCCAGATCGGGCGGAGAAGGAACCCAAGCCTGAGCCGGTCGTCGATCCGAATGTGCGCGAGGTAAAGGACCGCCTGCAGCGCGCGCTCGGCCTCAAAGTTACCGTGCAAGACAAGCGCGGCCGCGGCAAGGTCATCATTGAATACTCCAAGCTGGAGGATTTCGACACGCTGCTGGAAAAGCTGACCGGCTGAGGCGGTTCGGCATGGATGCCGCAATGGCGCCTCCGCTCCGCTACCCGCATTTCTCATAGGGCCCGCTTCTGCAAGGCACACCCCAGTACATCTCCACAGTTTGCAAAAAATCTCGGAAAATTGCGGAAAGAGTCTCCTCTGACGGCGTTTTGAAGGGGCACGACTTCAGTCGTGCCGCTAACCGACCTAAAATGGCGGGCTTTAGCCTCTGAGGTATCGTTTCCGGCGGCTTTCAACCATCTTCCCCGACCTTTTCCGCAGCCCATCCAGACCGACCCTCACCCAAAGGCCCTGTACAGCCCAGTAAGCCGAGGTCCCACCGCCCGTAAAACACAGTCGCCCCCGTAATACAAGTCGCACTGCACGCAAGACAATGCAGCCTCCACGTCAGACAAGCACCCCGGACCGCCCCCCATCTCCGCCTGAATTTCGTCCCGGCGCGCCCAAAAACACCCCCAAAAACTGCACTATCTTTGGTGCAAAACCCTCTCTCGACCACCGTTCGTCAAGAGGCTCTGTCTGTGGATATCGCTGCAATCATCAGATTACAAAATAGAAAAAGTTTCCGGCCAAATACACAGTCTTAATATTTAAAGGGAGTAAGCTTTAGACATAGGCAAATCCTGTGAACCTGGGCAGCAGGATGTGCCCTTGTTCATCGCAGCACCTTCGCGATGAGCGGACGGGGACCTGGTGTGCCCCCGGAATTCACTGCAGTTTGAGTACGTAAACGTCTGATCTGAAAAAGGATCGCCGTTTTTTATTTCAGCGCTTTTTCGCTGGCCACGAACTTGGGAACCCCGGCAAACTCACCGCGCAATTCACTGCAGTTAGAGCACGTAATCCCATCAATCCATTCGACATCGCCGTTTTTATTTTCGCGCATTTCCGCCCCGCCGGGATGTCCCGGTCAGAAGAGCCGCGCGGAGCGCTCCCGTACTCCTTCGTGTTCGAGGAGCCAGCGCTTTCGGTCGATCCCGCCTCCGTAGCCGGTGAGCGCGCCATTGGCGCCGATAACGCGGTGGCAGGGGACCACGACTCCGATCGGGTTGGCCCCGTTGGCAAGGCCCACCGCCCGCACCGCGGAGGGCTGGCCGATGTGGCGCGCCAGCGCCGAGTAGCTGATGGTAGTTCCGCAGGGGATGCTGCGTAGGACGCGCCACACGGTCTCCTGAAAAGGAGTGCCGGCGGTCCGCACCGGGATGGCGTCGATGGCGTGAAGGTCGCCCGCAAAATAAGCGGCGACGCGATCGGTGACGCCGTGCGGATTGCTTTCCGGCATCAACTCCACGGGCGCGGGGGAATAGTGATGCGCCAGGAAATGGCGGATCGCGGCTTCGCGATCGGCCCAGAAGGTGGCGCGCAGAACGCCCTCGTCATCGGCGGCGAGATATAGATCTCCGATAGGCGTAGAAAGATGGTCCACGGCGAATGAAAGCGTGGTCAAGTGCATTGTCACTATTATCGATCGTTTCCGCGCGGAGCTGGTTGCCGCCTGAGGGAAGCGGTATCCAGCGGAGCACTCTCGAAGAGAGCAGAGAGTAAAGCTAGGGGCGAGCAGTCCACCAGAGGAGCGCGATGAAGAGCAGTTGCATTGGGGCGCGCAGCCACAGCGGGGTGACAGGCTTGCCGAGGAGGGTGGCGCCGGTGCGGGCGGCGTAGATGTTGCCGAGGAACATGGCGGCAAGAAGGGCGATGAGGCACCAGGAGGCGAGAGATCGAACGCGCGGAATGATGAGACCGATGGCGCCGGCAACTTCCAGCACGCCGGTAACGGTGACGATGAGCAGGGGATTGGGAAACAAAGGAGGAATCATGCGGGCGAGGTCGTGCTTCATGCGGTTGAAGTGTGCAACGGCGGCGAAGAGGAACATGACGGCGAGCGCGTAAGGGAGGGCGTCGTGCCAGGTGAGGAAGATGGGAACGCCGACGCCGCCAAGAAGGCGAAAGACGATCCAGGATACGAGAAGCACGATGAGAACTGCCATGGGAACCTCCTCGAGTAGCGCCAAATCGGTTTGGGTTTCTCGCTGACAGCAGAGGAACGAGGGCAGAATAACGCGGCCAGGATGATCAGGGCTGGAGGGAGCGGCTGGAGATGAAAGGGGCGGACTGCTGGGCGAGATCGCCGAGATACCAGGACGTAACGAACAGCGCGACAATGCCCACCGAGGCCCAGAGAAAGACGCGGACCGGAAGTGTGGAGGTGATGCGGTGTCCATACTCGGGGTTGGAGCGGGAGGGCCAGGTGAAGATGAAGCCGGAGAAGACGGCGACGCAGGCGGCGAAGAAGAGATGGACAAGAGCGAGCAGGATGCGGTCCTGAATGCGGGCGCCGGGGTCGAAGAAGGCGTGCATGGCGGCACGGCAGAGAACAAGGATGCAGAAGAAGAAGGACGCGGCCTTGGCGATTTCGAGCATTGCGCTCCTGGAGCCGGGCTGAGGCGATGCCGGAGAAGGCGGAGATCGCCCGGCCCTATTCTAGTTCGCGGCGGACCGGAGCTGCGAGCTATAAAAACGGAGTCGTCTCAGGCTGTATGAAATCGAGAGCCGCGCGGAGTTGGCTGTGGCTGCAACTCGGAGGCGAGATTTTCGTCTCCACCTTTATAGGTGTGGAGAACGGCAGCGAATGCTGGTGGACGTGGGACCTGAAGGGATTACCTCCAACTGGGATCGGGATCGTGGTGATGTTGGCGCTGTGGGTGGCGCCGCCGGCCAGGTGCGGCGCGCAGGCGGCCGGAGCGAAGAACCCAGATCCCTATACGGCGTGCTCGCAATGCCATAAGGACATTACCGAGCGTTACCGGAAGACGCCGATGGCGAATGCGAGCGGGAAGGCGGCAGACGGGTTCATTCCCGCGGACTTCATTCATGCCCCATCCGGGGTGCACTATCGCGTGTACGAAGAGAGTGGGAAGGTCTGGCTGAGCTACGCGAGAGCCGCGAATGCTGCCGCACCCGGTCCAGACGCACTGAATGGCCGGAGCGAGCTCACCTACTATATGGGGTCCGGGTTGCGTGGGCGAACGTACCTGTTTGAGCGGGAGGGGTACTGGTTTGAAGCGCCCATCAACTGGTACGCGAAGAAGAAGGTGTGGGACATGGCGCCTGCGTATCAGAACGCGCGCGAGATGCCGCTGACCCTGCCGGTGGATCCCGGCTGCCTTCATTGTCACACCTCGGGAGCGGCGTCTTCTTTGCCGGAAGCGCGGAATCAGTATGCGGCAGCGCCGTTCGCAGAGGGTGGAATCACCTGCGCGGCCTGCCACGGCGACGGAGCGGAGCACGTGGCTTCAGGCGGCAAGGCGAGGATGCTGGATATCGATGCGCTGCCGGCGGTGCGGCGGGATTCCATCTGCCTGAATTGCCACCTGGAGGGTCAGGCGGGAGTGACACGGCTTGGCAAACGGCCGGAGGATTTCCGGCCCGGCGAGAACCTGTTCGACTACTCGGTGTTCTTCGTGCACAGCGGGGAGAACGGATCGGGCGGCCGGGCGACGAGCCAGTGGGAGGCGCTGCTACGGAGCCGTTGCAAGATTGCCTCAGGGGACAAGCTGACGTGCACCACATGCCACGATCCGCACGGGGGACCGTCGCCGGAGAAGCGGGTGGAGTACTACCGCGCGAAGTGCCTCCAGTGCCACGCGGAGATGGCGAAACGGCACCACCCGGAGAATCGAGACTGCACAGCGTGCCACATGGCGCGGCCGCCGTCGAATGACATTGCCCATGAGCAAGTGACGGACCACTGGATCCGGAAACAGGTGAGCGAGGCGCCGCTGCCGCCGTCGACACGGGGCCGGCTGGTGAGCGTAGGCGGAGTGGAGGCGAGCGATCGCGACCTGGGTTTGGCGTATGCGCAGATGGCAGAGCACGGGGACCAGGAGGCGGGCGAGCGGGCGATGGAACTGCTGCGCAAGGCCGAGACGGCGCCAGGAGTGGCGGAGGATCACGAGCTGCATGCGGAGCTGGGCTTTCTGTACGAAGTAAGCGGGAAAACAGAGGACGCGGCAGACGAATACCGGGAAGCCCTGGCAGCGGACGAGTTCGACAAGCTGGCGCGAGGGAACCTGGCGCTGATCGAGGCAGGCAGGCACGACTACGGCGATGCCGCGCGGCAATGGGCGAAGGTGTTTGAGGAAGATCCGTCGGAGCTGGGAGCCGGGTTCAACCTGGCGGTGGTGGAGTGCGGAACGGGCCAGCCGCAGCAGGCGCTGAAGACGCTGGACCGGATCCTGGCGTTCTCTCCGGACAATACGCGCGCGGAGGGGATGGAGGAAGAGATTCGGGCGAAGTAAGTGCGAGCGAGGCAGCGAGAAGGGACCCGGGAGCAAATGAGGGAAACGGAGACCGGCCATGGCTCAGGAGGCCGAGAAAAGGGTGACGGAAGAGATACGTGGATTGGGAGTCCGAAATCCGCGAAAACGTTTGCAAACCTGCTGCCGGGTCGTTAGCGGAACGCCCTCCCCGCGGCGGGCTCCGGAGCAGTAAATCGCTTTAGGTAAACAAACGCGTGAATTGTGACGTCGATGTCCGCAAGCCTATGAGAATGCGGATGTAATGCCTTGAAAGCGTTTCCAAAAAACCACCCTGATGAGCCCTCTCCGGCAGGCAAATTGCTCGTTGACATTGCGGTCTACATTGAGTATTGTTTCGATTTGCTTCGAGGATAGTGTTTTTACCTGCGCCCAAGGCTTCTTGCACTCGGGAGGCACTCCCTCGGCGATTGCGCGGACCCGCCAATGTGGTGGGCGAGCTTGTACTACGGCCAGCAACAAGCCGGCCGGGCAGAACCACAATAAGTCAACAGAACAAATAAGAGAGCAGCTTCAGGAGACCGCATGAACAAGAAGATTCGCACAGCCCTCGTGCTGGCGTTATTCGCCTTCGCGAGTTTAGTGTTACTTGCTCCGGCAAGGGCACAGTCGGTCTACGGATCGATCTTCGGCACTGTGACGGACGCATCAGGGGCGGCAGTACCGGGCGCCACCGTTACGGTGACAGATGAAGCGAAGGGCACGGTGGTAACCGTGACTTCGAATGGATCCGGCGACTACAGCGTTCCTCACCTCATTCCCGACGTCTATGACCTGAAGGTCTCGGCGAAGGGATTCAAGGGATTCGAAACCAAGGGCGTCCAGGTAGAAGCGGACACCGCACCGCGCATCGACCCAACCATGCAAGTGGGCGGATCGACGGAGACGGTGCAAGTGAGCGCAGACCAGGAGCCGGAGCTGAAGACGGACCGCGCCGATGTGGCGACGGTCTTCGATCAACAGCAGATCTCGTCTTTGCCGGTGGGCGACCAAAACTTTACCAACCTCCAGTTGTTGCTGCCCGGCGCGCAGAAGCTGGGCTGGTCGCACGCTGCGGATGAAAACCCGCAGGCGTCGCAGCAGATCCAGGTAGACGGGCAGGCATTCGGCGGAACAGCGTTCGAGCTGGACGGCACCGATAACCAGGACCCGATTCTGGGCATCATTGTGATCAATCCGACCATGGACGCGGTGACCGAAACCAAGATCACCACGCAGAACTTCGACGCAGAGTTGGGCAAGGCAGTGTCGGCCGTGGTGACGGCGCAGACGCGGTCAGGAACCAACAGCTTCCATGGGGATGTGTACGACTTCCGCACGGGCAACGCCAACCAGGCGCGCGATCCGTTCACTTCGGAAACAACAGGAACCTACAATCCGACCACCAATCCCAACGGCCTGCCCGCCGGCCTGAAGAACCGGTACGGCGGTACCATCGGCGGCCCGATCAAGAAAGACAGGGCGTTCTTCTTCTTCAACTACGAGGCCCAGCGGCAGAAGGTCGGCACAGCAGCCAGCGACACGGTTCCGACTGCGCAGCTGGTGAATACCTGCCTGGGAACTCAGATTGGCCCGGAAGGGATTCCCGGGTGCGACTTCAGCGATTATGCCAGTGCGTATATTGCGCAGGGCAAGCTGAAGGACACCCCGCAGCTGATCTACGACAATCAACTCAGTCCCACAGCCGCGGACATCGCCGCGTTCAAGAAGAACGTGGTTCCATCGAACCTGATCTCGCCGCAGGCGCAGGCGCTGCTGAAGATCATGCAGCCCTATGCCCCAAACGTGGGCGGAGTCGGAGCCATTGAGAACAACTACTTCGGCACCGGCACCGGCCTGTTCAATTCCAACCAGTACACCGAGCGCGCGGACTACACCATCAGCGAGAGGATGCACGCGTTCGAACGGTTCTCGCGGTTCTGGGACACGCTGTCCGGCAAGGTGCTGTTCGGCGATGCCGGCGGTCCGGGATTCGGTATCGGCGGCTACGGCGGCAACTCCAACGGAGCCAACGACAGCGCGGTAGCGGGCATGGATGTTGTCATCAGCCCGAAGCTGCTGACGGACTTCCGATTTGGCTATTACCGCTACGACATCATCGACTCGAAGTATGACGCCGGGACCGCTTTCGCCACTCAGCTTGGCATCCCCGGCATCAACACCGGCAGCTCCTTTACATCGGGCGCGCCGGGCTTCGAAATAAACCATCCGTACGGCGGACCTACTTCGCTGATCGGCGGCGGCCTTGGCATCAACCGGTGCAACTGCCCGCTGACGGAGAAGGAAGACCAGTTCCAGATTGTCAACAACTGGACCAAGGTCATGGGCAACCACGCGTTCAAGCTGGGCGTGGACCTGCGCTATGGCCGTAACCTGCGCGTGCCTTCCGATACCGACCGTGCCGGCCAGATGAACTTCCAGACCGGCCCCACGTCGAATGCCGGATCGAACGGCCTGGGATGGGCGACGTTCGCGATGGGCGCGGTCCCCAGCTTTGGCCGCTACGTTTCAACCTCCACCAACGCCAAGGAGTTCCAGAAGAGAACCTTCTTCTACGGGCAGGATACGTGGCGCGTAACCCCGCAGCTTACCTTGAACCTCGGGTTGCGGTATGAGCTGTACTTCCCGGAGGCAGTCAACGGTCCGGGCAACGGCTCACTCATGAACCTGAAAGATGGGTACATGCACGTGGCGGGCATTGGCGGAGTTCCCAGCGACATGGGCTGGGGAATCAGCTACGCCAAGCAGTTCGACCCGCGTATTGGGCTGACCTACCAGTGGGATCCCAAAACAGTGATTCGCGCCGGCTATGGGCGGAGCTTCGACACGGGCGTGTTCGGTTCGATCTTCGGGCACGTGGTGACGCAGAACCTGCCTGTTCTGGCCAACCAGCAGTTGAACGAGGCCGGTGGCAGCACGAGCTGCGAATTCAACCTCGGGCCCGGCTCGGATACGGATTGTAAGGACAGCTCCCAGGCCGCGATCAAGGTGGAACAGCAGGGACCGCCGGCATTCCCGTTCCCCACAGTACCTTCGAACGGCTTACTGCCGGCCGAAGCGTACCAGGTGAGCCCGAAGGCGCGGCCCAACCCGCTGCACTTCCCAACGATCGACGCCTGGAACCTGGCACTGCAGCGCGCGCTGACGCCGACCATGGCGTTGACCATCGCGTATGTTGGCAACAAGGGCACGCACACGCTGGGTGACGGTGACAACAACAACACCAACCCCAACGAATCTGCGCTGTTCCTGCCGGGCAGCGACAGTGTGACCGGTCAGACTCTTCACTGGGATCCGAGCGGTCCGGGAGGCACTCTGCCCTCTGGTTACTCGGGCGGCGTGTCGAACGGCAACTTCCTTTCGCGCTACTATGGCGGTTCGCTGCCGGCGTGCAAAGACGCGAACTACATAGCGCCGACGGGTGAAGCCAATGTTCAGCCAGGCATGTGCGGCTGGACTCAGGGGATCAGCTATTACGGCGACGACGAGAACACTGAATTCGACGCGCTCCAGATTACCCTGGCTCAGCAGTACAACAAGGGGTACGCCTACACCATCAACTACCAGTGGGCAAGCGCGTTCGACGACACGGGCGGCTACTGGACCTGGAGCCATGTGGTCACCCACATGCGCGACAGCAACGTGCGCCTTCAGCAAGTGGTGGCCTATGGCAGCTACGATCTGCCCTTTGGCAAAGGCAAGCAGTTCGTCTCCGGCGCCAACCATGCCGAAGACCTCCTCATCGGCGGTTGGCAGGTGAGCACGGTGCTCAACTGGTCCGGCGGTCTTCCGTTCACCCTCGGTTACAGCAACTTCGGCGGGAACCAGGACTGCAACCATAACGTGGGCGGAACGGCGGCGCCTTGCCGTCCGAATGCCAACCAAAGGTTGCCTCTGCACCTCACCTCATTCAATGCGCAGAGCAAGACGCGGACTTTGTGGGCACCTCAGACCGGTCAGTTCTCGTTCCCCGGTCTGGACGTGATCGGCAATGCCGGCGCCAACAACTACATTGGCCCCAAGTTCTTCAACGACGACATGGCCATCACCAAGGCGTTTACCATTCACGAGAACGTTTCTACCAGTTTCCGTGCCGATGCGTACAACGCTTTCAACCACATCAACCCGGGAAATCCGAACAACGGCGACATTTTCGGCTCTGGACCGATCAACGGCCAGGCGCCGGGAGCGCAAACCCGGCAGATGGAATTCTCTGCTCGCATTCAGTTCTAAGCGAGGAGCCGCAACAAAACTTACACACGGGGGAGCTTCGGCTCCCCCGATTCTTTTGGTGCAGGGAACAGAGAACTACACTAGGAACGGGTAGATTCCGATGCATTTGAAGTGGGTGGTTGCGGGGCTGGTGGCGGCGGGGTGCGCGGTGGCACAGGCGCAGGGGAGCGACCTGGGGATCAGCGTGGACCAGTCGCAAGCGCAGAAGTGGACCTTTGAAGACGCGCAGACGTTGGCGGGCAAAGGACGACTGGACCAGGCGATGAACGTGCTGAACCAGCTTGCGGCGCAGACGCCCGAGCCGGCGGGAGTGGAGCGGCTGCGGGGCGTCATCTATTACCAGAAGAACGAGCTGACGGAGGCGGTGACGGCGTTTGGAAAGGCCGTGGCGGCGGACGCGGGCGATCACGAGTCGCTGGAGATGGAAGGCGTGAGCCTATTCCGCATGGGGAAGCCCCAGGATGCGCTGCCGTATCTCGAAAAGGCGCGCACGGCGGTGCAGAGCGCGAATGTGGATCCCGAGTACGTGCTGGGTTTGTGTTATGCGGATGTGGCGCGGTACGACGATGCGCGGCGGGCGTTCGCGGCGCAGTATGGGTTTGAGCCGGATTCAGCCGAGGCGTACCTGCTGGCGGCGCGGTTGCTTTTGCGGCGCGAATTGAAGGACCAGGCGGCAGTGCAGGCACGGAAGGCGCTGGAGCTGAATCCGAAGCTGCCCCTGGCGCACCAGTTACTGGGCGAAGCGGCGCTGGCCAGCGGCGATATGGCGGGCGCCATCAAGGAACTGGAGGCGGAGCGAGCCATCAACCCGCTGAACGGCGCGCTTTATGGCCGGCTTGGAGACGCCTATCTGCGCGCGGGGCAACTGGACGATGCGCAACAGGCGCTGAACCGCGCGGTGCTGCTGGAGCCATACTCGACTGAGCCGTATATCCTGCTGGGGCAAACGTTCCTGAAGCTGAAGCAGCCCATCCAGGCGCTGCACTACCTGGATCGCGCGGAAAAGATGGATCCCTCGAATTACATAACGCACAACCTGCTGGGCCAGGCGTATAAGGCGACCGGCCAATTGGCGGATGCAAACCGGGAATTCAAGCTGGTGGTGGAGCTCCAGCACCGGGAGGATCCGAAACCGGCGGGGAATCCGGAGTGAACCCAAGCAGAACAACTGTGAACACGGGGCGCGAGCAGTGGTCTGGGAGAAGACTCACGCGCGCGGCTGTGTGTGTTGCGGCAGTGCTGTTCGGGTGCGCGACATCAGTGATGGCGCAGGCTCCAGGTGCAAAGGGGGCAGACGCGGAAGCGCTGCGGAAAGCCGACGTTGCATTCCATGCCGGCTATGGGGCGTTGCAGGCTGGGAAGCTGAACGAGGCGAGGGCGCAGTTTGCGGAGGTGGTGCGGCTGGCGCCGGAGATTCCGGAGGGGCATGAGGCGCTGGGCTCGGTGCTTACCGCGCAGGGGCGCCCGGCGGAGGCGGTTCCTGAGCTGGAGAAGGCCGCAAAGCTGAAGCCGCAGGACGCGGGATTCGAAGCAAACCTGGCGATCGCGTTGGAGCAGGCAGGCGAGGGAGCGAAGGCGATTCCGCATTTTGAAGCAGCGCTAACGCTCAGCAAACAGGCGGAGGATTCAGGATTTTACGATGGCTACGGGCGCGCGCTGGTGGAGGCCGGCAAACCCGAGGACGCGCTGAAGGAGTTTGCGGACGAAGAAAAGCTGACCGGCCCGCAAGCCGCGGTAGACGACGCGATTGGCACGGCGGAGGCGCGATTGTTGCGCTGGGACGAGGCGAAGGCGGCATTTGAGCGTGCGGTGAGCGAGGACAGCGCGTATGCACCGGCGCGGATTCACCTGGGATTGCTGCTGCTTCGGCAGCAGGATGTGGCCGGGGCATTGGCTGCGCTGGAGCCTGCGGCGAATGCGGATCCGCCGAACGCGAACGCGCTGGTGGAGTACGGGCGCGCGCTGGGATTAGCCGGGCGGGATGAAGATGCAGTCGCAGCGCTCGAGAAAGCGCTGGCGGCCAATCCTCGCGCCGATGGTGCGGCTGGCGAACTGGCAATGGCCCTGCAGCGGCTCGGACGGCAACAGGAAGCAATTCCGTGGTTCCAGAAAGCGGTGGAGGCGGACCCAAAAAACGCGAGTTTTCTGGCGAATCTGGGTTTGGCGATGACGCTGACAGGCAAGGCTCGCGACGCGCTGCCTTATTTTGACCGTGCGCAAGGGCTGGACCCAAAGAGCGCAACCATTGTGAAGGACCGCGGCGTGGCGCACATCCAGCTTTCCGCGTTTGACGAGGCCATCGAAGATTTCAAGCAGGCGCTGGCGATGGATCCGAACGACCCGCAACTGCATTACGACCTGGGGCTGGCGTACAAGTTCAAGGACCGGATGGATGAGGCAGCCGCGGAGCTGGGCAAGGCCGGCGAGATGGATCCGACGCTGGAGGATCCGCCCTATACACTGGGCATTCTTTACATGCAGATGGGGCGGCTGGACGATGCGGTGGTGGAGCTGAAGAAAGCGGTGGCTCTGCGGCCGGACAACGGCAATGCATGGGCGATCCTGGGCAGCACGCTAAAGCAGGACGAGCGGCTCGACGAGGCGAAGGATGCGCTGGAGAAGGCCATTCCGCTGCAGCCGGGGCAACCCGGTCCGCGGGTAACGCTGGCCGGGGTGCTGGCGGAGACGGCAGCGAAGCTGAATTCGCAGGCAGAGTCGGCGGAAGGCGCGGGCGACGCGGCCAGGGCAGAGCAGTTGCGTTCGCAGGCGAAGGATCTGCGTTCACAGGCGGCAGAGTACCGCAAGCAGAGCGCGGAACTGAGCCAGGCGGCGGTAAACCGGCAGCGCGCAAACTTCCTGCTGAATGCGGGGAACCAGTTGCTGCTGAAGGGGCAGATTGCGGACGCCGTTGCGCGCTATGAGGAGTCGATTGCGGCAGATGCGACGTTTGCCGAGCCGCACAGCCAATTGGCGATGGCGTACGACCGCCAGGGCCGTGCGCAGGAGGCTGCGGCAGAACGCGAGAAGGCTGCGGAACTGGCAAAGAGCGAAAAGTAAGGGCGGACGCGAGCGCGTACAAAAGTGTTGCGCGATGGCCACCGGACGACGGCATAGCCGGCCTATCGCACGCGTCAGTCGCGGTTGATCAGCGTGGCGATGCACGCCGCGCCAAAACCGTTATCGATATTCACCACGCACACATTCGGCGAGCAGGTGTTGAGCATGCCGAGGAGAGCCGCCACGCCGCCAAAGCTGGCGCCATAGCCCACGCTGGTGGGAACGGCGATCACGGGGGCATTCACCAGGCCGCCGACCACCGTGGGCAGCGCGCCCTCCATGCCCGCGCAGACAATGAGCACGCGCGCCGACTGCAACGACGTGCGCTGCGCCAGCAGGCGATGAATGCCGGCCACGCCCACATCGGCGATCAGCTCAACCGTGTTGCCCATCAGCCGCGCCGTCACCGCGGCTTCTTCCGCCACGGGCAGATCGCTGGTTCCCGCGCAGACCACAGCTACGGTTCCCTTCGCCGGCGGGGCCGGCGCCTGCTCCAGGGTGATGCAGTGGGCAGATTCGTGAAAAATAGCGCGGGGCTCGGCGGCCAGCACGGCTTGCACGCACTCACCGGAGGCTCGCGTAGCCAGGACGTTGCCTCCTGCTGCCGCCATGCGCGCAAAGATCTGCGCCACCTGCGCCGGTGTTTTTCCTGACGCGAAAATCACCTCCGGCATGCCGGTGCGCAGCGCCCGGTGATGATCGAGCTTGGCGAAACCCAGATCCTCGAACGGCAGCCCGCGCAGGCGCTCAAGCGCATCGGCTACGTCCGTGCGGCCCTCGTGAACATCGTTCAGCAGTGCTTCGATTTTGTGGGAATCCATCCGTTTCCTACCTCTGCTTCAAGTTTGCTTCCGCGTGCAGCCGCGCCGCCTCCGCCATCACTGTCTTCAGCGGGATGCCGTGCTCCGCGGCGATGCGCCGGCAGTCCTCGTACTCCGCGGACGCATTCAGCACTTCGCCCGTAGCAGCGCGCGCGATCTTGAACCGGACCGGACCCCACTCGGTTTGCACTTCCGCGAACTCGCGGCGCAGGGCAATCTTGTTGTCAATGCGCCAGTGCGCGCCGATGGTGGTGGTCTCACGGAAAAGGATTTCGCGCAGCCCGGCCAGCCGCTCCGGTGCGCACAGCACCGTAAACTGCACGCCCGTGCGGCCCTTCTTCATCTGCACCGGCATCCGGTAAACATCCCACGCGCCCGCCGAAAGCAGCAGTTCGCTGGCATAGGCAAGCAACTGCGGCGTGGAGTCGTCGATCACCGCCTCCAGCACGGCTATCGGCTCCGTCGTTTCCGCCGCCGAGTCCGCTTCACCGACAAGCAGCCGCAGCAGGTTCGGCTCGCCCGGCGTTTCGCGCCCGCCCGCGCCGTATCCGGCCGATAGCTTGCGGATCGCTGGAAGCGCAGCGTACTCCACATTCAGCATGCGCAGGATGGAGGCGCCGGTCGGCGTGACGCGCTCCATCGCAGGACCGGCGGAGTAGATGGGCGCATCGCCCAGCAGCGCTAGCGTGGCCGGTGCAGGCACCGGGAGCGTTCCATGCGCGCATTTCACGGTTCCGCTACCAACGTTGAGCGGCGTCGCCATCCAGCGGTCCACGTTCAGCGCTGCCGCACCCGCAGCCGCGCACACGATGTCGACGATGGTATCCACGGCGCCCACTTCATGAAAGTGAACCTGCTCAATAGGAATCGCGTGGATGCCGGCTTCGGCCTCGCCGAGAAGTTGAAACGCCCGCGCCGCGTTTTCCTTCACGCCCGCGTCCAGCGCGGCCGCGCCAATGATCTTCAGGATCTCCGAGAGCGGCCGATGATGCGCATGCGTATGCGGCTCGGCATGTGCGTGGCCGTGCTCATGATCGTGCGCGTGGTCATGCTCATGCTCATGGCTGTGATCGTGATGGTCGTGCGCATGCTCGTGGCCGTCGTGCGTATGCGCCTCTGCGCTCTCCGCCGAGACCACGTCCACCTTGGTTCCCGCGATTCCGCCGCGAGTCACCTTGCGCGCCTCAATCCGCGCTCCGATGTTCAGCGCAGCGGCCGCATTCTGCAACGTCTCCAGCGGCACGCCCGCATCCACCAGCGCACCCAGGAACATGTCGCCGCTGATTCCGGAAAAGCACTCCAGGTAGCCAATTCGCATCGAGTCTGATTGTACGGGGTTGGCCCCGGCCGCCTGGGAGTGCGGTCTCAGGCCCCGCGGCGCAGCAGCACGTCGGCAGACAGCAGCGCATTCAGTGAACCGGAGCGGAAGCCCGTCGTATCCAGTGTCACGTACTGGTAGCCGGCCTCGCGCAGCGTGGCGGTGATCGCCTCCAGCATCTCCAGCGTCAGCGCTCGCGGCATCTCCGCGCGCGCAATCTCCACCCGCGCCAGCTCGCCGTGATGGCGCACGCGAAACTCGCGGAAGCCCAGCCGCCGCACGGCATCTTCGGCGCGCTCCACCTGGCTCAGCACTTCGCGCGTCACCTCGCGTCCGTATTCCACACGGGACGACAGGCACGGAGCAGCCGGCCGGTCCCACAGCGTGTAACCCGCCGCCCGGGCAAGCGTGCGCACATCGTCTTTGGTCAGGCCCGCTTCAGCCAGCGGCGCAAGCACCTCGTGCTCCTCTGCCGCGCGCTGCCCCGGCCGGTAATCCTTGCGGTCGTCCGCGTTCATGCCGTACGCGATGCGAGCGAATCCCAGCTCCCCGCGCAACATCTCCATGCCGGAAAACAGCTCGGTCTTGCAGTGGAAACACCGATTGCCGTCATTGCGGCGGTACTCAGGCTGGTCGAGTTCCTCGGTCTGGATGATGCGCAATGGAATGCCCTGCGCCTCGGCGAAGGCCCTCGCCTGTTCCATGTCGCGGCGGGCCAGCGACGCCGAATCAGCCAGGACGGCCAGCATGCGATCGCCCAGGACCCGATGCGCGGTGGCTGCCAGATACGCCGAGTCCACGCCGCCGGAGTAGGCCACCATCACGCTGTCAAGCTCGCGCAGACGCGCCTCCAGCACGGTCAACCTCGCCGCGCTCTCGCTTGAGATCGCAGGCTGATCCGCATCGTGCTCGAAGTTATGGTCGGGCGCCGCCATGCAGCGATTATATCCGCGCTGTGGCGCAACAGGGGGTCATCAGTGTCCCCGGCGCATCGCAGGATTGTGAACCGTCGTGCCCGGCCCCGGCGCCTGCCGCGCGCGGTTCTGGCCCCGCCGCCCCAGGTGGAACATCGTCTGCCCGAAGACCAGCATCACCATGCCCCACCAAAGGTTCACGTCGATGCCCAGGCTCTTGGCGTACAGCTCCGCATTGTCATGGGTGGACAGCCCGAATGCGGTCATGATCACGCCCACAAACGAGAACAGCAGCCCCATCGGAATGCGCAGGTCCAGGCTCATCGTCGCTCCAGCTTCCCTTCCGATTCTACTTCGGTCCCTCGGCTCCATGGCAACCGCAGAGAAACATGCGCCGCCTATAATTGGAGCTTCGGGAAAAGCCGCCTGTTTGCACCGCGATCCAGATCTTCAAAAGTGGGAAGACCGAGGCTGAAGCATGACTGAATCCGTCTCCATCTGCGTCGTAGGATCGGGCTACGTAGGCCTGGTGGCCGCGGTGTGCTTTGCCGAACTGGGCCACCAGGTCATCTGTGTGGACAAGGACGAGGCCAAGATCGGCCTGTTGCGTTCCGGCGGCGTCCCCATCTTCGAGCAGCACCTTCAGGAACTCCTGAAGAAGCACCTGGGACACGGCGTCACGTTCACCACCGAACTTGGCGAAGCTGTGGGGAAGAGCCAGGCGGTGTTCATCGCCGTGGGCACGCCCCAGGGCGACACCGGCGCTGCCGACCTGTCCTATGTGGAAGCCGTGGTCTCGGAGATCGCGCGCGACCTTTCCGGCTACAGGGTCATCGTGGAGAAGAGCACGGTTCCGGTCTATACCAACGAGTGGATCTGCCGCGTGCTCAACCGCCATGGCGTCGATCCTGCCCACTTTGACGTAGCCTCAAATCCCGAGTTCCTGCGCGAGGGCAGCGCCGTCATCGACTTTTTGCATCCGGACCGCATCGTCATCGGCATCGGTACGGCGCGCGCGTCAGACCTGCTCAAACGCATCTACGCGCCACTCACCGATGGAAGTTATTACAGCCGGCCGGGCGCGCTTCCCGGACCGCGCAACGCCAGCCACCCCGCGCCGCTCCTGGTCACCTCGGCGCAGAGCGCGGAGATCCTCAAGCACGCCTCCAACGCCTTCCTCGCCCTCAAAATCTCGTTCATCAATGCCGTGGCCAACCTGGCCGAGAGCGTCGATGCCGACATCGAGGACATCGCCGCCGGCATGGGCATGGACAGCCGCATCGGCCCCAGCTTCCTCCACGCCGGCCTCGGCTACGGAGGCTCCTGCTTTCCCAAGGACGTGGCTGCGTTCCACTGGGTCGCGCAGCAGCAGGGCCTGAACTTTCCCCTCCTTGAAGAGGTGCGCCGCATCAACGACGCGCAACGTGAGGTCTTCTTCAATAAGGTTCGCTCGGCATTGTGGACGCTGCGTGGCAAGCGGCTTGCGGCGCTGGGATTGGCTTTCAAGGGTGGCACGGACGATGTCCGCGAATCCCCGGCGCTCGACATGATCCGCCGCCTGCTCAATGCCGGCGCCATCGTCCGCGCCTACGATCCCGCGGCCATGGATCGCGCCCGGGAGGCGGAGCCGCCCTCCGCCACGCTGACGTATGCGGCCGACCTGTACGAGGCCGCGCAGGACGCCGATGCCGTGCTGATCCTCACCGAGTGGGACGAATTTGCGCGCATCGATCTGCCCCGCCTCAATCGCGCTCTCAAGTTTCCCATCGTTATCGACGGCCGCAACCTGTATCGCCCCGAAACCATGGCCGAGCATGGTTTTACCTACGTCAGCATCGGCCGGCCCGGCAGCTACGCGGCCCAAATCGGCAAACCGAAGAAGCCTCTGCTGTGAGTTCCCGCGCCCTCTCTGCGGCACCTTCATTCAGGAAAGTCGTCGGCGGGTGGTTACCGGCCGGCAGCTGAGGTATCGTCGGTGATACTCCAACTAACTGTTATGGGAACGGTGCATTCATTCGTTGAAGTTGTCATTCTGAGCGGAGCGAAGAATCCGCGGTTGCCTTTCGCTGCTCTTTCCGCAAAGCCGGTCATCCGGCCAGAATGAGTGAAACGCTAAACGGAAGGCTTCCCAGCTTGTCCACTGGATTCAGTGAGTACCGGTCGCGATAGAGGCACTGGCTCCGCAATTCAGTGGTTGTGAAGGTGGTCCTGTAGTAGCTTTGCCCATGGCGGCGCATTCCGTTTGAGAGCCTGAGTGTGGTCATCGCCAAATACTTCAGACATGAGTTTGCCGGCCTTTACATCGTAAAGCCTATAGTCGCCAACTTCAGGTCCATGGGTGGGTCCAAAGACTGCCGCTATCTGCTCGCCTCCCTGAATAAACATCCAACTCCAAACCATTGGCCCCGGAGCGAAAGTATGGAAAACACGTTTGCGCCGGAAAACGGCCAAACTCCTGGGAATAGGATAGGACGTTCCATAGTTCTCGAAATCAATCGTCCAGCCAAGCGTGTGTCGGTCTTCTGCCAACTGAACTCCTGAGAATCCGACCTCGTTGAAGACCACTTCCTTCTCGGTGCTCGCCTCCAGCGGTGGCAAGGTTTTCACCACCTCGGTTCCATCGTCGTAGACGATGTGCAACGGTCCCGTTTCATATCCAGAGCCTGTTTTAGGCTCCTCTATAAAGAACCTCGTGATTTCTGCGGCTCGAGGCGTACTTTTCGTCTGGCTTCGCGCCTTCGTGGATTGTGCAAACCCTCCAAAAGACACGCAGGCTCCGACCAGCATAGTGAAGATCAATTGTTTGAGTACCCGATCTTTCAATCTGGCCCCCAATTGGCGAAGTTCCTCGCTCAGTGTTTCAGTCATATTGTCGGCGCTTTCGTGAATTGGAGCAATACGGGTTTGGGTTGTGAGTGTATCGCCGGCAATGCGGAAGGAACGCAATCCCCGCTGGCCTGAAGTTCGCAAAGACAGCCGCAGATCCTTCGCGGCGCTCAGGACGACACACTGGATTGCAACGTCATCTGGGTTCCTTACCGAGCCGGAGTCCATGTCCCGCCTTGCTGGTGACGGCGGTCACTGCACACCCTTCCATCCAGGGCGGACCATACTGCGGGCTCAGAGAGTAGCCGCAGACGAGCGCGGCCAGTCTCCAGATTCGAAATCAGCCACGCCGGCGGCATAGCAGTCGCCGGTATTTTGCGCGGAGAGGCCGCGGAGGCTTTCTCCGCGTTCGCGCGAAGAGCGCTTGCGAGGTGCGGCAGCATGCAAATGGACGGGGATCCGAACCTGATTATCTACTTTAACGGCCAATACATCCCGCTGGGCGAGGCGCGTATCGGCATCCTGACCCACGCTCTCCACTACGGCACTGGCGTTTTTGAAGGCATCCGGGCGCACTGGAACGCGGCCCAGGATGAGCTCTTTGTGCTGCGGCCGGTGGAGCACTACGAGCGCTGGGTGCGCAACTGCGGCATCCTGCGCATCACCGTGCCGCTTACGCCCAAGCAGTTGGCTGACATCACGGTGGATCTGATGCATCGAAACGGCATTCGGACCAACGCCTACGTTCGCCCGCTGGCATTCAAGTGCGCAGAACGCATCGGCGTGGTGACCGACGATCGCGACGCCTTCGCCATCGTGGCGCTTCCCTTCGGCGAGTATCTGCATGCCGAGAACGGCCTTCATGCGGGCATCAGCCCCTGGCGGCGTGTTGAGGATCATGCCATCCCGGCGCGCGGCAAAATCTGCGGCGCTTACGTAAACAGCGTATTGGCAACGGACGACGCTCGCCGCAGCGGCTTCGATGAGGCCATTCTGCTGAACGAGAGCGGCCACGTGGCCGAGGGCGCCACCTGCAACATCTTCATGGTGCGCGGCGGCAAACTGATCACGCCTCCCGTGTACGACAACGTGCTGGAGGGCATCACCCGCGATTGCGTGATGCAACTGGCGCGGCGGGAGATGCGGATCGAGGTCACTGAGCGTTCCATCGACCTCAGCGAATTGCTGGTTGCCGATGAGGTGTTCTTCAGCGGCACGGCCGTCGGCATTGCGCCCATCGTTCGCATCAATCACCGCCTGGTGCGGGACGGCGCCATTGGCGCGGTAACCCGCGGCATCCAGCAGCTTTACACTGACGCGACGCTGGGCCGGCTGGCCGAATATCGCCGCTGGCTGACGCCGGTTTATCCATTGCAGGGCCAACCCGAGCAGGAGTATGCTTCGCTGGCCGGTTTGAGGGCATGAAAGCGAAGCTTGCCCCCCCGCCGAACATCCGTGCGGGCAAGAACCGAGGAGGAAAAACACATGCTGACGACCACGGTGACAGAAAATGCCTACGAGCTTGCGCTGGAGAATTTCGATGCCGCAGCCAATGCTCTGGGCCTGGACAACGATATTCGGGAGATGATCAGGTTTCCCGAGCGCATCTTGACGGTGAGCGTGCCGGTGCGCCTGGACAACGGCCGCATCCACCGCTTTGAAGCCTATCGCGTGCAGCACAGCTCGGTGCGCGGCCCCGCCAAGGGTGGCATCCGCTACCATCCCCAGGTCACGCTGGACGAGGTAAAAGCCCTGGCCACGTGGATGACCTGGAAGTGCGCCGTGGTCAACATCCCCTTCGGCGGCGCCAAGGGCGGCGTCACCTGCAATCCCAAGCACATGTCGCAGGGCGAACTCGAGCGCATGACGCGCCGCTATACCAGCGCCATACTGCCCGTGATCGGGCCCGAAAAGGACATCCCCGCGCCCGACGTCTATACCAACTCGCAGACCATGGCGTGGATCATGGACACCTACTCCATGACCAAGGGCTACGCCGTCCCCGGCGTGGTCACCGGAAAGCCGCTCAGCCTGGGCGGCTCGCTGGGCCGTAATGAAGCCACCGGTCGCGGCGTGTTTTACACCATCGAGTGCGCCTGCGAGCATCTGGGCATGGCCCTGAAAGGCGCCACCGTGGTGGTGCAGGGCTTTGGCAATGCCGGTTCAATTGCCGCGCAGCTCCTGCATGAAGCCGGCGCACGTGTCATTGCTGTTAGCGACTCCACCGGCGGCATTTACAACCGGAACGGCCTCAACATTCCCGAAGTGATACACCTGAAGGCGCTGACCGGAAAGGTGGAAGGCTTCCCGGAGAGCGAGCCCATCACACCCGAGGATCTGCTGGCGCTGCAGTGCGATGTGCTGGTTCCCGCGGCTCTTGAGAACGTAGTCCGCGGCGACAACGCTCCCACGCTCCACGCTCACATCGTTGCCGAGGCCGCCAACGGTCCGCTCACACCGGCTGCAGACCGCATCCTGGAGAGCGCGGGCACGTTCATCATTCCTGACATCCTCTGCAACGCCGGCGGCGTCACCGTCTCCTACTTTGAGTGGGTGCAGGACGAACAGCACCTTTTCTGGGAGGCGCAGGACGTCTACAACCGCCTGGAGCGCGTAATGAAGACTGCGTTTCATGAAGTGCTGAAGGTCCGCACGGAACACAAGGTGCCGATGCGCATCGCAGCTAACATGGTTGGCATCGGCCGCGTGGCGGAAGCCGTGAAGATCCGCGGAATCTACCCGTAGAAGCAGGGAATAGGGAACAGGGAGTAGGGAGTAGAAAACAATGCGGGATGCGGAGCGCGAACTCCACATTCCGCATTCTGTTTGCGCCGCAACGGTGCTGTTCCCTATTCCCTACTCCCTACTCCCTGTTCCCTATTCCCTGCTCTACCGCTTCGTCGCTGCCGGCTGTAGAGCCGCTTCCGCCTCGGCCACGTTTTTCTGCGCCCGGCCCAACGCGTCCAGGCGTTCTTGTTTTTCCTTGTCCATCTCTTCCGGAGGGATTCCGTTGATGCGTTCTTTCGCCATCCTCTCCACCCGATCGGAGAAGGTTTTGGCGATTTCATCCAGCGCAGCCTGGGCCTGTGGCAGCACTTCGTGGAAATGCGCCAGCTCCGCCTCCGCGTTCTCCGGGTGATAGCCGATCCGATCGCCACTTTGCATGGCATCGATCAGTGAATCCGGCGGTCTCGAGATTGGCGACGTCTGTTGCATGGCGTCGTAAGCGGTGCGCAGGCGCGTCATCGCGCCGGCAAAACCGTCCAGCTCGCCGCGCTTCGCCGCCAGGCCTGCCGCACGATGCACCTCCACGACCACCTTGGTCTCCGCGCTCGCCTCGGAAACGGGAATGACCGTGGTCAGCGTATTGCCCTCGAAGCTCCAGCCGCCCTTGCCCGTCGGGCCCGCGCGATGCACCGGCACTCCGTTCGCCGTGATCCGCTCCGGAGGCCAATCCGCCGGCAGCCGCAGTTCGTAACTCCGCGACTTCAGCATGCCGGGATACTCGCCCCCCACCGGCCCAATCTCAACCCGCAGCGTATCGCCCGTCTGCGTGGCTTTGATCGGGGTCCGCGCAAACACGCCCCGCTGGTACTCCACTGCGGCGCCGGAATCCTCGTAGAGCCAGTAGCTGTTGCTCGCGCCACGCGCCAGCGGCCACACGTTCACAATCAGCGGATCCACCGGCTTCTGCCCCGTGTACAGCATCTCCGGCTGCATGGGAACAATCGCCCCAGCCTTCAAATAAACCGGCGTCTCGGCAATGCTGAAGCTGCGCGAGTACGTCTTCCGCGGCCCGCCCTCCAGATGCTTGCCCGTCGGCCACTCGATCCACTCGCCCGCCGGCAGCCACACGTCCTCCGTAGCCAGCCCGCTCACTTTGTCCACCGGCGCAATCACCGGCGCCACTAGCATCTGGTCGCCGAAGACATACTCGTCCTTGCTGGCATAGGCCTCGGAGTCCTTCGGCCAGTCGTAATACAGCGGGTGCAGGAAGGCCACACCCGTGTCGTACGTCTTGCGAGCCTCAGTGTAGATGTAGGGCTGCATGGCATAGCGCAACTGGAATGTGGACCGCAGAATGTTCGAGAAGGGCTCCGGATATGCCCAGATTCTGCGCTCCGAATCAGGATTCTTGGTTGTGTGCGTGCGCAGAATGGGACTGAACGCGCCAAACTCCACCCAGCGCGTGAACAGCTCCGGATCGACCGCTCCCGGCATATGCCCGCCGATGTCGTGGCTCCAGTAGGCGTAGCCCACGTTAGCTGCGGTTGCCGTGAACCACGGCTGGAAGGCCAGCGACGGCCACACCGAAACCGTGTCTCCTGAGAAGCCGATCTGGTAACGGTGATTCCCCAGCCCGCCCCAGCGATGGAAGAGCAGCGGCCGCCTGCCCTCGCGCTGCTGGTCAGTAAAGTGCACGTAGTTCAACCACCATGTATTGCTCAAGCCGGGAATCGGAGTCATCATCGGCTGCTGCTGCCAGTCCAGCCACCAGAAGTCGATGCCCTGCTTCTCCAGCGGGTGCAGCACCAGGTTGAAATAGGCAGTCGCCCAACGCTTGTCCGTAGGATCGAACGGAATATACTTTTTGGTCGCCGGATCAATTCCCATGGCGCGCGCCATGGCCGGATACGCATCCTCCCACGGCTGGATTCCCGAAGCCGGATGCAGGTTCAGGCTCGTTTTCAGATGGTTGCTGTGCAGCCAATCCAGGAACTGATCCGGATCAGGAAACAGCAGCTTGTTCCAGGTGTAGCCCGTCCAGCCCAGGGACTCGTGCGCCTGGTCCTTTTCTCCGCGCGCCTGAAGTTGCTCGCGGTTAAGGTGCCAGTCCATGTCGATCACGAATACATCCAGCGGCGTGTCATTCTCGTGGAAGCCTTTGACAATCTCCTGGATCTCCTGGTCGGAGTACGCCCAGTAGCGCGACCACCACGTCCCGAACGCAAACCGCGGAGGCAGCGGAATTCTGCCTGCCACGCGCACATAATCGCCCAGCGCCCGCCGGTAGTCGTGCCCGTAGCCGAAGAAGTACCAGTCCTGCCGCTCTCCCGCCGGCCGCCGCATCACCCACGGCCAGGGACTCCTTTCGCCCTCCTTGAAACTGAAATCCGCCGAGTCGAAGAGCGGGCGCGCTGAGTCGTCCACCAGCGCCCACCCTGACCGCGACACCAGGCCCTGCTCGATGGGCTCGCGTGTCTTGTCGCCCGTTGCGCCGTCCAGCGTGCGCGTGGTTCCCATCAGGTTCTCGGGATCCTGCGTGCCCGGCCGCCACACTGTCAGGTTGTCGCCCGAACTCAGGTTAATGGTCAGATTTTCCGGCGTAAATCGCCCATCCGGGCTGCCTCCGGGCGCATACACCAGTGTCAGCGCCTTGGTCTTCAGCGTCAGTTTTTGCTTGTCGTCGGAGACATTCTTTTCAAACCGCGCCACCGGCAGCTTGCGGTTGATGAACACCAGGCTGGCGTGATCCTCAAAATGCCCATCGGCCGCCCACTCCATGCGGATAAGCTCTGGCGTCAGCACCGTGAAACGCGCGTGCTGAAACACCACCACCGCGCGTGCATCGGCCACCGGATCGTTCGCCGGGTCCGGCGCGGTCACCTCCGGAGGGTCGCCTCCGGGACTGGCTTCTGCTTTGTCATGCGGGGCTTGGCTTGCGGCAACTGCCGGCGAAGCGCCAGCCCGGAGCAGATCGGCCCGATTCGGAATCAGGCTTGGCGACTGCCCCTGGATTGTGGCTCCTCCCAACAGGACGATTGCGGCAAAGTGAAACAGTGAAGTACGCAAGGTATTTTCTCCTTGTTTTTAACCACGGAGGCAAGCCTATCACTCGCCGCCGCCAAGCCGCAGTGCATCAGGCATCGGGATTTCTCTTAGGTATCGGCTTGATCCGCGCCGGAGCGTGTGTACGCTCTGGACCTATGAAAGCTGGGATGCGCAAACGCGCCGCGCCTACGTAAGTCCCAACTTCCGCGCAATCTCCAGCGCCGCCCGGGCCGGAGTGTTCGCGTTCGTATCCACGCGCACTTTCGCCTCCGGCATCTTCAGTGCATCCAGGCTCCCCGCCGCCTTCAGCTCGTCGAAGATCGTGGTCGAAGTCAGCTTGCCGAATTTCTTTCGTGACGGATGCGCGAGCCGCCGCTTGATCTCATCCTCGGCACAGACCAGCTCCACAAACTCCACCGTGCCGCCGGCTTTCTCCACTGTCTCCGCGGCCGTCGCGACAAATCCCGGCCGCACCGTCGCCTCCGGCGCAAAGGTGAAAATCAGTCCCGGCAAGCCCGCGCGCGCCGCCTGCTCGAACACCGCCAGCCAGACCTGCTCCCGCAGCACCACGAACGGCTCACTGCCGAACTCAAACAGCGAGGTCAGCAGGTCCACCGCCAGGTGATTGTGAAACACAGGAAACCCCGTGATGACCTTCAGCTCCTGCGCCACCGTCAGCTTGCCCGCAGCAGGCATTCCGTAAATGAAGATCAATCGCATCGTGCTCTCCCGCGCCGCTGCGCTGACACGCTGACTGGCTATTTCTCCGCCGTCTGCGCCGGCTTCTCTGCCGGCCGCGTCGTTCCCGTCCACTTGTCCCACCAACCCAGCCAACGCTCGTACCGGTCCTTGACGTAGCTCGGCTTGGTGAATCCGTGGAACTGCCCCGGATACACCACCAGCTCCGAGGGCACTCCCAGCGACTTCAGCGCCTGGTACATCTGCTCGCCGCCCACCAACGGCACGTTCATGTCGTTGGTGCCGCCCATGAACATCGTCGGCGTGTGTATCAGCTTGTCCGCGTGCAGAAACGGATAGCTGATCTTGATGTAGGTGTCCAGGTTCTTCCACGGCGGCCCCAGCTCGTTGTCGTACTGTTGGATGTACTGATCCACACCGTAGAACGAAACGGTGAACGCCGTTCCCGCTCCGCTGATGGCGCACTTGAACCGCGTGTCGCTGGCAATCATGTAATCCGTAAGAATGCCGCCGTAGCTCCAGCCGGTGACGCACATTTTGTTGGGATCGGCCACGCCCATCGCGATCGCTTTGTCCACGCCGGCCTTCAGATCAACCACTTCGTAGTGGCCCCAGTCGGCCGCAATCGCCTTTGCGTAATCCTGCCCGCGCCCGCCGCCGCCGCGATAGTTGATGTTCAATTCGGCGTAGCCCTTGGTGGCCAGCCACTGCCGCAGAAAATCGAACGAGTGCGCGTCCTGCCCGTTCGGCCCGCCGTGGATAAACAGGATCATCGGCACCGGCGACCCCTGCTTGAAGTCTGCCGGCTTCGTCAGCAACCCATGCACATCCGTGCCGTCCGGGCTCCTGTATTCGACCCCCTCAGTCGGTACCAGGTTCAGTTCGGCCATCAGCGTATCGTTGTGATGCGTCAGCTTGCGCAGATTGCCACTCTCCAGCGCGTATAACTCGTCGGGATCGCTGTCGTCGGTAAACTGCACCACCGTGTGTCCCGCCTCCGACTCCCATGTCCGAATCACGCCCTGCTGATCTTCCAGCCGCTTGATGCCAATGCCCGCCGGCTCCACCTCCGCCGCATACCCGTTGCGATCGTCTTCCACCAGGTAACTGAGTTTTCCATCCGGCGCGAATATGGGCTGGCTCACCGCGCGGTCGAACTTTGCCGCGGGATAGCTGACCTTCCCGTCCAGCGTAACCACCGCCGGCTTGCTCTGCGAATACGCCGCCAGCTTCGGCCCCAGCCCTTGCGTGTAGGCAATCGACTTCGAATCCGGCGACCACGCAAGGCGCCCGCCATCCGGCCCGGTCCACGTGGTCAGCTTCTTCGCGGCTGAGCCCGGCTTGGACGCCACCACAAACACGTCCGAGTTATCCGTACGGTCCGGGTCCGCGTCGTGATTGCTCACATAGGCAATCCACTGCCCGTCCGGCGACCACACCGCCTGCTGCTCATTCACATTCTTGTCCGTGGTCAGCTTTTCGGCCTTCTTCGTCGCAATGTCGTAGAGGTACAGCGTGACGTAGTCGTTATCGCGGATGTACCCATGCACGTCCTGCGCGAAATGATACCGGTCGATCACAATCGGCTTGGGCGGCTCCGGCTTCTTGCCCTCTTCGGGCTCCGGTTCGTCCTTCGGATGCAGCGTCAGCAGAAGGCTCTTAGAATCCGGCGACCACTGGTAGCCTTCGATGTTCTGGTCAGTGATAGCAGTGAACTGCTGCGCCTCGCCCCCGCGCCGGTCCATCACCCACACCTGGTCGCCCTTCGCCGCTCCCGGCCGCGACGACATAAAACTGATGTACTTCCCGTCCGGCGAAAACCGCGCCCCCGAGGCGCCCTCTTTCCCATACGTCAGTTGCAGATCCTCTGACCCGTCCCACTTCACCATCCAAAGATGGCCGTCGGACTTGTCTTCCTTGGTGTCCACCTGGCTGACCGAGTAGAGAATCCACTCACCGTCAGCGGAGAGGGCCGGCCCGCCCACGCGCTGGATGCGCGCCAGATCATCGAGCGTGATCGCCCGCTTCCTGGGCGCGTCCGCGGCCCGGACAAGTGTTGAAGCGGCAAAGGCGACAAGGAGGCAGGGGAAGCACTTCCGCAACATTCGAAGCATGAAGGGAGATTATCATTTGCCCCAAAGCTGAAAAAACAGGCAATTTCGTAGCGAGATGACCATAGTCAAATGACCATAGTCATGATAAGATAAATCCGGAGGGAATTGCAATGCGTACCATCGCTGCCGGGCAATTCAAAGCCAAGTGCCTCGCAATACTCGACGAGGTCAATGAAAGCGGCGAGGCCGTCGTCGTGACCAAACGAGGCAAGCCGGTGGCGCGGGTTACCGCGTACGATGAAACCGCGCCTCGGGAAAATCCTGATTCCATCTTCGGTTTCATGCGTGGAATGGTGATTATCCCCGAAGGCGTCGATCTGGTTTCGTCGGAGTTTTCCGATGAAGAATGGGAGCGAATGGCTGAGGAGAAGTGGAATCGGATTGAACGCGAGAATCCGATCGGACGAGAGGGCAAGGAATGATCCTGCTCGATTCCCATGTAGCCGTCTGGCTTTCGGAAAGCCCCGAAAGAATCTCCTCACGCGCCAAGGAAGCGATCCGGGGAGCAGTAGCTCGCGGGGAGACACTCGCTCTTCCGGCCGCCGCTGTTTTCGAGATTGCAACGGAAATCCGCAAGGGCCGCATCCAGCTTCGAGTGCCTGTGCAAACCTATTTCGAGAAAATGACCAGCCGTCTGCGAGTGATCCCGGTTTCCGGCGAAATTGCCAGATGCGCCGGTGAATTGCCGAGGTCGTTTCACAACGATCCCCTGGACCGGTTGATCGTCTCAACCGCAATCGTTGAGAACGCTACGCTGATCACGTCGGACCAACCGATCCGCGCTTCCGGGGTGTGCAGGACGATCTGGTAGCCCTACCGCAGCCCCGCCCGCACTTCGGGCCGGACCAAATACAAAAAGAACACCAGGTTCAGAAATCCCTGCACCGCCATGGCCGTCGTATGCTGCGCGGCGAACGTCCATAGGTCGTACGTCATCAGCAGGAACACCGCCGCCAGCGCCAGCGACCACGCCCACCGGAAGCTCGCTACCAGGCCCGCGCTGGCCACCACAAAGATCACGGCAAACAAAAGGTACAGCGCGCCATAATGACGCCCCACCACCCCCACCACGATGGTGCCCGCCATCAATAGCAGATAAAGGGCAATCGCCGCCACGCCGGGCAGTGGCATGCGGCCGCCAAGCGGCGTCCGGGGCTCGCTTTCCTGGCTCATAGTGTGTGCAGATATGCCAGCAGGTCCGCGAGCTGCTGGTCGTCGACCGCAGTGGCAGGCATCATTCCACGCCCGTGCAGGATCACCGCGGTTAGCCGCTCATCCGTGGGAGGCGCGCCTGATGGCATTGCTTTCACTTTCGTGATCGCCTGCAGTCCCGGCCCGTTCTTGCCGTGTGTGCTCGTGGGGTAATGGCATCGCTCGCAGTCAGCGCGATACACCACCTGGCCCCGCGCTTCCTGCGGCGTAAACGCCGATTCCGGTTTCGACGGCGGCAGCGACCGGCAGCCCGCCACGGCAATCGTCGCGGCTCCCGATGCAGCCAGCAGGATAGAAGCAAACGTGCGCGTGAACATCTCTACGATGATACAGGCCCGCGCTAATCGTTGAAGGGGTCCCGCGAATGCATCGCGCCTCGCGTCATTGCGTCCCGCACGTCGGTGACCGCGGTACGTGCTGGATCTTCGCGCCACGGTATCCCCACGCCCCACGTTCTGTTCACCCGGTGCAGGAACGCCGATTGCCCGCAGAAGATCACTTCATAGTAGCCATCGGGAAGCCACAGAGGAGCATCAAGCACCATACATTTGGTATAGGCCCCGGCCTCGCCATTCAGGCTGTTGTTCCGCGTTGCGATCAGCGAGCACTCCGCTTTACACCCCATGCCCCGCAACGTGCCCTTCACAATCAGCGTGGTCCCCATATGGCCAACTCCATTGCCAATGCGCAACTCGGCTGGCCCGTAGGATGCACGCGGTCGATTTTTGGGATGCCTCCGCCTTTTCAGGAGTTTACGAGTCTGATTCCCATCCCTCCCCGTTCACTCCGCCGCTGCAATCGCCTCGACTATCCGGTCAATCGCCTTTACCTCCGCATCGCTCCCCGGCCGATGTCCGTTCACCATGATGGAAAACGCCAGCGGCTTCCCTGTCGCCGTCAGCAGGTACCCTGAAAGCGCGCTGCTCTCGTTCAGCGTCCCCGTCTTGGCCTCCAGCTTTCCCTTCAGCGGCGACGTCTTGAACCGCCCCGCCAGCGTCCCGTCCACTCCGGCAACCGGCAGCGTACTGCGCCAGGCTTCGCCCCAGCTTTGCTTGGCCGCGTACGTCAGCAGCCTGGTCAGCGCCCGCGGCGCAATCCGGTCGTCCATGCTCATACCGGACCCATCGTAGAAAAAGAAATCGTTATCGTCCACTCCCGCATTCACCAGGAACTGGCGCACCACCCGCGTCCCCTCTTCAAAGCTCCCTTCCGTGCCCTCGGTTTTGCCCAGCAGCCGCAGCAACAACTCCGCATGCAGGTTGTCGCTGATCTTGTTTGTCCACGCGATATCCTCGGCCACCGGCACGCTCGCCCGCCGCGCCAGCACTCTCCGCCCCTCCAACAAAGCCTCCACCCTATCCAGCGTCACCGGATTCAGCGCCTTGATCGGCATCTCCCGCTCCGCGGAGAACTCTCCCGTATCGATCGACTCACGATGCGCCGAAGTCGCCGTCCCCGTTACCGTCACGCCCCGCCCGCGCAGCGCATCTTTGAACACGTCCGCCGCATACTCCGCCGGATCCTCCAATGCCAGGTCTACATGCATACCCTTTGCAGGGACCGTCCCGAACGCCCGCACCATCCGGTCTCCAGGCCGCCGATCCAGCCCCGGGTGCGGCGTCTCCCCCGCTGCGGCCACCGTCATCCGGTTATCCAGCGAGTAGTACTCTGCCGCCGGCGTCCACTCCCCCGCCACTGACCCCGCCGCCGCTATCTCCGCACCAGCCGGTTTCAGCGTTAGCTCCACCGTGTTCTCGTTGAAAGTCAGTGCCGAAATAGGCGCCCCGTAGCCCCATTGCAGGTCATCCCACGCCCACGACGTCCCGTACCGCTCATCCAGGAAATAGCTGTCATCTCCCACCACGTTGCCGTCCACCTGGCGCACGCCCGACTGCTCTACTTGCTCCGCCAGCAGGTCCAGCACGCTCGCCGGGTCCGGCTTTGCTGGAGCAGCCTCCTGGTTCGCAGCCGGCGCAAGCGTAGCTGGAGGAGCGGGCGGCTTGTACGGGTACTGCCGCAGGCTCAGCGTCGGATCGCCCGACCCCAGGATCACCAGGTCCCCGTGCAGCGTTCCCGACGCATCCACCTCGCCCGCCGCCACCACCACGGTCGACCACTGCAGCGTGTCCACCGGCAGCAGCGCATACGCCGCCGATGTAGTCAGCAGCTTTGTGTTCGACGCCGGCGTAAACAGCCGTCCCTCGTTCAGTCCGTAGAGTTGCTGCCCGTCCATCGCCGTCACGCTGATGCCGAACTCCGCATGGCTCAGCGCCGGGTCCGCAAGGATCGCATTAATCCGGTCGGCAAGCGCGCCCCCATGCTGCTCCGGCCGCGGCGAGCCATGCTCCGCCGCCGTATGCCGCGCCTGCGCGCCCGCACCGCACGCAATCACCAACGCAACCACCGCGCCCCATCGCCCCACTGTCTTCATGCCCGGAGTGTAGCAGCCACCATTCGCAGTCGAAGAAGAGCGCTACCATCAGAACCAGTGGCCACCCTTCGCCAACCCGCCCAGTGGCGTCTCCGCACCCGCGCCCTCGCCCTCGGCGTCCGCACCCTCGTCATGGGCGTCGTCAACATCACGCCTGACTCCTTCAGCGATGGCGGTGCCTTCCTCGATCCCCAGGCCGCCATCGCCCGCGGCCTCGAGATGCTCGACGAAGGCGCCGACATTCTCGACCTCGGCGCCGAAAGCACCCGCCCCGGCTCCCACGCCGGCCACACCGGCCCCGCCGTCTCGGCGGAAGAAGAGCAGGCCCGCCTGCTTCCCGTCCTCGAAGGCATCCTGAAGGCGCGGCTCCACGCAGTCATCTCCGTCGACACCTACAAAGCCCCCACAGCCCGCGCCGCCCTTCGCGCCGGCGCTGAAATCATCAACGACGTGAGCGGCTTCTCCTGGGACGCCGGCATGGCTCTCGTCTGCAGTGAAGCCCGCGCCGGCCTGGTCCTGATGCACACTCGCGGCCGCCCCGAGGAGTGGCGCAGCCAGGACCGCCTCGATCCCGATGCTCTCCTCGACTCCGTCCGCAGCGGCCTTGAGGAAAGCCTCCAGACCGCGCGCGCCGCCGGCGTCTCGCGCGAAGCCATCGTCCTCGATCCCGGCTACGGCTTCGGCAAGCGCTTCGGTGAGAACTACGCCCTGCTCGCACGCCAGGATCAGCTCCTCGCCCTCGGCCGGCCACTTCTGGCAGGCCTCTCGCGCAAATCCTTCCTCGGCCACACGCTCGCGTCCCTCCATGGCGGTGAACCCGCAACGCCCGCCCAGCGCGACACAGCCTCCATCGCCGCTCTCACCGCCGCCATCCTCCACGGCGCCTCCATCGTCCGCGTCCACACCGTCCGCCCCGCCGTCGAAGCCGCAAGCATCGCCGACGCCATCCTCGCCGCCACTCCCGTAGTCCCTGGTCCCTAGTCCCTATGTCCCTGCTCACTAGTATCTTTAACGCCATGAGGCTCGGCCCCTTCTTCACGTGTCTTCTACTGACTGCGGTCTCGCGGCCCGCGGCGTCGCGCATGCAGTCCGCGCCCGCCTCAACGCCGCCGGCGCCGGTTACCGTCGAGGTCCACGCCGCCCAATCCACCGGTCCTTACACGCCCGTCTGGAACTTCTGGGGCGCCGACGAACCCAACTACACCTACGCCCCGAATGGCCGCAAGCTCCTGGGTGAGCTAGCCGCTCTCAGCCCCGTTCCGGTCTACTTCCGCACCCACAACCTGTTCACTACCGGCAATGGCGAGGGCTCTCTCAAGTGGGGCTCGACCAACGTCTACACCGAACGCCCCGACGGCTCCCCGGTTTACGACTTCACCATCACGGACCGCATCTTTGACGCGCTTCTGGCCGCCCGCGTGCGCCCACTCGTCCAGATCGGCTTCATGCCGGAAGCTCTCTCCACGCATCCCGAACCCTATCGCCACACGTTTCCCAAAGGCGATATCTTCACCGGCTGGTCATATCCGCCGCGCAATGAAACCAAGTGGTCGAACCTCGTCACCGCATACGCCACCCACCTCCACGACCGCTACGGCGCGCAGACCGCCAACTGGCTCTGGGAAGTCTGGAACGAGCCTGACATTCCCTACTGGCACGGCACGCCCGAGCAGTACGACCGCCTCTATGACCTCACCACGGCCGCCATCCGCAAGGTTCTGCCCCAGGCCCGCATCGGCGGCCCTGAAGCCACCGGCGTCAGCGACCACTCCGAGCCATTCCTGCGCCAGTTCCTGGAGCACTGCGCCCACGGCAAAAATGCGGCAACCGGAGCCACCGGCGCGCCCCTCGATTTCATCAGCTATCACCCCAAGGGCAGCGTCAAATTCATCGACGGCCACGCCGTCATGAATGTCGGCGTCCAGCTTCGCGCCGCGGAGCGCGGCATGCGCGTCATCGCCAGCTACCCCGAGTGGCGTAACACGCTCATCATCCTCAGCGAATTCGATCCGGAAGGCTGCGGCGCATGCCAGGGCCCGCAAAACGCCTATCGCAACGGTCCGCTCTACGGCGTCACCGTGGCTGAAGCCGAGATGCGCGTCTACGAGCTGGCGCGCCGCTACCACCTGACCGTCGAGGGCGTCCTCACCTGGGCATTCGAGTTTGAAGATCAGCCGGCCTTCGCAGGTTTCCGCGCGCTCGCCACGCACGGTATCGACAAGCCCGTCCTCAACGTCTTTCGCCTGCTCGGCATGCTGGGCGCGGGAAAGCCCGGCGCGGAGTGGCTCGCCGTTTCCAGTAATGGCGCGCAATCGCTCGATCAAATCCTTGCCAGCAGCGTCAAGGCCGAGCCCGACATCGACGCTGTCGCCACGCGCAATCACGGCGAAATCGATGTGCTCCTCTGGAACTATCACGATGTGGACGAACAAGCTCCGCCCGCCCAGGTCAACCTGGCAATCGACGGCCTCTCCGGCTCGAAATGGACGGAATCCGAGTTACAGGTCGACTCAACCCACGCCAACGCCTACCGAGCATGGCAGGAGATGGGCTCTCCCACCGAGCCCACTACTGTACAGAAACAAGAACTCGAACAGGCCGCGGCTCTCACGCCGTCCGAACCCGATCGTTCAGTGTCCGTTCACGATGGAAAGCTGAATGTGCCGCTGACGATTTCGCGGCAAGGGGTGGTGCTGCTCCGCCTGCGCCGCAATTAACGCTCGTCCAAAAACGCGGCGCAGGTAACGCTCGCCCAAAGACGCATAAGGCAGAGCGGGTTAAGAAACGCGTAAGGGAAGAGCCGGTTAAGAAAACGCGTAAGGGCGGGACTGGCCAAAAACGCGTAAGGGCGGGATTTCAGTCCCGCCGCAAGCTGCATCAACAAAGGGTTCGGGCTCGATAGGCCGCGGAAAAACTTCAATCTTTCATGCTTGTAACAGGGCACGACTTCAGTCGTGCCGAAACGATGCATCGAAGATCCCGGGCTTTAAAGGCTGCGGAAAAACTCAATGCCGGCCCGGGCTTTGAAGGGGCACGACTTCAGTCGTGCCGCAAAAGCCAATTAATTGGGCCAGGCTTTAGCCGCTGCGGGATGGGTTTTCGACTGCGCTCAGCCCCACCCTCCGCCTCTTTCGCAACCTGTTCAGCCCTAGCGGAGAAAACTCAATGCCAAGCCGAAAAACGCGTAAGGGCAGGACTTCAGTCCTGCCGCCTGCCGGATAAACAAAGGGTTCGGGCTTTAGCCCCTGCGTGGGACCGTCAACCCTACGCGTGCGAGTGGTCGTTGTGCTCATCGTGCCCATCCGGTTTGCTGCTCGTAGAAAACAGAATCGACGCAGCAAAGGCGATCACAATGGCGGCAACAACAACGTACGGGGAAGTGATGTCCATCGGCCAGACTCCTCAGAAATCCAGAGTACCAAACCGCGGCCCATCCCTGAAGTCGCTGGCGGCCTCAGGGACGGGCTCGTACAACCCTATTTCTGCGCCACCTTGTCCGCATAATCCACGCGAACGGTCAGGATCTCGTACGGCTTGATCGGCGCCTTTACCTGGTCGCCGTCCACCGTCAGCGGCGCACCCTCCGGCGTCTCCATCAGGTTGGTCACCGTCGCGCTCGTCGCGCCCGGCGGCACGTGGAACGTCACCGTCCCCGCCTTTCCCGCCCACTCATACACGCGCAGAATCAGCCCGTTCGCATCCTCGGCTTTCTTCACCGCCGTCAGCACCACGTTCTCCGGCTCAGCCGACGCAAACGAGTGCTGCGCCGCCAGCGACCCGGCATGCGCCGTCGTTGCCACCGCGCGCAGCGGGTAGTTGTACTCCCACCCGTGCCGCACCGTCAGCGCGTCCTTCCACGTCCCCGCGTGAGGATACAGCGCGTAGTAAAAATGCTGATGCCCCATGTCCGCATCGGGGTCCGGCCACTTGGGCGAACGCAGCAGCGTAAGTCGCAGCAGATTCCCCACCGCGTCATAGCCAAACTTCGACTCGTTGATCACGCTCAGCCCGTGCTGCCCATCGCCCAGGTCCGCCCACCGCTGCGCCGGCACTTCGAACTGCGCCTTCTCCCACGAGTTATTCCGCGTAGTCGGTCGATCAATCGTCCCATAAGGAATCTCGTAAGTAGCAAACGGCCCCGTCGCCGCCAGCGGAAACGCCGCCTTCAGCAACACATGCGCTTCGTGCCAGTCAAACGCATTCTCCACAAAAATTTCGCCGGAGTACGTCGACAAGCTGATGGTCTGCACAAACTTCGAGCTCTGCCATGTCGACGTGACCCGTACCGCAGGCTCGCCTCCGCCCGCCGTCACCGCCTCCACCGAATCGGCCTTCGCAATCGTCATCGGAGGCACATCCAGTGTGCCCGGATCGATGTTCCACGCGTCGTATTCCTTCGGCGTGTCCTTGAAGAACTGAAGCTGATTGCCGCACGCGCCCGGCGCCAGCGACTCATACTTCGTCTTCGCGTCCACAATGCTCGTGATGCACCCGGTCGTCTTATCAATAGCAACGCGCAGGTAGCCGCTGCTCAAAATAAAATGCCCGCTGTTATCCGTCTCGGGCTTGGCCGCCGCTGCCTCAGCCGCCCTGGGCGAAAGACGAATCACGCGATAGCCCAGCGCCGGCACTCTCACCCCGGTCAGCAGCAGCGTGCTCACGCCATCCGTAGTGTCACTGTGAACTGCGGCGGCCGTGCGCATCTTGCCGCCTTCCACCCACGTATAAGACTGCGGCTTGCCCGTCGCGCTCTGCACCTTCACTGACACATCGCCCGTGCGCTCCCATCCCAGCGGATTCCACACCACCACAGGAATGCTGCCTGCCGCCCCCGCAGTATTAATGTGCGCGCCAACCAAATCCTGCGCACTCTTTGAGATCAGGTCCGTCGACATCCGCACCCACGCGTAGTCCTTCTGCGCATCCTTATAAATCACTCCAATCCCCGACCCCGCCGCCAGGTCGTGGAACTGGTTGAACAGCACCTTCTTCCAGTCCTCCGTCAGCGCGTCACCCGGATACTTTGCCCCGTCCAGCCACGCCAGCGACGACCACTTCTCCGCGTTCAGCACCTCTTCCGAGCTTTTCCGCATGTTCCGCTTGTGTTCGGCCTGCGTCGTCATCACCCCGCGGTGATACTCAAAGTACAGCTCGCTCTTCCACGTCGGAATCGCAATCTTTCCCTCGACCGGCGTCGGCGGCTCATACCCCTTCGCAATCGACTGGTAGTTCCACACCGGGCTCTCCGCAGCAATCTTCCCATCGGTGGGATCTTCTGCGTTCCGCAGGTTTACCTGATCGAAGTAGCTTTGCGCCGTCCCGAACGGCATCTGCGGCACCACCTTCGCCGGCATCGACGGATCTGCCCAGTGCACTCCCTGATCCAGAATCGCCCTCGTCGGCCCGCCTCCGTGATCGCCAATCCCGTACAGGTCCATCATGTCCGTCATCCCCGGCGCACGCTCCCGCGCCTGCACCGTGTCGTGCGCCAGCCGGATCGGGCTCAGATTGTCGTTCGCATAATCGTGCGGAAAATACGCCAGCACCTTTGACCCATCCGGCGACTCCCACCAGAACAGCTTGAACGGCAATTGATTGGTATCGTTCCACGTCATCTTCTGCGTCACAAAATAATCCACGCCGCTCTTCTTGTAGATCTGCGGCAACTGCCACGTATATCCAAAAGAATCCGGATTCCAGCCGATCCGCACGTCCACGCCATAGTTCTTCTGGTACCAGCGCTTGCCCACCAGCAACTGCCGCACCAGGCTCTCGCCATCCGGCAGGTTCAGGTCCGGCTCCACCCACATGCCGCCCACCACCTCCCAGCGGCCCTCCTTGATGCGCTGCTTGATCCGGTCGTTCAGGTCGGGATACTTGTCGGCCATCCACTCGTTGTACTGCGCCGCGCTCTGCGTGTACGTGTACTGCGGATACTCTTCCATCAGTTGCAGCGCCGTCCCAAACGTCCGCTTCACCACGTCCACCGTCTCGGTCCACGGCCACAGCCACGCCGCATCAATGTGCGAGTTGCCCGTCAGGTGCCACGTCATCTTCTGCACCAGCGGCAGCAGCGCCTCCAGCTTCTCCTGCGACGTCTTCAAACTCGCGTCGAACTTCCCCTGGTCATGCCCATCCAGCGCCTTCAAATCCACCGCCGCAATCGCTGCATTCAGCGTGTCCATTTTGCTTGCATCGCCGGGCGCCAGCGTCGGCGCCAGCAGCGCGCCGCTCAGGAACTCCACCCGCAGGTCCTCGGGATTCGGCCGCCCCTCGGCAAAATCGATATTCAGCGTCGCCGCGCGAAGGCTCTTCACGTCCTCCGTGTGCATCAGCTTCACCGCCACCGTCACCTTGTCGCCGGGCTTCCCTAGAACCACCGGCTCCAGGTCTTCGCCCAGCGCCACCCGCCGCCCGTTGAAGTAGAGAATCTCCGGCACGGACCCGTTCGCGTCCGCGTGAAACTGGAACCAGACTCGTGCCCCGGTCAGGTCGTAACCATAGAGCGTCTCCGGAACCGTAATCGTCTGCCGAAACCACACCGCGTCATTCGGCGCCTTCCCAGGCATCTTTACCGTTTGCCACCCTGAATCATCCAGCTTCGGGTCCTCGCCATGCGCCACGTCGCCCGCGTGCATCTTCCACGCGCCATCCGGCAGCTCGCCCAGCAGCGTCAGCCGCGTAATCGCCTCCTGGCTCTCCGCCGGCAGCTTCCCCGCCACCCGCGCCACTTCCGCAGCCACGCGCGTCCGCTCCACTTCCGTCTGTGCCGCCGCGTTTACAGCGCTCAGCCCGGCTCCAAATACCACAGCCACACAAAGCCCCAAAACCGCAGGCCAAACCCGGTTCACACTCGAAGTCATAAGCATTCCCTTCACCGACAAATCTTAAGCCATCCATTTGGGAACCACTCCAATGCCCGACGAACGGCCGTCAATGGCGGCAATTTGCAGCAGCCCGCCGGCTCCGCTAACCCCGCTGCGCAGCGAACAACAGGCGAACGCATTTACTGCACTTTCAGCACGTATCCATCTGCTTCCGTTAGACATCCTCGTTTTTATTTTCCGCACCGCCACCGCCGTTTCTTCGCTTCAGCAGCCGGTAGAACGCGGTGATCGCCAGCAGGAACAGGGCAAAACTCGCAACCGAGTATTGCAACCCTTCCACATAAAATGTGCCGACGAGGATGACCGCGAGGGCGCTGAGTGCCACGATCTGCGCCCAGGGCGCGAACGGCAGCCGGATGGGGAGCTCAGCAACGCCCGCAGGGCCAATGAAGCGGCGGAACGAAAGGTGAGCGAACAGGATAACCATCCAGACAAAGAACATCCCCGCGATCGCGACGCCATAGAGCAGCAGGAAAGCGCGGCCTGGAGCAAAGATGGCCAGCAGGATGGCGGCAGCCATCCCGGCGGTCGATACCGTCAGCGCCATGTAGGGCACGCCGTTGCCGCCAACTCTTGCGAAAGCCTTTGGAGCATAGCCATCCTGGGAGAGCGAAAACAAGGTCCGGCTGGTGAGGTAGAGATTGGTATTGGCGCTGGAAAGAGCCGCTGTGATGACAACCAGGTTCATGATTCCCGCGGCATAGGGAATGCCGACCCTGGCGAATGCCAGCACAAACGGACTGCCGGTAAGGCCGCTGCCCATCCTGTCCCACGGCGTCATCGACAGCATCACGGTGATGGAGAGGACATAAAAAAGGATCAGCCGAAGAGTGACGGTCCGCATGGCTCTAGGAATGGTCTTTTCCGGTTGCGATGCTTCGCCGGCGGTGACGCCGAGGATTTCAACTCCCATGTAACTGGTGAGCGTGAGGCTCATGGCCAGCCACACGCCCTTGAGGCCATGAGGAAAGAACCCTCCGTGGGCAGTGAGATTTGACAAGCCGATGGCGCGGGCAGGGCCGAGGCCGAAGATCAGTCCGAGGCCGATGAGGATGAAGGCCACAATGGTGATGACTTTAATGATGGCAAACCAATACTCGATTTCGCCGAAGTTTCCCACCCGCATGGCATTGATGACGACAAGTCCGATGGAGACTGCGACGACCCAGACCCACTGGGGAGCGGAAGGAAACCAGACGGCGAAGTAGATTGCGACGGCCGTAACTTCAGCGCCGATGGCCAGGATCTGGACGAAGCCGTAGGTGACACGGACCGCGAAGCCGGACCACTCATTCAAGTAAGTCTGCGCGTACACGCCGAAAGAACCGGCGACGGGATGGGTGACCGCCATCTCCGCGATGGAATAGGCAACGATGAGCGTGACCACAGCGCATGCGAGATAAGACAGGATGACGCCGGGGCCGGCGAGCCGGATGGTGACCGAGCTGCCGAGAAAGAGCCCAACTCCGATCGCGCCGCCGATCGTCATCATGGTGAGCTGGCGTTGGGTGAGCGCGCGCTTGAGGTCGGATGGACCTTGGGGCGGTGCGGGGAGTTGGGAAGGCATGGGCGTGTTTTGCTTACTTGCCCCGGACCATGTCACGCAGTACCTTCCCGAACTCGTGAATCTCCTCGAGGGTGTTGTAGTGGACGAGCGACGCCCGGTTGACGCCGGTGTCGAGACTCTTGCCCAGGCGGTTCATCAGGCGGGGAGCGTACATGTGGCCGTCGCGGATGCCGATGCCCCGATCCGCCATGGTTTGGGTAACGAGCGCCGGCGCGATGCCGGGAAGGTTGAAGCAAAAGGTGGGAACGCGCCCGGCGATTTGCGCGGGATCGCGGATGCCGTGAACCTCGGCGCCTGCGGAGTGCAGGACTTCAAGCATCTCGATAGAAAGCGCTGCTTCATATTCACGGATTGAGTTCATGCCATGAACGAGAGAGGCGCGAAGCGATGCCGGCGGTGCGCTCTCTTCTTTGTCGCCGAGGGTCCTGAGATAGCCGATGACGGCCGCCATGCCCGCAACGTTTTCAAAGATGAATGTGCCGGCTTCAATCTTGCCGGGAGCGGCATTGGGAATAAAGTCTTCGCGGAAAGTCGGCAACTCGTTCAGCAGCTGGAGCCGGCCCCACATGAAACCCATGTGCGGGCCGAATATTTTGTAGCCGGAACAGACAAGATAGTCGCAGTCGAATGCCTGCACATCGATGAGCGCGTGCGGAGCGTAGTGAACGCAATCGAGCGCGACCTCAGCGCCGGCGGCGTGCGCCAGGGCGGCAACGGCCGCGACATCGACGATGGAACCAAGTGCATGCGAGGCCACAGTACAGGCGACAAGACGCGTCTTGTTCGTGAGCAGCGGCGCAAGATCCTCCACGTGAAGGTTTTTATCTTCACGCATCTTCCACCAGACAATCCTGGCGCCTTCGCGCTCGAGCTGCAGCCACGTGGCGATATTGGCTTCGTGGTCGAGGTCCGTAACGACGATCTCGTTGCGAGCCTGGAGAGTGCGGCCGATGGCGAGGCTCAGCAGGCGGAGGAACGACGTGGCATTCATCCCGAATGCAATCTCGTCAGGGTGCCGCGCGTTGATGAACGCGGCGATACTGTCGCGGGCGCGTGCGATGGATGCATCCACTTCAATGCTCTTCGCGTATCGGCCGCCGCGCTGCACGTTGCAGTGCAAAAGGTGGCCATTGATGGCGTCGAAGACGACCTGGGGAATCTGCGCGCCTGCGCCGTTATCAAAGAACGTGAAGCCGGGCTCCCCGTTTGGCCCAGGGAGGTTGAGGGCGGGAAAGAGCTGGCGGATTCGATCGCAAGGGAAGCTGACGGTATGGGGTGCGTGTAACTGCTGATTCACAACCTGGCTCCTTGCGTTTGCTGGTCTTCGAGGCGATCGTTCACGGCATGCTCGGATCCAGGAGCTTTCGCGCTGTCTCGGCCCCGAACACCGGAAGCGACGGATCCGTGAGCAGGCCGATCTGCTTGAGCACGGATGCCTGGTCCCAATAGATGCGCTCGTGTGCCAGCTTGCCCTCGCGAAAGCCCACCACCACCACCAGCGGGATGTCGACATGGCGATGAGTGGGCCGAATTCCAGGCAGCATCCAGGGCATCTCTTCCGTGTGCGTGAATGAAAAAATCATCTCGTCAACCAATTGAGCTTCGCCCTGTGGGTTGTGGCCGAGGGTGCGGGAGATCAACTGGATGGATGTGTCCGCCGGCATCAACGAGATGAAGTCTTCCGCGTAGAACCTGCGCAGAGCCTCTTGACCGTATCCGCCGGTCATGACCGGGACGTGGTTGACATACGCGTCGTCCACCATGGTGGCCATGGTCGAAGAGACGTCGCGAGTTGCAAATTCATAACGGATGTGCTCGTCCCACTTGGCGATCATCTCTGCGTCATTCATCGCTGGCGGTTCCTCTGGGGAGATGGTAGTCGATCGCAGGCAGGAGTGAGTTGGGGCATCCCAGGTCTGAATACCCAGACCTGGGCGCCCATTCGCTGTGGTGGAGCGAGCTTTGTTACTGCTCGCTGACAAAGACCGCTGTGGTTAGCGCCGGGACGGTGGCCTGGCCCTGCTGCTGGTTGAAGGTGGAGGTTTGCGTGATGGGATCGGCAGAGTTCTTCTGCTCGGGATCGAGGTGAAATTTGATCCCCTGCAGGATGGCATCGGAGAAGTTGACCTGCGCATCGGTGGCGTTGAAGACCACCAGGATGTGCTGGAAGCGGCCGTAGTTGCCGCCGTTGGCGTCAAGCTTCATGACGATGAGCCCCGGGATCTGGCTGGGGCCGGTGTTGAGGAAGTGGAGGTTCCGCTGAATCTGCTGCAGCGTGGCCATGCGGAACAGGCCGGAGCTGGAGCGGATGCGCAGGAACTCCTGGAATGCGGCGCCGGTAAGCGCGATGTCCTGAGGCAGCGGCGTGTAAGCGGGGTTGGAAAGCAGCGGTGTCATCAGCGGCCACTGGCTCTGATTCTGGCTGGCGATGGGCAGGCCGATGCCCCAGTTGGCGGTCTGGCCGCTCCAGTCGATTTTGTTGAACCAGTCGCCGGAGTTGTAACTGTTCTGGTCCATGTCTTTGGAGCGGAGGAGGTCGTCGCCCCCCTGGAAGAACGGCACGCCCTGACCCAGCAGGATGAGGCTATCTGCCAGAACCTGGCGGCGCGTGCGGGTGGCGATGGAGTCCGCGAAGCTGGACTTGAGTTGCACGGCGTCGAAGAGGTCCTGATTGTCGTGCACCGAGCAGTAGTTGATGGCCTCAATGGGCGACTTGGTGTAGCCGGTGGGCTGGCCGTTGTAGTCGATGGCAGAGCCGGGGACAGTCTGTCCGGCGCTGTTGATGAAGGTGAAATCGCGCAGGTTGCCGGTGAGTCCCACGCGGATCCAATCAGCGTATTGGAGCAGCGTGCTCTGCTGCGCGCCTGAGGGTTGGCTGCCGTTGGTGAAGTCGCTGGGATCGGTGAACAGGCCGGTAGCGAAGCCCTGCGTGCGCTCATCTGTGAAGGGGCTGCCGCCGCGGATGCCGTCGCGGATGCGGTCGTTGAAGCTGCCCACGCCGAAGCCGTACAGATTCACCTGGTCGGCGTTGGGGCCGATCTGGTTATTGACGGTGTCACCGAAGTTGAAGCCCTCGCCGTAGAGGTAGATCTTCGATCCGTCGACGCCGTCGGTCTGGAGCGTGAGCGCATTCAGCGCGTTCTGAATGTCGGCGATGTTGTAAGTGAACATGAAGCTCATGATGTCGAAGCGGAAGCCATCGATCTTGTACTGCTTTGCGTTGAGCACGAGCGTATCGATGATGAGCTTCTCCATCATGCGGTGTTCCGGAGCGGTGTCAGGGCAGCACGATCCGTTCTCCAGAGCGCCGTCGGCGTCGAGGCGGTGATAGTAGCCGGGGACGACCTCATCGAGGTTGGAGTTGGGGCCTTCGCCGCTGGCACTGGTGTGGTTGAAGACGACGTCCTGGACGACGCGCAGGCCGGCGCGGTGCAGGCCCTGCACCATGCCGCGATACTCGCGCACACGGTTGTAGGGGTTGACGGCATAGCTGCCCATGGGCGTCATGTAGTGGACCGGATCGTAGCCCCAGTTGTACGGCGGGCTGGTCAGGGTGGCCTGCACGGCGGCCTGTTGCAGGGTGCTGTCAGGCGGGTCCTGCGCCAGGTTGCCGGAGGGGAAGTGCCACGTGCTCTTGTCCTCGTTAACGCTGGCAAAGTGGAACGAGGGCAGGATGTGGACGGCCTTGAGCCCGCTCTGCGCCAGGGCATGCAGGTGCTCCATGCCGTTCGACGTGGGGACGGTGAATGCGCCATACATCCCGCGCAGGTTTGCGGGCACGGTGGGGTCGTCGATGGAGAAGTCGCGGACATGAAGCTCGTAGAGGCTCATGTCGTTGAGGCTGGAAAGCGCCGGCGAAGATCCTTCGTCCCAGGCCGGCGGCTTGGTTTCGCTGGATTCGAGATCGGTGATGCGGCTCCTGGTTCCGTTGACCGCGATGTCGATGGAGTAGGGATCGCTGGTTAGGTTGGCGTCGAGGGCGTCGTCGGACGGGACCCAGACGTTGACCTGGTAGAGGTAGTACTTGTCCTGCCAGGTGGCGTCGCCGTCGGCTACCCAGACGCCATTGTGCTGGTGCATGGCCACGGTGAGGGCGGGCGATGTGTCAGTGGGGTTGTTGTAGACCAGCAGGTTGACGCTCTGCGCGGTGGGCGCCCACAGCTTGATCTTGACCGGGAAATTCTCGTCGTCGGGGAAGTCCTGCCACGCGGCTTCATTGTCCGTGTGGTGGAAGAGCACGCCGAGCGAGCCGGAGTAGTAGTAGAGGTCGTCGAGGACGCCGCCGATCTGCAGGCCGGTGGCGTACTGGACGGCTCCGCCGGAGTTGGACGCGGTGAAAGCGAGCTGGCCGGTAAGCGCGGTTTCGAGGGTGGAGACGTTGAAGTCGTCCGGCAAGGTGAGCACGGCATAGCCGGCGAGCTGCGGATAGCGCATCAGCTCGTCGGAGGTGAGGCTGCCGCCTGCAGTGAGCGGGATGGATGTGCCGCCGGTGATGCCGGTGGCCGAGAGGCTGAGGCCGCCGGTGGTGCTGAAGGTGAGAGCGTAGGTGTCGCCGCCCTGCGCGAACTGCGGCTGGATGGCGACGCGCTGGCGGTCAAGCCAGTAAGCCTGCTGCACGTTGAGCTCGGCATTCAGGATCTGGCTGGGCGTGGGCACCGAGGCATAGACGGTGACGCTGCCGGAGATCACCCAGCCCTGGAGCTCACTGTTCACGTTGAGGTACTGGTTGGGGCCGGGATCTTTGGCGCCGGCGGAGATGTTATGGACGATGAACCCGATTTGCTGGGCATTCGGAATCAGCGCTATGTCGTAATACGCGCCGTAGGAGTCGTAACTGGTGACCGCGGTAAGGCCGTCGTTGTAGTCGCCGGTGTATTCGGCGGTGTCCTCAAAGGCATAGACGGTCCAGTTGGAGTAATTGCCGTCGGGGCGGTAGTAGTGAATGCGCGCGTAGCCGGGCAGGAGCGCGGTGGGGTTATTCACGTCCGGCATCACGTGGTAAAGCTTGCCGAAGCCGGTGATGCCCCAGTACTCGTTGCCTTCGGTGGTGGGGTCGACGAACTCGTTGGGGCCGGGATCCTTGTTGCCGCCGTTGTGGAGGATGAGGCCCAGGTTCTGTGAGCCATTGGTGATGCCGATGTCGAAGTAAGCGCCGAAGGTGTCGTAGTTAGTGGGGCTGGTGAGTCCATCGTTGAAGTCGCCGGTGTACTCATTGGTGTCATAGAACGAGTAAACGGTCCAGCCGGAGTAGTTACCGTCGGTGCGGTGGTAGTGGACACGCACGTAGCCCGACGGGATGGCGGTGGGATTGGAGAGATTGATGGCGGTGTTATACAGCTTGCCGATGCCGGTGTAGGCCCAGAACTCGCTGCCCTGGGTGGCGGGATCCACGAACTCGTTGGTGCCGGGGTCCTTGTTGCCGCCGTTGTGGAGGATGAGGCCGACGTTCTGCGCGCCCTGGATGATGCCGACGTCGAAGTAGGCGCCGTAGCTGTCGTAATTGGTGGGGCTGGTCAGGCCGTCGTTGAAGTCGCCGGTGTACTCGTTGCTGTCGTCGAACGAGTAGACGGTCCAGCCGGAGTAGCTACCGTCGGTGCGGTGGTAATGAATGCGCACGTAGCCGGGCAAGATAGCCGTGGGATTGGCTAGATTGATGGCGGTGTTGTAGAGCTTGCCGATTCCGGTGTAGGCCCAGTACTCGACGCCCTGGGTGGCGGGATCGACGTACTCGTTGGGGCCGGGATCCTTGTTGCCGCTGGTGGTGTTGTGAATGATGAGGCCAACCTGTTGCGCGCCGCTGGTAATGCCCACGTCGAAGTAGGCGCCGTAGCTGTCGGTTCCAGTTACCTGGACGGGGCCGTCATTGTAGTCGCCGGTGTTCTCCGTGGTGTTGTCGAAGGCGTAGACGGTCCAGCCGGAGTAATTGCCGTCGGTCCGGTGATAGTGAATGCGGATAGAACCCGCGGGGATGGAGCTTTGGGCGAGGGCAATGATTGCGGCTGCGAGGAGGGTGATGAGGAAGCTGGTTTTGCGCACGGCTCGAAAGAGGGACAGGGCGATGCCGGAACAGGAAGTCATGGTGTTTTCACCTCGTAGGGCATGGTTGACTTCTGAGGGTGAGTGAAAGCCTGCTGGTCCAGTGCAGGCGGCAACTGCGGCGGCCATGCTAGTGAGGGACGCGCACGGGTGTCAAGATGGCGAAAGGACATGGACGGAAGGCAGGGACTGAGGGACATAGGGACAAGGGACATAGGGACTAAGGAACCTTCCCGAATCGGAACGCTGGCTGGCGCTTTTTCAAAATGGAACTTGCCGTTGTGTTTTGGGCCTTCCGAGCTGCCGGTTCGAGCCTGGATCGGCCTATGCTTTTCCCAAGGCGGACGCTTCCCTTCGCCGACCCGGGATTGCACTCTTCTGTACGGCTTTCTTTTCTTCAGGACAGATTTTCAGCCGATGGCATAACCACCGACCCGCACTCCTATGGAGGCCGAAAGATGCAGTTGTGTGTCCAGGACGAGCAACCACCCCTCTCCGCCGTGGAATTCCACGCCTGCTCCACGCTCGATCCGGTTCTGATGGAGAAGCGCTTCTCCACCGCCATTCTCGATTGCGGGGGATGGGTGCTGGAGCAATCGGCGACTCCGGATGGGTACGTGCGCTTTCTGGTGGAGTTTGGCTGCGAGCGGTCCATGGATGTCTATAGCGCGCTGGTGGGGTTGGGGATCGAGCTCAGCCGGCACGCGCACCTGAGCCTGACCAGGCTTTGGCAGTGCGCGCGCCATGGCCACTGTCTCCGGCGCATGCCGGTGGCGCGCATGCGCATCACTATTCTGTCTGTTGCTGTTGCCGAGTCGGAGTTGGCCGAAACCGCGCCGCAAGGCGGATAGTCCAACCGGCAACCTTCGCGGAACCGGGGAGCCGGCGCACCCGCTATACTCGGCGCATTCCTGCCGGAGGGAAGCATCCATGAGACGAGTTGCCCTGTTGCTGCTGCTGGCCGCGCCGTTTGCCCTGGCCCAGAACCAGAAAAAAGCCCCGACGGACCTGCGCGGCATCCTGCTGGAGTCGCTGCGCACCACGCACAACGACGAGGACTGGTTTGTGCCCGCCTCGACTGCGGTGGACGGGCTGACGGCGGAGCAGGCCAAGTGGAAACCAGCGGGAAAAGATGGGCACTCCGTGGGCCAGCTTGCCTACCACATCTGGTACTGGGATGCGCGGGCGCTCAACAACTTCAAGGGCATCAAAAACGCGGCCTTTGACGGCAACAACAACGAGACGTTCGACGACTTCAACGCCGCCCAGTGGGACGACCTGGTAAAGAAGCTGAACCAGACCCTGGCCGACTGGGAGACCGCGGTCGAACAGGCTGATGAGGCGACGCTCGCAAAGAACGCCTCCCTGGTGGAACACGTGGCCACCCACAACGCCTACCACCTTGGGCAGATCCTGTACGTGCGCAAGCTGGAAGGGGCGTGGAATCCGGCCAAGGGAGTGCATTAAAGGCAGTTTTCAGTTTTCAGCTGCCAGTTGTCAGGGGTTCACGGCCGCCGCCCTCTGCGGCGACTGTAACAGGCCTATAATGAAGCATGGCGACCGTCCGGGAAACCGAGACTGAGAACCCTGTCCTGGGAGGCCGGGTTGCGGAAGACGGTGTGGCCGCAGAGAGCGCGGCCCCGGTTCCCGTGCCTGCTGGAGACGCCAACTCTCAGATTCCGCTGAACAAATCCCTGGAGCCGCAGAACAAGCCCCCCAAGCCGCCGATTACCCAGGCGGAGATCGACCGCCGCTTTGAGGCGCTGCTCAAGCAGGTCCTTTCCAATCGCCCCCATGAAGACGTTTCCCTGATCCGCAGATCATGGGAATTCTGCGTGCTGCACCATGCCGGGCAGATGCGCGCCTCCGGTGAGCCCTACATCATCCATCCGCTGGAAGTGGCCGAAGTGCTGGCGGAAATGAAGCTGGACGCAACCGCGATTGCCGCGGCTCTGCTGCATGATGCGGTGGAGGATACGCCGGCCACCAGCGCGGAGATCGGCGCCAAGTTCGGCGAGCAGGTAGCCCACATTGTCGAGGGCGTTACCAAGATCGACAAGATCCAGTTTGCCAACCGCGAAGACCGCCAGGCGGAGAACGTCCGCAAGATGCTGCTGGCCATGGTGACGGACGTGCGCGTGGTGCTGATCAAGCTGGCCGACCGCCTGCACAACATGCGCACGCTGGAGCACCTGAAGCCGGAGCGGCAGGAAGCGATTGCGCGGGAGACCATGGACATCTACGCGCCCATGGCGCATCGGCTGGGCATGGGCAAGGTGCGCGGCGAGCTCGAGGACCTGGCCTTCCGTTACACCGACCCCGTGAGCTACGAGCAGATGCAGGCGGCGATGGAGGCGCGGCGCCAGGAGGGCGAGCAGTTTCTGCGCGGCGTGGAAGACGCGGTCACAGAGCAGCTGAGGGAGCACAACCTCCAGGCGCGCGTGGAATGGCGCATCAAGCGGCTCTACTCCATCTACCAGAAGATCCAGCGGAACAAGAGCTCCTTCGACCAGGTGTATGACTTCCTGGCCATCCGCGTCATCACGGAGGATACGGCGTCCTGCTACGCGGTCATCGGGCTGATCCACGCGCTGTGGCGGCCGGTGCCGGGCCGCATCAAGGATTTCATCGCCATCCCGCGCGCCAACGGGTATCAGTCGCTGCACACCACCGTGATGGGCGATGGCGGCCACCAGTTTGAAGCGCAGATCCGCACCGAGGAGATGCACCGCATTGCCGAGGAAGGCATTGCGGCGCACTGGAAGTACAAGGCCGGCGAAGGCGCGGTGACCGCGCGCGACGAGGAACGCCTGAAGTGGATCCGCCAGCTTGTGGAGTGGCAGAAGGAGATGGTCGATCCCAACGAGTTCCTCTCCAGCCTGAAGATGGACCTGTACCCCGACGAGGTGTACACGTTCACGCCCAAGGGCAAAGTGGTGGTGGTTCCGGCGGATGGAACTCCGGTGGACTTTGCCTACACCATCCATACGGAGGTGGGCCACACCTGCGTGGGCGCCAAGGTCAACGGCCGCATGGTGCCGCTCAGGACCAAGCTCCGCACCGGCGACGTGGTTGAGATTGTTACCCAGAAGGAACACAAGCCCAGCCGTGACTGGCTCAGCTTTGTAAAGAGCCCGCGCGCGCGTAACAAGATCAAGCACTGGCTCAATGAGGATTCGCGGCGGCGCGCGGTGGAGATCGGCCGCAAGCTGCTGGAAAAAGAAGCCCGCCGCTACAAGGTGCCGATGAGCCAGATCGACGACCAGGATCTGGGCCGCATTGCCGGCGACTACGGCGTGGCCACGGCGGCGGACCTGCTGGCCACCCTGGGCCAGGGAAAGCACACCGCGCACCAGATCCTGAAGGTGCTGGCGCCGGGCCTTGCCAACCCGCACGAGGGCGAGGAAGGGACCAAGCCAAGTGCGGAAGGCGGCATGTCGGACGCTGTCAGGAAGCTGCACCTGGCCGGGTCCGAGTCGCTGCAGGTGGAAGGCCAGAACGATCTGCTGGTGTACCGCGCGCGATGTTGCAATCCCATCCGCGGCGAGGAGATTGTGGGCTACGTGACCCGCGGCAGGGGCGTGGCCGTGCACGCGCGCAACTGCCCTAACGTGCAGAACCTGCTCTACGAGAGCGACCGGCGCATCGCGGTGGAGTGGTCGCGCGTGGGCGACGACAGCGGCCGGCCGCACCGCTATCCCGTGAAGATCACCGTCTTCTGCGACGACCGTCAGGGCATGCTGAAGGAGTTGACCGCGGTGATCTCAGACGACGACACCAACATCCGCTCGGTGGACACCAAGCGCGACACTTCCGGCGAGACAGCTGTCGAGTACGTGGTGGAAGCCGAAGACCTGAGCCACCTGAACAAGATGGTTCTGGGCCTAAGGCGGGTACCCGGCGTGCGGAGTGTGCAGCGGACGCAGAAGATCTAGCGCAAGGCGCTACGAACCAGAACAGTCTACTGCGCCTTCCCCATCAAAATGCTCTTCAGCGCCGAGAGATCGTAGCTGATTCCGAACTGCCCCTTCCAATCGCTCTCCGCCAGGAGGTCGGTCTTGTTTGACCATTTCACCGCAACCGGCACCGTGGCCCCCTTGCCGATATTGAAAACCATCTTGGCCTGCGCCACGCCGAGCCATCCGGCCGTGCTCGTGAATACCTGCGAGTTGGCCGGAACCGCGATGTTGGTCCCGGGAATGACATCGGCGATCGTCAGGTTCAGCACGTTAGGCGAGTATTGATACTGCGCGTAGCCGGCCAGGCTCACAATGGCTCGCGGCGCTGCCGGATCCTTGCCCACCGGCTGATCGAATTCGGCGGTAAGCTGATAGTCCTTCAGTCGACCGTATTTCGCTCCGGCTGGAACCGAAACAAACCAGGATCCAGCCGCGTTGCCGGTAAGCTGCGCCCCGTCGTCGCGCTTCTTCCACACATAGGCGAACACCGCCGTGGCGTTGTGCATGGCCGGCTCGTTGGCCGGGGTTACATAGTTATAGTTGAACGTCAGCAGCGGCTTGCCGCGCGCTTCGTCAATGATCTTGTCGCGCAACTGGTGAAGCTGATCGAGATCGATCGCTGTGTTCACAATGCTCTGGTCGAAGTCCGGATTGGTTTCAAGAGCGCCGACCAGCGTATCCATGTACGCGGCGAAGTCGTTTGCGAAATGGGCAAAGGCATCGGGATCGTTGCCGGCCTCGTCCTTCGTGGCATCTTGCCGCCACTTCTCGAGCGCTGCGGAAACCTTCGGGTTCGAAGTGTAGATGCCGGCGGGAATCGCGTTCGTGTAATCCGTGAAGAGCTGCTGTGCCTCCGTATTCGGCGAGTTCGCCTCCTCGGCAAGCGCGCTGGTCCATGCCTTGTTGAATGCGGCGGAGGTCGGCGTATAAGGCCGCAGGATGGCGACGCTGACCCCGAGCCCATTGAACGAGACATTGTTTGAGGGCAGCAGCACGCTGGCAATCCCTGCCGGAGTGGTGCTGGTGGCCTGTCCCGTCGTCGGCGCCACGCTCGACGAGGACTGCGCCAGGTTGAATGTGGCCGAGAGCGTGATGTGCTGCAGATAATCTTCCAGGGTCGACGACTTGAGACTGGCAAACGGCTGGTCCGTAATGTACCTGCGCAAGCCGTTCACATTGGCCTGCGCCGTGATCGTGTTGCCGTTCACGGTGTCGGTGAACGCTCCGGACTCCGCGGCCAGCGAGATCAGATCCGTCGTTGTCGGCTTCGCCGTCAAAGTGGTGGACCCACTGCCGGAAGCGCTGGCGCCCGGTTGGGGAACCGCCGCCTTCGTCGATACCAGTTGCGCCAGCTCGTTGGCAATCACCTGCGCATCGTTCTGGCCCAGGGTCTTCGTATCTGCCTTCACGGTGTTTGCCATCACGTGTAGGTAGGCCCGCTTGCGCAACGTTGCCGCGAACTGGGCCGCGTCATTCGTGGGTACGTACAGGGCATTATTCAGCGGATAAGTTCCTGCAGCCATTCGCTTCTGCGCGAATTCATCGCTGAGGCGCTTGCAGAATCCGCCGACGGCCAGCGGTCGCGCATGATCGCAGACTTGCTGTTGTTCCGGCGTTTGGGCGCTGCAAGCCGCGGCCGCAAACAGAAAGCAGAAACCAATGAACAGGCAGAATCGGTTCTTCATTCTCGAAATCCTTGAGCGAGCGGCAAGGCGAAGTCCTTGCGCAAGCGGCGCAGCGGAGTCATTTTCCAACGATTTGCGGAGTCCATGTCCCCACCCCGCCGTTGATCTCGATATCGTCTTCGAGGATGAACTCAGTGCCGCCGGGTGGTTGTTGCGCCACGATTGTCTGGATCTCGTTGCTGGCCGATTGCAGCAACACCTGCAGGTGATTCGTGCCGGGAAGAATCGTGATGGTGAAAGAGTCCCCGGAAGGATTGAGCGGGATCCGCTTGGCGCTCGCCGCGTCCAATCCATGCAGGACGCTCCAGATCCTGTTGACGCTCGCTGGTCCGGTGGGCGTAATCTGAATGGTCTCCTGGCTGCCGGACTGGCTTTCAAATCCACCGACGATAGGCTTGATGGGCATGGATCTCCTCGCCTGCTGCAGCAATAAACGCAGCCGGACCGCAGCCGGCATCCGGAAACGTTCAATCAGAATTCAACGTGGGGCGCGTGGAGCACGCTTCTTTTTATGGACCGTGGGGCTTGCCGGACGCCCGTGCTTGCAGAATCTAGGGATCAAAGCGAAGGTAACAGATCGCGCCGCGTTGTCAATCGTCCTTTTTGTCTTTGCCATGCGCCAAGCCGCGCCGGCCCGCTCAACGCCGCCAGGAAACATCCTCCGGGTAGCCAATCTGCCGTCGTTTCTCAATAAACCGAGCCGTAATCACCCCGAACAAAAACCCGGCGATGTGCGCCAGGTAGGCCACCCCGCCCGTGCGCACTGCGGCCACCGACCCCGCGCTGAATACCTGCATCAGGAACCAGAAACCGATCAGCAGCGCGGCTGGAATGTACGTGATGCGAATAAAGATAAAAAGGAACAGCAGCGTCTTGATGCGATCGCGCGGATACGTGATGATGAAGGCCCCCATCACCGCGGCAATCGCGCCGCTGGCGCCCAGCACCGGAATATTCGAGAACGGATCGGCCGCTACCTGCGCCATCATGGCCACCAGCCCGCCCGCCAGGTAGAACAGCAGAAACCGGAACCACCCCATCGCCTGCTCAATGGACGGGCCGAACGCCCACAGATAAATCATGTTGCCGATGATGTGCAGGAATCCGCCGTGCATGAACATTGAGGTCAGCAGCGTTTCCACGCGGTAGCCGTGCACGATGCGGATGGGAACGGCGGACCACGCATAGACGAATCGATTGCCGCCCTGCAACTCCAGGAAAAACACGAAGACATTCAGCAGGATGATGAGCACCGTGACCGCAAAGGCACGGCGCTCGGGGCGTGACGCGTCGCCCAGGGGGATCAGTCCGCCCATTTACATGCCGCCCTTGCCCAGCAGGATGCCGATTCCGTAGGTGACGGCGCCCTCGAGCGCGCCCACAATCGTCATCTCCAGGCCGGAAGACCACCACGAACGCACGGTGATAAGGCTCTTGGCGGCGCCCACCGCAAAGTGCGCAGCCAGTGAGACGATGGCCGCCGCAATCACCGCCGGAACTCCCTGCAGGAAGAAAAACGGAATCACGGGGATGATGGCTCCCACCGCCGTCGAAAGCGCGCCGGAGCTGGCGGAAACCATGGGATTGGACAAGGACTCCTCGCTCGATCCAAGGCGTTCACTGGAAAGCGCGCGGAGCAACTGGTCGGGGTCGCTGGCGATGTGGTTAACCATGTGCAGGGCGTCGGCCTCGGGCAGTCCTTTCACCTGGTAATAGAGGGCGAGCAACTCGCGAGCCTCGGCGGGATTCATGCGGATGGCCTCGCGCTCCCGGGCGAGCTCGGCGTGGTAGATTTCGCGCTCGCTTTTGGCCGCCAGGTAAGCGCCCGAGCCCATGGAGAGCGCCGAGGCGATCATGCCGGAAAGCCCGGCGAGGAGAACGTATTTGCTGTTGCCGGCGGTGGCGCCCGATACACCGGAGACGATGCCGAAGATGGCGCCCAGACCGTCGTTGACGCCGTAGATAGCGTCGCCGATCCAGGCTCCGGGCTGCTTACGGCCCTGGTTCCGCTTGGCCAGCATCTCCTCCAGCACGGCCCTGGGATCGATTTTGGGCGCGCCGGCGGGGGCGGAGTAGTGGCCGCGCAGCAGCGACCCCAGCTCGCGGTAGTGGTCCTTCTCGTCCTCGATGACGTGGTCGAGGATGGCGATAGAGCCTTCGTCGCCCAGCGCCTTCAGCTGTTCGCCGTAGCGGGCGATGTGGCGGCTCTCCTCGATTTCAAGGCGGCGGAGAGCCATGCGGATGCCGCCGGCCCGGTTGGCCAGCGAATCGGCCTCGCCCCCCTCTTTGCCGTCGTATACGGGCTCGGTTCCGCCCAGATCGACGATGCGCCCATGCCACAGCTCGGCATGCTCCAGTTCGGCGCCGGCCAGGTGGCGCAGCACCTGGGCACGCACGGGGTCGGTGTCGCGATCCGCCAGCGCCTTATAGGTGTGGTAGCCCTCCATCTCAGCCTGCCAGCTCTCTTCCAGCGCCTCCAGCACTTTCTTCAAGCGCGGTCCGCTCAACGTTTCTTTTGCCACAGGCATTCTTGGGTACTCCTTGTTGAAACTTGAGGATAGCCCAAAAGCTGAGGGCGCGCGCCCGTCATTTTCAGCCAACTGCCGGTCCGGTCTTCCCACCAGCGCGGTTTCCCGTATAGTGTTGTGTGCAGCCAAAGGACCGGATCTTCTTGAGTCTGGCGCGAGCAGGCCCGGGGAAGGGTCCGGCCCCGCAGCGCCCAAGCCGCACCCCCGCCCCAAACCGGGCGGATTCTTTTAGGAAACGAGGGCAACGACCTCATGGCAACGCGATCCACAACACCTACCGGGGCATCCAGCGCGCCCAGCTATATCGGACCGTTCATCGCGGTCGCCGCACTTTACTTTATCTTCGGGTTCGTCACCAACCTGAACATGGGCCTGGTGCCGTACCTGAAGCAGATATTCGAGATCCACACCTTTGAGAACTGGCAGGCGATGCTGGCCGAGGGTGCCTTCTTCACCGCGTACTTTGTGTGCTCCTCGCCCAGCGCCAAGCTGATTGAGGCCATCGGCTACAAACGCACCATGGTCGTATCGCTGTTCATCCAGGTGGCAGGCGCGCTTCTCTTCGTGCCCGCCGCGGCACAAGTCTCGTTTCCCCTGTTCCTCCTCGCCATCTTTGTGGTCGGCGCGGGCGTAACGGCGCTGCAAACAGCGGCCAACCCTTACATCGCCATCCTGGGACCGGAGAAGAGCGCCCCCATCCGCCTGAACCTGGCGCAGGCGCTCAACTCGCTGGGCGGAACCATCGCGCCCTGGGTCGCCGGCGCTTACATCCTTACCTCAAAAGTCACAGATCCATCCGTGGTGGCCGCGGAGCCGCCCGACATGCAGCATGCCTACCAGGTGACGATCGCGCATACCGTGCGCATGCCTTACATCGTCATCGCCTTCGGGCTGGTGATCCTGGGCATTGCCATCGCACTCACCCACCTGCCGCACATCACGGCCACCCAGGAGTTCCGCCCCGGCAAGGCAGTCGATGCGGTGCTGGGACGCAGCATCTGGGGCTACCGGCATACCGTCCTCGGCGCCCTGGGGATCTTCCTCTATGTGGGCGTGGAGGTGGGCCTGGCCACGGCCATGGTGCTCTACTTCAGCGATTCCCAGCACGGCGGCCTGAATGTCCTCACCGTATCCGCTGCGCAAAAGCTGGTGGTCTACTACTGGGGCGGCGCGCTCATCGGCCGACTGCTGGGCTCGGCCATCATGACCCGCGTGAATGCCGGAAAGCTGCTGGGCATCTTCGGCACAGTGGCCGCGCTGCTGGTGCTGGTCTCCATCTTCACCTCCGGCAACATGGCCATCTGGTCGCTCATCCTGGCCGGGTTCTTCAACTCCGTCATGTTCCCCAACATCTTCGCGCTGGGCATCGCCGGACTGGGTCCGATGACAAGCAAGGGCTCCGGCCTCATCATGACCGCGGTCTGGGGCGGCGCACTGATTCCGGTGTTCATCGGCTGGCTCTCTGACCACTACAGCTACGAAGTAGCGCTGGCCGTCCCGGTCATCTGCTATTTCTACATCGCGGTCTACGGGTTTGAATTGCACAAGACCCCGCGCAGCGCGACTACGTAAGCTCCCTCTTTTTCGCCCACGGGCGATCAAGGATCCAAGCCCGGCAGATCACACAGGCGCGGGATGGATCGGCAGTACAAACTGAAGGCCCTCCGAGACGTTTCCGGAGGGCCTTCGCATCTTCAGTTACTCCCCTTACCTTCAGTTACTCCCCCTTACGGTGTCAAACGCAGTGAAGGATCTGCGGTTGCCTCTCGGGTGTGCTGCTCGTTCTTTCCCGGCTTCACCTTTCACTCCTTCACTTCTCCTTCGACATCGCATGCAGCTTCAGCACCGTATTCCAGTTCCGTGCCGTCCCCAGCACCCCGCCCAGCGCGCGATCCACGGGCTTTCCGGTGAGCTTTGTCTCCGCCGCGCCGTCCGGCAGATGCAGATACAGCGTGTCGCCGGCCACGTGAAAGCGGTCCCGCCGCGCCGGATACTGCTCCACAATCCGCTGCAATCCCTCCGTGGCCCCCGCCGGCGCCGGCTTCTCCAGGAACACCGCGTGCACCCTCGCCCCGTCGGCCGCCGCCTCAGCCGCAAACGGATTCCCCGCGATCACTCGCGATAACTCCTCATGCGTGCGGATCATAACCCCAACAGAAGCGCCCGTGTGTTTTTCCAGAGCCGCAGCCACCGCGCGCTGCACACTCGCCCCCGTGCCCCGAGCCGCGAACACCACGTTGCCGCTCTGGATGTAAGTCTCCACGCGGGAGTAGCCAATCGACTCAAGCAGGCTCCGCAAATCGGCCATCGACAGCTTGCCGGTACCGCCAACATTCACCGCGCGCAACAATGCAACAAAGACAGGCATACTACGCTCCGCAGGCATAAGTCCCTAGCCCCTAAGTCCCTAGCCCCTAAGTCCCTAGTCCCTAGTCCCTAGTCCCTAAGTCCCTAGCCCCTAAGTCCCTAGTCCCCAGTCCCAACTCCCTGTCGATCCACCGCCTCAATCACCGTCTGCGCCACCACCCGGATCTGCTCCCCGCTCAACTCCGCATAAATCGGCAGCGCCAGCACTTCGTTCGCCGCAGCCTCCGATTGCGCGAGCGACCCCACCACGCGGCACGCACCCCGGAAGCACTCCTGCAAATGCATCGGCACGGGATAATAAATCTCCGTCCCAATCCCCGCATCGGTCATCGCCTTCCTCAGCGCATCGCGCCCCTTCGCCCGGATCGAATACTGGTTGAAGATGCTCACGCAGTCGGGATGAACCAACGGCGTCGCCACCGAGCTGCCCGCCAACGCCACATCGTACAGCGCCGCATTGCGCCGCCGCGCCGCCGACCACTGGTCCAGGTGCGGCAGCTTCACCAGCAGCACCGCCGCCTGCAGCGGATCAAGCCTGAAGTTGCCGCCCACATACTTGTGGTAGTACTTCTGCTTCGACCCGTGCGCTCGCATCATCGTCAGCATCTCGTGCAAATGCGGATCGTTGGTCACGCACATCCCGCCATCGCCTGCCCCGCCCAGGTTCTTTGACGGGAAAAAGCTGAAGCACCCAATCGCCCCGATGCTCCCCGCCTTGCGCCCCTTGTACGTTGCGGAGATAGCCTGCGCCGCGTCTTCAATCACCGGAATCCCGTGCCGGTTCGCGATCTCCATCACCGCGTCCATGTCGCACATCTGCCCAAACAGGTGAACGGGAACAATCGCCTTGGTCCGCGGCGTAATCGCCGCCTCCAGTTTTTCGGGATCGATGTTGAACGTGCGCTCCTCGATATCCACGAACACCGGCAGCGCCCCCACCCGCGACACGCATCCCGCCGTGGCAAAAAAAGTGAAGGGCGTGGTAATCACCTCGTCGCCGGCCGTGATTCCCAGCGCCATAAAGCTCGCCAGCAGCGCGTCCGTCCCGCTTGACATGCCCACCGCATAACGGCAGTCACTCAGCGCCGCCACCTTCTTCTCCAGCTCCTCCACCTTCGGCCCCAGGATGCATACCTGCGACTCCAGCACCTCGCTCACCGCCTGCATCACCTCGTCGCGGATGCCCGCGTACTGGGCCTTCAAGTCGAGCAACGGAATCTTCATGGTTCCCCTTTCCTGCACCTGCCATTTTAAGGCGCGCCCCCCGCCACGGCCCCGATGCCACTTTCGTGCGCACGGTGTCAACCGTCGGCAGTCCGCACGCTAAACCGGGAAACCGAGCCGCTACCCACTCAAGCGCTGTCATCCTGACCCTGAGCCGAGCGAAGGGAAGACAATGGGACCATGCAATCGTGGCCCGACCGACGTCTGCTTGATCTTCTCAATCTCGAAATTCCGATCATCCAAGCGCCGATGGCTGGGGCGGATTCCGTCGCATTGGCGCGAAGTGTCTCGGCTACCGGCGCTCTGGGATCATTCGCTTGCGCGCTACTCAGTCCGGACGGCGTATGCGAAGCGACGCATGAGCTCCGCGAGGGGATGGATCGCCCATTCAACCTCAACTTCTTCTGCCACACTATGGCAGTTCCCGATAACGTCGCCGACGAGAAATGGAAGAGCTTCCTGAGTTCGCATTACGAACGCTTAGGTCTCGATATTAAAGCCGTGACGGAGAGCCGTCTCAGGCTGCCATTCAACGAAGAGATGTGTGAAGTTGTGGAGGAGGTAAGGCCGGAGGTCGTAAGCTTCCATTTCGGACTGCCCACTCCCGCACTCATGGAGCGTCTCAAAAAGCTGGGCGTGAAAATGTTGTCTTCCGCGACAAGCGTAGACGAAGCGATGTGGCTTGAATATCACGGATGCGATGCAGTCATCGTTCAGGGCTTCGAGGCGGGCGGGCACCGGGCGATGTTTCTTGAAACCAATGTCGCAGCTCAGGCCGGGCTATTCGCCTTGCTACCTCAGGTGGCAGATGCTATTTCGATTCCGGTGATCGCTGCGGGAGGGATCGCTGACGGGAGAGGCATCGTTGCGGCATTTGCGCTTGGCGCATCAGGTGTGCAGCTGGGCACAGCATACCTCTTCTGCCCAGAGGCGAACGTATCTCCCTTGTACCGTCAGGCGCTTGAACAGGCGACTGCTACAGGCACAGCCATAACGAATCTGTTCAGTGGACGCCCTGCCAGAGGCATTCTGAACCGATACCTCCGGGAAGCCGGGCCGATGTCCGAAAGCGCCTTGGCTTTCCCCTACGCGGCGACGCTGATTACGCCTCTGCGCGCGGCGTCGGAAAAGGCCGGCTCATTGGACTACTTGCAAATGTGGGCGGGCCAAGCTGCAAGGCTCGTGAAAGCGATGCCTGCAGATCAATTCACGCGGGAGCTTGCCGCAGATGCTCTGGCCCGTTTGCAAGCAAGACCGGGCGCTTAGCGTCACATCATAGTCATCTCTCTGCAGCCACATCAGTACCGGGAAACGATAGGACCCTATCAGGGCTGCCCCGACCACGACGCACGATTTGCGCGAGATTTCTCTCGGGGCAGTTTTGATAGGGCCGTTTGAAGGAAGGCGCTGGCGCGGTGGATGCGGTGAGAGCTATGGGATTTCGATGGGTGCGAGCCCGTCGCGCGGCGGCTTAGCGGTCGTGCAAGCAAGCGTGGAGAAGCGCAGGTTTGTAGAAGTGCCGTAAGGTGTGGTGCTCGCAGGATGCGAGAAGGGGCGCATTCGTGAGTCATTATCAACAAATGGCCGCAGGACGGCGTTGCGTGCGAGAGCATCGCGGCGTTGGCCGTTGATCGAGGCGGAGTAAGTCATAAGAAGAATCAGGAGCTGTCGAGTCGTTGCCTCGGTGCGTTGGGCAAGGTGAGGGTTGAACGGAAGTGAAGCTGTGCGCCT
>DASZLE010000006.1:0-1647 GCA_035552475.1 Occallatibacter sp.
GTTGGCGAAGCCCGGCTTGCCGGGCTTCAGCTCAAACTCTTCTGAGCAGATCGCGCAGACTTTGATTGGAAAAGGCATACAGCTTCCATGATAACCAGACAGGCCGCCGTCGAAAAGGTGCCCCTTCAGCAGTCAGCCAGGGTGTTTCAGCGTGCCTCACTTGGCAGTTGACGGATCGATCGTCCCCCGAACCTGCGATATCTTGTTGATCGGAAATCCGCCCTGCTTAGCATGCTTTCGCAGCATCTCCTCGTTCGGGGCGATGTATGTGCAATAGATCATGTCGTCGGTGACCTGGCTCTCCACCCACTGGATCTCGGGGCCAAGCACCCGCAGCACATCGCACGATTTTCGCGATATCGCCCGCAACTCTTCCGGCGACAACTTACCGGCCCCTGGAATCTCCCGCTCAATCACATACTTCGGCATGGCTCTACCTTCTTTCACGATTGTGCTGGAATGATGCTGCGAACCGTCCTCGTCTGGATAGTTGCTCCGTGGCCCGATGAGATCAGCCCGCATGCGGAAGCCGCGCCGCCTGTATCTCCGCCGTCAAACTATTCCCTTACCAGGCAACGGTCAAACCGCAATCAAGCTCGCCTGCCGCACGACTGCAGCCGGCCCGCCTCCGCGCGATAGCATGAATCGAGGTCGCGTGAGCCGTGGCTTTTCTCGCTGTTCTCGTCGTAGCAATCCATCTGCTGTGGCTGGCGCTGGTCATCTTCGGCGCTCTCTGGACGCGCGGCCGGCCCGTCTGGACTGCGCTGCACATCCTGGCCCTGCTTTGGGGAATCGTGGTGGAGACGGGCCCGTGGCCCTGTCCGCTCACCCTCGCGGAAAGTTATTTTGAAGCTGGGGCCGGTCTGCACTTCTACCAGAGCAGCTTTCTGCTCCACTACCTCGACGCAATCGTCTATCCCAATCTTCCCAGCTGGATCGTCACCAGCGCGGGGATCGCCGTTTGCGCTCTCAATCTCGGCATCTATGGTTGGCGTTGGCGCAGATCGCATCGCAGATCGCATCTTCGTCATTCGGCAACGGACACCCGCCTTCGTCTTCCACGCTCATAGGCGCCGTGCCATTCAGCTCCGGCCATCAATCCGTCAAATCCCAATCCCTTAATCCGACGGCCCGTTCGCCGGCCATCGTCCCGACAGAAATGTTCGTATCCCCGCTACGCCCGCCGCCCCAGCCTCGATGCACGAAGCTGCGTTCGCGGCATTCACGCCACCCAGCGCAAACACCGGTGTCTCTCCTGCCGTCTGGCTTGCCGCCCGCAGCGCATCCAGCCCCAGCGGACGCGCCTCTGGATGGCTCTCCGTCGGAAAAACCGGTGACAGCAGCGCGATATCTGCCCCGGACACCGCCGCCACCGCTATTTCGCCTAGCGAGTGGCAACCCACCGATACGGTTCCGGCAATCCGCGCCATACCCACCTGCTCCGCTCTCCATCTGCCTGGCAAGTGGATCCCCGCCGCGCCCGCGGTCCGCGCCGCCTCTGCCGCGCCCGCCGCACCCGCATTGATCAGCAGCCGCGGACGACCTGCCCCGGCATCCCGCATCGCCGCCATCATCGCCTGGGCCAGCTCCGTTAGCTCGCGCACTCCCAGGTCCTTTTCACGCAACTGGACAAATTCCACACCCAGC
>DASZLE010000007.1:0-105745 GCA_035552475.1 Occallatibacter sp.
CTTGAATTGCATAGTGATCGCTGTGCTGGCGGTCACCGGAGCCGCGACAATCTCGGCTCAAGAACTGACACAGGCAGAAAAGGAGCACGCACTCCAATATCTCGAGTCCACCAAGAAAGATGTGTTGGATGCAACCAAAGGCCTTTCCGAGGCGCAATGGAACTTCAAGGCGGGGCCGGATCGATGGTCTGTGGCGCAGGTGATGGAACACATTGCCGCGGCAGAGGACTTCATTCGGGTCAACCTTGTGCAGGAGAAGGTGATGACTTTGCCGGCTGGAACCCCGGGGCGCGATGTGAAGAAAATCGATGCCGCGGTTGAAGCGATGATTCCCGACCGCTCCCACAAGGCGCAGGCGCCTGCCCCGCTAGTGCCCAACAACCGGTTTGGTTCTCCGGAGGGGTCGCTCAAGCACTTTCTCGAAAGCCGCGAAACTACCGAACAATTCCTCCGCTCAACTGCGGGATTGCGCGATCACGTAATGGACGGGCCGGTTGGCAAGATGGACGGCTATGAGTTTATTCTCTTCATCGCCGCGCACAGTGAACGGCATGTCAAGCAGATCAACGAAGTAAAAGCAGATCCAAATTTCCCCAAGAGTTAGTGAATCACGAAACGACACAGGACCGTTTTGCGATCGACTTCATTTTCGGCTCGGGAGGGAGAGTGCATGAACACAGAGGGCGCAGGCTCAGTCGGATTAGACCCTAATAGCGTGCGGAAGGTTGTGACCGTTCAGGCGCCGCAAGCAGTGGCGTGGCGCGTGTTCACCGAAAAGATGGGCGCGTGGTGGCCGTTGGCATACTACAAAATCGGCAAGGCCAATGCCGTGGACGCTGTGATCGAGCCGCAGGTCGGGGGCCGCTGGTTCGAGCGCGGCGACGATGGAAGCATGTGTCAGTGGGGCAGTGTACTCGCGTGGGAACCGCACTCGCGCCTGGTTCTCTCGTGGGATATCAATGCAGACTGGCAGTATGATCCAACCCTGAAGACTGAAATCGAAGTGCGTTTCAACGCCGACGGTAGCGATCGTACACACGTCGAACTGGAGCATCGTCATCTTGACCGCTATGGGGCGCGTCGCGATGAGATGCGTCGAATCTACGACACCGAAGGCGACTGGGGTAAGATCCTCGAAATGTTCGCTCGCGTAGCTGCCGAAGGGTAGAGGGAGAGGAACATGTCGGATATCAGACAGGCGCGGCAAGCGCTGGCGAGTCGAATCCTGAAAGGAGACGGCAAGGCGTCGCCCTCCGAACGCAGCGCCGCGTTCAACAACAGTGGCCTCGCCGAACCAGCGGCTACGCTTGTCGACAAGGTTGCGAAGCATGCCGATAGAGTCACTAACGAGGACATCGCCGCCGTCAGGGATTCGGGGCTTAGCGAAGACCAGGTCTTTGAGATCGTGGTGTGCGCCGCTATCGGCGAGGCCAGTCGGCAATACGACACGTCACTTGCGGCCCTTCAGGCCGCAACCGGAAAAGAGTAACCATGCGGCTTCGAATCCTCGACAGCGGCCACGGTTTCGGTACGAAGGCACTTTTTGCGCTCATTCGGACAATGTCGCGCCAGCCAGTGCTCGACGTCATCAAGCTGGTCAAGTACCGGGCTGACTTCTACGGCCGGCCGATGGGGGCAGTTACGCAGGACGCGATGCGCGGACCCTCCACCTGGTCGGTCGGTGACCGCGAGTTGATGGCCGCGTTCGTAGCGAAGACCAACCAGTGCGAGTTCTGTACGAAGGCACACTCTGCGGTTGCGCAGGGGGCATATCGCGACGCGAAAAAGGTCTCCGCAGTGTTGTCCGATCTCGAGACCGCATCCATCGAGGAACCATTGAGGGCGACTCTGTTCATGCTAGGCAAGCTGACGCGCGAGCACGCGGTAGATGCGGATGACATGCGAGCAGTCCTCGCGGCCGGCGCTTCGCGCCAACAGATCGAGGATGCGCTCGCGGTCTGTTTCTCGTTTAATGTGATTGGTCGGTTGGCCGACGCCTTCGGGTTCTTCGTGCCTGGTCCCAAGGCCTTCGAGGATGGCGCGAAGTATCTCCTCGCGCGCGGCTACCGCTGAACACGCGCGAGGCCAACTCGCGTGGTCTCGGGCGTCAGAATTGAGGCTCTCAGCAGCATGCGCAACCTTGGCCCTTCCATGCCGACTTGCCCTCTTTGATGAGAATGGGGATGGCCAGCAAAGCGGCAAGTGAATCGAACCACGGGATGTGGAATGCTGCGTTGAGCGCGAGGCCAGCCAAGGTGATGAGCGCGATGTAAGCGCACGTTGCGGACTGGACAGCATCGGCGGCAAGTGCCGCATTCTGGCTGCGGCGGGCCTCGCGGCGCTTGAGAGTGGCCAGTACTGGCATTGCGATGAGCGCTGCAAAGGTGATCCCGATTCCAGCGCGACTCGTCTCAGGCTGCAGGCGAAGAACCAACGACCCAAGAGCAATTAGCCCAACTACAAAGGCGAGCACGAAGAGCAAAACTGCGGCTGCACGGTGCGCCTTGCGTTCCGAAATCGGCATCTTCGGGATCCACTGAAGGAGCACTACGACCGCTGAAAGAAGCTCCACGAGGCTGTCGGAGCCGAAGGCCATCATCGCCGGACTGCGAGCGGTTACGGCGGCATATACGGAGACGCCGAGTTCCACCAGCATCCATGCCAGCGTGACACCTTGCAGCCAAAGCGCGGTAGCGCTGGGCTTGGAGGGCCGAGCGAAGGTAGGCTGCGATGGCAGGGCACCGAGTTGTATGAGTTCAGACATCCCGCTCCACATATGGTTTCAGGCTCTAAGGGAGAAGGCAAGTGCGCGGATGGACCGAGTGAACCGCCCGAGATCTCTTGGAAAATGTCAAAGTTCTGCTCGGGGGTTGCGAAGGGATTATTCTGAGGAAGATAACAAAGGCTTGGGTCGATATGAATTCGCAGAGTCATTGGGAAAGAATCTACGCAGAGAAAGCTCCGCACGCAGTCAGCTGGTATCGACCGCACCTTGAGAAGTCGCTCCGCCTTATAGAACAGTTCGCTCCCGGGAAGTCGGCGGCTATTATCGATGTGGGCGGTGGGGAATCCACACTGGTCGACGACCTTCTCACCCGGGGATATGAGAACCTCACCGTCCTTGATATCTCGCAGGCGGCCATCGATGCCAGTCGAAAGCGGCTGGGCCCGGCATCGGAGCGAATTTCCTGGCTTGTCGCGGACATCACCAGAGTCGAGCTCGACGCCTTAGCTTACGATGTGTGGCATGACCGAGCGGTGTTTCATTTTCTTACCGCGGAGTGCGACCGTGTGGCTTACGTGCGCCAAGTGGCGCGAACGGTTCGGCGCGGGGGGCACGTGATCGTGAGTACCTTCGGCCCCGAAGGCCCGATGAAGTGCAGTGGGCTCGATGTGGTTCGCTACGACGCCGAGTCACTGCACTGGGAATTTGGCGGCCATTTCCAACTGTTGGAGAGCTCGGAAGAGCTGCACCAGACTCCATTCGGGACGGTGCAGCAGTTTCTCTATTGTCACTGCAGGGTGGAGTAGCTGAGGCTGGCGTGGTGTAAGTTGCACAAGTGGCTATGCGGTGAGCTAGGCGGCTAGGTCTCAGGAGTCACGATGATGATTCGGACAGCTTGCGTTACGATGCTTGGGCTTGTGATTGTTGTGCCATGTTGTGGTCAAACCAGTCAGGGTGATTCGCAAACCCTTCAGGCAATCCTGACCGAAATTAGGGAAATTCACGAGGAACTTCGAGTCACCGAGACAACGCAGATCCTTCTTGCGGAAATGGAGATGCAGCAAAGTCAAGTTAATCGAGCAGAGCAGCGCGTCGACGAAGCACAATCAAAGCTCTCGCAGTTGAAGACAGACCGGAGATATTTTGAAGGCGAATTGGCACGATCAGAAGATGCGCTAAGACAAGCTACCGAGCCTTTGCAGCAAAGGCAGCTCACCGAATCCATCGAGAGCCTAAGAATTGCAGTCGAGAAACGAAAGACCGAAGAGCAAGAGAGCTCTGCAAGGTTGCAACAGGCACAAGAACAACTGCGAAATGCCGAGGACACACTCGACAGAATTCAAGATGAGTTGAATACAGTGGTCAAGGGTCTTCGAGCCAACCACGCCAGACAGTAGAACCGACTCTTTCCAGAGGTTGCATCCACACATCGAAAGCACGCAACGCATTGATGTAGAGAATTAACTGCTTCGACGTTTGGTTCCGGCCAAAGCGTTTTGAGTCTGAACGCTTTTACGAACGGCTGGGTGCGTTGATAATCAAGCGCTACGTGCTAACCGGCGGTGACTTGGTGAAGAGCCGGCTTCGCCGCAACCATCCGGAGCGCAACTGGGTGACCTCGAATATCCAGTCGCTGCAATGCAGAGCGCAATACCAGTGCATGACTGGCGATGAGCGCTGCGGCCAAAGGGCTGCGGCCACTGACCCTGTTGGTGCAGTACGGAGTTTGCGTGCCTTCGTTCGGCCGAAGCCAAGTCCGTTTTTCGTCGCCATTTCTACGCGGCGGGAACAATACGGGAACATTGTGAATCGAGCGTTTTCAATCGTTTAGCGGATATGAAGATTGAATTGATCTTGGAAGGGAAGGAGCGCGATGAGGCTAAGTTATTGATTCTAAATGGTGGCCGAGACGGGATCGAACCGCCGACGCCGGCCTTTTCAGCACCGCCTAGCAAGCGAACTAAGTGGTCTGGAATCAGCGGATATCATTGAGACGATTGGCGTTGTGGCCTTCTTGATTTAGGATGATTTAGGGTCCTTTGGGCAGTAGATGCCCATATCGAAAAGTTTGGTGCGGGCCGCACGCGGCCAATCGGTGAGAATCTATGAAGACTAATGGCATCGGGTTCACAGTCGGATTCCCTGGCTACGCGCAGCCGCCGCTTGTCCTATGGATACCGCTTTTTATGGAAATTGGTTGCGCTGGGGAGAATCCATAGACAACAGGGGAAGCCACAGAGTGAAATAGCTTAGTTACAGCGAGTTGCGACAGAAGCACCGTAAATTCAGAAACATGGCTCGGTCTAGTCTTCGAATCCCTCCGCCCTCCTGATCGATTGGTCCTGCTCGCAAAATTGCTGGCTCCACAGGTTAAGGCCCAGGATTTCGCACCAAGCCAAATCGCTGGAGGGACAGCCGCTAGATGACTGCCCTGAAAATTCATGCTGCCTCGGGTGTCAGGTCGACCTGCAGGCCGAGGCTCTGCAGTCTGCGGACATGGAACCGAATGAGGTGCTTGGCCCTTATCCGATCGAGGAACTGTGAGCCGAGGTCGCGATAGTCGGTGCCTTCCTTGAGGATGTGATAGATAACGGTGAGCAGTGAGTGGGCCACTGCGACCAAGCCTCGCTTGCGGCCTCGACGGTGCATGAGATTGCGAGCGTGGGCCTGGAAATAGCTGTCCTTCTTGTGGCTGGCCGCCCAAGCCGCCTGAACCAGAGCTTGTCGTAACCATCGGCTGCCCTTAGTGGTTTTGCCGCTGCGTTTCTTGCCCGCACTCTCGTTGTTGCCCGGGCAGATGCCCGCCCAGGAGGCCAGATGCGCATCGGTCGGAAACGGCGTCACATCCGGGCCGATCTCGGCCAGCAACACCTCGGCGACACGCCGATCAACTTCCGGTATCACATCCAACTTCTCCAGGACGGGCAACTGAGGGCGCGTCAGTTCCGCAATCCTCTCTCCAGCCGTGTGATGAACTGCTCGGTGGCCTTCAACTGGTCCAGCAACAGCCCTAGCATCCAGCGGTGGTGATCGGTGAGCTTGCCATACAGAGCTTGCTCCAGTTGCGGAATCTTGGCTCGCAGCCGCCGCTTAGCCAGGTCGGCCAAATGCGCAGGATCATCCTGCCCAGACACAATCGCCTCCAGCCTCAACCGGCCGGATGCACCAACTACGTTGCTGGCTACCGAACCCAGCTTCACGTTGGCGTCTTCCAGCACCTTCTGAATACGATTCGAGATACGGCTCGCCTCATCGACCAACTGCGTCGGCTGCCGGGTAAGGTCGCGCAACTCCCGTTGCGGGCGTGGAGGAATGAAACTGCCTCTCAGCAGCCCGTGCTGCAGCAACTGCGCAATCCACTGACAATCCTTAATGTCTGTCTTGCGTCCAGGAACGTTCTTCAGATGATGGGCGTTGGCCAGCAGAATCTCAAACCTCTCTTCCAGGATGTTGAAGATCGGCTTCCAGTACACCCCCGTCGATTCCATCGCCACGTGCGTGACTCGCTGCGAGCAAAGCCAATCGGACATCGCCGCCAATTCCCGCGTTGTGGTTCCCCAGTGGCGAACCTCATGCTCCACCTTGCCGCCTGCGCTTGTCCGGCGAACGCAAGCCTCCACGGTGTCCTTGTGTATGTCCAAACCGGCACAGCAGCCGAGAATCACAGCCATAGACCCTCCTCCAGCGATCTGCGCAGAGGATATCGGCAATCAGGTTCAGTCTGCCCTGCGTGCTTCACGTTCAGCTACAGTCTTGGTTACGCGGCGACATCCAGGACAGACTGCAGTGCGGGCTACAAAGGCTCCACAGATCCTCGTCCTTCGCCTATGCCGATCGCTTACCCTATTTTCATGGCCTTGGGTGGCCCGCAGGGCCATGTATGACTGCAGTTAACAATCAAGATGTAAACTAAGCAAGTTGGAGTTGGGAATCCCGGTCGTTGGGTTGAATGCGTTTTTGGTGTGAAAAACGAAGTGCCACTAAAACTGCCACTTGTGTTTTTTGACTTCCTCAACTTGCTGAATTTGGCGAAGATAGAGGAACGACGCACCAGACTTAGGATCTGGCGGAGCAATCCATGAGGGTTCGAGTCCCTCCTTTCGCACCAATCCTTAAAGCATCTTCTGAGAATCGCCCGCCGCGCGTCGGTTGCCGATGTTGTCCAGTCAGGACGTTGCTGTGCTAGTCTTCGAGCATCGTGAGAAAAAGCAAGGTTTGTCTTGCGTCCTGGACCGCTCGCCGGGCCTTGTCCGGCCGCTTTTTGTCAGCCTTTCTGCTCACCGCTGTTGCGCTCCCGTGCCTCGCGCAGGAGCAGCCGATCCCGGCGGAACTCACCTTCCTTAACAAGATAGGCAAGCCGTACCGCATCACCTATGAGCCCTGGGCAGAATTGCAGATCCCGGAGGGAGGTCGGGGAGCCGATGGGGTGGGCAAGGTGGTGCGCGGAAAGCATTGGCAGTTTCCCGTCATCATTTCCGGCGCCATGACGCCGGAAGCCGTCTGGGCCATTGTCAAGCCGGCGTTTTTGGCTAACGGCTGGACCGCAGTGCATGAGTGGTCTGCGGGAGGAATCGAGCTGTTTCTTCACTACCAGAAAAACGGCGTGGAGGCATGGGCCGAAACCGACCCCAGCCCGGAACGCACTTCAGTGGACATCATTGAGATTGCGCCGATACCGTTCAACTTCACGCTCACGCCGCCATCGGCGAAGCCCGAGCCGGTTGACCCCGACAAAGGCGATTTTCCCTGGCTGGGCCCGTTGCCCGGGTGGCAGTTCCGCAGCAGCGTCCACGATACCGATCCTTTCCGCGTCCCCATCACTGGCGCCGCCGACCTTGAACTCGTGGCCCGATCGTCGATCATCAAAACCTACCGTCAGCCCCCGGACGGCATGTCCGACAGCCTTTTTCACGCCTCCTATCACGATGCCCTCCTCAAAGCCGGCTGGACGATCCTGAATGACAGCCACGACTCCTTCACTGCGCACTACACTCAGAACGGCCGCAACCTGTGGGCCACCCTGTACCACGGCGAATTCAACGAGATCCGCGTAGCGGACGCCGGCGCCGCCACCAAGGACCTGGGGGCCGACCTCAAGAAGGAGTGCCACGTAGCGCTCTATGGCGTGCTCTTTGACTTCAACAAGTCCACTTTGCAGGCAGCGTCCGACCCGGTGCTGCGGCAGATTCTCGCCCTGCTCACCAAGGACGCTACGCTCCAGCTGGAAATCCAGGGCCATACCGACAACGTGGGCAACGATGCCTATAACCAGATGCTGTCGGACGCGCGAGCACACGCGGTCGTCACGTGGCTCACACAGCACGGCATTGCCGCCGCCCGCCTCTCGGCAAGGGGGTATGGAAAGACCCGGCCCGTGTCCGATAACGGCACCGATGCGGGAAGAGCGAAGAATCGCCGCGTCGAGATCGCTGATCCCCATTGCAAGGCGGAGGGGAAATAAGCGGTTAAGTTTCCGCACAGGCTCGTCCCTCCCGCGCGGCGGAGTTAATCTGGGTTCATCATGAATCCAACTCCGCAGCAGCCTCACTTGACCCTTATCCAGTCGCCGGACTACCGCGAGTCCTACGCCAATAGCGTGCAGGTGCGCGTGAGCGTGTGGGATTTTCAGCTGATCTTCGGGCTAGCCTCCAGCGAGTCGCCTGAAAAGGTCACCATCCGCAATCACGAGGCCGTCTACCTGAGCCCGCAGCAAGCAAAAGCCCTTTGGAATGTGCTGGGACAGAATCTTGCACAGTATGAGCAGGCATTTGGACCGCTCGCCCTGGAACCTCAAACGCAGAATTTCCCGCAAGGTCCCATCCATTGAAGATCCGTTCCGCTGCTCCGCCAGGTGCGGGAGGAAATCCATCGCGCTTGAGAACACTTCTTGAGCCGCGCCTGGACGCCCCGTTTCCGCTCTGGATGATCTTTCCGGTCATCTTTGCGGCCTTGTACGCGACCCACTTTACCCTCCTCCGACTGCCTTACTGGTGGGATGAGGCGGGGTATTACATCCCCGCGGCATGGGACTTCTTTCGCACCGGCTCGCTGATTCCCAGCACCACCCTGAGCAACGCGCATCCGCCGTTGCCCAGCATCTATCTGGCATTCTGGTGGAAGCTCTCAGGGTATTACCCTGAAGTTACCCGGGAGGCTATGCTCCTGGCCGCATCGCTGGGACTGCTGGGCGTATGGCGGCTTGCACTGCGGCTCAGTGAATCCAAGGCGGTCGCGTTTTGGACGGCGGTGCTGACGGCGCTCTATCCCGTCTGGTTCGCGCAAAGCACGCTGGCCCATGCTGACATGTTCGCGGCCGTGTGCACGCTGTGGGGGCTGGTGTACGCGCTGCCTGAAGAGAACCGCAATCCGCGCGCCGCCGCGGCATGGTTCTGGGCTGCGGCGCTGTCGAAGGAGACGGCGATCGTAGCGCCGCTGGCGCTGGCGGCCATCTACGCGATCCAGGCGCTTCGTTCACCACACCCTGCGCGCGGCCGGCTGGCGCGCGAGGCTGCGTGGCTGGCATCCTGCGTCCTTCCCCTCGCCGGCTGGTATGCCTGGCACTTCTTCAAAACGGGCTTTCTCTTCGGTAACCCCGCGTTCCTCCGCTACAACGCGGAGTCCACGCTGACGCCGCTGCGCATGCTGGCTGCATTCGGCCATCGCCTGCTGCACCTGACCGCGCACATGAACATGTTTGTGCCCGTGCTGCTCACATTTGCTGCGCTTATGCTGGACCCGCGTACCGATGCGGAAGGGCATACGCGCAGCGACGTCGCGTCCGGGCCCCGCCGCCGCATCTTTATCCTTCTGCTGGTGCATGCGGCGCTCTTCAGTGTGCTCGGCGGCGCTCTCCTCTGCCGCTATCTGCTGCCGATGTATCCGCTGGTGCTGGTGCTGGCGGTGTCCACGTTTCGTCGTCGCGTGCCCTGGTGGCCGGCATTGGCGCTGATCTCCGCGGGGGCATTCGTGACGGGCATCTTTGTGAATCCTCCCTACGGGTTTGCCCCAGAGGACAACCTGGCCTATGCGCACGTAATCCGCTTGCAGCAGGCGGGCATTGCGCAGCTCAGGGCGCGCTATCCCGGAGCCACTGTGCTCTCAGCATGGCCCATGACCGACGCGCTGACCAAGCCTGAGCTTGGTTACGTGAAGCAGCCCTGGGACGTTTTCGCGATCGACGATTTCTCCTCGGCCCAGATCGACCGAGCCGCGGAAGATCCGGGGCGCTACTCCGTGGGGCTGTTCTTCTCTACCAAATACGATCCGCCGCCGCTCCTCTCGTTTGGCCGCGGGTTGGATGAGCAATATTTCGGGCTGCACCACGATCTGCCGCCGGAGGCGATCGCCCAACGCCTGGGCGGAACGCTGGTGTGGAAGGGCAGCGACGATGGGATGTGGATTGCGCTGATCCGCTTCAACCGGCAGTTCGAGGCGAGGGAGGACCCTTCCGCAAGCGGGACTGATGAATCGCAGCAGGTTCGCAAACGCCTATAATTTAGCCAGTCGTGTCCATGCATTCTCCTTGTCGGTTTTCCCGTCTTCTCCGGTTCGTTGCCGCGGGGTCTCTGGCGGCGTTTCTGCTCGCCGGAAAGTCAACCGCCGGCGCACAGGCGGCACCCGAAGCCGCCGCCGGCAAAGGCCGCATTCTGCTGGTCCTTCCCTTCGATAACAACACCGGCCAACCCAGCCTGGAGTGGATCCGTGAAGCCGCGGCGGAGATTCTGAGCAGCCGGTTTGCCTCCGCCAGGTTCGCCCCACTGAGCCGCGCCGACCGCCTCTACGCGCTTGACCATCTAGGGCTTCCCCAGGGATTTCAGCCGTCGCGCGCGAGCTCTCTCAAGCTGGCGCAGACGCTCGATGCCGATTTCATCATCGTGGGCAGCTATCGCGCGGAGAACGAAACCATCCAGGCAGAAGCGCGCATCGTGGACGTCCCCCACGTGCGCATGGGTCAGAGCGTGACGGTCAGGGGCCCGACAAACGACCTGATCGCGGTTTTCAATTCTCTGGCCTGGAAGCTGACAAAGCAGCTCGATCCGGAGTTCAGCGTGGCGGAGGAGACGTTTGTGGCCGCCGGCGCCAGCGTGAACCTGGAAGCGTTCGAGCAGTACATTCGCGGGATCACGGAGCCGGACCACGCTGAGCGGCTGCGGCATCTTCAGGCGGCGGTCAAGTTGAGCCCCGATTTCAGTGCGGCATGGATGGCTCTGGCCCGCGAAGACTACGCCAGCCAGCAGTACGAGCAGGCCGCCGCGGCTTTTGCGAAGGTGAAGGGCAACGACGCCGACGCGCTTGAGGCGGGCTTTTACCGCGGACTGGCCCTCATGTTCTCAGGCACGTATGCCCAGGCCGAAGCCGCATTTGCCGCGGTGGCGCGCGTGCTTCCTCTGGCTCCGGTGCTCAGCAACGAAGGAGTTGCCATCAGCCGCCAAAGTCACGACGGCACGGCCCTCTTTCGCCAGGCGGAAGCGGCCGATCCAAATGCGCCGGATTATCACTTCAACCTGGCCGTGAGCCTGAAGCGGCACAACGATGCGAATGGGGCTGAGAGCGAACTGGCGCAGTACCTCAAGCTCCGTCCAAATGATAGCGAAGCCCTGGAGATGCAGACCGCGTGGAAGCAGACCGGCGCAGCATCGAGCGTGGATCCGCTGGAGCGCATCGAGCGCGGCTTCGATGCCATGGCGTTCCGCCAGGCTGCGGTCGTGATGGATCAGATGGAGGCGTCCCGCCTGGCATCATTGACGCCGGAGGAGCGCGCAAAGACACTTTCCTCGCAGGCGCGCGAATACCTCTCGCGCGGGCTGCTGCTGGAGGCCGAGCGGCTTTACCGGCAGGCCATTACGGCAGACAATCGTTCGGAGCTGGCGCATGAGGGGCTGGCTGAAGTCCGCGAACGCACGGGAGACACGGAAGGTGCGCGGCAGGAGGCACAGGCTGCGCTGGAACTCGAGCCCTCCGCGGATGCGTACCTGGTTTTGGCACGTCTAGACATCGCGGCGAATCGCCTGGCCGAAGCCAATCACGATGCCGACGAGGCGCTGAAGCTGAGCCCGAATAGCCAGGCCGCGAAAGAAGTCTTGCGCCAGGTGAGCGCAAAGCAGGGCGCCGCGAAATAGCGGCCCCTGGAAGGACCAAGCCATGTTCGCGAAGCTTGCGCAGGGTATCCTGGGATTCTCGATTCTGCTGATCGCCGCCGCGCCTGTCCAGGCGCAGCGTCCCCTCGTGGATAAGTTCGTGCTCGACGACACCATCCAGCCGGTCACCGCGGGACAGCTCGATCGCGCACTGTCCCGTGCGAACAGCGACGGCGCCGCAGCTTTGCTGATCGAGCTGGACACTCCCGGCGGTCTCGTCGATTCCATGCGCCGAATGGCCGGCGCTATCCTCAGCTCTCGGGTGCCCGTCATTATTTACGTGGCGCCTGCCGGAGCTCGCGCGGGGTCGGCGGGATTCTTCCTTCTTGAGGCGGCGGATGTGGCCGCCATGGCTCCCGGAACCAATGCCGGCGCGGCCCACGTCGTCTTCGAATTCGGCAAGCCCGACCAGACCATGGAGCAGAAGGTGGAGAACGACGCCGAAGCCTTCCTGCGCTCCTACGTCGGGCGGCGTAACCGCAACGTGGATGCAGCCATTGCGGCGGTCCAGTCGTCGCACGCATACAGCGCGGAAGAAGCTCTCCAGCAGCATCTGATCGACCTGACGGCTTCGAGCGACACCCAGCTCCTGGAGCAATTGAATGGGCGCGAAATCACGCGCCTGGACGGCAGCAAGCAGGTTCTCCACCTGGCCAACGCCCGCATTGAAACGCTGAAGCCCACATTGCGCGAAGACCTGCTGGGGTGGCTCGTGGATCCAAATATCGCGCTGCTGCTGCTGGTGGCCGGCGCGTTGCTTATCTATCTCGAATTCAATACACCCGGCACCATCGTTCCGGGCGCCCTGGGCACGCTGATGGTGCTGATGGCCATCTTCGGGCTGAATCTGTTGCCCATTCGATACACCGCTGTCATGCTGCTCCTCGCCGCGCTGGTGCTGCTGGTGCTCGAAGCCAAATTCGGCGGACACGGCGCGCTGGCCATCGCCGGAATTGTCTGCCTGACCCTGGGAACGCTCACGCTGATCGCCGCGCCGGTGCCGGAACTCGCGGTCAATCCGTGGGTGGCCATCGGTATTAGCGCCGGCTTCGGCGGGATCACGGTCTTCCTTGTCCGCCTGGCCGTGCGCGCGCGCCGCGCCAAACAAATGCTGGGCCTCGACGCGCTCGTTGGACGCGCGGCGTCTGCCATGGAACCGCTGGCGCCGGAGGGTCACGTGCTGGTGGAAGGCGAGATCTGGCGCGCTTTTGCCGACCAACCTGTGCCCGCCGGCACGCCCCTCCGCGTCACCGGCCGGGACGAATACCGGCTTCACGTAACCCCGGCGGGCGGAGAAGTCCCTTTGCCCAGAACTGAAGACTGAACGACGCGGTACAATCCGTGCGGAAGCGAGGTAAGGCCCGTGCCCGAAGTGAACTTTGCCCTGTTGATCGTACTTGCCATCGTGGTGCTCTATCTTTTGAACTCCATCAAGATCCTCCGCGACTACGAGCGCGCCGTGATCTTCCGCCTGGGCCGTGCCCTGCCCGTTCCTAAGGGTCCCGGCATCATCCTCGTTTTTCGTCCTCTGGACCAGATGGTTCGCATCTCCCTGCGCCAGGAGGTCCTTGAAGTGCCGCCGCAGGACGTCATCACCCGCGACAACGTCACTATCAAGGTGAACGCGGTGGTGACGCTGTATGTCGTCGCACCGAACCTGGCCGCCATCAAAGTGCAGAACTACGTCTATCAGACATCGCAGTTTGCCCAGACCACGCTCCGCACGGTGCTGGGCGAAGTGGAACTGGATGAGTTGCTCAGCCACCGCGACAAACTCAACCTCCGCATTCAGACCATCATCGACCAGCGTACCGAGCCGTTCGGCGTCAAGGTCAATTCAGTGGAAGTGAAGCAGGTGGACCTGCCCGAGCAGATGCAGCGCGCCATGGCTAAGCAAGCCGAGGCGGAACGCGAGAAGCGCTCCAAGATCATTCACGCGGAAGGCGAATACAACGCCGCGCAGAAACTTGTGGACGCCGCCGCTCTCCTGGCCACGCAGCCCATCACACTGCAGTTGCGCTACCTGCAGACGCTGACGGAGATCGGCGTGGAAAAGAACACCACCATCGTCTTCCCACTGCCCATGGAACTGCTTTCACTGCTGAATAAGCTGGGACCCTCGGCGAAGGCGCCAGCGGAGAACAGCTAGCGAAAGGCCGCGTCTGGTTACCACCGTGGGAACGGCGGCAGAGGCAGAGGTTGCCAAAATGCTCCGGCGGCCTACACTGGGAATATGGACACCGGGAGCTGATGGTCGCAAATGGATCCCGCGTGTCGACCGAATGCCAGGCCGCGCACGGAAGGCTTGAACCAGAGAGCGTGAGAATGCCCAGAAGTTTTGGCGGTAGCGTATTTGAGCCCGTGGAAGAGGGGCGCGACAAGGAAATCACTCTCGGCCCCACCATGCTGGCTCTGCTTGGGCTTGCCCTTCTGGCCCTGTGCAGCATTTGTTTCATCGGTGGTTACGCTCTGGGACACAGCGGCCAGACACAGCTCGCCACGGCGGCAACAACCGGCGGACCCTCCGCGGCGCAGCTCTTCCGGGACAAGCCGGCCGCAGCCAACAGCGATCAGCCGGCGCCTGCAGGCCAGCCCGCATCGTCTGGCATCGCCGCGTCAACTCCAGCGCAAGCCGCTCCGCCTGAGAGTGCCACGCCGGCCGGCAATGCGCCTTCAGGCGCCGGCAACGCGCCCGCAATTGTGCATGCAGCATTGCCGGCGCAGGCCGTTTCTGGCCAGCCCGCGTCCCCGGCCGGGGCCGTGCAACCCGCTGTCCAGCAAGCCGGTTCGTTTATGGTCCAGATCGCCGCTGTCTCCCATTCTGAAGATGCGGATGTGCTGATGAGCGCCCTGCGCCAGCGCGGCTATGCCATCTCCATGCGGCGCGATCCTGTCGATAACCTGATCCACGTGCAGGTGGGCCCGTTCGCCACCCACAACGATGCACTTGCCATGCGCCAGCGGCTGTTTAACGATGGGTACAACGCGGTCATTCAGCCCTGACCCGGGCCGTTCACTCGCCTCGCATCCACTCCGGCAGGCCGGAAGCAATCGACGCGCGCACCGCTGCCATCAATTCTTCGCGGCTGGAAAAGCGCTTCGGGTCCAGCGGCTCATGGAACGTGATGTGCGCTGTTCCCCGCCGCACGCGCATGCTGCCTTTGGCCATCATCTTCTCGGTACCGTAAATGGAAACCGGTACACACGGCGCGCCCGTCTCCATGGCCAGGTAGAACGGCCCCTTTTTGAATGGAAGCAGCTGCCCGTCGGGCGAGCGGGTTCCTTCCACAAAGGTGGTGATGTGCAGGCCTTTCTCCAGCACGCGCCTCGCCACAGCGACGCTCTCCACCGCGCTCTCCACGCGGCCGTCGCGGTCCACAGGAACAAAGTCGCCCAGCTTCAACGCATAGCCAAACACCGGAATTTTCGTCAGCGAGCGCTTGACGAATGCCGATGTCCGCCCGGGCAGGCGTGGAAGCAGCGCGGGCGGGTCCAGGTTCGAAACATGGTTCGTCATAAAAATGCACGCCGTGCGCGCCGGCACGCGCTCCAGCCCTTCGGTTTCAACGTGGATGCCGGCCAGCCGAAAGGCCGTGCGTGCAATTCGTTGCGCCATGTTGTAGAGCGGCGTCGCATTGCCCGTCAGCATGGCCCACGGAATGAACACCAGCGCGGCGGGCGCCCCCAGAATCACGATGGTGCCGAGCAATGTGAGCGATGCGATCATGCGGGAGATTGCGCCTGGTCTCCGGCTCTCAAGCGCGCCGGCAGCTTCTCGTAAATCCCATCGAAACCGCCATTGGAAAGAATGGCCACCACATCGCCGGACCGCAGTTGCGGCACAACTTCGTTGAGGATGGATTCGACGTCAGGGCAAAGTGCGGCCGGCGTGCCCAGCTCGTTCAGTGCGTCGACCACGTCTTCCGGATGCAGACGCTCGTCCTCCGCGATCCGCTGTTGCTGGTACACGCCCGCCAGCACCACGCGGTTTGCCAGGCGCAGGCTCGCTACCAGGTCGTTTTCCAGCACCTTGCGCCGCAGCGTGTTGGAGCGCGGCTCCAGCACTGCCCACAGCCGCGCCTCCGGATACACCGCGCGCAACGCGCGCAGCGTCTCGCGAATGGCTGTGGGATGATGCGCAAAGTCGTCGATGATGGTGACGCCGCCGATCTCCGCCCGCACTTCGAGCCGCCGCTTCACGCTTTTGAAACTCTTTAGCGCCGCAACAATCGCTTCCTTGGCAATGCCTTGGTTCGCCGCCAGCGCCGCGGCTGCCGTGGCGTTCAGCGCGTTGTGCTCCCCGGCAAGCTGCATCTCCAGCTCAGCCCAAAGCGTGCCGCCGCGCCACACTTGCCAGCGCGTGTGGCCGTCCTCGTGCGCCAGGTTGCGAATTTGCCACTCGGCGCTTTCGCTGAAACCATATCGATCCACCCGGCAGAACGCTCGCGCCACGCATTCGCTCACGCTTTCGCTGCCGTCAAACGCCACAATCACGCCCCGCCGCGGCACCAGGTTCACTAGCCGCTTGAATGCCGTCTTCACCGCTTCCAGGTCTGCGTAGATGTCCGCGTGATCGTATTCCACGTGCGTCAGTATCAGTGCATTTGGAAAGTAGTGCAGGAACTTCGGCCCCTTGTCGAAAAATGCCGTGTCGTACTCATCCCCCTCGACGATAAAAGTACGCGTGGGCCGCAATTGAAAGCTCGACGCAAAGTTCTCCGCCACCCCTCCAATCAGGAACGAGGGTTCCAGCGCCGGGTTCTGCTCCGCCGCCGTCTGGTAAATCCACGCCAGCATGCTCGTGGTTGTGGTCTTGCCGTGCGTACCCGCTACCACCAGCGGCTCCCGTCCGCGGAGAAACTCCTCCTTCAGAAGCGCTGCCATTGACGTGAACGGAATGCGCTCATCGAGCACGCGCTCCACCTCGGGATTGCCGCGAGAGAGTGCGTTGCCGATCACGACCAGGTCCGGCGCCGGATCCAGGTGCTCCGCCGCATAGGGCTCTTCTATGGGAATCCCAAGCTCCCGCAACAGGTCGCTCATGGGCGGATACGCCGCCTTGTCCGAGCCCGTGATCCGATGCCCCTCAAGCTGCAACAATCCCGCCAGCGACGCCATCGCCGTCCCGCAGATTCCGCTCAAATGAATATGCTTCTTCTCTGTTCCCAATGCTGTCTTCTACTCCCTGCTCCCAACCTTCAACTCTGCGTTATCGCCGGCATCGAGCTCCGCTTCAACGCCAAACGTCAGCGTCACATTGCGCCGTGAAACGTGGCCGCTTCTCAGCCCTAACGCGATCGGCCCCTCAAAATCGCTCAAAGCGCTCAGGATTGTTTTCTCCAGCAGTCCCTCCTCCGCGCCAGGCGAAACGCAATCCAGCATCTCCCCAAAGACAATCCCCGTAACTCCGGCGAGCTTCCCGGCTTTGCGCAATTGCCACAGCATGCGATCCACCTGGTACGGCTTGGCGCCAACGTCCTCGAGAAAGAGCAGCCCGCCTTCTGTCCGCGGCTCCCATGCGGTTCCCAGCAGCGATACGAGTATGCTCAGGCAGCCGCCGTAGAGCACGCCCTTCGATTGTCCCGCCTTCAGCGTGCGCATGCCCTCCGCTGCGCCAACCCCATACGCGTGGCCTACTAGAGCGGCATTGAAGCTGGGCAGGTGAACTCCGTCTTCCAAATAGAAGTCCGCCGCCAGCATGGGCCCATGAAACGCGGGCAGGCCAATCTTGTCGAGCAGGTGCAGCTGGATGCCAGTCAGATCGCTGTACGCAAAAAACGGCTTGGGATGCGTGCGAACGAGGTCGAAGTCAAGCTGCTCCAGCACATAATTCGAGCCATACCCGCCGCGCAGGCTCATCACCAACTGCGTTTCCGGCGCGGCGAATGCCGCATGCAGATCGGCGACGCGCTCTTCCGGTGTTCCAGCAAAGAACAGCGGGCCCCGCCTCAGCGCCTGCTCCTGAAACCGCGGCTCGAATCCCAGTGCACGCAGCTCCTTCGCGCCATCCTCAATCCGATCCTGCCGCGCAAACGATGCCGGCGCCACTACGCTGACGCCCGCGCCAGGCGATACCGGCCCAAGAGCGATGAGTTGTGCCCGGGCTGTCATCACCATGCCTCGCCGCGCGCAATCAGCGCCGCCGGACCGGTCAGTTGCAGCTCGGATCCCGGACCGCTCCACTCCACCACCTGCGCTCCTCCCGGCGCGACCACGCGCAGGGGCGCACTGCATCCCCACAGCGCAACCGCCGCCGTAGCTGACGCCGACGTTCCCGTCCCCGATGAGCTTGTCGGTCCCACGCCGCGCTCGAAGATCCGTATCTCGATCTCCTCCGGCTTCACAACGCGCACAAACAACACGTTGGTTTGAAAAGGGAAGTCGGGGTGCCCGCAGATCTGCTGCCCGACGCTCTGCCACCTCTGTCCATCGACGGTGAAGTCCGCGTTGTCCGCCACGATGACGAAATGCGGATTGCCCATCGAGACTTCCACGCCTTCCACTTGCACGCCGCCGGGAATCGTCACCGTGCGCGGCACAAACCTCGGCACTCCCATTCCGGTAGTCACGTCCACTTTGAATCCATCGGACGCATCGACTGCGTTCACGCGGCAAACGCGCATGCCGGCATCGGTCTCGATCTCGAGCGCATCGCCTTCTCCGGCGCCCACCGCCTCCGCCATCCATGCCGCCACGCAGCGCGTGCCGTTCCCGCTGATCTCCGCAATCGAGCCGTCCGCATTGTGCAGCCGGATGCGCCCCGCACGCGGCCCCGTCCACGTGAAGAACTCCACCCCATCGGCTCCCACGCCAGTGTTGCGCTCGCACAATCGCCGCGCCACCTCGGCCCGGTCCATCCCCGCAACGGCATCCTCGGTCACAATCAGGAAATCGTTGCCGCAGGCGTGCGCCTTCATGAAGGGAATCAATCTTCCTCCGGGTCGCGGAACGTGTGCAGCGATTCGATGGCCGGTTCCGCGCCTAATTGCCGGCCCACACGCTCATGCTGGTTCTTGGTCGCCGTCAGACAAAAACTCACGCGCTGCAACTCGCCGATCACATCGCGGTCCACGGTAGCAAGGCGTTCTCCGGATTTGTCCATCGCATCCAGAATCGACTTCAGCATCAGCGTCTGATCGCTCCCCCGCGCCTCATAAATCAGCGGAAAAATCTTCAGGCTCGCGCGTTGCTCCAGAATCCCCACCAGTTGCAGCGCCAGGATCACGATCAGTGTTGATGCCGCCGCCGCCACGTACATCCCCGCGCCGCACGCCATGCCGATCGACGCCACCACCCATACAGTGGCCGCGCTCGTCAGCCCGCTGATGCGGTTCCGATTGTGCAGAATCAGGCCCGCACCAAGGAACCCGATTCCCTGCACGATATTCGAAGCCACCTGCCCCTTTGGCGCGCCTTCGCCGGCCAGCACAATCGACATCAGCGTGAAGAACGCGCTGCCCATGGCGATCAGCAGGTTCGTACGCACGCCGGCAGCCTTGCGCTTGATTTCGCGTTCCAGCCCGATGGCCGCGCCCAGCACGCATGCGAACAGCAGGCGATCCACCGCGCCCGTCGCCACCACGCTCTGCTCAAACCAGCTGAGGTTCATCGGCTGCACGAAATGTGCCATCAGTGCCAACACGGCATCGCTTTCCTTTGCCCGATGCTATCACCGCATCGCTGCGCCTGAGGCGCCAACCGAAGCTGGGGTATCGGAGACGTAAAGCGTTCCCGATGGCTGGCCCGGCCACGCAAAATGTTCCACCAGCGTTAGGCCTCGCGGATGTTCCAGAACCGCCTGTTCGATCTCATCCCGGTCAAACGCCAGCACCACCGCCGCCTGCGTCGCGGGATCGGCCAGGGCAGCGTGGTAGAACTCCTTGTCGCTCTCGTTGATGGTATTCCGCAATGGAATTCCGCTCAGCGCCACAATCTGCGGATAGACCGACGTTTCCATCAGCACGATCCCATCCGGCTTCCTCTCCAACGCCTTCCGCACCGCCGCCGCAATCTCACGCTCGTACCCGCGCCGTGCCTCCGCATTCTTCGTTCCTTCCACGTAAACCAGCGGACGCTCTCGCGCCATTTCCGCACCATTCGCCGCCACGGCCGCAATAAGCGCCCCGGCCGCTACCGGTCGCCACCTCGGTTTGAACTCCTGCACTGCCGCCAGCAAAAAGCGCGCCGCGAATCCCACTCCGATTGCCAGCGCCGGCAGCAGCTCCAGACCATAGCGCGTGTTGTACCATGAGTGCGGCCACCACACGGGAAGAAAGATCGGCACCGATCCATAAGCTACCGCATACGCGTAAAACGGCACCGGAAACCACAGCAGCAGCGACCACGCAAACGCTCTTCGCCGTTCCATCAGCCACGCCCATGCGGTTCCCAGAACGCTCACAGCCAGCAACACGTTGCCCCAGGCCGCGGCGGCCGCATCCATCTCAGACACCTTCAGGAAGAACAGCAGTCCGACCCACGGATTGTGCCAGCCCGGATGTGGCGGACCCCCGCCCGGCGTCGCCGTCTGCAGCTCGATCGCCTTCGCCGAGTACGGCCCGCGCGCAAAATCCAGCCAGTCGCCGAACACCGCCGCGTTGTATACGAACCACGCCACGGGCGCCGCCACCACGGCCGCGCTCGCCATCCAGAACGCTCGCGACCGCAGCCGCCCGCGCCGCATGAGCGCAATGCCCATCGCTGCCCATGCCACCAGCGCCATGATCCAGCCGTCGTAGCGCGTGAACACCGCGGCCACCAGGACCAGCGCGATCAGCCAAGTCAGCCCCGTGATGCGCCGTTCCTCGCCGCCATCCAGCGCGCCGCGCCACTCCACCAGCCACACCGCGGTCCACACCATCTCGCACACAAACAATGGCTCCGTCATGGCGGTAGTCTGCATGTAGACGAGGTTCGGATTGATGGCGAAGAACGCCAGCGCGACAGCAGCCGGCGCAATCGCCAGCCAATGCCGCAGCAGCCGGTACAGCCCCGCGCACGACGCTGTCCACGCCAGCGCGGAAGGAATCGTCCCCGCCACTCCGTTGGCCCACAATGCAAAGATCGCGGCAAACGGAATCATCAGCAGGTGCGGCAGCGGCAGCCACACGCTTCCCAGTTGCGTCAGCCCCGGCCGGTGCGAATCAATCACCCTCCGCGCAATGTGCAGGTGAGCTTCGGCGTCGCCGTAATTGAGGATTGCGTCGTGCCGCCAGCTCCACGCAATCGCCGCCAGAGAGGCTGCCGTGCAACAGGCCATCACGGCCAGCATCTCTCGGGCTCCCGCACGTTCCTCAGTCAAGATGCGTCAACTCGCGGAACTGCTCAAAGCGCGCATCGATCTCCTCGCGCGTCAGCAGCTCCAGCCGCTCGGTCCCGAACCGCTCCACGGCAAACGATCCCATCACGCTGCCGTAAAACATCGCGCGCCGAAACACGCCCGCAGTCAGCTCTTTCTCCGACGCAAGGTACCCAAAGAACCCGCCCGCAAAGCTGTCGCCGGCTCCTGTCGGGTCCACAACCTCTTCCAGCGGCAGCGCCGGCGCGCGGAATGTCTTTGCGCCGATCGCGTCGTTCGCATGTCCGAAGAACGCCGTCGCTCCGTACTCGCCGTGCTTTACCACCAGCATGCGCGGCCCCATTTCCAGCACCGCGCCGGCCGCCTTCACCAGGTTCCTGTTATCGGCCAGCATCTTGGTCTCGGTATCGTTGATCAACAGGATGTCCAGCCCCCGCAATACTTCCAGCAGCGCCGGCCGATGGTCTTTGATCCAGTAGTTCATTGTGTCTCCGGCCACCAGCTTCACGTCCGGCATCGCCTCGCGCACGCGCCGCTGCAGCACCGGATCGATGTTGGCCAGGAACAGGAACTCCGAGTCGCGGTAGCTTTCCGGGATCTTCGGCTCGAAGCTTCCAAACACATTCAGCTCCGTGTTGTGCGTCTTCGCCTCGTTCAGGTTCTCCAGATACGAACCCTCCCAGAAAAAGCTCTTGCCCGCCGCCCTCTCGATGCCGCGCGTATCGATCTTGTGCTGGTCGAACACCGTCTGCTGTTGCGGCCCGAAATCCTCCCCCACCACCGCGATCACGCGCACATCGGTGAAGAAACTGGCCGCCAGGGAAAAATACGTCGCCGCGCCGCCCAGGCAGCGCTCCCGCCGTCCTGCGGGAGTTTCAATCGAATCGAACGCCACGCTGCCCACTACCGTAATCGCCATTCAGTCGCTTTCTCTCTTTACCTGAATTTGTCGAAACTGCGCTAACTCTGCTAACTCCGCCAGCCCCGCTAACTGCGCTGTCTTTCCCTACCACCCCAGGTACTTCCCGAACAGCAGCCTAAGGCGATCCTTTGCCGCCGCGGGAATCGCATCCGGCTGCGTCAGCACCGCGTACTTCGCCGCCGACGCGCACGCGCAGGTCCGCTCCTTCGGCATCGCTGCCACCGCCTGCTTCACCACTTCGCACGCGTTTGCCGCGTTCTTGTGCAACACGGCCACAATTTCCTCGATCGTGACCGCATCGTGCCCCTCGCGCCAGCAATCGTAGTCGGTCACCATGGCCACCGTCGCATAGCAGATCTCCGCCTCGCGCGCCAGCTTGGCCTCCTGCAGGTTGGTCATCCCGATCACGTCCGCTCCCCAGCTGCGGTACAGGTTGCTCTCCGCCTTGGTCGAGAACTGCGGGCCCTCCATGCAAACATAAGTGCCGCCCAGCTTGCCCACCACGCCGGCCGCTTTGCATGCTTCCGCCGCGGCTTTGGCCACCGTGGCGCACACCGGATCGCCAAAGGCTACGTGACCCACGATCCCCTCGCCGAAAAACGTCGCAATGCGATGAAACGTGCGATCGATGAACTGGTCGGGAATCACAAAGTCCGTCGGCTCGTGTTCCTCCTTCAATGAACCCACCGCGGACATTGACACAATCCGCTCCACGCCCAATTTCTTGAACGCGTAAATATTGGCGCGGAAGTTCAGTTCCGACGGCAGAATCCGGTGTCCGCGCCCGTGGCGCGCCAGGAACGCCACCTGGCGCCCTTCCAGCTCGCCCAGCACAAACGCATCTGAGGGGTCGCCAAACGGCGTCTCCACTCGCTCCTCATGAATGCTCGTAAATCCCGGCATGGAATACAGCCCGCTGCCGCCGATGATCCCGATCTCCGCCTGAGCCAATGCTCGCTCTCCCCTGCACGCGAGTGCGTGCGCTAGTTGTCTGCAAACACTCCAGTATAACGGGCGCACTTTGTCCCCACGCGCTGCATGGCAACGCAGCAAGGGAAGTGGGCCAGCTTGAATCGGTTTTGAAAAGGGGCACGACTCTGCAACTGGGTGAAAAGACTCGCTACGGAGACGAAAACACCCGTCAGGGCGGGACTTCAATCCCGCCGCTAAGCGCAAATAAAGGGTTTGGGCTTCAGCCCTGAGGTTTTGCCTTCGATTCGATCGGCGCCCCGCCTTACTGGATGATCACCACGTTCATGCTCCAGGGAGTCAGCGTCAGCGTTAACGGAAGGCCCTGCGCCCCCATGTCCGTCGTCGTCGGATCTGCCCACACCGGCGTAGTCGCATGCGTCTGGTCATAAAGCGCCTTGTCGTACATGACCACCTTCACGTCGTTCGAACTGTTCTCCACCGAGAGCTTTACGGTCACTGTCTGGCTGGTCGTCTCGTTCAGGTTGAATAGCACCAGCGCCGTTCCGCCGCTGTGCGTCGCCGCATACGCCCGAACGTCCGTGGTGTCGCCGGCAATGCTCGCCGACAGCGCATTCTCGCCGGTCACCGCTATGTTGCTGAACAACTCGAACGCGCGCGCCGTGGGTGACATGGTTCCGATCGGTCCTGCACCCGGACAGGTGGGATCCTCGTTTCCATCCGAGAACACGTTGTACGCGCCGAACGTCTGCCAGCCATAAAGCGACGAGTTGAACAGCCCCGCATTCCCGTTGCAATTGCCGAAGCCGATCCACCAGGTAGCGCGCGAAATGCCATCGTTCATCATCTCGCCCAGCATTTGCCCCGCATACAGCCCCTGAGTAATCGACCAGCTCTGCTGGCCCGGATTCGACGACACCGACCCCATTTCGCCCGCGTAGATCGGCGTATTTGCTTCGCCCGCTGTCCTCAACTCCGTCTTGAGCGTGTTGATGCCATTGGTAAAATCCGGCGCCGCCTGGTGGACCAGGTACGTGTCCGTTTCATTTCCGGGATTCTGCGGATAGTAGTGGTACTCCACAAAGTCATACGAGCCCTTTGCCACCGAGAGTACCGTGCTGTCCCACGTCGCCTGGATGTTGGCTGCGTCCACATCCACCCCTACCAGTGTCGTCGGGCTCGCCGCCTTGATCAGCGCGTAGTATCCGTTTGTGCCGATCACTGCATTCGCGTATGTCGCCGGATCCCACTGCTTCGCGTGCAGATCGAATTCCCAGCTTCCATACTCCTCGTTACCCACGGTCACGTGGCTCGCTGGGAATCCTTCCTTGACCGCTTCCGCGGCCCATGCCGCTGCTTCCGCAGGATCGCCGCCGCCCGTGCAGGCCGGATCGCTGCCGTAATTCGCTGTCAGCGCCAGGTCATAGCCCCCGGCTTGCACAATTGAAGTCACAAACTGAGGGAACGTGTCCCACCCGCCCCATTGCGGGGTGCTGGTTCCTTGCGCACAGGTGAACGGCGTCGCGCCGCCCTCGCCCCAGTGGTACGTGTCGGACCACGAGCCGCCAGGCCACCGGATCACCTTGATCCCTGCCTTGCCGAATGCCGTGTTGATCGCGCTTGAGTTCGCTGCCACGTCATACCACGTCGCCAGGTTCATCCCCATAATCTGGTCGGTGACGGCCGCTCCGGTGCTCGACTGATCCACTGACACCGTGCTCACCTGCGCTACCGTCACCACGCCCGAAGCGCCCGTGGCCGTCGCGTACGTCGCCGAACTCTGCACATCCGGCGTGTACTTAGCTGTCAGAGTGTCGCTGCCCGCTGCCAGCGATCCCGCCGGCACACTGATCGTCGCGCTCCCGCTGGCCAGCGCTGTGCTGGCCGATGTGTAACTCCCGCTGGTCAGCACCACGCCGCCCGTCGGCGTCGGCTTCCCGGTCCCGCCCGCCACCGTCACCGTCACAGAAAGCGTCTGTGCCGTGGTAACGCTGTTCGAAGCCGGAGTTACCGTAACCGCCGGCGCAATCAGCGCCGACACTGTCACCTTCGCGGTTCCACTTGACACCGCATAGATTGCCGCGCCCGGCGTGTCCGGCGTGTAGGCCGCCGTCAGCGTGTCCGATCCCACGGCCAGCGAATTCGCCGGAATCGATATCGTCGCGCTCCCACTGCTCAACGCCGTCGTCTTCGACGTGTACCCTCCACCGGAAAGCACAACCGTCCCTGTCGGCGTCGTCGAGCCGGTTCCGCCCGCCACCGTTACCGTCACTTGCAGCGGCTCGCCCACCGTGATACTCGCGGAGGCCGCGCTCACCGTCACCAATGGCGCAACCAGCGGATTCACCGTCACGGTCGTCGCGCCCGTCGCGCTCTGATATCCGCCTGCGCTCTGGGAATCCGGCGTGTAGGTGGCCGTCAGCGTATTCTGTCCCGCGCCCAGTGAAGTCGCGGGAATGTTGATGGTCGCGCTGCCGTTGCTCAGCGTCGCTGCAGCAGAAGCGTACGCTCCGCCGGCAAGCACCACCGTCCCCGTCGGCGTGGCCGATCCAGACCCGCCCGCCACCGTCACCGTCACTGAAAGCGGCTCGGCAACCGTGATCGTCGTGGATGCCGGCGTCACCGTCACCGTCGGCGCCAACAGAGCATTCACCGTCACCGTCCCCGATCCTGACGCCGGGTTGTAGGCGCTGGAACTCGCCGAATCCGGCGTGTACGCCGCCGTCAGTTTGTCTGACCCGGCCGCAAGCGAGTTCGCGGGAATACTCACCGTCGCGCTTCCACTGGAAAGCCCGATCGAAGCGGACGTATACCCTCCGCCCGATAACACAATGGATCCCGTCGGCGTCGCCGATCCCGCAGCACCGCTCACCGTCACACTCACAGATATCGCCTGCGTAGTCGCAATGCTTGGCGTGGCCGGCTTTACCGTCACTGTCGGTGTGGAGAGTTGTTGCTGGCCGCCGCCGCCGCCGGTGTTGCCGCCACCACCACCGCATCCAGCCAGTGCAATGCTCACACCGGCAAGCAAACCCGCCACACTACCCCGCAGTCTCAGCATGAAAAGCCCTTTCATCCGCAGCGAGTCGTCTTTCCCGAACTATGGCTCAACCCAGGAATGGTCCGTGCGGTGCAATTTCAGGTCCCCAACATCTTACCTCATTCCTTGGTATCGGTATCATCCAGGAACCGAAATCACGATCGAGCAGGGCTACAGTTCGATGAAAACTACCTCCGGCCGCCCAGGCTTTGAAGGGGCACGGATTTATCCGTGCCGTAAAGGCAGCAAAAATTAATGCAGGCTTCAGCCTCTGAGGGATGTTCTTCTCCAGCGCCGATGACTCAACGCACTCCGCAAGCCCATCAGCCCCGCGCCACCCCGGCACTCTCCAACAGCGTCTCCGCAACGCCCGCATCCTTCAGCGCCCATCCAGCCAGCAGCAGGCTGGGCGCTTGCACCGCCTCCGCATCCGGTAGCTCGCCCAGCGTCGTCCGTAGCACCTCCTGCCCTGCCTGCGCCGCCCGCGACACCAGCACGCACGGAAACTCCGCCGGCAACCCCTCTTGCCTCCACTGGGCCGCCAGCAGCGTCAAGTCCTGCCCCGGCATGTACACCACCCGCGTCGTGTTCTCCACCGCCGGCATCGCACCCTCGTCGTGCGACTGCGCATGGTGTCCCGTAGAAAACAGCACGCCCGAAGCGCTTCTCCGATCCGTCAGCGACGCCGGAATCGCCGCCGCCGCGGCCAGCGCCGACGTGATCCCCGGAACCACTTCGAACTCCACCCCCGCCGCGCGCAGCGCTTCCATCTCCTCCGCCGCCCGCCCAAAAATCAGCGGATCGCCGCTCTTCAGCCGCACCACGCTGCGACCTTCACGTGCCGCCTCCACCATCAGCGCGTTGATCTCCTCCTGCGAAATACTCTTCGTCCCGCAACGCTTGCCCACATTCACAATCTCCGCCCCGCGCGCCAACTCCAGAATCGCCTCCGGCACCAGGTCATCGTGCAGAATCACATCCGCCCGCTCGATCAGCCGCGCCGCCCGTACCGTCAGCAGCTCCGGATCGCCCGGCCCCGCGCCCACCAGCCACACCTTGCCCCGCGCTTCAGAAAAATCCAAACTGCCGTCACCCAACTCCGGCTGACGCATCCCAACCGGGTGCCCCATCCTTACCGCGCTCTTTTCGGTGAGGGCGAAATCGCCAAACCCCGGCCCATCCTGCGCCAGCTCATGCAGTAGCGCCTTCCGCTCCTCGCCCGCCGGCAGCGTCGTCAAGATCTCCCGCCGCATCTTTCCCATCCGCGTCAGCCATTCACCCGCACCCTCCGCCAGCCGCGCGTCAATCTCCTTCCGCAGCCGCTGCGCATACGCCGGGCTCTCCCCCGCCGTCGAAATCGCAATCTGCAACTCGCCCCGCCGCACTACTGACCCAAAGAAAAAATCGCAGTGCGGAATATCGTCCACGCTGTTGCACCAGATCCCGCGCTTCACCGACTCCCGATACACCGCCGCGTTCACCGCCGGCACATCCGTCGCAGCAATCACCAGGTCGCGCTCGTCCAGGTCCGCGGGCTCAAACGCGTGCCGTACCCACTCCAGCCGCCCCTCCGCCTCCAGCGCGCGAATCTCCGCCTTCGCCGTCGGCGCCACCACAGTCACCTGCGCACCCGTCCGCAGAAGGCTCGTCACCTTCTCCAGCGCCACCGTCCCCGCGCCCACCACCAGCACCCGCCGCCCCTCAAGTTTAAGAAATATGGGTAATAAGCTCATCACGTCTCCTATCCGCCGACTCCCGTTCATCATTCACCAGCCACTGACCACTGACCACTGACCACTGACCACCGACCACCGACCACCGGCCACCGGCACCTCTCCCCTGAAACCTGATCACTCGATTCCATGCGGCACATGCCCCACCGCCTCATCCCGCTCCACCGCCGCCAGCACCTCGCCCGCCAAAAACGCCCTCAGCTCGTCGTTCGTGTGCCGCGCAAACCAAGCCCGCAAATTCTCGCTCGCTCGCCGGCTGTCCAGGTACTCGCGTAGCAGCCGCTCCATCGCCTCCGGAACCAGTGGCGCCGGGCACCGGTACCCCACCGGCCGCGCAATTCCCGCGTGCTCGCCCACCGCGCCGCCCAGGCAGAAGTAGTACGCATCGGTCAGCTCCCCTTGGTACTTGATCTTCTTGCCCTCCATGCCGATGTCCGCGATCCAGTGCTGTCCGCAGCCGTTCGAGCAGCCCGTTACGTGCAGCCGCAGCTCCTGGTCGAACTCCGGCAGCCGCTCTTCCATCTCCTCCACCACCCAGCGCGTAAACGCCTTCGTCTCCGTAATCGCCAGCTTGCAAAACTCACTCCCCGTGCACGCCACCGCGCCGCGCCAAAACACCGTCCCATCCACGTGCAACCCAATCCGCCCCAACTCCCGCGCCAGTTCGCCGGTCTTGTGGTACGGCACGTCCACAACAATCAGGTTCTGCGTAATCGTCGTTCGCAAATTGCCGCTGCCAAACCGCTCCGCCAGCTCCGCCGCCGCTTCAAGCTGCTCGCCCGTCATGCGTCCGCGCAGCACGCTCGCCCCCACATACGCCAGCCCCGCCTGCTTCTGCGGATGAATCCCCGCATGATCCCGCAGCGTCCCGCTCGGAACCGTCTCCTCCGCGCCCGGCAACAGCGCAAAATCCAGCCGCCCCTGCAACTCGTTCAGGAAGCTCTCCGGCGTCCAGCCCTCTTTCAGGAATAAATACTTCAACCGCGCCCGGTCGCGGCTCTCGCGCAGTCCCTGCTGGTCGCGGAAAATCTCCGCCACCGCCTGCACCACCGGCAGCGCCTGTTCCGGCCGGATAAATGCATTCAGCCTCACCGCCAGGTGCGGCTCTTTTGAAAGCCCTCCGCCCACTCTCAGGCTGTACCCCACTTCGTCCCCGCGCCTCACCGCCGTCAGCGCCACGTCATTCACTTCCGGGTAATTGCACCAGTCCGGGCAGCCCGTTGCGGAAACCTTGAACTTCCGCGGCAGGTTCACAAAATCCGGATTCGCAATCAGCAGCTTCGCAATCCCCTGCGCCACCGGCGACGCATCAATCAACTCGTCCGCGGCCAGCCCAGCCAGGGGGCACCCGGTCACGTTGCGCACCACGTCGCCGCACGCGCCTTTGGGCGATAGCCCGATCGCATCCAGCGCATCCACCACTTCCGGCAGGCTCTCAATCGTCAGCCAGTGCAGCTGGATGTTCTGCCGCGTCGTAATGTCGGCCAGGTTGCGCGCATATTTCCGCGCCAGCCCTCCGATCGTCCGCGCCTGGTGCGACGTCAGAATCCCATTCGGAATCCCCACCCGCATCATGAAGTACTCGCTCGCCAGCCCCTCGCCGCCCTTGCCGCCGGTCGCGCCCACGCCATCGCCCTGCGTGTACACGCCCCACCATTTGAAGTAGAGACCCGCCCACTCCGGCGCCACGCTCCCTCGCCCGTCCCGCGCAAACCGCCGCACCTCGTCAAACGCCTCCCACGGATTCTTGGCTAACTTCAGCCGCTCCGCGCGCTGCGCCTTAGTCTCCTTCACCACCGCATCGCCCATGTTCTCCTCCAACGCCCAAGTCCCTACGTCCCTAGTCCTTAGCCCCTGTGTCCGTAGTCCTTGTTCTCAATCTCGGCACCCAAAAACAAAACGCCCGCGATGGATGCACCATCGCGGGCGTTTCGGAAACCTTGTGCTAATCGACTAGCTGTGCCTGCAGGTCACCTGTGCCGCGCGATGAGGCATACAGCAGCGACAACAGGAGACGCATTGCATACTCCCGATCATAGGGACACTCCGATGAAATTGCAAATGTCAGCCGTTCGCGGCGCTCGCCTTTCATCCGGGCTCAATATAGTCTGCCGCTCCCTTCCAGCTTCGATTCCACTCGAAAATCAATAGCTTACGAATACCCTTTTCCACACCGGCAACCGCCTTTCACGTCGCTGTAATGCAGGCGTCACACTTGGTTCATCATTCGCTCCTAGCATCGGTCCAGGTCGCGCCCGCGCCGCTCGCCTCGCGGAAGACGCGCCACGTACGTTTCCTTCCTCTCTGGGCTATGCCTCACACAGGTCCAGCGGAAACGTTCTCAAAGGAGTCCAGTATGAACACCCGGGCAAGTCGTTCTTCGTCCCTCTTCAATCCATCGTGGTCACCGCCGCCCGTGCCTCTGCCCATGCCCTCCGTCAATATGTGCGGAAGTTCGTGTCTCCGCCAGACAGGCAATACCAGTGTTTAAGAAATGGAGAAGCCATGACTGAACGACAATTCCCCTATCGCAGATGGGTCTGCGTTGTCACCATATTCACGATCTGTTTCGGACTCGCAACCGCGGCATGGGCTCAAAAACAGGCCGGATCCATTTCCGGCACCCTGACCGATCCCGCCGGGGCCGTATTGAGAGGGGCCCAGGTATCCATCCCTGCCAAAAGCATGCTCGTTTCCACCGACGAGCAGGGCCGCTTCTTCTTTAGTGGACTGCAACCCGGAGACTACACGGTTTCCGTCAGCTACATCGGCTTCGAGAAACTGACGAAAACCATCACGGTGATTTCTGGAACATCGACCACTTTGAGCCTGCAACTCCAGGTCGAATCGCAAAAACAGAGCGTACTGGTGACGGCCGGAAGCGCATCGGCTGAAGTGGAGGCGGTCAATGAAGAGCGCGCCGCGGACAATCTCATCCAGGTCATGCCCACCGAGACCATCACCAGCCTGCCAGATCGCAACCTGGGCGACTCGATCAGCCGTATGGCCAGCGTCGCCCTTACGCGCAACGAGGGCCAGGACAATTTTGTGGCGCTGCGCGGAGGCGAGCCCAGACTGACCAACACCACCGTCGACGGCTTCAACATGCCTTCCCAGGATCCCGGGATCCGCGAATTCGATTTCTTCTCCGTACCGCCAGGCATTGTCGGTGCGGTCACGGTGAGTAAAACCCTCTCCGCCAACATGGACGGCGATGGTATCGGTGGCTCGATCGATCTCATCACCAAGACCGCGAGCGATACCCCGACCTACCAAATCACCGCCATGGGCGGTATCGGTGCAATGGGCGGCTTCACGCCGATCGAAAACCCCCGTCCTAACGCGGATATATACGGCACCTGGGGCCGGCGCTTTGGTGCCGGCAAGAAGCTCGGCTTCGTCGTCGGCGCCCAGTATTCCTTCGATGGCAGCGGCTATAACGACGTCGAGCCCACCCCGGACGAGGCCACCCTCGCCAACAACCAAGGCGTACCCTGGGATGACGCCCAGGACCTCCGCACTTACATGTTCCATCGCCCCCGCTACGGAGTCGGCGGCAGCCTCGATTACCGCATCAAGCCCGGGTCCACCATCTTTCTGCGCTACCTCTACTCCTACACGCGTGACAGCGGCGACAAATCTGTCTATACGCTTTTCGATAACACGCCGGGCGTCCTGGTATTTAATCCCGGCAACACGGGCTGCACCGGCGTCGACCCGGTCACAGGGGCAACCGCTCCGCCTTGCAACACCCCGCCGCGTTACTACACCCAGGCTGAAAATGCCCGAATCTATTCCGACAGCGTCATTCTGAGCGGCACGCACGTGTTGAGCAACACCTGGTACACCTGGAGCGCCGCCATCGGAAACGGCTACTTTGGCGACGATCCTTTCGACTCGGGCAACTTCAGTAACACCGCCGCTACCAGCGCGTGCCAGTTCAACCAAAGCGCCACCAAGGACTACTTCGTGCCCCAGTGGACCGCGGGATGTTTTTCCGAGATCAACAGCCCCCAGAATTATGCCTTCACCGGGACCGAGCGTAGTCCGGGCCACGAGGAGCAGATCAACATTGGCCTCGAGGGCTCGGGTGCGTTCCGCTGGCATCTTGGCGGCCATCCCTCCACGTTTGAGTACGGCGCCAAGTTCCGCAGCATGCACAAGTACAACGACCAGTACCGTATCGACGCCACTGCCACCGGCGCCGGCGTCCCCATGTCGAACTTCCCCAACCAGCTCACCCAGCCGAACTACTATAACGGCGCATACAAGGACGGCTACAACGTCTGGTACGGTGCCCTGGCAAAATACGTCAACCAGAACCCAAGCCAATTCACTTTTTCCAACGACAAAGGCGTGGACTCCTCAAACTACGGGCTGGTGGAGCATATTCCCGCCTACTACGTCATGAACACCACCGACTTCTCCAACGGCGTCCGCCTGATCCTTGGCCTGCGCGCCGAGGTCACCACGGAGAACGTGCACAACCTCGCGTTCGATCCCAACGGCAACGCTACACCTAACAAATTCTCAGGCTCCTATTACGACCTGCTGCCCAGCGCATCGTTGCGCTTCAACGCCGGGCCAGACAGCTATATGCGCCTGATCTATGCGCGCGGCGTCTCCCGGCCTGAAGAGTCGGAGCTGGCAGAAGACGTAAATTGGGGCACCGGGGGAAACGGCGCCTACAAATTCACGGTCTCCTTCGGCAACCCCAACCTTAAGGCCGAGACCGGAGACGATATCGACGTCCTTTACGAACACTACTTCAAGACCTTCGGCGTGTTGTCCGGCGGGTATTTCTACAAGCACCTCGCATCCCCGCCCGTCAGCACCCAGGCCGTGCTGAATAACTACCTGCCTCCGGGCGCGCCGCCTGTCGATCAGGGCACTTACCTCGCCACTTACTACATCAACGCGGGCAGCGCCTGGATCAGCGGCATTGAGTTACAGTACCTGCAGCACTGGACCAATCTGCCCGGATTTCTTGGCGGCCTGGGCATGAACGCCAACTACAGTTACATCGGTTCCCAGACCAGCGGCATTGCCGGACGCAGCGATAAGCCGCGCCTGCTGGAGAATGCCCCCAACCTTTTCAACATCGGCCCCACCTACAACCGCGGTCGTCTGGCCATGGAAATGAACATCAACTTCAACCAATCCAGCATCTACGTTTACCAGTACGCGGACGGGGCGCCGGGCGGACCAACGGGCCCGCTCGGCGACAACTATAACTACGACCACACCCAGATCGACGCGCAGGGCAGCTTCGCGATTCGCCCCAGCCTCAAGTTGATCGTCTCTGGCCTCAACCTCAATAACGAGGATTTTGGCTTCTACTACGGCAGCCCGAAATACGACACCCAACGCGAGTTCTACCACCCCACATACTCCTTCGGCTTGAGCTGGACTCCCGCGCGGGGCCAGTGATCAAGCGCACAGAGTCGCCTGAATTCAAACCAAAGCGCCCCAGATTCCTATTCGGAACCTGGGGCGCATTTTCCGGTATTCATTTCGTGACCGGGCATCGGCGGGAATCTGCTGTTAAAGCAGATAGGCAGTCAACAATTCCATACATAAGTCTATGTATGGCAATAGGATAGCGTCCAATATGGCTAGTATGGCTATTTTTCTCACCAAATGCACCATATCTTGTGCATCGCCGGAGCCCCTGGAACACCAGGCCAACCTCACCAACCTCGCCACCAGCTCCGCTGACTCGTAAACTCCGCGATTCTCCGCGCCGTCTCTCCTGTATCCGCCATCACATCCTCCATCCGGCAGATCGACTACACTGAATTTGTGACTTGAACTATGCCCGCCCACCGGCGGGCATTCGCATTTCCAGGAGAAACGGCCCCATGAACCCGTTCAATACCCACGCCGAAAGAACCGGGCACACGCCCGGCCAGCCAGTGCACCCCTATATAACAACCGCCTTCGCGAATGTTTGCGAGAAGAATAATACCCCCCCCACCCCCCTCCCCCCCTTCTTTACGGAAGCGGGAGCCGTCCCCGACCGGGACAAAGGTGCGCAAATCACTGCATTATTGTGGCGTAAACTGATGATTCCATAGGAGAAGCTCGTTTTTATTTTCGTGCATTTCCCGCCATCTCCGCCACCTGCGCAAAGACGTACGGCCCTTCCGGAATCACCAGCACCCGCGCTCCTGGCCGCAGCCCGTCCACCAGCGCCCGCACTGCGGCTTCCGGGCTCCGGTACATCCGGCTGGCCAGCGCTCCCGCCGCCTCCGGCGCCACGCCCGGCGTATAAAACAGCAGCTCGCACCGCCGCCCCGCCAGCGCCAGCTTTTCCAGCTGCCACTGGTCCACCTCCACCGGCGTATGCGCCATCTCGTCCAGGCTGGCTTCCAGGCTGGCCACACGCTTCACACGCGCCGCAAACTCAGGCGCACCAACACCTTCCGCGCACTCGGCCATCACCAGGATCCGCCCTCCGGGCTTCACCAGGTGCTGTGCCGCCGTCACGCCTTTCACCATCTGGTAGAAAGTCAGGTCCAGCGGATAGCCCGCGGCCGTGGTCAGGACAGCATCGGCGGCCTCTGCCAGCCGCTCCATCAGCGCTCGCCGCACAAACTCGACACCGGCCGCATGCGCCTCCATGCCGCTTCCGGCGAAGACTCCGGCAATCTCGCGCTCGGGAGTCAGCACCACGTCGAGCATGAAGTCATGCCGCGCCATTGCCGCAATCTCGATCAGCTCGGCGTGCAGAGGATTCGCCTCAATCGAGCCCTCGATCGCCAACGGCTCACGCATGAATGCCGGTGAGTGCAGCACCTTGATGGTCTCCTGCGCAGCCAGCCCCGGAGCGATCAGCTTCCGCCCGCCGGAGAACCCGGCCATCAGGTGCTGTTCGATGAACCCCAGCGTAATGTGCAGATCCGCCTCGATGAACTCCTTCTGGATGAACACCGGCGTTCCGCGCCGCGTCTTCCCCAACTCGGCGTGAGCAGCCAGGTCCTTTGCGAAGTGATTGATCACACGGTACTCTGCCGCGATCCGCTGCCCAAGGATCGCCTCAATTTCCGCGGGTGTCGCCGTCCGGTGCAGTCCGGTTGCGATCAGAATCGTGACGCCTTCGCGAGGGATTCCCCCGGCATGCAGCCGCTCCAGCAGCGGCGGCAGCGTGGTTGCGTTGGGTGCCGGCCGCGTGATATCGCACACAGAGATGGCTGCGGTTCGTTTGCCACGCGCCAGCTCGGCCAACGGCGGCGTTCCCACGGGATTGCCGAGCGCCGCGGCGAGCGCGGCGTCGACGTTCGCGAGCGGCGTGGCCGAGCGCGGTTCAAGGACGTGCCAGTCCGGGCCTTCGGGCAGCTCTACCGTGAGCCCGGACTTCCCAAAGGCCAGTTCGATCTGCATCGTCCCCTCCGCTGGAACGGGCCGCCACCGCGTGCCCGCCTCCCTTATGATTCCACACGCCCGACACCAAAGTCTCCGCCTCACAGGACACAAACCTTCAGTCCCATTTAATGTAGCCGCAACGATAATTAGTAAGGGATAAAGGAGAGCCATGCGGGTTCTGCTGGTAGAGGACGAAGTCCGCCTTGCGGAGAACCTGGCTGCCGCGCTGCGCGACGGTCCAGGTTTCGCCGTCGACTGGGCCCCCGACGGCCTGGAGGGCGACAGCCTGGCCTCGGCCGGCTGCTACGACCTCATTGTGCTGGACCTGATGCTGCCAGGGCTTGACGGCCTGAGCCTGCTCAAGCGGCTGCGCACCCGCCGCGATGCGACTCCGGTCCTGATCCTCACGGCAAAGGAAGGCAAGTCCGCCATCGTTCAGCTTCTTAACGCCGGCGCCGACGATTTTCTCTCCAAGCCCTTTGACCTCGGAGAGCTGATCGCCCGGGTCAAGGCGCTCATCCGCCGCGGCAAGGGCGCGTCGCATCCCACGCTGCGCGCGAGCGATGTGGAACTGAACACGCTGGAGCAGACCGTCCATCGCGCCGGAGCGCCGGTGGAGCTCTCGCCAACCGAGTACCGCATCCTCGAGTACCTGATTCACCATCCACGCAAAGTGGTCAGCCAGCGCGAGCTGCTTGAGCATCTCTACGACTACAACTGGGAGCACCACTCCAACGTGATTGAAGCGCACGTCTCCAACCTGCGCAAGCGGCTGCAGGCCTCGCAGCCCGGCGCCCCGGCTGTGATTGAAACCGTTCGCGGGCGCGGCTACCGGCTGGCCGTGGCCGGGGAGACTGCACCATGAATCCGCTCTGGAACCGGCGCTCCATCGCGTTTCGGCTGGTGATCGCGGTGCTCGCCGTGGAGGCGCTGTTCGCGCTTCTGATCGTGTTCCTTGCCTTCGGCTACGAACGCCATGTGCAGTTTGACGCGTTCCACACCATGGTCCACGGGCGCGCGGATTCCGTGATTGGCGCCATCCAGGACTCGGAAGACGCCGCGGACACGCTCATCATGAGCCGGCAGGACCTGCATCTTCCGCCGGAAGATGCCTGGGAGGCTCTGGACTCGGATGGACACGTGCTGGGCCATTCCGACAACTGGGACGGCGCGGTGACTCAGTCAGGACGCGTGGGGCACGACGGGTATCGCCAGACCAGGCTCAACCACAGGCATTACGCATTGCTGGAACTTCATGGCACGCGTATGGTCGATCCCGACGCACGGGGCGGCGGCAAGCTGCACAACCTGACGGTGTACTACGGCGCGCCGACTGGACCGGTGTGGGGCGCGATCCGCAGGGCGGTGGAGTTCTACGGAGTGGGCAGCCTGCTGCTGCTGGCGGTTACGGGCCCGCTGATTGCGTGGCTGCTGCACCGCGGCCTGATGCCGATGCGGGAACTGGCCGCGCTGGCCGCGCAGGTCTCGGCGAATTCGTGGGAATTTTCACCGTCGGAGAGCGCGCGCTCCACTCCGGAGCTGGCGCCACTGACCACAGCGATGGAGAACGTGCTGGCGCGACTGCAGAAAGCGTTTACGCAGCAGCGGGTGTTCGTCTCCGACGCGGCGCACGAGTTGAAGACCGCGGTGGCCGTGATCAAGTCGTCGCTGCAGTTGCTGGCGCTGAAGCCGCGTAGCGCGGCGGAGTACGAGGAAGGGCTGAAACGAAGCCTCGCCGACGCCGAGCGTCTGGAGTCACTGGTGGGCCAGATGCTGACGCTGGCGCGCGTGGAGAGCGCGGATGCGGCCGCATCGGCGGCCAGGTGCGAGCTGGTTCCCTGCGCCGAAGAAGTGCGCCAGTACCTAAAATCGGTCGCCGAACTGCGCCAGGTCACGGTGCGGCTTGCGCCGGCCGATGGCGCCGCCGCGGTGGTTGCGCCGGAAGACTGCTTCATGCTGGTGTCAAACCTGGTGTTCAACGCGATTCAGCACAGTTCCGCCGGCGCGGCGGTTGAGATTAGCGCGGGTACGCGCGATGGCAGCGCATGGCTCACGGTGCGCGATCATGGCGAGGGCGTGGCTGCCGATGTTCTGCCGCACGTGTTCGAGCGCTTCTATCGCGGCGATCCGTCACGCGCCCGCGCAACCGGCGGCTCGGGGCTGGGGCTGGCGATTGCGAAGGGGATCGTGGATCGCGCGGGCGGATCGATCGTGATCGAGAACTGCGCGGATGGGGGAGCGGAGGCGACCGTGCGGCTGCCGCTGGTGGCGACGGAATAGAACAGGCTCTGGTGGGGATTGGGTCACGCCGTCCCTACAGGACGGCGGGGTTCTTTGGTCGGCCTATTCCCCGGGTTTCACCCGGGGCTATTCTCATACGCTCCCTCCGGGAGCGGGTGCGGGCGAGGACGCCCGCACTACAGCCGGCCGGGAGGCCGGCGCCTCAAAGAGACTTTCCGCAGCGGCTGAAGCCGGCATTATCGAGATGGCCTTTACGGCACGACTGAAGTCGAGCCCCTTCAAAACCTTGTCTTACGCCGGCTGTTCGTGCCGGTTGCGCGTGAGCCAGTAGTACACCAGCGGCGTGACCACGAGGCTGAGCACCATGGAGATGGTGAGGCCGCCGATGACGGCGATGGCCAGCGGCTGGAGCATCTGCGAGCCGGCGCCGAGCGCGAACGCCAGCGGGAGCATGCCGCAGATGGCGGCGATGGCCGTCATCACGATGGGACGCAGGCGGCGCTGCGCGGCCTGCAGCATGGCTTCGGAAGCCGAAGCGCCCTGCGCCCGAAACTTCTCATCGGCATCGAGCAGCAGGATTCCGTTTTTGGCCACGATGCCGATGACCATGATGAGGCCCATGAACGATGCCACGTTGAACGTGGTTGCGGTGATTAGCAGCGCCAGGATGACGCCGGAAATGGACAGCACCGAAGACGTGAGGATGGCGATGGGCGCGGGGAAGTTGCGGAACTCCGTGAGGAGCACGCCGAAGACCAGCGCCAGCGCGAGCAGCAGGACCATGAGAAGGTCGTGGAAGGATTTCTGCTGCTCCTCGTAAGTGCCGCCGTACTCGACGCGGATCGAGGGCGGCAGATGCATGCCCTGTACTGTGCTCTGCACGCGAGCCATGGCGCTGCCGAGATCGGAGCCTTCCAAACGTCCGGTGACCGTGAGCATCCGTTGCAGGTTCTCGCGGAGGATCTCGTTCTGCGGCGGAAGCTGCTCGATATCGGCGATGGAGCCGAGCGTGGCCGTGTGGCCGGAGGCGCTGAGAAACACCGAGCTGCGGATGGCATCGAGGGAAGTCCGGTGGTCGTCGCTGAGGCGCACGCGGATGGTGTAAGGGCGGCCATTGGCGATCAGCGGATTGGTGGCTTCAATGCCGTCGAAGATCGCCGTGGCGTCCTCGGAGACTTCCTGCGGCGTGAATCCGAGCCGCGCGGCGACTACGGGATCTACCTGGAAGTTGGTTGCCGGACCGCTGAGCGTTTTCTCCACTCCGTTCTCTACATCCACCACGCCGGGAATCTTTCCGATGGCGTCGCCGATACGCTCGCCGAGCTGGTTAAGAAGCACAGGATCGTCGGAGAAGATTTTGATCTGGATTGGCTCAGGCGCATTCGACAGGTCGCCGATCATGTCCTGCAGCACTTGTGTGAACTCGACGTCAAGCTCCGGCTCGGTGGACTTGATCTGCTGGCGGACGTCTTCCATCACGTCGTCGATGCCGCGGCTGCGTTTCTTCCTGAGCTTGACGCTGATGTCGCCGGTGTTGGCCTCAGTAACCGCGGCGAGGCCGAGTTGCAGGCCGGTACGCCGCGAGGTGGACTCGACCTCTGGCGTGTCGCGCAGGATCTTCTCCACATGTTCCAGCACGCGGTTGGTTTCGCTCAACGAGCTTCCCGCGGGCATGATGTAGTCGAGGATGAAGCCGCCCTCGTCCATCTCCGGGAGCATGTCGGAGCCGAGTGCCTTATATCCGGCATAGGTTCCGATGACGAGCACGAGCGCGGCCAGGCCAACCCATAGCGGCTTTTCCAGGGCCCAGGTCAGCACGCGGCGATGACGCTCCAGCACCCAATGCATCATGCGGCCGGCGCCATGCTCCTGGTGCTCGCCCTCGCGGCGGCCACGCAGGATAACGATGCTCAGACCGGGCGTCCAGGTAAGCGCCAGCAGCAGGGAAGTGAGCAGCGCGGCGGTCATGGTGATGGCGAGCGCGCGGAAAAAGCTTCCAGTGACGCCGGTGGTGGCGACAAGCGGCAGAAAGACGACCACGGGCGTGATGGTGGATCCAATGAGGGGCGTGGTGATCTCGGCCAGCGCCTTGCGCACCGCGTCCGTGCGGCTCTCGCCATTGTCGCGGTGCATCACGATGTTCTCGACCACGACGATGGCGTCGTCGATGACGAGGCCGATGGCAGCGGCCAGGCCGCCGAGGGTCATGAGGTTGAAGCTTTCACCGATGACGGACAGCACCAGCACGGTGACGGCCACGGTGACGGGAATGACCAGGCCGGCAATGAGCGAAGACGACCAATCGCGCAGGAAGAAGAAGAGCACGATGCAGGCGAGGATGAGCCCGATGACGATGGCGTCGCGCACGCTGCTGATGCTGTCGCGGACGAGCTGCGACTGGTCGTAGAACACGTCCAGCTTGACGCCCGGCGGCAGCTTGTTCTTGAGCTGCTTCATCTCCGCGTTTGCCGCATCGACGACAGCGACGGTGTTCGAGGCCGGCTGGCGCGCGATGTTCAGGAGCACGGAATTTTTGCCGTTGGCCGTCACCACGGTATAGAGCGGTTGCGTGGCTTCCTCCACGGTAGCCACGTCGGCGATGTGGATGGGCGCGCCGGCGGCGCTGGTTTTGACGACGAGCTGGCGCAGCTCATCGATGTTGTGCACCTGCGCGCCGACGAGGCCGAGGATGAGCTGATGATTGGCCTCGTAGAGGCCGGGCGATTCGACAATGTTGGAGGCATGGATGGCATTCACCAGGTCGGGGATGGTGACGGCCGCGGTCTGGAGCTGGGCCAGGTTGGGGACGATGTGATACTCGGGAACCTTGCCGCCCTGCACGGTCACGGTGCTGACGCCATCCACGCGATTGAGTGGCGGCTTCAGATCGTAGGTGGCGATCTCCCATAGGCGTGTCTGCGGAACGGTGTCAGAGGTAAGGCTGTAACCGAGGATGGGAAACGTGGCGAAGGTGAGCCGGTTGGTGGTGATGCGGGCAGTGGAAGGGAGTTCCTGCTCCACCTTGGCGAGCGCCGAATCCACCAGTTGCAGCGTGGTCACCATGTTCACGTTCCAGTCGAAGAAGAGGCTGACTTCCGCCGAACCGCGGCTGGTGGTGGAGCGAACCGTGAGCAGCCCCGGGACCGAGTTCACCGCGTCTTCAATGGGCTTGGTGATGGTGACCTGCATCTGGTCGACGGGCATCACGCCGTTGTCAACGCCGATGACGACGCGCGGGAAGTTGGTCTCAGGAAAGACGGAGATGGGCACCTTGGTCGCCATGTAGATGCCCGCGATGGTGAGCACGGCGGCGAAGAAGAAGATGGTGCGCGTGGAACGCGCGAGCCAGAAGCCCGGCTCCGTGGGAGGAGGGACGGTGGTGAGTTGACTCATTCGTCCTTTCCTCCGGCTGCCGGCTTTTTATCGTCCGCGCCGCCGCCCTTGTCCTCGTCTTCGGCGGGGCCAACTTTGACCTTGGTGCCTTCATCCATGCCGTAGGAGCCGCTGGTGATCACGTTGTCAGTGGAAGCAAGTCCGGTGAGCACCTGGACGTCGTCGCCATCCTGAATACCGAGCGTGACCGGCTTGGAGTGCGCCGCGCCGTCAGGGCCGACGATCATGACGGTTTTGCTGCCGTCCTGTCCGGTGAGCACGGCCTTTATGGGGATTTTCATCGCGTTGGCCACCGAGCGGCCGGTTACGCTGACCTTGACCGGCGTGCCTACTTTTAGTGCGCCGGATTTGTTGTTGATCTTCAGCCACACTTCCACCGTGGTTGAGCCGGGATCGAGCGCGGGGCTGATCATGGAGATCTTTGCCGGAACAGGCGTGTCCACGCCGGGAGTGGTCGCGGTGGCGTCATCACCGACTTTCAGGCGTTGGACGATGCTCTGCGCCAAGTGCGTTTTGGCCAGCAGGACGGTGGTGTCCATGACGGTGATGAGCGGCGCGCCGGCGGCGGCAGTCTCGCCGGAATAGAGCGGGCGATCGGTGACGAAGCCGTCGATGGGGCTGCGGATCTGAGCATAGCCGGCCATGGCGGAGGCGCCTTTGTATTTGCCCTCGGCGGAGGTCAACGCGCCCTGCGCGGATTTGAGAGCGGCTTCGTGGGTTACCTGCTTCATGGACTCGGCGTGTTTGGACGCGGCATCGTAAGCCGCCTGCGCCTGCACCAGGGCGGCCTGGGCGGTGTCGAGGTCGCGGCCGGGGATGGCGCCCTCGGCAAAAAGCTGTTTGCGCGCCGTCACAATGCTCTGGTTCAGCGTCAGATTTGCCTGGGCTTGTGCCAGGTCGAGTTCGGCTTTCTGCGCGTCTTCGGGGACCTGCGCTTTTGTCGCGGTGTCAAACGCGGCTTGTGCGGCGATGTAAGATCCCTTGTTGTCGAGCGCCGCGGCGGCCAGGTCGGCGCTCTCGAGCTCGGCGAGCAGTTCGCCGGCCTTCACCCGTGCGCCGCGCTGCACATAGAACTTGCGCACCGGAGCGGTAATTTTGGGCGTGATGGCAGCCTGCGCCTGCGGAGCCAGTACCGCATCGGCAGTAACGTGCTCGGCCATCGTGCCCTGTTCCGGATGCTCGGCCTGCACCGTCACCACTGTCTCCGGAGGCGTTTCCTTCTTGCATCCGGCAGCCAGCAGCACCGCGCCCGCCATGACGAGCGCCGTCCAGCGATGCGTTCTCCGTCGCGGCGCGCATGTGCCCCGGCTCATTTCGGCTTCAGCCTTCGGGAATCGTGCTCCCATCGCTTTCGTCTCCTTCATCGGCTCACAATGTTCCCGTCAGGGATTCGAGCGCGGCGCGCGCCGTCCGGTAATGGACATAGCCGTCTTCGCGCTGGTTTTGGGCGGTTACGTAAGCGTTCTGCGCATCCACCACCTCGAGCACCTGAGCTTCGCCGCTCTTGTAGCGCAGCTTGCTCAGGCGGAGACTCTCGGACGCAGCGGCCACGCTCTGGTCCAGCGATTCCAGTTCTCCCCGCGCCGTCTGCGCCGCGGCGTAGTCGATCTGAAGGTCCGCAATCAGCTGACGCTGCGCGGCGGTCAAGGCCACGCGCGCCGCATCCCGGCGAATTTCGCTCTGCTTCAATTTGTGCTGGGTGGAAAGCCAATCCCAGACCGGGAGATTCACGGTGAAGCTTGTCGAGTAGCCCAGGTTGCGCGCCTTAACGCCGTCCGGGGTCAGGGGGCCATTCAAGGCAAATTGATTCGCGTCGATGCCGTAAATCACGTTGAGCCCCAGCGTGGGCATAAGCGCACCTCGCGCTCCGAGCACATCGGCATTGGTCTCATCGAGGTTCGCGAGAGCGCTTTTCATCTCCGGACTGTATTTGGCGGCCGCCGTCTCCACGTCTGAAAAGGGCGGCAGTGGAGGCACTGTTTCCGGCGGCTTCAGCGTGTACGGGGTTCGCGGGTCGGCGAACAGGAGCACGCCCAGGTCCAGCCGCGCGGTTTGCGCGGCCAGCACCGCATCCTGGAGTGAGCGCCATTGCTGCTGTTCAGTAAGTTGCGCCTTCACCACATCGGCATGGGCGGCCTCGCGCTGCTGCTCGCGATCTGTCGTGATCCTGGTAAAGTCTTCGGCCTCCTGATAGGCCCGCTGCGCGATCTCCACCTTGTGGTCTGCCGCCAGCGAGCCGTAGAACTGACCCGTAACAGTCGCCACCAGGCCCCGCCGGGCAATTTCCAGTTCCGCCCGGGCCACGGCGGCGGCGGCGTCAGCCCGGCGCACGGCCGCCGCGCCGGCCACGCTGAGCGTTTCCTCTACGATGCCCTGGTTAATGTACTCCCGCGGTCTCGTGTCGTTGGCGACGAATCTTGGATTAGGGGTTGTAATACCCTCTCCGCTATCGGCGTAGGTTCCATTGGGCTGCGTGTAGATGCCCTGGCTCACGAAGCGCGCATCGGGCAGCAGGCCTGCGCGGGCGATGGAGCGGTCGAGGGCTGCGGACTGGCTGGCGGCCCTTGCCGCGGCCAAGGCCGGCTCGTTAGCTTGCGCCCGCTTGATCGCCTCGTCCAGGCTGATCACGACCGGCGTTCCCGCATCGGCCGCCTGCGCCGCGGCCTGTCCCCGCACGGCCGGCGCCGGCAGGAGCAATCCCAATCCAAGCACGGCTGCGCTCACTCGAGCGCAGCTTTGCAGCGTGAGCTCATGAGTCATCGAGAGTCCGCTCATGTTCATAGAGCATATGATGCTGCACCTTAAGAATTGCTGAGAGGAGTGTGGATTTCCGGCTCAAGTGCTGCAGGTCTCAGGCCTGTTGGCGGCCCGGCTCCAGGGCGCGTGGCCGCGCCGCGGAAACAGAAAAGCCCAGCCGTCGCGGCTGGGCTTTTCTGGATGCGCCCGCTGACTACGGAGTAGTGGTCTCCAGCGAGTGGTTGCCGTGCGGCACAATCGCGATTGCCGTCGGGTGCGATTGCGCAGGGTAAGGCGTCGCCTGGCTTGGCTGAAGCGCGCCGGTATCGGGATTCAACTGGAACCCGGAGATCGTATCGTCCAGATAATTCGCCGTATACACAAAGCGTCCCAGCGCCGGATCCACCGCGACCGCGACCGGCTCCGTGCCTGTGGCGTTGATCTGGCTTCCGGTCACGTTCACCACGCTCGAAGGAATACCGGTGGCCAGGTCGATGGTGTAGGCCGATATCGAGGAATCCAGCGCATTGGAAACGTAGACGTACTTGCCGCGGGGATCGATGCTGATCGCCGAAGGCTCGCTGCCGGTTTTGAACGGCCCGCTGAGTAGGAAGTTCAGCGTGCTGCCCGAGGTTACGCCGTATGCGACGAGCTGGTTCGACGCGTAGTCGGTCACGTAAACAAAGCGGCTGGTCGGATCGGCGGCAATCCCGGACGGCTTGATGCCCGTTTGATAGGGGCTGGCGGTGGATGCTGTCAACGCGCCGCCGCTGCCCACTCCGAATCCGAAAACCCACCCAGGATTTGCGCTGCTGGTCGCTGTGCCGCCCGGGTTGTACGCCGACTGATCGTAAGCGCACACGTACACCGCCTCATTATTGGCCAGAACCGACATGCCGGTTGGGATCAGCGTGTCGGTCGCGAATCCAGGCACCGTCAGCGGTTCCGTGGCCACTGCAGATCCGATGGCTCCCGACGAGAGCGAATACTCCGCCATGCTGGCGGTCGTCGAGCCATAGGCCACGTAGAGGTAACTGTTCGCATGGTTCACGGCGATGGCAGCCGGCGGGCCGGGCAGCGTGATCGAGTCCTTCTTGGTCAACACGCCGTTGGCGTCCAGTGCGAAATGGACCACAGTATCGTTGTCGGCATTGGCCACATACAGATTGGCGTAATCCGAGCTGAGGGCCAGAGCCACCGGCTTGTTGCCGCCTGAGGCCACGGTCGGCACGCCCGAACGCAACGCGCCCGATTGCGAATCGACGGCAAATCCCTGGATTCCGCTGCTGCCGGCCAGATACACATAATCGATGGTCACCAGCTGGCACGCGGTGAGAAGTGTGGCCACAAGAAGGCCGATTATAGAGACCAGAACAATCTGGCTCGGTTTGCTCAACTTCATGCGCTTCCTTCGTCGTGGGCCATGCATGCGGAAAGCCCGATGATTGCTGTTTTGGTTGTCCATAAGGATTGTAAAGCCCTCATGGTTCTTGCCAGTGAGTTGCCGCTGACTGCTCCGGCGGCCTTTCACCCGATGCGCGCCGGATATCCGGCCCGCGTTGCTTGTCTACTGCTTCGAGACCGCTCCGTGCGGAATGGCCGCGACCGCGGTCGGGTTTGCGCTGGCTCCATACGGCGAAAACTGCGAATCCAGAAGCGAGCCGGCGTTGGAGTCGATTTCGAATCCATCCACGGTGTTGCCGAGAAAATCGGCAGTGAAAAGGAACTTGTTCTGGGCCGGGTCGATCCCGACGGCGACGGGCTGCGTGCCGACCGGATAGCTCGTTCCCGCAATGCGCGTGAGCGAGCCGTTGCTGATGACATAGCCGGTGATCGTCGAGTCCAGGCTGTTGGCGACGTAGGCGAATTTGCCCTTTGCGTCGATTGTGATCGCGACCGGCTTGTTGCCGGCGGCAAACGGGCTCCCGCTCAGCGGGTTCAGGCCGCTGGATGTGACGGAGAAGCCCTGGATGTTATTCGAGCTCTGATCCACCACGTAGAGATAGCTTCCCGTGGGATCGGTGGTAATGGCTGCCGGGTGCGTGCCGGCGGGGAAGGGAACTCCGCCATTGAGCGGCGTCAGCGAACCCGAGCCCACCGCGAAGCCGAAGACGTAGCCGGCATGCGCAGTCGAGTCATAGGCCGCGACGTAGACGCTTGCGCCGCCGGGCATCACCGCGATCGAGGTTGGGGTCACCACGTCTTTCGGGCTGGAGAGCAGGGTCAACGGCCAGTAATTGGCGCTGATGGTAGCGTTGGCGAACGGCGTCCCCAGGGAGTCGTCGGTGCTGATGGGATAGGCTGCGATGGAGCCCGGGCACGGAGCAGCGGGCGAGCACGTAGGCAGAGGCTGGTAGGTGTCGGCGACAAACAGCGTTTTGGCGCCCACCGCCACCGCCAGCGGGAATATGCCGGGCGTATTCACGGTGTTCTGCGGATACAGCTTGCCGTCATTGCCGATGACGAACTGCACGATGGTGTTGTCGTCCTGGTTAACCACGTAGAGGTTGGTCTGGTCAGACGAGGTGGCTTCAGCCACCGGGTTGCGCCCGCCGGACGGGAATGGCGACGTGGGAATCTGGCGCATGCGGCCCGACTCCGAATCGATCTCGAATACGTCCACCTCGCCATAGTTGGAAGGACCGGCTGCCTTGGCGCTGGTGACGTAGACAAAGTCCACCGTGAGCGTGCCGGTGAGCTGGGTACAGGCGGTCAGCAGGCCCGCCGCCACCAGGCTCGCCGCAGCGGCCAGCATCAACTGGCCCGATTTGTTCAACTTCATGCGCATCGTTCGTCCGACCGGAAAAACCACGTTGGGAACCGTCTCCGGGCGGCTCGCTTCCGCGAGCCACGTCGATTCCGGATTCTGATTACGGCATCCGGAATCTCCGGAGTCCGGGACGGGGCGCTCCACACGGGAACGCACCGTCCGAAAAGCCACTTTGCCGTTAGCTGGTGCGCCCGTTGATCACGCAGTAAGCTGCCGGTCCGGACAGGCTGAAGGATCGATTCGCCTTGCCGGGCAGGGGCCGCAGCACGCCTGAGTTTTCGTCCAGCGACGAGCCGGTCACAGAAGAGCTGTTGAAGTTGGCGGTATAGATGAACTGATTCGATGGATCTTCCACCAGGCACTGGGGTCCCGCGCCGGTCCCGAAGGGGCTGCCCGGCATGGTCGTCAACTGCTGCGTGCTGGTATCGATCACGTAGCCCGTAATCCCGCTCTGCGTGTTCGACTGGCTCTGGTTGTCGCCGGTGTTGGCCACGTAAACCCACTTGCCCTTCGATTCCTGCAGCAGGAACAACGGGTTCGATTGCGTGGGATCGTCCGCGACCGCGCCGCCGGTTTGTGCCTGCAGCGCGCCGCCCGTGCCCACAGAGAAGGGAATGATCTGGCTCGGAGAGGTGATCCCGTTCGCCGTGAGCGGCTCATTATCCATCACGTAAACGTAGCTGCTGCCCGATGACAGCGCCGTCCCCTGGAAGATGTTGAGAGGCTGCGCCCCGTTCTGGCTGATGGTCAGCTGCCCGTTCGAGCCCGAGTAGCTATATGGGAAGAGGACGTCTCCGGCAGCAGGCGTCCCGCTCAGCACCAGCATGAAGCTGTGGCTGATCTGCATGTCGATGGGATTGGACGGCACCGGGAAGTACGCCAGCGGCTGGCCGCTGGCCGTGCTCACCTGGGCGTTGATCTGCAGGCTAAGCCGCCCGGTGGTCTGGTCAATCTTGAATGCCGTGATATCGCCGCAGGTCTTGGCAGCCGGGCCCAGCGCCAGCGTGCAGGAGTTCGATGCCGCCCCGTTGCCGCTGTCGGGCGCGTCGTGATCGAGCACGTAGATGTAATTTCCCTGCGAGTCGGCCAGGATGCGGAAGGGATTAAGGCCCTGGCTGTAGAACTGCTGCGGCTGCGCCGAAAGCGCTCCATTCGAGCCCACCGAGAACAGCGTGATGTTCGATCCCGTGCACGGGGTCGTCGCCGAGGTGCAGTTGGCGCCCCCTGCAGAGTCCGCGCCCCGGTTCAGCACGTAAAAGAACCTGGACCCGCCCACCAGGACGGCGCGCCCGGGGTTAGCTCCCCCGGAACTGATCGGCATCCCATTGACGGATGTCAGGTAGCCCGTGTTGTGGTCGATCTTGAACCCGTTAATGACGCCCTGGCTCGTGGTCCCCGCAGTCTGGGTTCCGGTGACGTAAAGAAAGCCGACGGTATAACTTTGGACGCAAGACGTAACGCTGAGGATGGCGCCGGCTGAGATTGCGCTCATCAGAAGGGCCTTGCCGAATTTCCTAAACTTCATGCGATTCCTTCATCCTGGTCAGGCGTTCGCCGCCAAGTATGGTCGTTCCGCAGCAGAGCTGGGTTGGGAAGGGTCCCTGCTGAATTGTAAAAGCCAAGGGCAGTCTGTGCCTAGTTTACCTTCCCATCCCGGGAAAAACCCAGTTTTCCCGGGGCGGGAGCTTGCGATTGATGGCGATTGCTGCCGGCCAAAATTTCGGCGGTGTGACTCATTGCGCGCGCTTTATGCAGTTTGACTGCCGAGGTTTGGCAAAGGTCAACCTGTAAAGAGGGTATACTTCCGCCGAAGCAATACGCGAGCAAAGATCCAGAAGATGCGGAATCCGCAACCCGCAGAACCGGCGCCTGCTCGTGTTGTGCACTAACCGCTCCGCGTCCCGCGGAGTCAGTGAGGATGGATGATTCATCGATCGGGAGCTCTCTTTTTGCTGTTTCTCGCCTGCCTTGCGGGGGCGGTCGCCGCCCAGCAGGCAGACGTGAGCGCTCCGGCCGGTCTCGGGCGCCTCGGCGACAGTGAGCCGGCGTATCTCGGCCCGGACATGAATCCATCCCAGGGTCGCATCGGTATCGACGTTACCGTTTCCGATGCCGGCGGCCACGCGGTCACCGGCCTGGGGCTGGCTGACTTCAATCTGCTGGACGAAGGCCAGCCGGTGTCGCTGGTCAGCCTCGCTGCTTCCGCTGACGGTCCCCCACCCGGTGATCCGCCCGTCTCCGTCATCCTCGTCATCGATGACGCAGACCTCTCTCGCGCGAGCCTCACAGAAGCGGAATCGGTGGTGGAGGAGTTCCTGCGCAGCAACGGCGGCCAGCTCAAGCATACGGTCACGGTATACCGGGTCACCTCGAACAAGCTTTATGCCAGCATTCCGTACTCCCAGGACGGCAATGCCATGGCGAACCTGATCGCATCCGGTATGGGCATGCGCGCGGTGTGGAAGGCGGCGCAGTTGCAGGTGCTTCGCGGGCCCGCTAACGAGATCGAGATCTACTCCAGCCGCCTGGCGGACTCCGGCCTGCCGCATGAAGACGTCCGTCCGGTCCCCCTGCCCATCGCGCTCAAAGCGCTTGGCGCCATTGTCATCGAGCAGCGCCGCGAACCCGGACGCAAGCTTCTGTTCTGGATCGGTCCCGGCTGGCGCGTCGATCTCAAGGCCGACAAGAACATCTTCGAAACCATCACCGAGTTCGCCACTCGCCTGCGCGAGGCCCGCATCGAGCTGTCCATTGCCAACAAGTGGCTGGAGAATGCACACTCCATCCTCGCCGACGACCAGGTTCGCCAGTACGCTTCGGGCGTCCGCTTCGCGCAGGATTCAAACTACGACAATCTCGCGCTCCAGGTGCTCTCGACGCGCACCGGCGGCCAGACGCTCACTACCAGCGACGTGTTGATCGACGCAGCGCAGCCGGACCGCAACAACATCCCGCGCCTTATCGCAGAGCACATCGCGCAGGCCAGCCATTACTACCGCCTGACGTTCAATCCTCCCCAGGCGGCCAACCTGGACGAGTACCACCGGATCAACGTGGACCTCGCGCCGCATGGACTCACGGCGCATACCACCGCCGGCTACTACGATGAGCCAGTGTTTTACGACCAGCCCGTGCCTGCATCCAGACAGCTCAGCGTGGCACAGCTCGAAGAGATCCTGGCGCGTAAATGGAGCGATCGCGCTTTTTCGGCCGGACTCGCCGGCCTCCAGATGACCGAGCGCATCAACACCCCGCGGCTGGAGGGCTGGCTGAAGCGCATGCCGGGCGATCGCTCGCGCCAGGCTCTTACCGCGCTCGCAGATTCATCGGTGTTTCTTCCGCCTCCCCCGGACGATGTGCTCCCGACGCCCGCGCCGGACCGGGCCGCGCAGCGCGCCATGCTCTCCCATATTGCCGAATTCCTGGTCGGCCAGGCGCCGCGACTGCCCAATTTCTATGCCCAGCGCACCACGGTCCAGTTCGGCGAGCCCATGCCAAAGGCCGGCCAGACCTGGAAAACGGCGCAGCCCGACCGCAAGCTCGAATATGCGCGCACCGCCACTGAACACATCTACTTCGAAAACGGCAAGGAGACGACCAGTGAGGAGAAGGTGAAAGCTCGCGAATCGCCCTCGGAAGACATGCTGCAGACCAGTGGCACTTTCGGCCCGATCCTGTTGCTGGTGCTCAAAGCTGCTGCTGCTCCCGGAGGCACGCTCACCTGGAGCCATTGGGAGAAGGCCCCGTCCGGGCCTGTCGCGGTCTTCCGGTATACCTCGCCGCCCACGACATGGACTTACGATGTGGGTTTCTGCTGCCTGGCGCTGGATGAGGGCAGCTTTCCCTTCGAGCGCCACTCACCCTTCCACGGCGAGTTCGCCGCCGATCCCGATACTGGCCACATTCTCCGGCTCACCGTCATCGCCAATCTGGAGCCGCGCCTGCCCCTCAATAACTCCGACATCCTCGTCGAGTACGGTCCGGTGGAGATGGGGGGCCAAACTTATTTCTGTCCCGTACGCAGCGTCTCCACATCCCGCCAGCGGCGCGTTTGGCAATTGAATGAGTGGGACATGAGCTTCAAGATCTACGGCCCCTTTAAAACCGTTCTCAATGACGTGACCTTCGACCGCTACCACCTCTTCCGTTCAGAGACCACCATTCTCCCCGGCTTCGTCCCGGTGCCGCAGGCCCCCTGAACCGCGTTCTGCACAGGGCGATCCGTAGTACACTGCGGAACATCGCACACGCAGAAAGGACCGCACGCGGATGGGAGACAATGGCCTGAATTCGAAGGTTGACGCATACATTGCCAAGGCGCCACCGCACGCGCAGCCCATCCTCGATCACCTGCGCCGCCTGGTGCACCGCGCCTGCCCCGGCGTGGAAGAGACCATCAAGTGGAGCCGGCCCTTTTTCGAGTACAAGGGCGTGATCCTGTGCAACATGTCGGCCTTCAAGGAACATTGCAGCTTTGGCTTCTGGGGCCAGGAGATCGGCGCCATCCTCAATGACGCCGGCGTGCTGCGCGACGGTGGAATGGGCTCGCTGGGCCGTATTACCAGCCGCACCGATCTGCCCGCGGAGAAGGCCCTTCTTGGCTGGATCCGCCAGGCTGCCACATTCGTCGACAGCGGCGAACATACCAGCCCCATCGCTGCGCGCAACCGCGTGGCCAAGGCGCCCCGGCCCGCGCCGGAAACGCCATCCGAATTCGCCGCCGCACTCAAAAAGAATAAGAAGGCTTCCGCTGTCTTCGCCGCCTTCAGCCCAAGCTGCAAACGCGAGTACGTCGACTGGATCGCCGACGCCAAGCGCGACGAAACCCGTCATAAGCGCATCGCGCAGGCACTCGAGTGGATCGCCGAAGGCAAGCAGCGCAACTGGAAGTACCAGAACTGCTGATCCGCGCCGCTTCCGCAGCGCACACAAAAATAAATGGCCGGAGAGCATTTGCCCTCCGGCCATCGTGTTTTTGCGCCTCAAGGCATCACCATACCCGGCAGGAGTTCTCCGGATACATCGGCTGCCCTTTCTTGCATCCGAATGCCTTCCCGAACTCCTCGAAGTTCTGCACGCTGCCGTTCGTGCGCCACCTGCCCGGCGAGTGCGGATCGGTCAGCGCCGACTGCCGCGCCGACGGCTCGGTCTGGTTCTGGCACCATACCTGGGCGAATCCGAGGAAGTACCTCTGCGCCTCGGTATAGCCGTCGATCTGGTCCGTGATCGACTTGTGCTCCTGGGCCAGTGTGTCCAGCAGGGCCGCATAGGCGATGCGCAGTCCGCCGTTATCCGCCGTGTTCTCGCCCAGCGTGAGTTTGCCGTTCAGGTGCGCCGCCGGCGTGTCCGTGTCCTCGTGCGCCGGAGCTGCCTCAAACCCGCTGTACTCCTTCACTTCGCAGTCGGTCCGCTCCTCAAACTTCTTGCGGTCTTCCGCCGTCTGCCACTCGCGAAGGTTGCCATGACCGTCGTACTTGGAGCCCTCGTCGTCGAACCCGTGCGTCATCTCGTGCCCAATCACCACGCCGATGCCGCCGTAGTTGACGGCCGGGTCGATATCGGGATCGAAGAACGGCGGCTGCAGAATCCCGGCCGGAAAGTTGATGTCGTTCATCGAAGGACTGTAGTAAGCATTCACCGTCGGCGGCGTCATGCCCCACTCTTTTTCGTCCACCGGCTTGCCCAGCTTGTTCAGCATGTAGTTGCGCTGGAACACCGCGTCCCGCTGCATGTTGCCCAACGCGTCGTCGCGCTTCACCGTCAAAGCCGCGTAGCTGCGCCATTTGTCGGGATAGCCGATCTTGTTGCGGTAAAGCGCCAGCTTCTCCAGCGCGGCCTTCTTGGTGTCGTCGCCCATCCAGGGCAGCGTCTTGATGTCCTCGCCCAGCTCCTTCTCCATCTCCGCCACCAGCTGATCCATGCTCGCCTTGGCCTTGGGCGGGAAATGCGCCTTCACCCAGTCCTGGCCCACCGCCTCGCCCAGTGCCCGGTCGGTCATGGCCGTGCACTGCTTCCACCGCGGAGTGGGCTCCTTCTGGCCGGCCAGCGTCTTCTCAAAGAAGTTGAAGTTCTCATCGCGAAACGCCTGTGGCAGGTCGGTCACCGAACCGTGGATCACGTGCCACCGCAGGTAAGACTTCCACCCGTCCACGGGCTCGGAGGCCATAAGATCATTCAGCCCCTTGAAGAAATCCGGTTGGGCAACATTCAGCGTGTCGAAATGCCCCACGCGGATGTCCTTCAGATACACCGCAAAATCGAAGTCGGGCGTCAGCTTCTGAAAATCCGCCAACGTGTAAATGTGATAGCGCTTCTCCGGATCGCGCATCTCCACCCGCGCCATCGACGCCTGCGCCAGCGCGGTCTCGATCTTCAGCACCGCGTCGGCTTCCTTGGCCGCATCTTCGGGCGAGTCCCCGGCCAGCGTGAACATCTTGGTCACGTGCTCGCGGTACTCGTCGCGGATGGTCTGGAATCGCTTGCTCTGTGAGAGATAGTAGTCGCGATCGGGCAGCGAAATGCCCCCCTGCCCCGCTGAGGCAATCTGTTTGGACGAGTCCTTCTCGTCCTGCTGCACGCCAAACCTGAAAAGCGGCGAGGGATAACCACTCTTCGCCAGGTCGCCGACCAGGGTCGCCAGCTGCTTGCTGCCCTTCAGGGCCGTGATCTGGTCCAGCGCCGGTTTCAGCACCGCCAGCCCTTTCTGATCCACCGCGCCGGTATCCATGCAGGCCGCGTAGAAGTCACCGTACTTCTTCTCGAGCGGGGTCTTGGGATCCTTCGCCGCGGCGTCCAGCTCCTGCCATAGCAGGTACCGGTTGCGCTCGCCCAGCAGCGAGAATGACCGCGCCCACCGCACCTGGTCGCCCGGAATGGGGTTGTCCTTGTTCCAGTTCCCGCACGCATATTGGTAAAAGTCCTGGCACGGATCGGCCGTCTTGTCGATGGCTGAAAGGTCGAAGCTGCGCGCTTCGGCCGGCGGTGCGGGCTTCGTGTCGTCGGTTGCCGCAAGCGAAGGCGTCTGTGCCCCCACAGTTCCCGCGGCCAACGCAAACATGGCTGCAAGGCAAATGCTCTTTTTCATAGGATCCTCAGGGAACGTGACCGGCGTGCCGCTTGGCTCTCCGTCGTGCGCCCATGCCAGGGCTTGAAGACTGAGCGCGCATCGCTCTTCGATTCAATTTGTGCTCAGCAGCTTACCACGACTGCCCCCTGCCCGCTGAATTCCTCATTTCACATTCGTGCGCGTCTCGCCATCCGGGCCACGGGCCGTATTTGCTACACTCGCTTTGCAACTTCCCCGGCCAATCCTTCGTCTCTGGAGATTCGCTGATGACCTCGCTGCGAAAACTATCCATCGCTTGCCTGCTTGCTGTCGCCACTTGCGCTGTGCCATCCGTTGCGCCCGCCCAATCCGCCGCGCCGCAAAAACGCACCCTGGTCCGCGTCGGCCATCTCCTCGATGTCCGCACCGGCAAGCTCGCCGACAACCAGACCATCGTCGTCGTCGGCGACACCATCCAGTCCGTCGCGCCCTCCGGCTCCGTCACTGCCCAGCCCGGCGACAACGTCGTCGACCTGGGCCAGATGACCGCCATGCCCGGCATGATCGACGTGCACACGCACCTCACCATGAATCCGGACTTCGATCCCTACCTCGAGCTGACCGAGACCGACGCCAAGGACGCCATCAACGGCGTGGTGAACGCCCGCACTACGCTGCTTGCCGGTTTCACCAGCGTGCGCAACGTCGGCGCCAGCGGCTTTGTCGATGTCGATCTCCGCGACGCTGTGAATGCCGGCCAGGTGATGGGCCCCCACATGCTGGTCAGCGGGCCTCTGCTGGGAATTACCGGCGGTCACTGCGACGAGAACCTCCTGCCCATCCATTACCACCTGCAGGGCGACGGCGTAGCCGACGGCATCGCCGCCGTCCAGCACAAGGTCCGCGAAAACATCAAGTACGGCGCCGACCTCATCAAGATCTGCGCCACCGGCGGCGTGCTCTCCAAGGGCGACGATCCCCAGGCCTCGCAGTACACCCTCGAAGAGATGCAGGCCATCGTTGCCGACGCCCATCGCCTGGGCCGCAAGGTGGCCGCCCATGCCCACGGCGCACAGGGAATCCTCTGGGCCACCGAGGCCGGCGTCGATTCCATTGAGCACGGCAGCTACATCAACGACGAAGACATCGCCGCCATGAAGCAGCACGGCACGTATCTTGTCCCCACGGTCTATCTCGAAGACTGGATGATCCAGAGCGGTCACCTGCCGCCGTTCTACGAGCAGAAGATGAAGGACGTGAGCGCCGTGGCCAAGGCCAACATCAAGCATGCCATGCAGTCCGGAGTGAAAATCGCCCTGGGCACGGACGCCGCCGTCTATCCGCACGGCCTCAACGCCCACGAGCTCGACGTCTACGTGAACCAGCTCGGCATGGCGCCCCTGGCCGCTCTCCAGACCACCACCATCAACGCCGCCGACCTGATGGGCTGGAGCGCGAAGACGGGAGCCATCGAGCCCGGCAAATGGGCCGACATCATCGCCGTCGACTCAAACCCGATGGACGACGTGCGCGTGCTCCAGAACGTGAAGTTCGTGATGAAGGGCGGCGTGGTCTACAAAGGCGGTGGCAAGTGAGGCCGGCCGCACCTGACTGTGTCCCCACCCGGTTCGTCGCATCAACCGTCTGAATCCCGCGCCCTCACCAGCGCACGAATGAACTCCGGCGTGGATCCGCAGCACGCGCCCACAAATGCGGCGCCCGCGTCGCGCAACGCGGCGAAATGCGATGCGAAGAACTCCGCGGACATTTCATAGCGGATCCCCGCCCCGTCCACAACGGGCAGGCCTGCGTTCGGCTTCATCCAAAGGGGAAGCGCCGTAGCCGCACGGAGACGCTGGCAGATTGCCACAGCCTGCTCTACGCCCACTCCGCAGTTCGCGCCCACGGCGGACGCGCCGGCATCCTCCATCGCCTTGGCCACGGCCTCGGGCGTCGCGCCCATCATGGTGCGGTCCTTGTTTTTGCCGGAGTCGAATGCGAACGACGCGATGACCGGCAACCCGGTGCGTACCGCCGCCTCCACCGCCAGGCGCGCCTCTTCGATATCGCTCATGGTCTCGATCAGCAAAGCGTCCGCGCCCGCAGCGGCCAGCGACTGCGCCTGCGCGGTGAAGGCCGCGCTCGCCGCCTCCCGGCTCACTTCGCCGGTCACCAGCATCTTGCCGGTAGGCCCTATCGACGCGAACACCAGGGCATTTCCTGGAGCACGACGCGAAATCTCCACGCCGGCGCGATTGATCGCGTCCAACTCCCCCGCCGAAACGTCCTTCATGGCCACCGCGTTGGCGCGGAACGTGTTGGTCAAAATCACCTGGCTGCCCGCCTCGGCATAGGCCCGCGCCACATCCTCCACCCGCTCCGGATACGCAAGGTTCCAGCCATCCGGCACCGCGCCCGGAGGCAGCCCCCGCGCCTGCAATTGCGTTCCCCACGCTCCATCCGTGATCATCACTCCGCCAGCCGCCCATTCGTCAAAGCGATTCATTCTCTCGCGCCCTTCACCGCAAAAAGCATACTCGCATCCCGGTCAATCCGTTGTGACCGTCCCACTTTACCCAGAGTTGCAACTTCACCATCAAACGGCAGGGGTTCCGGTCACATTTCGACAGTCTTCCTCTGTGCTATAGTCTCTGGTTGCTATCCGCGGACGGCACGCGGCGAAGCGCCTTCGGGGATTCTGCGTGTACCAGCTGACTGACTTGCGTACTGCGGTGATTGAAGGCGATTCCTCAGCCTCCACCGCCGCCGCGCGCCAAGCCCTCGATGCAGGAGTTCCGCCGCTCCAATTGATCACCGAAGGAATCAGCCCGGCAATGGCTGAGGTGGGCAGGCTGTTTGAAGAGGGTGACTACTTTGTCCCCGAACTTCTCATGTCCGCCCGCGCCACCAAGGAGATCTTCCAGATCCTCCGCCCCCTGCTCGCTGAAACCGGCGTTAAGCCAACAGCACACGTGCTCCTCGGGACCGTTCAGGGCGACCTGCACGACATCGGCAAGAATCTCGTTGCCGCCATGCTTGAGGGCGGCGGGTTCCAGGTCACCGACCTCGGCGCCGACGTTTCCCCGGAGAAGTTTGTTGCCGCGGTCCGGAATAACTCGGTGCACATCGTCGGGCTCTCCGCGCTCCTCACCACCACCATGCCTGCCATGAAGAGCACCATCGAGGCCTTTCATGCGGCGGGATTGCGCGATCACGTCAAGATCATGATCGGCGGAGCGCCGGTCACACAAAACTATGCCGATTCAATTGGCGCGGATGGCTACGGCGAAAATGCCGCGGGCTGTGTCGCCCTGGCTCGGCGTTTGGCGGGAGCGGAGCTCACGCCGGGGTAGGGTACGCCTATGAACGACCGGCAATGGAACACGCTCGTCTCCGCGGTGCGCGGCGACTCTCTCCGGCCCCTTCCTACTGCTTTCATCATCGACAGTCCCTGGCTCCCCAACTGGGCCGGCCACACCATCCTCGACTACTTCACCGACGATCGCGTGTTCCTCGAAGACAATCTCAAAGCGATTCAAACCTTCCCTGAGACCATCTTCCTTCCGGGCTTCTGGTCGGAGTACGGCATGTGCACCGAGCCTTCCGTGTTCGGCTCTGTCTCCATGTACGGCGAGGACGAGTTTCCCTTTGCGCGGAAAGTGCTGCGCTCGCCGTCGGAGGTTGACCGGCTGGAGAAGCCCGACGTGCGCAAATACGGCCTGCTGCCCTTCGTCATCAAACGGCTGAAGCATCTTCAGCCGGAGATCGAGGCCGCCGGTCACAAGATCCGCTTTGCCGTCGCGCGCGGGCCGCTCAATATCGCCTCGTTCCTCATGGGCACGCCGGAATTCTGTGAAGCCATCAAGACCGACCCGGAGCGCATGCACCAGTTGCTCAACCTCGTCACCGACTACCTCGTCGAATGGATCGCGTATCAGCGCGAGGTGTTTCCCACCATCGACGGCATCTTCCTCCTCGACGACATCGTGGGCTTCATCAGCCGCCGCGACTTCGAGACGTTCGGCCTGCCTTACCTCAAGCGCGCGTTCGATGCGGACGTGACCATCAAGTTCTTCCACAACGACGCGCCCTGCAAAGCCAGCGCGCCTTTGCTGGCCTCCGCGGGCATCAACCTGCTCAACTTCGGCGTGCAGCATACGCTCAGCGACATGAAAGCCTGGACCGGCAATCAGATCGCGCTGATGGGCAACATTCCGCCGCGCGATGTGCTGGCGGAAGGAACTCCCGAGGATGTGAAGCGCTCGGTGACCGAAATGCTGAATGCGCTCGATGACCGGTCGCGCGTGATCGTTTCCTGCGGAGGAGGCATGCCGCCTGGCGCACCGTCCGCGAACATCCATGCGCTGATCGATACGGTGAACGATCTGACCCGGTAAAAGGAGGAGATCTGCTGCGTGAGGAGTCCATTCCGGCTGTCAGTGAGCGTGAAGAACCTCTCGCTACGCCCGTGCTCGCAGCCGAGGTCTGCCTGGACCTGTGTCTCGCGCCGCTTGATCCGCATGAACTGTATCGCTACCTCGGTTACCCCGCCCATGCAACTCCCGCGCCGCGTGTAGCCGAACGCATCGCTCAAGCTGCTGCGGGAGCGCTACCCGCCCTTCGTCCCCAGGGAACCTATGCCGTCTATCGCGTGGCTAGGCGGACCGCCCGCTCCATTTGCCTGGGCCAAGTCACCATCTCCGGCAGCGTCGGAAAGTACTTGGATCACTCCGATCGCGCTGCCGTATTCGTCGTGACCGCGGGCGTCGAAATCTCGCATCTGGCTAAAGCTGCCACCGCCGATGGAGATGCGTTCACCGCGTGGGTGCGCGATGCGGCGGGCTCCTGGGCAGCGGAAGCTGCCGCCGACGCGCTCATGCTGCGCATCCGCCGCCACCTGGGCGAAAAGCAGGAACTGACGTTGCGCTACAGTCCTGGCTATTGCGGAATGACCATCGGCAATCAGCAGAAGCTGTTTCGCCTGGTGGATGCTGAGGCCGTCGGCGTAACCCTTATGCCGTCCCTCCTGATGCATCCCCTCAAATCCATCTCCGGGCTGGTGGGGCTTGCCCCGGCTGAATTCGTCGGAAGGTATCTCTCGCCCTGCGATCGCTGCCCCCGCACCGGCTGCCACATGCGGCGTTGATCCTAAGGGTGTTCTTAAGCGCAGTCTGTTGGAGCCGCCGGATCACGCACGAACACCGGAACGTCTACTGAGTGCTGAATGATCGGATCGATTTTATGCAGGCGAGATACCACTATAACTAGACTGCAGTCCTATGCGGACCGCCGCTTGTCGGCTTCAAGGTCGGAGATGCGCTTGTCGAACGCAAACGACTGCTGGATCAGTTCGAGTCGTTGCATGACGGCTTCGTAGCGGATGCGATTGATCTCATCCATGGCGTCGAGACGTGTGCGGATCTCCCGCATCTCTGGCGCAAGAAAATCCTGCAACACCTGGCGGACATCTTCAACAACTCCCATGAAGGCACCGATCCTGACGGAATTTTACACCTCCCTCCTGAGATCAACTGAGCAAAGTGAAATGGTCAACAGCCTTTACACCCCGCCGCATCCCCTGCCAAACTAGTACGTGGACACCCAGACAATCGTTATCCTCGACTTCGGCTCGCAGTACACCCAGCTCATCGCGCGCCGCATCCGCGAGCTCAACGTCTTCTCCGTCGTCCTGCCCTGCACCGCTCCCCTGGGCGAAATCCAGGGCTACCACTCCATCGGCATCATCCTCTCCGGCGGACCCTCCTCGGTCTACGACGCCGACGCCCCGCCCGCCGATCCCAAAGTGCTCGAGATGGGCCTTCCCACCCTCGGCGTCTGCTACGGGCTGCACTTCATCGTCCATCACCTCGGCGGCAAAGTCCGTCCCGGCGCCAAGCGCGAATACGGCCATGCCGAAGTTTCCATTGAGGACACCAATACGCCGCTGTTCGCCGGCCTGCCGCAAACCCTCGCCGTCTGGATGAGCCACGGCGACGAGACCGAGCAGCTCCCGCAGGGCTTCCGCCGCACCGCCGTCAGCGCCAACGCCCTCGCCGGCATTGCCAATGAAGAACGCCGCATCTGGGCCGTCCAGTTCCATCCCGAGGTCCACCACACCCCCCTCGGCCGCGACCTCATCCGCAACTTCGTCTTCAATATCTGCGGCGCCAGGGGCGACTGGACTCCCGCCCACTTCGTCGAATCCACCGTCGCTTCCGTCCGCCAGAAAGTCGGCCGCGACCACGTCATCTGCGCGCTCTCCGGCGGCGTCGACTCCTCAGTTGCCGCCATGCTCGTCCACAAGGCCATCGGCCCCCAGCTCACCTGCGTCTTCGTCAATAACGGCGTCCTGCGCAAAAACGAGTTTCAGAACGTGCAGAAGAACCTGCGCGACAAGCTCGGCCTCAACCTCGTCGCCGTCGACGCCTCGGAGCGCTTCCTGTCCAAACTCGCCGGCGTCACCGACCCAGAAAAGAAGCGCAAGATCATCGGCAACGAGTTCATCGCCGTCTTCGACGACGAGGCCACGCGCATTGCCAAGGAGACCGGCGGCGTCGACTGGCTGGTCCAAGGCACGCTTTACCCTGACGTGATCGAGTCCTCCAGCGTCAAAGGCCCCAGCCAGACCATCAAGAGCCACCACAACGTGGGCGGACTGCCTGAAACCATGAAGCTCAAGCTCATTGAGCCCCTGCGCGATCTCTTCAAGGACGAGGTCCGCCGCATCGGCCGCGACATGGGCATGCCTGAGGACATCCTCTCGCGCCAGCCATTCCCCGGCCCCGGCCTCGCCGTCCGCATCCTCGGCGAAGTCACCGCGGACCGCGTCGCCCTGCTTCAGGAAGCCGACGACGTCGTCGTCAGCGAGATCAAAGCCGCTGGCCTCTATACCAAGATCTGGCAGAGCTTCGCGGTGCTGCTCCCAGTCATGAGCGTCGGCGTCATGGGCGACCAGCGCACCTATGCCTACACTGCCGCCATCCGCGCCGTCCACTCCGAGGACGGCATGACCGCTGACTGGACCCCGCTCCCCTACGAAGTTCTAAAGCGCATCTCCAGCCGCATCGTCAACGAAGTCCGCGGCATCAACCGCGTCGTCTACGACATCACCTCCAAGCCCCCCGGCACCATTGAGTGGGAGTAGTCCTGAGATATCCAAAGTCTTTGTCTGTAAGTGATGTAGCTGGACAGGAGAAAACAGAACCGACGTCACTTCCTGCAAACTCCATTCCAGAAGACCCTTTTTGTTTACGCGCTCAACTACGCGGTCCATAATTTCAGTCAACCTTTTCGCGATCGAAAGGAGGGGTCGAGTGTTCTGTCCTGCCTGTGGTGCGAGGCTAGTTGAGGAAGCGGCGTACTGCCACAGATGTGGACGCAGGATCCCGTCGCTCGATCCACTGGCCAGCCACCAAATCCAAGTCGGGCATTCACAGCAGCCTATTTCTCCTCGTAACGACACAGAACTTGCGGCCGCCCTGCAACGAGAATATGTCCCATCGGATATGTGCTTTGTATGCGGTTCGGAAGAAAACTTGGTTCAATTCGAGTTCGGACTTGCCAAAACCAGAACCCAAAGGAACTGGGGCGAAACCGCAGCTTCGGCAATTCTGTCCGCAGTTTCGCTTCCGCTTACCGGCTTCGGACTAATAAGGCTGCCCGGGAAATCCACCCAGACTAGCGTGTTTACGTTGCGATTTACCGCCTGCTCGAGATGTGCGTCGAAGAATCTTGACTATTCGTTTCACCCTTGGTTCCCAATCATCTTCGACTACGGATACAACCGCTTCATTCCGCCTCAAGAAATTGAATTTCTCAAATCAAGGTCTCTTCTCAAGTAGCCTGTTCGGGAATCTGAGAGAGTGGAGAATTCGCATCAACCGCGTCGTCTACGACATTACGTCCAAACCCCCCGGCACCATTGAGTGGGAGTAGGCAAGCTGGACAGTTTATGGCGTTCATGCCCCAGTTCTGCCATAATCAATGGCGAGGTGCCACATGGCCATGGAAACGGTAATCCTGGGAGAAAGTGGCAGAATCGTCCTGCCCGCCTCCATACGCAAGGAGTTCGGCCTCGAACCAGGAGAACGTCTCACGGTGGTCAGCGGAGAAGGCGAAATCAGGATCATGACCCGCAAGATGGCCCTCGATGCCATCCGTGCCGGCATCATCAAACAGCGGGGAAGTCTCAAGGGAATCCTTGATGAATTCCTCGAAGAGAAGCATGCGGAAGCCCGCCGCGAGGCGGGAATTGAATAACATTGTTCTCGATTCCGCCGCGGTTCTCGCTTTTGTCCTCGCGGAAAAAGGGGGGCAAAAGATCGGCGTCCTCATGGACAGACTCGATGCTCAAGAAGACGTCAAGGTCGCCATCAGCACCGTGAACTGGTGCGAGATTCTGACCCGGCTTCGGCGCGACAACGAGGCAATGACCGAGGCGGAGCTTGCGGCTTTGTTACAGGGCGTGGAACTGGTCCCCTTCGAAAGGGCTGACGCGAGCCATGCTGCTGCATTTTCTGTCGCTGACCGGTCGCTCTCGCTCGGTGATCGCGCCTGCCTGGCCCTGGCGCAATCGCGGGGAGCCACGGCGTGGACGGCAGACAAAATCTGGGCCCGCGCAAAACTCAACGTGCCGATCGAAGTGATCCGTTAGGCTGCTGTCGGCCGCTGGGCGCGCGCAATCCGCAGAACTTTCTTTCTTTTCCCCAACCCTCACCGCTTATTCTTCCTATCCAGAGGTCTCCGCCATGCGCCAGCTTCCCCTTCCCGCCCTGCTCCTCGCCTGCGCCGTCCTTGTCGCTACTCCCGCTCCCGCACAGTCGTCCAGCACCGGCCAGCCCCACCCCAACCCAATCGACGACCTCATCTCCGTCCACGCCCCCGTCTTCGTCCTCAACCACGTTCGCGTCATTGACGGCACCGGCGCTCCCGCCCGCGACGACCAGGCCGTCGTCGTCTCGAATGGCCGCATCCAGTCCATCGTGCCCGCTGCCTCGGCCTCCGTCCCCGCCGGCGCCCAGGTCCTTGACCGCCCCGGCTACACCGTCATCCCGGGCCTTGTCGGCATGCACGACCACCTCTACTACACTGACTCCGCCTCGTTTCAAGTCGTGAACGGCCGCATCCCGGAGCCTGGGCTTTTCGTTGCTGAAATCCCTTACACCGCCCCGCGGCTCTCCCTCGCCGCCGGTGTCACCACCATGCGCACCACGGGCAGTCTTGAGCCCTATACCGACCTCATGGTCAAGAACCGCATCGACTCCGGCCTGATGCCCGGCCCCGCCCTCGACGCCACCGCCCCTTACCTGGAGGGCGCACCCACTCCCTTCGCGCAGATGCACGAGCTCACCGGCCCCGACGACGCCACCCGCCTGGTCGACTACTGGGCCGCCGAGGGCATGACTTCTCTCAAGGCCTACATGCACATCTCGCGCGCGGAGCTCGCCGCCTCTATCACCGCCGCTCACGCGCACCACCTCAAGCTCACCGGACACCTCTGCTCGGTCACCTGGCCTGAAGCCATCGCCCTCGGCATCGACGACTTCGAGCACGGCCCCATCTTTACCGATACCGAATTCGTCTCAGGCAAAGAGGCAGACAAGTGCCCTGCGCGCGGCGCCGGCTCCTGGGCCAACGTCGACATCCACGGCGCTGAAGTCGCCAAACTCATTCAGGACCTGGTCTCCCACCACGTCGCGGTTACGTCTACGCTGCCTGTGTTTGAGGCGTCTGTCCCCGGGCGGCCGCCGCTTGAGCAGCGCACCCTGGACGCCATGACCGCCGAGTCCGCGCAGAGCTACCTCACCGCCCGCGCCCGCGTCTCCCTCAACTCGCCCGTTACCGCCCTCTTCCGCAAGGAGATGGATTTCGAGTTCGCCTTTGCCCGCGCCGGCGGCCTGCTTCTGGCCGGCCCTGACCCCACCGGCAACGGCGGCGTCCTTCCCGGCTTCGGCGATCAGCGCGAGATCGAGCTACTGGTCGAAGCCGGCTTTACCCCCGAGCAGGCGATCCAGATCGGCACGGAAAACGGCGCCATTTTTCTGGGGCGGCAGGACCAGATCGGCACCCTTGCCGACGGCAAGCAAGCCGACATCGTCCTGATCAAAGGCGACCCATCGAAGCGCATCGGCGATATCGAAAACGTGGAGACCGTGTTCAGGAACGGCGTTGGCTTTGACTCAGCCAAACTGGTGGAAAGCGTTCGCCACCAGGTTGGAATTCACTGAAGCAGCCTTCAGCCGTCAGCCTTCAGCCGAAGCGGGAAAAAGCAGCAAAAATAAAACGGCGATGTCTAGTGGATTCTGCAATTTAGCTGCTCTAAATGCAGTAAATTGCAGCCTGTTTCCGGAGTGGCGGCCTTCAGCCTCAGCCGTTCGCGAAAAGCCTGAAAAATAAAACGGCGATGTCGAACAGAATCATTGGATTACGTCCTCAAACTGCAGTAAATCAGGGAACAGGGAACAGGGAATCAGGGAACAGGGAACGAGGGAACAGGGAACGAGGGAGCGAGGAACGTTCGTCCCGACGGGGAGGGTACTGAAAATAAAAACGGCGATGTCTTGTGGATTGATAGGCTTATACCCTCTAAATGCAGTGAATTGTACGGTCTTTTCCCTTGGTTTTGGGCGATGGGAGTCGAGGGGGCGATTTGGCCAGTTCGGGCCGGGACATTGCTGAGCTCCTTTTAGCGGCAAAAGCAAAGGGCGCAGCGGATGGCTGCGCCCATAGTTTTTTCAATCTGATCCAACTATACGCCTTCTACCCCCTAGTAACTGCATTTTGGTTACTATTGTTTTGGCTACAAAACAAAGGAGTTGCGGGCAAAGTTTTCCACAGGTACTTGACAGATTTGGACCTTTGGCTGGAAACGAGCCCTTTTTCATCGGCCAGAGGAGGCCAATTGGCAGGCTCTGTCGCCGCCAAAGATTGCGGGCGATTCGGCTTACCAAACAGACCTCTCGACGATCTCGGGCGGGCTTTGGTCAAAGTCGCTGTACCGGATCCATTGCGGACGCACCACAAAGTGCACCAGTCCCGGCCACTTGAGACGGTCAGGCCCATCCGGCCACACGGCAAAGTACGCCTCTTGGTACCACCGCAGCTCGTCGCCCTCCGGCAATGAGGCTGTTCCCTCAAGCTGGGCGGTCTGCTCGCCGTCCCAACCGATTACAAACGAGCACGCGGGCCGCGCTGTGAGGTTGGCAAACTTCCGTGACGATTGGACGGTGTCGAAGATGACTTCCAGCTCCGGCGTCACCGCAATTCCCACCAGTGCCGACTGGGGCGTCCCCTCTGGCCCCGCGCTCGACACGACTCCGTAGCGGAACCGCGACAGAAACTGGTATAGACGTTGCCGGTCCATTGGTTATCTCTTTCTCTGCCTAATTGGTTAGAACCGTGGGATCGATTTCGTTGGGGCAATCGTAATACGTGCCTCCGGGGCTGAACGGGCTGCGGAAGAAGGCTAAACAGCTGCGGAAAAAGTCGGAGCCAGGGCAGAAGCAGTCGAAAACCCATCCCTCAGGGGCTAAAGCCGGGCCCAATTCATTCGCCATTAGCGGCACGACTAAAGTCGTGCCCCTTCAAAACCTGCCCCGGCATGGTGTTCCTCCGCGGGGGCTAAAAGCCCAGGTCCTTGTTTGAGTGCAGTGCGGCGGGACTGACTTCCTGCTCTTACGCGTATTTTTGTTTTCGCAGCGAGCTTCGCCAAGCTGCCAAGCCGAGCTTTCAAAAGTCACTGACGGCCGTAAGGAATCGCTAATCGCCTGAGGGCTTGAGCACCGGGGCGCGCAGGGGGCTGGTTTCGATCTCGATGCGGGTGTCGCGGGGGAAGTCGACGTCGCGGCCCGAGTGCAGGAAGTTACGCGAGAACGACAGGGCGGCGGCGTAATAGCCCAGGCCCGCGGCAAAGTTGCGGCTGCCCGCCGCTACGCCGACAATGCGGCCGACCAGGCCGAAGCCATTGGAAGCAACGGCGGTCCCGGAGACGAGGTTGCCGTCGCTATCGAGCGCGCGTCCGGCCAGCATGGTGAGCAGAAGGGGGGCAATGGCGCTCGCGTTGTTTTTGGGAGTGACGGTGCCTTCGGCGTCGAGGTTCAGTTCCTGATTGGCCTGGGTAGTGGCGCCGCCAAGCGAGCCCTCCACGTTGCGGCTGGGCTCGGCGATGCCGGCGCCCGCAGGGAACCGGATCTGCTGGAAGTTGAAACGCAGCTTGCCATTGCGGCCGAGGGAGCGGGCACGTTTTGCGGTGGTGACCTTGCCCACGAGCGTGGAATTCTGCGGCACCACGAGTTGGCCGTCCTTGTCGTAGACCGGCTCAACGACGAGCGCCTGGACGGAGTCTCCGGGATGGGCTGTGGCCGAGGTCACCTCGGCAGTGAGGAGCGCGCGGACTTGCCAGATCTCCGGCTTGCCGGGGATGGGGGTGGGTGCGAGCGGCGGCGAATCGCCGGCCAGTACGGAGTCCGGCAGCGGGAGCGGTTCGGCCAGCTCAAATGTCCATGCGGTATGGGCCGGGATGCGCTCGGGGTGGTAGGGAAGCTGGTGATAGAGAAGCAGTTTGGCGCGGTCTCCGAAGCCCGGGGCGGTGAAGTAGGCGATGCGGTCGTGCAACTGCTGCCGGGCGCTGTCCCATTCGCGGACGATGAGGTCGTGTTTTGTGGCGGGGCCGGCGGCGGTGAGGCGGAGGACAGGCGTTCCGGTGGTGGCGCCGTGTGTGGTGAAGTGCAGGCGCTGGCCGTCCAGCATCATCTCGCTGAACTGGACCTGGGCGATGTGGAATGGTGTGAAATCACCGTCGAAACGGGCCTGGAGGCGCGTTTTCGAGTCGGGCTTGAGCGCGGTAACCAGGCCGCGGATGGGCGTGCCGGCGGGGATGGCGAGCTTGCCGTCGAGGAAGATGGGGTGAACCAGCTGGGCATCGAGCAGCTCGCCGGCTCTCATGGGGTAATGGCGAACAATTTCAACCTGCATGGCGGTGCCTGCGGGCAGGGCGGGGCTTGCGGACTGGGCTGGGATGGCGGCTTGGGCCGGTTTTGCCGGCTCCGCGGGCGGCGGCGCGGCAGGGCGCTCATGCAGAACCTGGGAGTATGCGGCCGGTGCGACGAGAGACACGGAGCCCAGGAGAGAGACGTTTAAAGCAAATCTAAGGGACAACATGGATTATGCGGGCTCCTGAGGGGAGTTTACAAGGGTGAGACGGCGGCAGTCAGGAATGGCGTCATGAATTCTCCGTCATCCGGGAACGCGGGGGCTTGCGCGCTTTTTGGGGCTGGCATCAAGACTTCTCGGCGAGCTGAGCGCGGAGGCCGGCGAGTTCGGAGGCCATGGTGTCAAAGCGGGCGAGCAGTTCGGCGTGCTGCTTTTCGGCTGGTGAGGGTTCGATGGGCTCGACATAGAAGGAGCCGTTGGGCTCGAGTTCGCAGCGGCCGACCCTGGCGAGCGAATCGAACCCCTGACGGTGGATGACCTCCATCAGTTCCTCGCGGGTGAGGGACTCGCGGCGGAGGGCGCGTTCATCGATGCGGCCATTGCGGACCAGCACAGTGGAGCCGCCTTCAAGCATGCGGGTGAAGCTGGGCGAGTGGAAGAGGGTGCGGACGACAAGCCAGTTGATGGCGAGCAGGGCGAAAGCGCCGATGACGCCGCCGGTGATGGAGTTGTCGTCGCCGATGATGGCGTTCTGCACGGTGTTGGAGAGGGAGAGCAGAACGACGAGGTCAAAAGGGTTGAGCTGGGCCAGCTCACGCTTGCCGAAGATGCGCAGGAGGATGACCAGGACCAGGTAGACGAAGACTGGGCGGATCAGCTTCTCCAGGATGGGAAGCGGCAGGTGGAACATGTGGGCATAAAGTTCGTGCAGCATGGGACGAGGATAACGCTAGCGGCTAAGGCGAATGATGAGATTCACGTCGTGTGATTCGGGGTCAGTCTTTACGTCGAAGGTGGCTTTGACGCCCGAGAGGGCGCGCATGAGAACCGGATCGCTATTCTGGGCGTTGAGCATAAAGCTGGAAGCGTAGTTCTCGTTGAAGGGATCGCCCGGCATCATCTGCCAGTTATGCATCAGGAGCGCCTTGAGGCTGTCGCTGACGTTGTCGAATTTTACGAAGGCGAAATGATAGACCGGTCCGGTGACGGCGTCGATGGTGTAGTTCACAATGCCGGAGGGGTCATCGAGCTGGGGGTGCGCATCGACTTTGCAGTCGAGGTAGCCCTTGGATTTCAGGCGGAACGTGATAGCGGCGACGACCGCGCGCACGTACCCATTTTCCGGTGCGAAAGCGGTCCGAGGGCGCATCATCGATTGGAGTTCCTGCATGGTGACGGGGATGTCAGGGGCAATACGAACTTCGCCGAGTTTGTACAGCTTGCCTGGAGTTACGTCGACGGTGAAAGGAACACTGATGGAGCCGGGGGCGACTTGCGGGTCTCCGATGGAGCGGACGCGCACGGCAGCCGATGCGTACCCGAGGCTGGCCAATCCGAATTCGTAGAAATGCTGAATTTCAGCAGGGGACCGGTCCGCCTTGTATTCCCCGAGCGCGAGCAGCGACGGCGCGGGGATGCGCGCCTGAATCTCCAGCGAGAGTCCCTGAACCGTGATGGCGCCGATGCCGACGGTGGGCGAGTCTATGCGGAACTTCATGGCGGTGGCTTTTTTACCCGGATTGTCGCCCGCCGGGACGGGAACAACCGTGGCCTGCACGCCTTGCTGGGCGAGCATGGACTGGAGGGCCTGGCGAACCTCGTCGAGTACCGCGCCTTCCGACGGAACTTTGCCGCGATAGAGCGGCACCTGCGCGCGCAACTCCGAGTCGATGTCCTTGTCCGGAGGGAGAGGCAGGTTATCAATGACAACGGCGTATAAGTCAGGACTGTCCGAGATCAGGTAAATGAGGTCCTGCCCGTCGAATTTGAAGCCAACCTTCTCGAACATTCCAGTGGCCATCAGTTTCTGGGCGGTCTGGCTAAGGAAGTCCGCGGTGTACGTTTGCCCGGTTTTTACGCCGGCTGCCTGGCCGATTTCAGCGGCGGTGTATTGCTGGGTTCCCTCGACATGGATTGACTGCGGCTTGACCAGCATTTGTGCATGGATTACGGCGGGAGCAGGGCAGAGAAGCAAGCAGAAGGCAAGGATGCGCAAGGAAGGCCGGGACATGATGGGTCAAGAGTAGCAAAAGGCAAATCGGCCTGGAAGGGCCATTTAGGCCGATAGCGTAAGTTGTGCGCTTCTTACCCTAGCGAAGCCAGGATGGGGCACCGGCTTGTATCCCGTCCCTGAACTTTGACTGCATAAATCGAGAAGTCCCGAACCGCAGGTCCTTCGACTACGTTTGACGCAAGGGGCGCGTCAAACTCCGCTCAGGATTACACCTTCCTTTTTATTGCGCGGCGGTGCGGTAGGTGGTGAATTCTGAGGTAAAGAGCGTGGTGCGCGTGGAGTACATCTGGGCGCCGGAATCGCCGCCGGGGACGACGAGGGTGTTGATGAAGGATTTGACGGGGACGAAGACGGTGCGGGCGCCGGCTCTTACGGTGCCGTAGTCGACGCGGGTATCGACCTGGTGGACGAGGTCGCTGGGCTTGAACTCGGCCTGAGTGATGAGGCGGAGGACGGAGCCGGTATCCGGGTCGACGAAGAACTCGCCGTGATAGGGCACGGCGGTGCGGAAGTCGTGCCAGTCGGTGGTGGTTTGCCAGTCGCCGGCCACGCCGCCGCCGGAGCTGGCGTCACCGCCGAAAGCCGAAGCCGTGGAGGGGGTATAAAAGTGGGCGACACCCTGCTGATCGATCTTGGGGAAACAGCAGACCTTCACGTCGAGGCGGGAATTTTTTCGAGGAACGGAGAAGCTGAAGACGGCGGCGGGCTTGCCGTTAATGAGTTCCCAGCGAAGCCACTGTATGGAGGCGGAGGCCTGTGCTTCCTTAAAGACGGTACCCAGACTGGGATCGGCGGTCTGGAGAGCGATCATCTTGTTGGCGCCCCAGCGGATATTGGCGTCGGCAGGCTGGAACTTCTGGGAGCCGTGCTCGAAGATGACGGCGGATTCAGTGGAGTTGATGTAGCGGACGTAGGAGTCATGATGGGATGCCAGGGAGCCTGGAGAGACGGTATCGACTTCAGTGGCGCTACCCACGATGCCTGAGCTTTGGCCGACGGCGTTGTAGTTGTCCTGGAAGCGGAGGGTGGTGCGAGTGGCGGCCAGAGTGGGGAGTTGGTCATAGACGTGGGCGACGTAGTCGACGGTGCGGGAGAGGATGGCTTTCTCGGCGGCGGGGTCGGGAGCTGGCGTGGCGGGGAGGTCAGACGGCGGAGGAATGAGGTCCGCGCTGCGCGCTTCAAGGATGTAAATCTGTTCTGTGGAGAAAGGCCCGGGCACGAGGGGGATGATGCTATTCATGCGGGCGCGGGTAAGTTCTTCAGAAAGCTCGACCTGCTTGAGGGCGGTGGCGACGTCCACATCCGCTTTCTTGTCGCGCTGCATGGAGCGGAGGAGGTCTTCGAGCTGGCCCACAGTGATTTTTTTGTCCGCCCAGGCGGGAGAAGCGAGAAGGAAAATGGCGAGAAGAGACCAAGTAAAGCGATTCATCGGGAGGTGTCCTAATTAAGTAGACGAATGGAGAGTCATTATGGCTTCAAGGGGTCAGCGGACTGGGGACCAGGGACGCAGGGGCGCAGGCACATAGCTAGGAGTTCTGGAGCTCGACCTGGTCGGCGGAGGTGGCGCTGCGGGCGGCCAGCGATTCGTCGTCGGGAAGGTAGAGCTGGAAGACGGTTCCGGAGAATTTGCCATCGGCTGCGGCGCGGCTGCGGACGCGGAGCTCACCGCGGTGCTTGGCGACGATTTCCTGGCTGACCCAGAGGCCGAGGCCGGTGCCGGTGGCGTCCTTGGTGGTGAAGAAAGGCTCATAGATATGGGCGCGGACATCGGGGGTCATGCCCACGCCGGTGTCGGCGATGGTGATGCGGATGCCCGGTTCATCACCGTGGCGAGCGGCATTCTTAGCTCCATTCCCGGAATCGGGAGGCGTTTTTGAGGAGTCCTGGTTCGGCGGGGATCCCGATTCTTCGCCCCAGTGTTCGAGGGCATTGCGCCAGCGCTGGGAGGCGCGGAGGCGGACGATGATGCGGCCGCCTCCGGAGGTGGCGTCGATGGCGTTGCCGATGAGATTGACGAGGACCTGGCGGATCTCCCCCTCAAAGCAGAAGAGGGTGAGATTGGGATCGAGATCGCGCACGATGGTGATGTTGAGGGTGTGCAGCCGGGTGCGGAAGAGGTCGAGGATGGAGTCAATGAGCTCGGCGGGACGGACGCGGGTGGGCAGGGTGGACTGGCGGTAGAAACGCAGGGTTTTCTGGGCGATTTCCGCGATGCGGCGGGCTTCGTGCTCGGCCATGGTGGCGTATTCGAGCGCGGGAGGCTTGAGGTCGCAGTAGGTGCGCAGGAGGAAGAGCAGATTGGTGAGGCCCTCGAGGGGGTTGTTGATTTCGTGCGCGATGGAGGCGGCGAGGCGGCCGGTGGCGGCCAGCTTTTCAGAGCGGCGGAGGGCCTCCTCGGCGCGGACGCGCTCAGTGACATCGCGGACAATGACGCCGACCCAGCGAACCTGTTCCGGCATGGTGCGGACGGGATAAGCGCTGACCAGCCAGTTCCAGGGAACCTGGGTGTCGGGATCGACGCCGTGGAATTCGAGGTCGGTGACGGGCACCTGCGATGAAAAGACGCGCTGGAGGGCTTCATCGAACTGGAGGGCCACATCGGAACGGAGGAGCTCATCGGGTGTGCGGCCGAGGTGTGAGCCGATGGAGATGCCGGTGAGCGAGGCAAAGACCTGACTGACGCGGACAAAGCGAGAGGCGCGATCGAAGAAGGCGAAGCCAATGGGGGCATTGGCCAGGAGGGAGTCGAGAAGTGAGAGGGTGTCACGGAGGCCGGCTCGCTGTTCCTCAATGGAGGCGACCATGCCATTGAAGGCAGCGATGAGATCGCCGAATTCGTTCTGGACGACGACGGGAAGGGGGAAGGCGGCACTGGACTCGGGATGGGCGGCGAGGGCGCGGGTGCCGTGGTGGAGGATGGCGAGGGGGCGGGTGATGACCAGCGACATGAGCCAGACCAGGGCGAAGGAGGCGATGATCCAGATGGTGCCGAAGACGAGGGTGGCGCGGAGGGTGTCAAAGACCTGCGCATCGTCCCAGACGGGATCGGACTCAACCCAGGCAAAGCCGCGGAGATCGAAGCCGTAGTAAATGGGCTTGACCGCCTCCGATCGCCCGGCATCGAGGGAAAGGATGCGGGGAGCGTGGCCGGTGAAGTGGCTGAGGACGGAAAGCTCGTCGGGATTGAGACGAATCTGGGAAGGCTGGCCGGCGCTGACGTAGAGCATGTTGCCGGCGGTATCGGTGATCTTGGCGCGGAGCACGCTGGGAGCGCCGCCCAGCACGCGGACGGAGACGGCGAGGAAGTCGGGGCTCTTGTCCTCATAGGCTTCTTCAGCCGCCACGGACAGCGACGTGACCTGGTGCTCGAGGCGCTGGCGCACGCGATCCTGCATATCGCGGCTTTGCAGGCGGGTGAGGAAGAAGGCGAAGAGGCCGATGGACAGGGCCTCAAGCAGGACGAGGCCCACGAGCATCTGCCAACGCAGGGAGCGGGGCCACCAGCGCAAGGGACGGAGCCGGGTTGAAGGGGGAAGCAAATACTTCAAAGTCTGGAACCCTGCCAATGCGGCTTTTATTGGGATGCGATCAGCGCACGGGCGATCTGCCTGCCGTGGAATCGTCCGTTCTCAATGAAAATCTCGTTGGTGCGCGAGCCGGCCACGATCACGCCGGCGAGAAAAATGCCAGGTACATTACTCTCCAACGTTTCAGAATGACATATCGGGAGGCAGTCCGGGCCCTCAAAGCACACGCCGAGGCTCTGAAGGAAGCGAAAATCGGGGCGGTAGCCGGTGAGGGCGAAGACGAAGTCGTTCGCCAGATTTTCGCGTCCGTCGGGTGTTTCGAGGAGCACGGAGTCAGGCAGGATCTCGAGCACGCGGGAGTTGAAGAGGGCGCGGATCTCGCCGTTTTTGATGCGGTTTTCGATGTCGGGCTTGATCCAGTACTTGACGTGGCGATGCATGTCAGGGCCGCGGTGGACGAGGGTGACGCGTGCGCCGTGACGCCACAGTTCGAGGGCGGCAATGGCGGCGGAGTTTTTGCCGCCGATGACGAGCACGTCGGTGCCGAAGTAGGGGTGGGGGTCGTTGTAGTAATGGTGGACCTTGCTGAGCTCTTCGCCGGGGACGTTGAGCAGGTTGGGGATGTCGTAGTAACCGGTGGCGACGATGAGGTTGCGTGCGCGCAGGGCGCCGGGTCGTCCGAAGCGGTCTTCAAGGTGGGCGGTGAAGGCGCCGCGAGCGCCTTCGATGCGCTGGACACGCTGGTACTGGCGTACGTCGAGCTTGTAATGCGCCGCAACGTGGCGGTAGTACTCGAGGGCTTCGCCGCGGGTGGGTTTGGCATTGGGGCTGGGAAAGGGGATGTCGCCGATTTCCAGCAGCTCCGATGTGGTGAAGAAGGTCATGTGCGAGGGATAGTGGAAGAGCGAGTTGCAGACGCAACCCTTATCGACCAGGACGGTGCGGAAGCCGGAACGCTGGGCTTCAATGGCGCAGGAGAGCCCCGTGGGTCCGGCGCCGATGACCATCACATCGAAGAGCGTGTCCGCGGCAGGGATTTCTCCGGGTGCGGGCATGGTCTGGGGCTGGGCATCCGGCACGGAGTCGAGCGGGTAATCGGGCATACGCTTCTAGATTAGGGTACAAGGCGGGAGTTGGAGTGGCGGTCCATGGATTGCCCGCGATGCGGGGCGGAAGGCCATGGTAGAATGGTAGACAATTGTGGTAGAAAGCTGGAAATATCGTGAGCCTGAATATCAAAGATGAGGAAACGCATGCAATGGCGCGAGCGCTCGCAGCGCTCAAAGGCACGACACTCACGGCTGCAGTGAAGCTTGCTGTGAAAGAAGAGATCGAGCGGGAGAAGGCCAGACAGGGCAACGCCGAATCGCCAAAAAAGAAGCGGTCCGAGGTCGTGCAGGCGTTCGCGCGGGAATTCGTCAGCCGAGTAAAAGAACCGATCCATTCCTGGGATGTCGACAAGCTTCTCTACGATGAGAATGGACTGCCCAAATGATCGTGGATTCATCGGCGCTGGTTGCGATGCTCACCAACGAAGAGGATGGGGAAGCCTTGTCCGTGGTTATGGATGGTCCGGAAGTGGTTCGCATGTCCGCGGCATCCTATCTGGAAACATCGATCGTGATTGATGCGCACCGCGATGCTGTGTTGAGCTCCCGACTCGACGATATGATTCTGGATTCCGAAATCGTGATTGAGCCCGTTACGCCGGAACAGGCCCGCATTGCCCGCCAGGCTTACCGCGACTACGGCCGGGGAAGCGGGCACCGGGCGAATCTGAACTTTGGGGACTGCTTCAGCTACGCATTGGCGCGGGTGAAGCGGGAGCCGATTCTGTTCAAGGGCGAAGATTTCGGGCACACGGATCTGCGGTCGGCGCTGAAGGCATAGCGGCTGAAAAAGACGGCTCCCGTCGGTGCGCAGGCCGAAGGCTAAGGAGCGGCTGGGGTTCCAGGCCCTCGCGCGCGGGCCTGGAACCCTGAGGTTTACTTGCGGCTGACTTCGACGATTTCGAAGGTGTCGGGCTTCATTTTGGGCCGAGCGCCGGCGGCAGCCGGTTCGAACTCGGCGGTGGGCAGGTAGAGCTTGTGAGCTGAGGTGTCGAGGCCCATGGTGCGTGCGCCGTCGGGGGTGGTGACGGTCTGCTCCGCCGCGTAATTGCCGGATTTTTCGGCGGCGACGATGAGCTTGCCGTCGCGGCAACTGGCGAAGGCCTGCCGGCCGTCGATTTGAGTCGCATCGACACCGGCGCCGATGTCCACGCTGCCGAGCACCTTGCCGTCGGTGGTGCTCATGATGACCAGTTTCTGGGGATTGCGGCAGCCGATGAAGAGCCGGTGCGATTTTTTATCGAGGGCGAGGCCTACGGGATGGCCGCCGGGCGCGACGGGCCAGCGGGCGATGACCTTGTGCGAGGCGAGGTCGACTTCGGCGACCGTGTCTTTGTCCTCGAGATTGATATACGCCTTGCCTGTACCGTCGGCGGTGAGGAACTCCGGCGAGCCGCCGAGATCGACCGTGTCGACTTTTCCGCTGTTGGGATCGATGTCGGGCTTGAACATCATGAGCATGCCTTTGTCGCCGGAGACGGCGAGGACAAGATTCTGTCCGGGGTCGTAGATGATGCCGTCGGAATCGGGCATGGTAGCGAGCTTGCCGAGGACGGCATAGGTCTTCAGGTCGAAGACGATGATGGCGCCGTCACCGCCTCCGTCAGTGATGAAGCCGCGGTTGAGGCTGGGGACGAGGGCGACGCCGTGGGAGCGCTTCTGTCCGGGAATGTCGCCGAGGACCTTGCCCGAGGCAGCATCGATGACCTGGGTATGGGTGGATCGGGTGACAAAGAGACGGTGGCTGGCTGCATCCACGGTTACGTAATCCCAGCCTCCTTCGCCGCCGATGTGCAGCGTGTTGGTGACACTCCACTGCTGGCCGCGGCCCGCGAGCGAACCCGCCAGCAAGAGGGCCAGCGGAAGTACAGCAGCCCTTACCATTCTCATCGTCATATTTGCTCCTGTAGTTGTTGGTTAGTGGCCAGGATGAATCGGAATTGTGCGAAGAACCCGCGATAAGACGCTAGCACAGCGAACCTTAGGATTTGCTGAAGGCGGATGTGAACAGAGCGTTACGATTTTTATGTGGGAGCGATGTTGTTCACGATCGGACACTCGACGCGCTCGATGGAGGAGTTTGTCGCATTGCTGCGCGCGCACGGGGTGGCGCAGGTGGCGGATGTGCGGTCAATCCCGAAGTCGCGGCACTGTCCGCAGTTCCATATCGATGCGCTGGGGCCGTCATTGCGGGCCGCGGGGATCGGATATGCACATCTAAAGGCGCTTGGCGGGCGGCGATCGACGCGCAAGGACTCAGTGAACACAGGCTGGCGCAATGCGTCGTTCCGAGGCTACGCGGACTATATGGGGGCAGAGGAGTTCGCGAAGGGACTGGAGGAGTTGATCGCCATGGCCGGGGAGCGGCCGACGGCCATTATGTGCGCGGAAGCGGTGCCATGGCGCTGTCATCGGTCGCTGATTGCGGATGCGCTGACCCTGCGCGGGTGGGACGTGCGTGAGATTGTGAGCGCGGCGCCGGCGAAGACGCACAAGCTGGCGCCGTTTTTGCAGGTAATCGATGGGAAACAGCTGTATCCGGCGCCTGGAGAGACATCCTGACCGGCCCGCGCTGGTCAGGGCTTTTGCTTGCCCGCCGTTACTGCTGCCCCGAGACCCCTGGCGAGCTTGCCGTCTCCGGCGACTTTACCGCGCCTGTCGACTTTGCCGCCCGCATTTTCGCGAGCGACTGCCCGAGACGCTTGTGGAACGCGCGCCAGTTCACGTTTTCCGCGCCCACCTCGCCAATATCCTCTTTGATTGAGCAGCCGCCCTCTTTCGGGATCAGCGTGACTCTGTCGGTGTAGACAATCAGGTCGCCTATCACGATGAACGACGCATGCAAATCGAGGTCGTTTACCGATTCAAGAGCGTAATTGGCCCTGTTGCCAAGCGTATTCTTAACGGCGGCCCATAGATCGTCGCACGATACCGGATATACACCCTTCACCGGCTCGGCAGTCTTTGGTTTAGCAAACGTTGGAACAGCAAGGCACAACATCAGCAGGCCCGAGGCATAAGTCCTGACCATGACATCCCCCGTGTCAAAAAAAAATGCTTAAAACGGCGCCAGGAGCCCGTAGGCCCACTGCGATCTCACTCGGAATTATAATCATGTGCCTCGGCGGGGGCAGTGACGGCAGTCGCAGCCGTTTGTGAGAGGCGTTACCCTAAAATGTGGTTGCTTCAGAGGAGTTAACTCATGACCGTTATCAGCCAGCAGGACCTTGTTGACACGATCGCCGGGGCGCTGCAATACATCAGTTACTACCATCCCGTGGACTACATTACGAACCTGGCCAAGGCTTATGAGAAGGAAGAGTCGCCGGCGGCCAAGGACGCGATGGCGCAGATCCTGATCAACAGCCGGATGTGCGCGGAGGGCCATCGGCCGATTTGCCAGGATACGGGCGTGGTGAATGTATTTCTGAAGATAGGGATGGACGTGCGCTTTGCCGGCCTGGATGGCGGGAGCGCCGCGAAGAGCCTGCAGGAGATGGTGGACGAGGGAGTGCGCAGGGCATATCTGGACCCCGACAACACGCTGAGGGCCAGCATGCTGGCGGACCCGGCCGGCGCGCGCAAGAATACGCGGGACAACACGCCGAGCGTGGTGACGGTGGAACTGGTGCCGGGCGGCGAGGTGGAGATCACGGTTGCAGCCAAGGGCGGAGGGTCGGAGGCGAAGTCGAAGTTCGCCATGCTCAATCCGTCGGATTCGGTGGTGGAGTGGGTGCTGAAAACGGTGCCCACGATGGGCGCCGGATGGTGCCCGCCGGGCATGCTGGGGATCGGGATCGGCGGAACGGCGGAGAAGGCGATGCTGATGGCGAAGCAATCGCTGATGGACCCGATCGACATCCAGGACCTGGTTGCGCGCGGGCCGAAGACGACGGCGGAGAAGCTGCGGGTAGAGCTTTACGACAAGGTGAACAAGCTGGGCATTGGCGCGCAGGGGTTGGGCGGGTTGACCACGGTGCTGGACGTGAAGGTGCTGGACGCGCCGTGCCACGCGGCGAACCTGCCCATCGCGATGATTCCCAACTGTGCCGCGACGCGCCATGCGCACGTGGTACTGGACGGCTCCGGGGCCGTATACCTCGATCCGCCGTCGCTGGAGTCGTGGCCGAAACTGACGTACGATCCGGTGGGCGCGCGGCGCGTGAACCTGGATACAGTGACCCGCGCGGAAGCCGCAACGTGGAAGCCGGGCGAGGTTCTGCTGCTGAACGGCAAACTGCTGACGGGCCGCGACGCCGCGCACAAGCGCATGACCGAGATGCTGAGCCGCGGGGAGACGCTGCCGGTGGATTTCCGCGACCGGTTTATCTACTACGTGGGACCCGTGGATCCGGTGCGCGATGAGGTGATTGGGCCAGCCGGGCCGACGACGGCGACACGCATGGACAAGTTCACGCGACAAATGCTGGCCGAGACGAGCTTGCTGGGCATGGTGGGCAAGGCGGAGCGCGGACCGGCGGCGATCGAGGCGATCCGGGAGTTCGGCGCAGTGTACCTGATGGCGGTGGGCGGCGCGGCGTACCTGGTGTCGAAGGCGATCATGAGCGCGCGGCGGCTGGCGTTCGACGATCTGGGCATGGAGGGAATCTACGAATTTGAGGTGAAGGACATGCCGGTGACCGTGGCTGTGGATTCCAAGGGAACGAGCGTGCATCAGACCGGGCCGGCGGAGTGGCAGCGGCGGATTGCCGGGGTGCCGATTCTGCAGTGAGGCAGGGAATAGGGAATAGGGAGTAGGGAGTAGAAAGCAGGGACAAGGGACAAGAAGATCCCTGTTTGTTGAAGATTGTTGGTTCCGAGGCAGCTGGACGCGTGAGTTGAGAGCCGTTCGTATACTTGGTCCCATGCGGCTTTTGCTGGTGTTGATGCTGGCGGTGGGGTGCGCGGGCGCGCAGGACCTAAGACAACGGGTGCGGGCGATTGCGGCGGAAGCGCAGGGACGCGTTTCTACTGCCTGCCGGCTGGGTGGCGCCGATCTGAATTGCGATCTGAACCCGCATGGGCACCCGCCGATGCAGTCGGTGTTCAAGCTACCGCTGGCGATCGCGGTGCTGCGCCAGGTGGAGCTGGGAAAGTTCACGCTGAATGAGCCGGTGCGGTTCCTGCCTTCAGACCGGATCCTGCCGCAGGCTTACAGCCCCTTGTGGGACAAATACCCGGATGCGAACGTGGATGTGCCATTGCGGGAGCTGCTGCGGCTGAGCGTTGCATTGAGCGATAACGTGGCGGCGGACATTCTGCTGCGGCTGGTTGGCGGGCCAGCGGTGGTGAACCGGTACATTGGGGCGCTGGGCGTTCACGGGTTCCACCTGGTGGACAACGAGAATGCGCTGCACCACCAGCGCGATCTGCAATACCGGAACTGGTTTGAGCCGGCTGGGGCGGTTGCGCTGTTGCGCATGATCGACGAGCGCTCACCGCTGAACGCTGCGGACGCGGCATTTCTGCGGGAGATTATGACGGCGCCGGCGGAGAAGACGCGGCTGGGTGCGGAGCTGCCGCATGGGACTCCGGTGGCGCATAAGACCGGAAGTTCGGATGTGGACAACGGGCTGGCGCACGCCACCAACGACATTGGCTTGATCATGTTGCCGGATGGACGCAAGCTGGCGGTCGCGGTGTTTGTTACGGACTCGCGCGCGGACGAGGCCACGCGATACCGGGTGATGGCGGAGATTGGAAAAGCGGCGTACGAGGCGGCAGGGAAGAAGTAGTCAGCGAGTCAGCAAGTCAGCGAGTCAGCGCAATCCCGCCTTCGCCGATTCGCAAGCTACCCCAATCGGCGAAGGCGGGAACGAGTCAGAGCTGAGGACTCACTTCTGGTCTGTTGGCGCGGCTGGTTCGCCCGTGACCAGGTTGGCGTTGATGTCGCGGACCTCAACGGGGCCAAGGCCTGCGTCTTTGAGGGCTGACTCGATCTTGGTGCGATCGCCGGCGGTGAGGATGATGAGCTGATCGGGATGCAGATACTGCTTTGCAGCGCGGGCTACATCGTCCTGGGAGATGGCCTGGTATTTGGCAGGAAGGTTGGCGTAGTAATCAAGTGGGCGGTCATAGAGATACAGGTTCTGGACGGCGCGGGCGATGGCCGCGTTGGTCTCAAACTGCCCAGGCAGCGAGCGGATAGAAGCCTCCTTGGCTGCCGCCAGCTCTTCCGGCGTGGAGGGATGACCGGGGAAGTTGCGAATCTCCGACATCATCTCCTTTGCGGCGGGCGCGGTCACGTCAGTGCGAACGAGCGCGCCGGCGTAGAAGTACCCTCCATCGCGGTACTGATTGAACCTGGAGAAAGCGCCGTAGGTGTAGCCGTGCGCTTCGCGCAGGTTCATGTTGATGCGGCTGCCAAAGCTGGCGCCGAGGGTGTAGTCGAGGACGTCGAGCAGCTCCGAATCGGGCGAGGATTCCGGTACGCCGTTGCCGACTGCGAACAGCGCAGTCTGCGGCGCGCCGGGCTTGTCGACGATCACCACATGGGTGGACGGCGCCGCCGGAGCCTCGGGGATTTGCGGTACCGGATCGGCCTGGTTAGCCCAGCTGCCGAAGTACTCCTTCGCCAGCTTCTCGGCTTCGGCGCGATTCACGTCGCCCGCGAGCACCAGCACGGATTCGTTGGGACCGTAGTGATGCTTGTAAAAGGCGGAGATGTCGTTTGCCGTGATGGCCTTTACGCTCTCCGTGGTGCCATTGCCGGAGAGGCCATAGGGTTGGTCGCCGAAGAGAAGCTTGGGCCCCACGCGAAGCGCCATCTGGAAGACGTTGTCGGTTTCCTGGGAGATGCGGACCAGGCGCTGGGCGCGGCGGCGTTCCAGATCTTCGGAGCGGAACGCTGGGTGCAGAGCCACATCCGCCAGCAGTCCCATGCCTTCGCCGGCATGCGCGGTCAGCACGTCCATGCTGACGCCGCTCGAATCCATCCCCGCGACGGTGTTGATGTGGGTTCCGATGCTCTCCTGGTCTTCAGCGAGCTTTTCCAGCGAGCGCGATTCGGTGCCGTCGCCCATCACTTCGGAGACGAGCGACGCCAGCCCCGAGGTCGCGGACCGATTATTCACGCTGCCAGCGCGGGAGACGAGCTGGGCCGTAAGCAGAGGCAGGGAGTGCTCTTCCACCAGGAGCACTTTCATGCCGTTATCGAGGGAGAACTCAGTGGGAGCGGGAAGATGGAAGACTGGGGCCGGGCCGGGCGCCGGCTTGTTCTTGCGCCATTCCTGCGCCTTCTCAAACTCCGGCGTATAGGGGTTTGTGACGTTGACATTGGCATCGGTGTCGTCGGGGCTGCGCGGCACGTCGTCGAGCACCTTCTTGCCGGGTACACAATCCACCACCACCGCGTTGTCCTTGGAGAGATACTTGCGAGCCGCGGACTGCGCGCTGGATTGCGTGACGGCTTCGATCATGGACACTTCTTTCGGCAGGAAGCCGGGATCGCCGGTGTACTGGTTGTACTTGTCCAGTGTGTCAGCCACGCCGCCAAAGCCGCCCAGGCGTTGAAGACCGCTGATCATGGAGGTAAGCTTGAGCGCCTTTGCCGCATTCACCTCTTCGGCGGTTGGACCTTCCTGCTGCAGCTTGTCCAGTTCCTTCCAGAACGTGGCCTCCAGATCTTCAAGCTTCACGCCGGGTTTGGCGGTGATGTCGCAGGAGACGATGCCGGTAAGCTTGAGCTCATCGGTGTCGCAGTTGACGCTTTGCGCCACCTGGGACTTGATCACCAGCGTCTGTCTAAGGCGGCTGGCCTTGGCACTGCCCAGGGCGAAGATGGCAGCATCGACGCTGTAGGCATCGGGCGTGTACGCGGGGGGCGTTAGCCACGCGACGCTGAGGCGCGGGAGCTTGACGGTGTCAGTGATGGTGGCGCGGCGCTGGGAGGTGACGGGCAGTGTAACCACCCGCACCGGCTGGACCGCGGGGCCGCGCGGAATGGGTTCGAAGTATTTGGCAAGGAGCGCCTTCAACTGCGCGGGATCGAAGTCGCCGGCGATGGCGATGGAGGCGTTGTTGGGGGTATAGAACTGCTGGTGGAAGTCGCGCACGTCGGCGATGCGCGCCGATTCGATATCGGCGTGGCTGCCGATGACGGAGCCGTAGTAGGGGTGCCCCTTAGGAAAGAGCATGTGGTAGACGGCTTCGTCGGCAACTTCGTAGGGCTGGCCTTCACCCTGGCGGCGCTCGTTACGGACCACGTCGCGCTGGTTGGTAAGCAGCTTGCGATCGAGGCCCTCCATCAGGAAGCCCATGCGATCGGATTCGAGCCACATCGCCAGCTCGAGCTGGTTCGAGGGCATGGTCTCGAAGTAATTTGTGCGGTCAAAGTCGGTGGTTCCGTTCACGTCTGTTGCGCCGGCGCCCTGCACGTATTTGATGTGTGCCTTTTCGCCAACGTGCTCGGACCCCTCGAACATCATGTGCTCGAAGAGATGGGCGAAACCGGTGCGGCCGGGGCGCTCGTTGAGCGGGCCGACGTGGTACCAGAGGTCGACGGCGACGAGGGGCAGCCGGTGGTCCTCGTGAGTGATGACCATGAGGCCGTTGGGGAGCGTGTACCTCTGGTACTTGAGCTCCGGAAGTTTGTGCGTGGTTTGGGCAAAAGCGAGCGATACGGCGGCAACGAGCAAGAGTTGGCAAGACAACCGGCGAAGCATGCGATGCACGGAGGGCCTCCTGAAAATATGGCTGGCTGGGACCACCGGATGATACCAGACCGGCGTGGAGATTCATGTCACAAGAATGTTGGAACCTGGCCCGGCTTGCATGCCTGATCAGCGCCAGCGGAAGATACGCAGCGAGACCGCGAAGGGAATGACGAGCCAGGCAAGGAGGATGGCGATCGGTGCGGTGAGATGGGCGATTCCGATGCCCTGCAGCATGTTGGCGCGGAAGGCGTCGTTGGCCGCGGTGAGGGGAAGCGCGCGGACAAAAGGTTGAAGAATGGCAGGGAAGCGCGAGGCGGAAAAAAAGATTCCGCTGAGGATCCACATGGGAAGCATGGCGAGGTTCATGAGGCCCGATACGGCTTCCATGGTGCGGGCGCGGGAGGCGATGAGCAGGCCGAGACAGGAGAAGGCTAGCGCGGCCAGGACGCAGAGGAAGCCGAGTTGAAGAAGCGAGCCGCGGAAGGGAACTCCGAAAGTAAGCTTGGCGAAGCCGAGGAAAACGAGCACCTCAATGACGAGAAGAAGCAGGCGCGAGATCAAAAAGGAGGCCAGGTATTGCCAGCGCGGCATGGGTGAGGCCACCAGCCGCTTGAGCAGTTTCTTCTGGCGAGCTTCCACGATGGGGAAGCCGAGGCCCCAGATGCCGGAGCCAATGAGGTTCATGCCCAACAAGCCGGGGATGACGAAGTCGATGTAACGGGCGCCGGCTTCATGGACGAGGTCATTGCGTGTTGCTACGGGTTCATGCAGGCCCGCCGCCGATTGAAGGTCGCGGTTGGCAAGCAGGCGGGCGAGTCGCCCGTCGGGATTCGTGTCGTCGTATTTGAAATCGACGCCGGCGGGAGTCTGAACGGCGAGCAACTCGATGTTGCCGGTGGCCAGCGCATGGGTACCGGTGGCTTCGTCCACGGTGGAGGCGCGCAGGCCGGGATCGGCTGCGAGCGCCTGTGTTAGCTGCGGCGTTGTCGCGGCCACCGGCAGCACGTCCGGGGGGCGGTTGCGGAAGGCTATGCCGAGGCCAACGGCGAGCAGGATGGGGAAGGCGAAGGTCCAGAAGAGCGCTTCGGGTTCGCGCAGGAAGAGGCGGAAGCGCGCGGAGGTGAGCTGATAGAGCGAGCTGGATTCGAGGCTACTCATCGCGCAGGTTCCTTCCTGTGAGCGCAACAAATACGTCTTCGAGCGTAGCGGAGTGGGTGCGGAACTCGGCGAGAGCGAAGCCTTGCGCGGAGATGGCGTCAAAGATACGCGGGACGGTGGTATGCAGATCGGAAACGCAGAGCTGATGCGTGCCGGCGTCCACGCGGTGCGATTGCACGCCGGGAACGGCGGTAAGCGCTGCGGTATCGAGCGCGCGGACGGGATCGGCTTTTGGGGGAGTCACGGCGAACTCGACGATGTGGTCGCCGCCGACAGAAGCGATGAGCTGCTGCGGGGTCCCCAGGGCGATGATGCGGCCGTGGTCCATGATGGCGACGCGATCGCAGAGGCGCTCGGCTTCGTCCATGTAATGCGTCGTCAAAATGATGGTGCGGCCAGCGCGTTTCAGGTCGTCAACGAGGTCCCACAGGTGGCGGCGCGCCTGGGGATCGAGTCCAGTGGTGGGCTCATCGAGGAAGAGCAGCTCGGGGTCGCCGACCAGGGCGCATGCCATGGCGAGACGCTGCTTCTGTCCGCCGGAGAGCGTGCCCACGCGGGCGCCGCGCTTTTCTTCGAGCTGAGCCATGCCGATCACTTCGTCCACGGAGATGCCACGGCGAAAGAAGCTGCGGAAGAGGCCCAACGTCTCCGCGACGGTGAGCTTTTCCGTGAATTGCGTTTCCTGGAGCTGGATACCGATTCGCTGGCGCAGATCGTTGGCGTGCTGGCGCCAGTTGCGTCCGAGCAGGGTGACGATGCCGGCGTCGGCGATGGTGAGGCCCTCGCAAATTTCGATTGTCGTGGTCTTGCCTGCGCCGTTGGGGCCCAGTAGCCCGAAGCACTCACCTGGCATGACTTCCAGATCGATGCCGGCCACGGCGACGACGTCGCCGAATACCTTGCGCAGCCCGGCAATGGAGAGGCTGGGCGCACTTGCTACGGCCGGTACCGCGGTTTGGGCAGCTAAAGCCATGCGTGAAATCCGTCTGGAGGTGCGGTTTCAGAGTACGCGAAACCAAGGCGTCGGAACAATCGGGCAACCATGAAGAACGGCCGGCGGAATCAACGGGTGGGATAGAGATAGCGGAGCATGGGGCGGACACGCGCAGCCCAGCTGATTTCGTCGTGGGCGCCGTCAGGGAAGCGCTCGAAGTGCAGGGTGTCGCCGCGCCGCCAGCCGTTGGCCGCCAGCCGCCGGGCCAGTTGCTCAGCATCCTGCAAGGTGCGGCGGCCCTCGCGCTCTCCCACGTCGAGCCAGAGCCGCGGGCGCTCCCAGATTTCGGGCGCGCGTTCGTTGAGGTAGCTGAGGATGCTTTTGTGGTTCCACCACACGCTGGGCGAGAGCACAGCCAACCTGCCGAAATGTTCCGCGAAGCGCAGCCCGAGATACATCGTAACCAGGCCGCCGAGCGACGAGCCGCCCAGGCCGGTGGATTCGCGGCCGGCGCGGACGCGGTAATGGCGCGCGATAAACGGCATCAGGTCATCGACAATGAGGCGGCCGTAGGTTTCGGCATCGCCGCCGCCGCGCTGCCAGTCGCGGTCGGGAGTGTACTCGGCAATGCGGCGGTCGCCGGTGTTGTAAATGCCCACGATGATGAGCGGCTCGACCTCGCCGGCTTCGATGGCGGCATCGGCGTGCTCGCGCATTTGCCAGGTGCGGCCGCGGATGAAGGATGTTTCCGGATCGAACAGGTTCTGGCCGTCCTGCATGTAGAGCACGGGATAAGCGCGCTCCGGATGGCGGTCGTAGCCGGGCGGAAGGTAGACGATGATGTCGCGGTCGTCGGGGAGAAAGCGGCTGTGGAAGGCACGATGCAGGCGCAGGCGCGGATGCGGCGGGGATTGCGGGACGGGCGGCGGAGCAGTGCGCGGCGCGTTCGCTTCCATGTGTGCTTCCAGATTCAATCCTGGCGTTCCTTTGCGTTGCCTGTTTGCGCCGGAGGCCGGCCCGTGGCTGTTACAGTATCAGGAATACGGCGGTTTCCCAAGCGCAGCAGTGGGGCGCATTCGTTTCGATTGGCGGCGTTTCGGCTGCGGGAAACGGACGGCGGCCCGGAATGCCGCGGCGCAGAGTGAGCAAGGCATGAATCGCGAATATCACAAGTGGCACTCGCCCCGGTTGGGGCGTGATATGGAACTGCTGGTCTTTGGCCACGCGGGGTTGCCGGTGATCGTGTTTCCCACCTCGGGCGGGCGGTTCTATGAGTTCGAAGACCGCAACATGATCGGCGCGCTCTCGGGGAAGATCGACGCAGGACAGTTGCAGGTGTACTGCGTGGATTCCGTGGACATGGAGAGCTGGTACAACCGGAATGTGCCGCCCCGGTGGCGCATCGCACGGCACGTGCAGTTCGACGATTACCTGATCCACGAAGTGGTGCCGCTGGTGCGGCAGAAGAATCATGATCCGCACCTGGTGGCGCTCGGTTGCAGCTTTGGCGGGTATCACGCGGTGAACGTGGCACTGCGCCATCCCGACGTTTTTACGGCTCTGCTTTCAATGTCGGGCGCGTTCGATCTGGGGAAATTCCTGAACGGGTACCATGACCAGGACGTCTACTTCAACCAGCCGACGCAGTTCCTGGCCAACATGGGCGATTCGTGGTTCCTCGATCACTATCGGCGCAACACCTACGTACTGGCGACGGGATGGGACGATCAGTGCCTGGGGCAGAACCAGAACCTCGGCCGCATCATGAGCGGGAAGGGAATTCCGCACAAGCTCTACATCTGGGACACGTGGAACTCGCACGACTGGCCGACGTGGCAGCGGATGGTGCAGGAGTATCTGTAAGACAGGGAACGAGGGAACGAGGGAACAGGGAACAGGGAACAGGGAATAGGGAATAGGGAATAGGGAATAGGGAGTAGGGAGTAGGTTGCCCGTGGCCGCTAACTGTGAACGGAGAACGGTGAACTGAAAACTGTGAACTGACAACTGAAAACTGAAACTGAGGCAGCCATGAGCGCGCAGAATCCTTACGACAAGTTTCTTGACGGGCGGCCGGTGATGGACGTGCTGGCGGAGACGCCGCGGACCATCGCATCGCTGTTTGAGAAGATGGGGACGGGCAAAGCATACGAGCCGCCAGCGCCGGGCAAGTGGAGCGCTGGCGAAATCGTCGCACATCTGGCTGACTGCGAATTGGTTTTTGGCTTCAGGCTGCGGCAGACGCTGGCGGAGGACGCGCCGACGATTCAGCCGTTCGACCAGGACAAGTGGGCAAAGGCGTACAGTGGCATTGAGCCGGCGGAGGCGCTGGGTGCGTTCACCGCATTCCGCAAGTGGAACCTGCTGTTGCTGGATGCAGCGCTGCCCGCGGCGGCCAACCGCACCGTGACCCATCCCGAGCGAGGAACCATGACGTTCCAGACCATCGTGGAGACGATGGCGGGGCACGACCTGAATCATCTGGGGCAGCTTGGACGAATCGCGGAATAACCGCGGACAAGAATACTTTGCAAGGTGTGAGCGTTCGCACGTTCCAAAGGGAGTAGGATTGCGTCTTACTTCCGGAGGAATCCCGTGCAACGCTTGTTTGTCCTCGCATGCCTGATCGTGTCTTTTGTGGCCGGAGTTGCACAAACGCCGGCTTCATCGAACTCCAAATCTTCAGCGGCAGCAACCCAGCCGTCTTCCGCGTCCGCTCCTCTAAAGGACCTGCCGGTGCGCAAGGTTGTGCTCTACAAGAACGGCGTTGGCTACTTTGAGCACGCCGGCTCGGTGACGGGCAATCAGCGCGTGGCCATCGATTTCACCTCGCCGCAGTTGAACGACGTGTTGCAATCGCTGACCGTGCTGGACGAAGGCGGCGGCCGCATCGCGGGCGTCAACTACAACTCCACTACGCCGCTTGCGGAACAGTTGAAGACGCTGGCACTGGGGATGACGGATGATCCGACTTCGACCGAACTTTTCCAGGCACTGCGAGGGCAGCGCGTGGAGGTGACTGGAGGCCCAGGCGGGCCAATCATCGGGCGCCTCATGTCGATCGAGACGCGCATGGAGAAGACGGGCGAGAGCGATAACGCGACAACAGTGGACAAGTTCTACCTGACGGTGGTGGCGGCCTCGGGCGCGGTGCGCGTGATCGAGTTGTCTCCGCAGCTAAGCGTGCGGCCGCTTGACGCGGGACTGCAGGGACAGCTCGATCGATACCTCGAGCTACTCAGCTCGACTCATGCGAGTGGGCTGCGGCATCTGACTCTGAACGCGCTGGGGCAGGGGCAACGCGAGCTGCGTGTGAGCTACATCAGCGAAGTGCCGGTGTGGAAGTCGACCTATCGGATTGTCTTTCCGCGCGCTGCGGACGGCAAAGGAAACTCAAACGCCATTGTGCAGGGCTGGGCCGTGGTGGACAACACGGTGGGCGCCGACTGGGACAACGTGCAGTTGTCGCTGGTTGCGGGTTCCCCGCAGAGCTTCATCCAGCCGCTGAGCCAGCCGCTTTATACGCGACGGCCGGAGATTCCCATCGCGACGGGAGTGCAGACGACGCCGCAGACGCATGAGGCGGCGGAGATGCAGGGCACGGGCATGGGTGGGATCTCCGGTACGGTCACGGATCAGAGCGGCGCTGTGATTTCGGATGCTACGGTTACTGCAACCGCGGTGAATACGGGCGCAACCACGACACGGAATACCTCAAGCAATGGCGCTTTCGTCCTTTCGCCGCTTCCAGCAGCTATCTATGCACTGACCGTTACCGCCAATGGTTTCCAGACGTACAAGGTGCAGAACTTCAATATCCGGGGCGGCACCACGTCTCGCGTGGACGCCCGGCTCACCATCGGGTCGGAATCTCAGACGGTAACGGTTTCGGCGGACGCGTTGGACGTGCAGACCGACAGCAATGTCGTGAGCACGCTTACCAAATCGGGACGGATACGTGGAATGGCAGCGAATCGAAACTTCGCAGCCTTAGGTGCGATGGCGATGGCTGCGCCCCCGGCGGTACCTGAGGGCGGTGTCTACCGCCCCAGCGACGCACTGGCCGAAGGCGACGTCTCCACCAGCGCCTTCGATGACTTCTTCGAGTACTCGCTTGCCGCGCCGGTGACGATCGCCAAGAACGAGTCGGCGATGGTGCCGATCCTGCAGCAGGAATTGCCCGCCGAACACGTGACACTATGGAGCGCCAACCAGCGCTCGCCGCTCCGCGCGGTGTGGCTGGAAAACAAGTCGAAGCTCACCCTGGACTCGGGTAGCTTCTCCATCTTCGAGAACGGCGAGTTTGCCGGTGAAGGACTGCTCGATCCCATCCATCCAGGAGAGAAACGGATTCTGTCCTATGCGGCGGATCAGGCCGTAAAAGTGCAGGCCAATGGACTCGGCGAATCGCAGCGCGTGCATCACCTCAGTATCCAGAAGGGATCGGTGGTGGAGACATTCATGGATGTAGTCGGAACGTCGTATACAGCGACCAATTCCGGCGACGAGGATCGCACGGTACTCATCGAGTATCCGCGTCACGCGGGAGTGGATGGCTGGTCGCTGGATGGCGATCTTAAGCCCGCCGAGACCACAGCCGCCCTATACCGGATGCGGCTGGAAGTGGCGGCGCACACAACAGCGAAGCTGGAAATGCGCGAGCACGGGCCGGAATACGTCACGGTTGACCTGCGCGCGAATCCCGACCAGCGTGAGTTTGTGCTGCAACTGGCAAAGCAGGTTCCCAATGCTGCCGCGCAGCTTCAGCCGGTCATCGACGCGCAGAATGCGGTAACTGATCTGGACGAAAAGATCGCCACGTCAAGGGCGGGCGAGCAGACGGCGGCGACAGACGAGGCGCGCGATCGTGAAAACGTGACTGCGCTGAAGGGAAGCGATGCCGGAAAGCGCTTTATCGATGAGCTCAATCGCGCCGAGGACGAGTTACAGGCCGCCAGGAAACAGACGGCCGATCTGGAAAAACAGCGCGCCGCCGCCGTCGAGAAGCTCTACCAGACGATTGCCAACCTGAGCTTCGACTGGAACGAGATCGAGACAAAATAGCGCCATCCACTGCCGTACACTGATGAAAAGACACGGAGCGGCGCCTCAAACTCGGGCGCTGCTCTGCGTCAGCCACGGGAGGGCGGCATGAAGAAGATCGGCGTTCTGTTCGGCATGGAGAACAGCTTTCCGGGAGCGCTGGTGGAGCACATCAACGCGCGCGCCATCGACGGCATCCAGGCCGAGTTTGTCCAGACCGGAGCGGTGCACATGGACCGCCTGCCGCAGTATGCGGTGATCGTGGATCGCATCTCGCACGATGTCCCGTTCTATCGCGCCTTCCTGAAGCACGCCGCGCTCAACGGCTCCATCATTATTAACAATCCATTCTGGTGGTCGGCCGACGACAAGTTCTTCAACTATACGCTGGCGCAGAAGCTGGGTGTGGCCGTGCCGCCCACGGTGATTCTGCCCCACAAGAAACATCCTGAAAGCACCACCGACCGCTCCATGCGCAATCTCGAGTATCCCCTGGACTGGGATGCGGTGTTTGCCTACGTGGGCGAGCACGGATTTATGAAACCGGTAGACGGCGGCGGCTGGCGCGATGTGCACCACATCCACAACCGCGACGAGTTCTTCCGCGCCTACGATCAGTCGCGCGACCTGTGCATGATGTTCCAGAAGGCGGTCGACTTCAAGGAATACTTCCGCTGCTACGTAGTGGGGCAGAAGAAGGTGCACATCATGCCCTACGATCCGCGCCGGCCGCACCACGAGCGCTATGTGAAGGACGGGCCCGCGTACGACAAGAAGCTGCTGAAGCGGGTGGAGCAGGACGCGCTCAAGCTCTGCCAGGCGCTCGGCTACGATCTCAACACGGTGGAATTCGCTGTGGAAGATGGCGTGCCGTACGCCATCGACTTCATGAACCCCGCGCCCGACGCAGATCTGCACTCGGTGGGCCAGGCCAACTTCGATTGGATCGTGCGCGAGGTGGCCGACCTGGCAATCGCCAAAGCCAAGGCCGCGCCCATGCACCTGGAACTGAGGTGGTCGTCATTCCTGAACGGCGAAACCGCGCCGGCAAAGATATCCGCCAGGAAGGCCCCGTCACCGAAGCGCTCGGCGGGGACAAAGAAGACAGAAAAGCCGTGAACCGTCGAAAGTTGATTTGACATTGCCCGGGATTCTTCTTCTCAGGCGATTGCATCTTCTGCTACGATGCCCGCGTGAAATCCATCAAGGTCAATCGCAGTACCCAATTGGGCTCGCCGAGGATTTGGCGCTTAATTGGTGTGGCGTGCCTGGTCCTTGCCGCGATCGGGGGAGCATGGAGCGCGCGTTTCGTTATGCGCAGCGTGGCAACGGTGGGGGCCGTTACCGCGCTGGAGGATAAGGTCAACGCGGACGACGGCAAGACCTATTACTATCCCGAGTTTGTCTTTGAGGCGCAGGACGGCAAGACCTACAACGGCGTGTCACACACGGGAAGCACTTCCGCGGACTACGCCGTCGGGCAGTCCGTCCGGATTCTCTACGACAAGGCCGATCCGAATTCGGCCAGGATCGACTCCTTCGGTCAAATATGGGGCGGCGATCTGCTTGTTGCTTTGGTCGGCATCATGTTCCTCGCCATATCCGCAGTGCTGAAAACCGCACAGAATCGCAAAGCCCCGGCAGCCGCGCACACCGGACGCTGACTTCCGAACCCCGATCGCTGCTTTACAATGACCGCAAGCTGTTCCCCTAGGAGCCCGCATGCGGCCATCGTTTTCTCTCGGCATCGAAGAGGAATACCAGACCATTGACCCGGTGACGCGCGATTTGCGCTCGCACATCCAGACAGAGATGCTGGCCCAGGGCAAGATGCGCCTGCAAGAGCGCGTCAAAGCCGAAATGCACACCTCGGTGGTGGAGGTTGGCACGCGCATCTGCCAGAACATCGACGAGGCGCGCGAGGACATCTACGAGCTGCGGCGAGAGATGATCAAGCTGGCCGCGGAGCACGGCCTCAAGCTGGTGGCCGGCGCCACCCATCCTTTCGCCGACTGGCGCACCCAGGAGATTTACCCCGACCCGCGCTATCACCAGGTGGTCAAGGACCTGCAACTGGTGGCGCGCGCCAATCTCATCTTCGGCCTGCATGTGCACGTGGGCATCGAAGACCGCGAGGCGGCCATCCGCATCATGAACTCGATGCGATATTTTTTGCCCCACATTATGGCCCTGGCAACCAACTCACCGTTCTGGCTGGGTCTCAACACCGGCTACAAGGGTTATCGCGCCAAGGTTTTCGAGAACTTTCCTCGCACCGGTATCCCCGATGCGTTTTCCAGCTTCACGGAATTCGATGACTACGTGCAACTGCTGGTGAAGACCAACTGCATCGACAACGGAAAGAAAATCTGGTGGGACATCCGGCCGCATCCCTTCTTCAATACCGTGGAGGTGCGCGCCTGCGACATCCCACTGCGCGCGGAGGAGACCGTCGCCATCGCCGCGCTTATTCAGGCCACGGCCGCATACCTCTTCAGGCTGCACGAAGCCAACCAGGACTTTCGCCAGTACGCGCGGCCGCTGCTGATGGAGAACAAGTTCCGCGCCGTTCGCTACGGGCTCGATGGCAAGCTGATTGATTTCGGCCGCCAGACCGAGGTTCCCGAGCGCGACTTGCTCGAGGAATACCTTGTGCTCGTCGATCGCGAGGTGGACGAGCTCGGTAGCCGCGAGGCCATCAACGGCATTCGCAAGATCATGCAGACCGGCACGGGCGCTGACCGCCAGCTCAAAGTCTTTGAAGAATCGAACGGCGACCTGAAGGCCGTGGTGGATTACATGGCCAACGAGACGGCCGAAGGCCTGTAAAAACAGACATCAACGGAAATGAACCTGCAACGGCGCAGTCAATTCGTCTGCGCCGCCGGCTGCACAGACAATGCCGTTGTGGGCACAGTGACCGATCCGATGCGGCCCGAGTTGACGTCCACCACCACTACCCGCAGCGACTCCACCTCCGGCTTAGCCTGGATGCGCTCGTCAAACGTGAGCCCATCCGCCACCGCGTGCTGGTAGGTGTCCGGTTTCAGCCTCAGACCCACCGTCTGTCCGGTTACGTGAGCGCGCATGCCATCCTCGGCGCGTTGCACCAGGAAGATGTCGAGCTTGCCGGACCACACGGAATGAGGCGCGACGGTCGCCGCGGCTTGCGGCGTCTCGCCGGTTTGGCTTTGCGGCGCGGACGCCGGGCCCTGCCGGGTCAGGTCCAGATCCGTTCCGGCAATCGTCACGCGAATCGCCTTGCCCGCTGAGTCAGTCACCGGACGCGCGGAGATGGCAATCTCGCTCACATCCGTCGGTTGCCACAACGCCTTGGCAAAGCGTTCCTTCAGCGTCGAAGGTTCCCTGTCGTACTGGTATCCGGTGCGATAGCGAACCGTTGCATCGCGATGGTTGAGCAGCTTCACCGTGAGCACGTGATATTTGCTGTCCGCCTGTCCCCTGGGCGAGAAGCCAAGCACGTAGGTCGCGTGACCATCCTCTACAACGCCCTTCAGTTCGCCTTCAATGTTGCTGGAGCGGCGGAAAGCATGCCCGCCTGTAGCCTCGGCAATCTCGCGGAACACCCCCTGGATGGGATGCAGATCCTGCTGCATCTGCGCTCTGAGCCGGTTGTTGGAAGTGAAGTTGCGCTCCATTGCCTGGGGGTGCAGGATGTCGGCGTCGTCCGCTCCTTTGCCCTCGGGCCCCAGTTGCTCGTACGCCAAAATTGCCAGGGTGCCGTCCAACTGGTAGGTCGGGGAGAGCTGGACGTTGCGATTTCCGAGGTCGGCCGTGATTACGTTGGCCTCCAGCCGTGATGCATCCAGGGGATACACGCTCACCTGCGCGTTATTCATGGCCTCCTGTGTCCGGAGCGCGTACGGTTCCACGTATCTGCTGTGCTTCTCGATGGTGTCCGACATGTGGTTCCAGTCGGCCAGAGCGTTGTCGCTGGTGATCCACACCAGGCTCTTGTGGCCGGCCATCGGCGCCAGGTGATTCGCTACGCTGACCAGGACATCGAGTGCGGCGGGCGCGGGGATGCTGCCCAACTCGCGCAATTTGGGATCGAGCGCTTCTCCCTGGGTCTGGGTGTCCAGTATGAAGTTGCCGTTCACGCTGAGCATGTCCTCGAGATTGTGGACTGTCTCGAAGTGCTGGTGGTTGCGGTCCTCCTCGTCGCGCGCATTCAGCAGGTCCTGCGCGTTCGGCGTCCACTTTGCCAGAATTGTCCGAACCTTCTCGTGGTCGGTGGTCGCTTCCTGCATCACCTGGAACGCGTGAAAGCGCATGATATAGAGCGCCACCGGGTCCGACGCGGGAGCCTCGGAGAGGAACTTCAGCATCTGTTGGCGGGCGTCCACCAGATCGTTGTAGACAAGATTGCTCGGATCGATCAGGAAAACAAGCGTGTTGCCGTTCTGCGGCTGCGCGGCCACCGTGGGATGCTGATTGGAAAACGCCGGCTCGGCGGTTGTGGGCGGCTCCGCGGCAGGTGCCGTCGCCGCCGGCGCGGGCGCATCGGCATCGCTGAACGAGCGCACATCCTGCTTTACGCCATCGTCGTAGACCGCGAAATCCTCAGGCTTGAGACCGGTGATCGGGTGGCCCTTCTTATCCAGCGCCACCACGTTTACGTCCACCAGGCGGGCATTGATGCGCAACCGGAAATCGGTTGGCTCCGGCTGCGGCGCGTCTGCCGATGCCTGGAGCGGTTTGTCCGGCAGGCCAGTCGCAGCGGCAGCCGTGATCTCAGGAACATCGTCCGCTGCGATCGCAGCCGCGGCTTCGCCCGGCTTGGCGGCCGGGGCGTCGGTCAGGTTCTCCTCCGCTGGCTGGTTGGCGCCGGCATCGGCTGTCTGTACCGGAGAGGGAAGCGTTGCATCCGGCGCAGTGCCGGCGTTGCGTTCCTCGCTCGCGGTAAGAACGCGGCTTTCCGCCCGGAAAAGATGATAGCTATCAAAGTCGGCATGATTCAGAAGCATGCGCGGCGGGCCCATCGAGCGGCGCACTGCGCCGTCGCCATCGGGGGTATACCGTAGCGTCTGCGCTATCGAAATCGACACGCTCCGCACCGGGCAGTTGTACTCCACCCCGCCCAGCAGCACGGACCCGTATTCCACCTCGATGTCCGCGCGGGAGATGGGATCGGAAGACTGGAGGTCAGCCTGGATCACCACGCGTGCGATGGCGCCTGTAGCCGGATCGATCGCCATCTCGCCGTGATACCCGGTCATTTGTTCAAAGAGGTGTTCTGCCATTCCATAATCTGACAGTGTGCAGCAGTAACGGACCTGGTAATGCGAGCGCTCTCTCGGCACCGTGAAGTGGAATACCGCCATCGGCGATTCCATCGCGCCCTGCTCCCAGCGCTCCCATCCCAGCTTGTTCTGCGCCGCATCCAGAAGCACCAGCGACAGGACGGGACCGAACACGCCCCACGTGTCTAATCCCTGATCGATCTTGCGAGCCACTGCTGACGCGTTCGTCAGCGGAGCCACGACCTCCTCCCCATCCTGGTATTGCACGATATTCCGCGTGATGCGCATGGCATGCACCGGGCCCGTGTCCCCATCCGATGGGTCGCCTTCAAAATGAGTGACCGCTCGCGTCGCGTATAGGTGAGGAAGCTGCGGAATGGCCTGGGTGACGTACGCCGCGGCCAGTCCCATCATGCGCCGCTGCTCGGCAAAGGACGGCGCCGGCGCGCCGGGGATCTCCAACGCCGGAGGCGCCATGAACTTGGAGCGGTCTGTCAGCGCAAGCAGGGCGCGCTCCGCCCGGGGGCCGGCGAGCGTTCCGCGCCACTGGGTCAGATGCGCCGCGGAGATGCGCTCCGTCAACTGCAGCCCGGAGAGCTTCGCGGCCAGGTCGGCATCGGAAAGCCCCCGTGATTGCGTCAGCAGCTGCTCGAGCTGGTTTACGGATACCGGCTCAAGAGCGCCGGCCCCGGCACTTGCTGCCAGAAGGACGATGGGAAGAAGCACGATCCACTTGCGCATGGCGCAGCCTCCGGAATGGACTAGCATATGTGCGGCTTGCGGCCGCGGGACCGCCAGATTGGGAAGCGGCGAATCCCCGGCCATCTCTGATACCCGCCATTCTATGCCGGATTGTGAGACTTGACACGCAAATCCGGTCAGCGGCTGTGAAACGGCTTGTGGCGCGGTCGTAAGGGCAGGTAATCGCAATGAACTGGTTTGTTTTCGCGCCCTTAGCGTCGCCCAAGTGGTTATGTACACCGGATCGAAAGATGCTAAAGGTAACTCTTTCGGGCGCGGCAAGAGCCAACCGGAACCTAGGTCAGCGCGGCCAAGATCTGGTTCATGAGCCTCATCAAAAGTCGCGAAATCGATCCCAAATGCATTGCGACGCTGTCCGGCAGTGGAAATTCGAGCCGTTCCTCCTCAACAGCGAGCTGATCGAAGTCAAGACGACCATCAACATTACTTATTCGCTCAAGAAGTGATCTCGGCTCAGTCGAGTCCGGCAGTTAGGCCGGGCCGGTGAATCCGCGAAAGCAGGGCCGGGGCTAAGCTCCGGTCCTTTCCATTTCCATGACATTTCCGTTAATCTCACGGAATACGCATCTCGATTCCCCGGTGCCCGTCAGGAGTCTCGCTCGCATCCATGCTTCAAGCCGCAGCCCATCTGCTCTCGCTCGACTATCCCGCCGATTTCGCGCCCGGTGCGCGCTCCGCCGTCTTCACCTGTCTGCGCATTCAGCCGCGGGAGAAGGTCACGCTCATCACCGACCACGCCACCGAAACCGTTGCGGCTTCCATCGCGCATCAGCTTGAGGCCTGCGGCTGCCGCTGGAACGGCTTCGTGCTCGAGGATCTCGCCCCGCGCCCTCTCACCGGCATGCCCGCCGCTATCCTCGCCGATATGGAAACGTCGGAAGTCTCCATCTTCGCCGTCCAGGTGCAGGCCAACGAGCTCCCCTCCCGCATGCAGATGACCGACGTGGTCAACCGGCGCCACATGCGTCACGCGCACATGGTCAACATCACGCCGCAGATCATGTGCGACGGCATGCGAGCCGACTACGACCGCGTCGACCGCCTCAGCCATCAGGTGCTCGACCGTGTCCGCCGCGCCCGCCGCATCCGCGCCACCACCGCCGCCGGCACCCACATCACCTCCGACATGAATCCCAACTACAAGTGGTTCAAGACCTCCGGCATCATCTCGCCTGAAAAATGGGGTAACCTGCCCGGCGGTGAGTGCTTCACCTCGCCCGGTGAAGTCAACGGAACCTTCGTCGTTGACGGCGTCGTGGGCGACTGGCTCTGCGCGCGCTACGGCTTGCTCCAGTCCACGCCGCTCACCATCCAGATCGCCGCCAACCGCATCGTCAGCTGCTCCAGTTCCAACTCTCAGCTCGAAAAAGATTTCTGGGACTACACCCACACCGATGAAAACTCAGATCGCGTGGGCGAGTTCGCCATCGGCACCAACATCGGCGTCGATCGCGTTATCGGCAACATCCTTCAGGACGAAAAATATCCCGGCATCCACATCGCCTTCGGCAATCCCTACGGCGAGCATACCGGCGCGCCCTGGCGCTCCAATACCCACATCGACGTTGTCGGCCTCGGGTTCAACATCTGGCTCGAATCCGACGCAGGCGAAGAACAGATCATGCGGGAAGGCAAGTTCCTGATCGATGCATGATTGGTGGCGAGGCAACGAAGGAAGAGAATTCCGGCCTGGGAATGCTGGTGCACTTATCGCGCCAAGCGACGCTGCTCTACTGCATCAATCGTGTAAGCGAATCGGGATCAAGGCGAGCCGTTTTGGCCATATGATGCATGCGCTCGTCGAACGTCACCAGCGTCCCCTTGTGATGCACCGCAAGAGAAAGCAGATATGCATCGGTCACCTGCTTATGTCCTAATGGCGGCTTCCAATGGGCGGCGATCTCCCCTATGGAAATCTCGTCTCTCCAGAAGTGATGTCCCGGTTGACTTTCCTTCGCCGATTGAAGCAACTCGATTGCCTGGTGGACTGACGGTGGTCTCTTCGTGAACGCCGGGTTGCAAAGGATCCTCACAAATCCAGCCTCGGTCATGGCGCATGTCGCCCAACCGGAGCGCCCGGCCTTGCCCATCCATCGTTGGCTCGCCTCATGGAAAGGGTGCTGCTTCCAGAACAAGGCAATCAGAGCATTCACGTCCAGCAAGCCGGTCCTTACCATAGCTCGCTTTCCAAATCGTCCTTGAGCTTCATCACATGCTCTGCCGTCACAGCCCCCTCCGGCCCGGGGTCGAACACCAGCAATCCGTTTTCCCATCGCGTGGGCACATCTGCCTTGAGACCGCGCTCCGCTAGTTCTGAGATGGCCGCGCCATTGCTGATGGATCGGGCTGCCGCATAGGCCTTCACCTTCTCCAGAACTTCATCGCGAATATCTAAAGTGGTCCTCATTTTTTCCCCGTATTGACGCCGCTCATTTGATGCTCAAGTAAGCATTATAGCATCAAATATAAGAATTGATGCGAATTCTCCATGAGTGGTGCGCCGCGCAATTGAAGCTTCTCCGCTTGCCCCCGCATCTATCGTGGTGTTATGGCAACCACAACAACTTCGAGTACACTTCGCAAGCTGGGCAACTCCGATCTGCTCCTCACCCCCATCGGCTTCGGCGCCTGGGCCATCGGCGGCGGCAGCTGGGAATTCGGCTGGGGACCCCAGGACGACAACGAATCCATCGCCGCCATTCACCGCGCCCTCGAGCTGGGCGTCAACTGGATCGATACCGCGGCCATCTATGGCCTCGGCCACTCCGAAGAAGTGGTCGCGCGCGCTCTCAATCAGTGGTCCGGCCCGCGCCCCTACGTCTTCACTAAGTGCTCCATGCGCTGGCACGCAGATGGATCGGAAAAGGCCGGCTCCATTTGGCGTTCACTCCGGGCGCAGTCGCTCCGCGAGGAACTGGAAGCCAGCCTTCGCCGCCTTCGGACGGACTCGATCGACCTCTACCAGGTTCACTGGCCCAATCCCGAAGACGAGATCGAAGAGGGGTGGGAAACCCTCGCTCGCTTCCAGCAGGAAGGCAAAGTTCGCTGGATCGGCGTCTCCAACTTCAACGTCGCGCAGATGAAGCGCGCACTCTCCATCGCGCCCATTGCCAGCCTCCAGCCGCCCTATTCCATGCTTCGCCGGGCAATCGAAACCGAGATTCTGCCCTTCGCGCAAGCCAACAGCATCGGCGTCATCAACTACTCGCCAATGCTTTCCGGCATGCTCACCGGAGCCATGACCGCCGAGCGCGTGGCCGCCATGCCGGCAGATGACTGGCGCAAACGCAGCCCCGAGTTCAACCAGCCGCGACTCTCCCGCAACCTGAAACTGGTGGAGTTGCTGCGCGAGATCGGCGCCGCCCACCGCGTCGAACCCGGCGTTGTGGCCGTAGCCTGGACCCTCCATCATCCCGCCATCACCGCGGCCATCGTCGGCGGCCGCAACCCACGCCAGGTTGAGGGAATGGCCCCGGCGCTGACCTTCCGCCTCAGTCAACAGGAGTTCGACCGCATCGGCGCTTTTCTTTCACAGGACGCAGCCTGAGCCGGCTCTCAGAGCAGCAAAAACCCCGGCCAGCGGCCGGGGTTTTTGTTTGGAGGAGAGATGTGGGTCAGGAATCTTGTTTACATTGCCTCTACAAAGTCGGGCAGGATGCCCGCGGCGTGGTCCTGAAGAAGTGCCGTCATGCGAGCAGCCATGCTGGAGTAGATTTCGGCGGCGCGGTAGGCATTCACCCGAACACCCTCGCTCGCCTGCGTAAATCCATACTGCGCCAGCGCCATCAGCACCAGCAGCCGGATTTGCATCGCATCGCTGCGCAAGCTCTCCAGAACTTCCCGGTCAACACTGGCGTCATTGTGCGCTGCAAAGTCGGCCATCTCCAGCATCACGCGCGCGTTTTGATACATGATCCAAAGGCCCTTGGGCCCTTCCATCCGCTGCCAGGCATCCGCAGGGGTCGCGTTGACGCCATTCTTCCACAGGAACTGGTCACTCAGCTCGCGCGCGCTCCAATCCCCACGCAACCGTCCGAGCAGCGATTCCCACGACTGATGATTGCGGCGCCGCGCATTGGACCGCCACAGTCCAAAGTAGATCGCTAAAGCCGCAAAAACAACAATCTGCAAGATAGGCAGAATCATTGGTGACCCTCAGAATCGAGCATCGGTAACCAGCCACACGGGCAGATTTACCTAGCCGTCATCATTTCCGATGTACTACTGATAGCAAATTCCTACGGTTCGCGCCACTGAAATCTTTCTATTTCAAGCACTTTTTCCCGAATTCGGGGTATCGAAAGGGAGGTGCACCTAGGTAACCAGAACCCGCCAATCGCAAGGCCCCAATCGCACCTCGGACGACTCCCCGAATTCCCCCCACCAACTTAACTGGCGCAATTTCAATGCCTTGGGTCCTTGCGGATATCTTCAATGGCCAGCCGGTTTGCCCGTGCCGCCCCGGCAACCGTCAGCAGCAGGCTCCGCATCCGCGGACTGAACTCCTGCCGAGCAGCTTCTTTCTGCATGAAGCTCACCACCCAGTAGAGCAGCGAGCACAAGTAGCTGAAGGCCACCACATCTTCAATGGCGTGGAACTGCCCGCTCGAAGTTGAGTGCGCGTTCAGCAGCGCGGCGCCCATGCTCATCACGGAATAGAACCCCAGCCCCGTCGCCACCTGCAACTCTCTGTCGCGCCAGCCAATTGCGAGTACCTGGCTCAATGCCGCCAGTCCCAAAAAGAACATGATTCTGAGCGCGGAGAAGGTCTGCTGCAGCCGGAGCAGGACCATAAAGTCCGGCCGCGTTCCATGTGCCACCGTGAAGCTCGTGAAAGGCCACATGATCGCACCGGCGACAAGGATCAGCAAAGAAATAACCAGTATTGTCCATCGTGGGAGCATATTGCGCATGGGGCGAAGCACGCTCCAGGCCAGCTCCACCAGAACCCCGAACTGCAGAAGGGAGTCCAGCGGCATCTCGTATCGGAAGAATTGTGAATAGATCTGCGAGTTGCCGCGGACCAAATTTCCGGCCACGTCGCTCACAACCGTCCAGATGAGGTAAGCGAAAAACACCGGAAGAAGACGAGGGATCTTCTTGTGGAGAGCCGCGGCGATTACCGCGAGTTCCAGGCTCGTGATTGAATACAGGAGTACCGAATCGAAGGACACCAATAAACTCCCTCGCCGTAAAATGCGAAAGGGCCATTCAGCCGGTGAAGCAAGCTGGATGACCCGAGTCTATCAGTGATCGACAGTTCTAGCGTCGGAATATCGCCGCCTGCTAAGACCTTTCAACCGTTCGTCTTCGGGGGCCAGGGCAAGCCGGGTCCCATTGCGACATCGCCGGTCTTCGGGGGCCAGGGCAGGCCGGGACCCATCGCGACATCGCCGGTCTTCGGAGGCCAGGGCAGGCCAGGACCCATTGCAACATCGCCAGTCTTCGGGGGCCAGGGCAGGCCGGGTCCCATTGCGACATCGCCGGTCTTCGGAGGCCACGGCAGGCCAGGACCCATTGCAACATCGCCGGTCTTCGGGGGCCAGGGCAGGCCGGGTCCCATTGCAACATCGCCGGTCTTCGGAGGCCAGGGCAGGCCGGGTCCCATCGTGACATCGCCGGTCTTCGGAGGCCAGGGCAAACCTGGGCCCGCGAATGCGGCCTGTGCTGCAAGTGCAAGAGCGGCGGAGAGAAATGCGCTACGGACAACCAACGAGGCAGAAGGCATAGTAAGAATCTCCTGAGAGGTGTACCTCTCTCTCACGAAAGAGTAACCCACAAGTGGCATTCAAGATACGACAAAAGTAACTTTTTTTTAAATCTTTAGATTGGTTACCTTTTCCCGCTCCCGGTTTTACCCCTCTCGTCGCTGTCCGGAGCCCCAAATCCTAGGTTCCCCCGCGATCTTCTCGTCCGTTCCAGCGCAATAAAGGGTATCTTGATCCTGCAGGAGAAAGGGAACGGGCTGGTGGCGCCTCCCCGGGCGCCGGAGGGGAAACTGACGCGTGATTCCTGAGCTTCGCACTCGGTTCAACCGGGAGTACGCTCCCGAACGCTACACCAGCCTGCTCGCTTGCATGGAGAAGCGCTGCGGCGGTCCTGTGGAATTCCGCGTGGCGGAAACGCCCATCTTCCTCCCCCGTGATCTCCTCCATCAGATGGCTCGTGCCGGCATCCGCATGTGCGAAGCGCTGTTGGGCAATCCCGAGTACCTCCGTGCCGCGCGCCGGGCCGTCCCCAAAGGGTATTGCGTCGCCGGCGAAACCACGCACCCCCATTTCCTGACCGCCGACTTCGCCCTGGTTCAGGCTGCCGGCCACCTGGAGCCTCGCCTGGTTGAGATTCAGGCATTCCCCTCCGTCTACGCCTACCAGGCCGTCCTCAGCCAGACCTATCGCGACGTCTACCGGCTCGACCCGACCCTGGGGACTTTTCTCTGCAAACTCGACGAGCCCGCCTACTGGAGCCTCCTCTGCCATACCGTTCTCGGCAGCCATGACCCGCAGAACGTCGTGCTCACTGAGATTGACCCTCAGCATCAGAAGACGCGGCCGGACTTCGAGATCACCGCGCGCCGCCTCGGCATCGCCGTCGTCGACATCTCCAGCCTGGAACCCGACGGAGACAGGCTCTGCTATCGCAAGCCAAACGGAACCCGCATCCCCATCCGCCGCATCTATAACCGCGCCATTGCCGACGAGCTGATGGCTCGCCAGATCCGCCTCCCCTTCGACCTCGAGCGTCCCTGGAACGTCGAGTGGGCCGGCCATCCCAACTGGTACTTCCTCATTAGCAAGTTCTCCATCCCCTGGCTGGCCAGCAATCCCTCCACCGCCGCCTTCGTGCCACCCGCCGTCTTTCTTCACGAGTTCCTTGAAGGCGACGGCCACCGCCGCCTGCTCGACGCCGGAGTCGAGCTGCCTCCCGCCGGCCCCACCGCCGTCTACCACCAACTGCTGCTCAAGCCGCTCTTCTCCTTCGCCGGCAAAGGCATCCGCTTCGATCCAACTCACGCCGAGCTGGAGGCAATCCCGCCCGCCGAACGCTCCGGCTATCTGCTCCAGCAGCGCATGCACTTCGTCCCCACCATCGAAACCCCCTTCGGCCTCACCCAGGCCGAGATCCGCATCCTCTACCTCTGGCCCGACCGAAGCACCCTCACCCCCGCACTCTCCCTCGTCCGCCTCGGCCGCGGCAAAATGATGGGCGTCGACCACAACCGCAATCAGGAGTGGGTCGGCGGCTCCGCTGCCTTCTACCGCTAGACCATTCCCTTTTCTCCTCTCCACGCTCCACCATGGTTACCATTCTGGAAACTATTGTGTTCTAGGCATTGCCCCGTATCTTCTATAGAGTGAGATACGGCCCCCCGGATTGCTCCCCCTCGGAGACCGATAAATCGATGAATCAACAGGCACTCAAATCCGGGCTGACGCTGCTTTCCGGCGGCTTGGGAACCCCCGCGCAGGAGGTCCGCTGCGCTGTCCGGTTCCCCCTCAGCCTGCCCGTGGTCATCCACTCCGGAGCACGTGAGCACACCGCCCTTACCCGAAATGTCTCCGCCAGCGGGGTCCTCTTTGAGATGGCCAGCACCCTCAGCGTCGGTCAAGGCATCGCCTTCTGCCTCCGCATGCCCGGTGAAGTACTAGGTACTCCTCATGATGTTCTGGTAGACTGCCGCGGACGTGTGGTACGCTGCTCCAAGAGCCAATCACACTCCCAGGTCGCAGCCACTATCGATGAATATCGATTCGTGGGGCAATAGCAGCCTTTACTTCAGTGCTCCTAGAGTCAACTATGGATTTTGTTGAAGAGTCTCCCGAGTTGGAGCCTGCCGACGCCTCTGAGAAGCCCGGCACCATCCGCATCATCCTTGCGGACTCGCAGGCCATTTATCGCGTCGGGATCCGCAAAATCTTCGCCATCGAAGATGACATCCGCGTCGTAGCCCAGGCCGATTCCCTCGACAACCTGCACGCCGCCATCGTGCGTTTCCCCACAGATGTCGTCCTCCTTGAAGGCGCCCTCCTCGGCAACACCGCCAACGCCATTCAGGAGATCCTCCGGCTCGCCCCCGACGTCAAGCTCATCGTCCAGGCCATCTCCTCCGACGAGAGCAATACCGTCGAGCTCTATCGCCGCGGCGTTCGCGGCATCATCTCCCGCTCCATCTCGCCCGACCTCCTCGTCCGCTGCGTTCGCCGCATCGCCGCCGGCGAAACCTGGATCGACAACCAGAGCGTCAACTGGGTCATCGAGGCCTATCGCGTCCAGGCCGCCGCATTGGTCAGTCCCCGCACCCAGCCCCGCCTCTCCCCAAAGGAGATGGCCATCATCTCCTGCATCACCCAGGGCAAGCGCAATAAGGAAATTGCCTTCCAGCTCGGCACCACTGAGCAGGTCATCAAGAACTACCTGCGCAAAATCTACGACAAGCTCGGCGTCAGCGACCGCCTCGAGCTAGCCCTCTATTGTCTACACAACAAGGTCATCCAGGCCGACGCCGACGAAGAAGTCGTCGCCCAGCGCGTCGCCCGCCGCTAAAACATATTCCATCTTTTCCCGAGTCCCCGCAACCGCCAGTCCCCGCAACCGCAAGTAACCGGAGCTGTGCCTCGTTCATCGCAGCTTCATCGCGATGAGCGGGTCTCCCGCGGGCGCCCCAGGTTCGCCACGTCTCTGCCCTGCGCCTAACCTGGCACGGCTCCAGCCCCGGAAAGACGCAGAGCTACGGCGCCGCGTTCTTCCCCGCCTTCACCCACAGAAAATCGCCGCTCTCCGAATCCTGCCCGTAATCCTTCACCACGTACAACAGCACCGTGGTCGGCGCAAAACACTGCCGGTACACCAGCCCCACGCTGCCGCCGTGGTGCGGCCGGATCAAATTGACGCCCAGCATAAATGCCGCCGGAGGCAGCCCCAGCTTCACCACGCCGTTGTGCGTCAGGTTCGTGATCTCGCGAACCGAACCTCCGGAGTACGTCGTCGTGCCGTCCTCGCCCACACCAAAGGTGTACGCGGACGGGTGATCCGGGTTGTACACGCTGCTGTCGATGGCCACCTGGACGTGGGCGATCGGCGTCATGGTTTTGGCCTGCACTACTCGCAGCACCACGGAACAGGAATTCTTTGAGCCCGGGCCGTACATGCCATTCGCGTAGTTGGCCGCGCTGTCGCCCGTCTCGTCGGCAATCAGCTCGTCCGCGGTCGGCGGCGGTTTAGCCCCCGCGCACGCTGCAGGCACCTCAAACAAAGACGCCGCCGGCGCAGCCAGCGAAACCTTGCTGATGTCCACCAGTCTCATCGGGGGCGCCCCGGGCGAGCTCATCTCGGCGCGCAGTACCAGCGCATCCTTCACGTCCACCCAGACCTTCATATTGGCCTGCGGAGAGCTGCCCGCGTAAATCCGCGCCGGGACTCCCGCCAGTGTCTCGGTGCCCGCCGGTTTCAGATCGCCCTTGGCAATGCCGGCATTCACATCGGCAATCATGGCGAAGGGATCGCCCCAGTCCCCGGAGAACCGGCCCGCGGAGCATGCAGGCGGATTGGCCGCCGGGTCCCACGACACCGTGGTGCCGGCCTTCAGGTCATAAAGCGTCAACGTCCGGCTTGCCGGCGTTGTCCCCTGCGCGGATTGCACCAGCTCCGTTACCACTTTGGAGCCGCTGCGGTGCGTGATCATCGTGGTTCCGGTCGTGCCGCCGTTCGCCGCCTGCGTAATGCTGTAGGCGGTAGGGGGCGCACCCTGCGCCAGCGCAAACGCTGCCGCCGAGCACACGCAAAAGCTCGTGAACAATCTTGGTATCGACATTCCGTTGCCGCTCCTTGCTTGGGAGAACCGAGGTGCCGGCTTGAATCAGCCGGAGGCACACGCCTGAAGAAACTCTGCCAGAAGGGTGATGGCGGTGATCATAGCGGCCCCCACGGGTACCGCGTCAACGAAATATCGGAGCCTTACGGCATATCGGATCTCTGCGGCGCCTTTGCTTTTGTCGCTGGCGTCCTGTCTCAAGTATTCGCAATACGCAATACAAATGTTGCCGTCATCCTGTCTGAAGTATTCGCAATATAAAGGTGCCGTCATCCTGAGGCAGGCGCCCCACCACCCGTTGATCCTGCACGCCTACAAGCCTCCACGGCATCCCTTAACCCCCAGCTCAAAATCGATCACCCGATCCTGACCTGTAAAGGATGTCCTGATAACAACCTGTAAAGCATGTACCGATACTGAACAGTTTTATCGCGATGAGCGGGTGGGCGTTCGAAAACTCGTAACTCGATTGCGGGGCCGTGGCCGGATCCGCCCTTCCGTCCCAGAGGGACGGCGCGAAAATAGTCATCCATGATCCTTCGGCTCACAAACCCGCATGAAAATCGGCGACCGTTCGGATCCGGACGCTCTTGGGCGCTTTTGCTTATTTTCGAAGGAGCCCCGAATGAAATCCGGGGAAACCGCGGCGGGTAGCCCCCTTGCCCATATCTTTAGCCCAAACACCAAATCGCGTGCCCCGGGTCCCTCGCACTTGGGGACCCGGGAGGCTGCGCAAGACTCCTCCGAAGAAAATGCATGCCTTCCGTCCCGGAGGGACGGTGCGAAAATAGTCATCCATGATCCTTCGGCTCACAACCACGCATGAAAATCGGCGACGGTTCGGATCTGGACGCTCTTGGGCGCTTTTGCCTATTTTCGAAATAGCCCCGGATGAAATCCGGGGAAACCGCGGCGGGTAGCCCCCTTGCCCATATCTTTAGCCCAAACACCAAATCGCGTGCCCCGGGTCCCTCGCACTTGGGGA
>DASZLE010000008.1:0-3090 GCA_035552475.1 Occallatibacter sp.
AGCGCCGGCGGCGGCTCGTTCAGAACCAGCCAATAAAGGCCCAGTTGCCGCACCGCTTCCATGAATTGCTCGAAGTCCACCGGCTTGCGGATGTAGCTGTTGATCCCAATGCTGTAACTGCGGGCCAGGTCCTGCTCCTCCTTGGAAGAGGTCAGCACGACCACCGGGACGGCACGCGTCCGCGGGTTGTCCCGCATTCGCCGCAGCACCTCCAACCCTTCGACCTTCGGAAGCTTCAGGTCCAGCAAGACCAGCGTCGGCATCACGTCCAGCTCACGGTCGGCGTGCCCGCCGGTGCCGAACAAATAGTCCAGCGCCTCGACTCCATCGCGGGCGACCACCAGCTCGTTGAGAATGTTGTTCTTCTTCAGCGCCCGCCGCGTCAGTTCCTCATCGTCAGGGTTGTCTTCCACCAGCAGGATGATCTTGCCGCCGTTGCTCATCGCACGTGCTCCTTCCCATGGCCTGCGGCGGCGCGCCTCGCGACGCAGCCGCGCAAGTGAGCACTTTAGCGACCTGGATCAGAGCGTAAAGCTAAAGGTGGCGCCCTTGTCGACTTCCCCTTCCGCGCTGATCCGCCCCCCGTGCCGGTGGATAATGCGTTGCACGGTGGCCAATCCCACCCCGGTTCCCGGAAACTGCTCGAATCCGTGCAGTCGCTGGAAGGCGCCGAACAGCTTGTGAACGTAGGCCATGTCGAACCCCGCGCCGTTGTCCCGGACAAAAAACTGGCGGGTGCCATTTTGCCCCCGAGCGGCGAACTCGATCCGTGTCTCAGGGCGGTTTCCGGTAAATTTCCAGGCGTTGCCCAGAAGATTATCCAGGACGATTCGCACCAGCCGCGGATCCGCATCGGCGGTGAGTCCGTCGGCGATGGTGATGGTGGCCTGTCGGTCTGGCTGCGATTTGCGCAGCTCGGCCACCACCGCTCGGGCCGTCGCGCTCAGGTCGACCTGACAGCGGGACAACTCGGAGCGGCTGACGCGGGACAGGTTCAGCAGGTCGTCAATCAGCCGCGCCATGCGCTGCGTTGCCGCCCGCACCCGCTGCAGGTAGTTGCGGGCGGGGGCGTCCAGCTTGTCGGCGTAGTCCTCCGCCAGCGCCAGGCTGAACCCGTCAATGCTCCGCAGCGGGGCGCGCAGGTCGTGGGACACCGAGTAGCAGAAGGCCTCCAGTTCCTTATTGGCGCTTTCAAGTTGGCTGGCGTGTGCCCTCAATTCCTCGTTCAACCTTCTGATGTCGTCCTCGGCATGCTTCCGCTGCGTCACGTCGCGCGTGACCTTCGCAAAGCCCAGCAAATGCCCGGCGTTGTCCCGCAAGGCCGAGATCACCACGCTGGCCCACAGCCGCGAACCATCCTTGCGGACCCGCCACCCTTCCTCCTCGTAGCTCCCGGTCGCAGTGGCGATCTGTAGTTCCTCGCCGGGCTTGTCCCGCCGGATGTCCTCGGGCGGGTAGAATCGCGAGAAATGCTCCCCGATGATCTCGTTGGCGGCATATCCCTTGATCTGTTGAGCCCCGGAGTTCCAGGTAACGACGCGCCCGGACGGATCGAGCATGAAAATCGCGTGGTCCCGCACGCCCTCAATCAGCAGGCGAAGCCGCTCCTCGGCCTGTCGCAGGTCGCCCTCGGCCTTGCGGCGCACCTTCATGTCGCGGTGGATCACCAGGGCCGCCAGCCCCACCAACAGCACCGCCAGCAGGCCCCCGCAGGAGATCACCACTGTCGTCGAGTGCGCGTCGGCGCGGGCCGCTGCCGAGCGCTCGCGCAGCAGCGAGTTCTCCTCGTCGCGCATCGCGGTGAGTTCCAGGTTCAACTTCCTCGTCAGACTTTCGCCCGCTGCGCCGAGAAGCATCCGCCCAGCGGCATCGATTCCATCGAGCCGGCGTGCCGTTGCGATCCGCGGGGGCATCGCCAGCTTCTCCCGGACCAGCGGATTCAGCCGATCAAGCCGCGCCACCTGCCGCGGGTTATCGGCGGTGAGGTCGCGCAACTCGCGCAGCCTCTCATTTGCCGCGGCGTCCGCGATGCGGTAGGCGGCCAAATATCGCTCGTCACCCGAGATGACGTAGTCGCGGCTTGCGGTCTCCGCGCCCATCAGATTCGCCGAAAGCTCAGCGATCGTCATCAATACTTCGCGTGTGTGCTCCTCCCACCGGCTGGTCAGGACGAGCTGCCGGATACTCGTAATCGAGATGGCTGCTACAACCCCCAGCACGATCAGCGCGGCGGCAAAGCCAAACCGAATACTCTTTTCCAGCGATCCGATCATTTTGCCGTCCCCTCGCGCTCATCGCCAAGTTGGTTCCCAAGTCATCACGCAGCCATCGGATCCGTGCGATTCCCTGTGCTGTCATCGGAACAGGACGCTAATGGAATCACTACGGAGCTGAGAAACAGGATCGTTCCACCGTCGCGATGACCGGCATGGGAGGAGTGAAGACCATTTCCAGTAAGTCAGACGGATAAGTCAGACGGAGGTGCGGCATTTATCATGATCTTGCTAAAACAAGTGCAAAAAGGGTGATAAAAGGTGACATTGTGGGACATTTGGGACATCGGGCTTCCAGTGACCGATGTCTGTGTCGGCGGCAAACAAACCTGGGCGGACTGGGATCATCCGGCCGCGCCGGTCAGTTCGCCGTGCTCGACTTCGACTTGTTCTTCGCGAAGGAGGGCGCGGGTTTGGTAGTCGTTGCCGATCTGGCGGAACTCGACCTCGTAGGCAACGGAAGGGGCGAACCAGGTGCTTCGGACGACCCCGACTTCGCCGCGATTGAGCGATAGCTCGGGGATGTCCTGGGTGAGGCGGACGAAATCGTCAACGTGCGGTTGTCGCATGGCAGCCTCCATGGTTGCGCGAACGTGAGATGGAATGTCCCGAAATCCTTCCCGCCCGATGAAACACCAATTTATCTCGGTTTCAACCTCTTTCAATCAGGTTTTCCGCAAATCTTTGAAGAATTCCGCAGAGGGGGTGGGCGACTTTTAGTCGCCGCCGTCTGCCGAAACGCGATTTCTTTATGTTTCAGTCAGTAATATGGCTTCGTGTTCCCGTCTCCAAGAGAGTTTTCGCGCCGGCTGCTGAA
>DASZLE010000009.1:0-3890 GCA_035552475.1 Occallatibacter sp.
CGTTCGAGGGCTTGCATCGCACAGCCTTTTCCGCAGAGGTGCCTCATCTCCGGGTTGCGGCTCTGGTCGGCGCTCCAGGGCATGACGGAGAAGCGCTGCGGTACCTGATCGTCCTCGTCGCATGCGCAATCGGCGTGGGAGAGCATCCACCAGTGGTTGGCTTCGCCCTTCGTCTTGCCACAGACGTCGCAGGTGAAAGAGACATCCCAGACCATGAAGACCTCCGCTGTACCGACATTCGGCGCCCCAAAATGGGTCCGGCGAACATGGTAGCGTGAATGTATGGTGATTTCCCATCTTCCGGAGGGCGGTCTCGATACGTCGGTAACCGGAACCATCATCATGTTGCAGGAGTTGAGCCGTGACTTGCGTTGAGTGTTCCTCGTCCAGCTTTCGATTGTCGCGTTTCCGGTGGAGTGACCTGGAGCGGCTGGCGTTGTTGCAGTACCCGGTGCGGTGCCGAAACTGCCGCCGGCGGACCTTTGTCGGCTTTCCGCTGGCGCTGGCGCTATACCAGGCGCGGAAGGCGAAGCGGCGCGTCAACAGCGGCACGACCTAGAATAGATGCGACACTCCCGGCTCACACGCCCGCGTTCGCGACGGTCGGATTCCACCACAGGTATCCAATACCCGCCCAGCCCTGCTCCGGATTTTCGATGAATTCTCCCGATTCGTATTGAGACTTGACCTCCGACCAGAAGCGGTGAACTTCGCATCCGGTTGATGGAGGATGAACCGCAATATCGTGGAAGGCGATCAGCCCGCCGGGCCCCACGAGTCCGCTGTACGTTTCAAAGTCCTGCTTCACGTCGCTGTAGGTATGACCCGCATCAATGAACAGGAAGTCGACCTGCTTTCCATTCAGAAGCTCTCTGGTCCGCTTCAAGGTAGATGCGCTGTGAGAATCGCCCCGCACGAGTTCAATGCGTTGGTGACCCATAGCAAGTGAGCGGTAGACCGGCCCGCGCCATGTTACGTATCCATCGCCAAAGTTACCTGCCGGGAGGTCGATGCTGATAAGGTGAGCATCCTCCGGAATGGTCCTGGTCCAGAAGAGTAGCGTGCCACCCCGTGCGGTTCCGATTTCGAGGACAGTCCGAGGCTTCAATTCACGCACGATCTTCAGCAACGACAGAATTTCCCACCGCACCTGATAAGGACGAAATAGCCCGTGGTAAGCAGTGCTTCCAAAATCCACGAGATTCTCAGCATTTTCAAAAGCGGGTTTCCTGCGAAGTCCACGGTACGCAGATACAGCTCCAAGCACTTCGCTCGTTCCGCGCTGGATAAGAGCGCCAAAGCCCCAGTTCTTCAGTGTTCGGCGAGCTTTGTGCATGGTCAGAAACATGACGTTCTCCAGATCAACAGGCCACTAGAAATTCTTCCGTTTATTTAACGATGATGGGTAGGATTTAAGGCCGAGCGTCAGTTCGATTTGAAGAGTCGTCGGGTGAAGACATAAACATGTCGGCAGATTGTATCGCGCAATCGCCAGAGGACGACTGAGTTCTGACCCGCGCTAAAGCCACCAACCGGGAGCCAACTGCCGCATGCCGCCGCGAATTGCATTGGTGACGCGCTGCGTGGGATGAGAATAGGAACGGCTGCAATGCGCGGGCTGCCCGACCGGATCGACACTGCGCGGAAAGCGGAGCAGCCGAGGATGATCCGCGCTGGGTGGGAGTTGAGAGAGTTCGCGATAGAAGAAGGATTCCATCCAGTGGCTGGTCTTCGCCATCTCGTCATATGCGGTCTGCAGGTGCGCGGCGTAGAAGGCGTGCGAGAACAGAATTAACTGCGTAATGACGAACGGAACACTATGCTTTTTCCACGGAGTTCGCCAGGTGCGCGCATCTGCGACGAAATCAAAATTGTCCGGGACGTGATCGAGCAGATGGTTCAGATACGGAAAGGTGAGGCGGCCCGTGGCCTTGATCATGTGCGTGGTTTCGCTCTGCAGGCGGCTTTGCTGCAACCCCAGATCGAGCATGCGCAGCTCGGCATAGCCGTAGTGGCTGGTCTCCGGGTACCAGTTGCAGTTGAGAGTGACGAATTCGGTCTTTTTGCCGAACCTGTTTTCCGACGCCGCGATATCTTTCAGACTGTCGAGCGGATAGCCGGAGTTTTCAATGAACAGGATTCGCTGCAGGCGCGGGTCAGGATAGGAGAGCCAAAAACGCAGGGCGTATTGATAGTCCGACAAGCGTATCTGAGGGTCGGCACGATCGATGTGAATGTAGCCGGCGCTGGGATCGACGCATGCCGTCATCACCAGGAGATATTCGTTTGCGGCCATACCGGATCATGATAAATGAGCGTTTCAGCCGCATAGGATGGCAGCGTTTAGAGCCACCAGCCGGGCGCGATGCGACGCATGCCGGCGCGGAATATGTTGGTGACGCGCTGCACCGGATGCGAGTAGGAGCGGCTGCGATGCGCGGGCTGCCCTACGGGATCCACGTTGCAGGGAAAGCGAAGTAGACGGGGATGATCGGTGTCCGGCGGCTGCTGCGCGAGCTTGCGATAGACAAAAGTCTCCAGGAGCGGCCGCTGATGACCGCGGCGGTAGGTTCCGGCCATCTCGTCGTATTGCGTCTGCAGATGGCCGGCGTAGAAGTCGTGCGCGAAGAGGATTAACTGCGTGGCGACGAAAGGGACGCGATGCTTCTTCCACGGTGTTCTCCAGATGCGCGCATCCGCGACGAAGTCGAAATTATCCGGAACCCGATCGAGGAGACGGCCGAGCGACGGGAAGGTGAGGCGGCCGCTCACCTTGATCATGTGCGTTGTCTCGCGCCGCAAGCGGCTTTGCTGGAGACCCAGGTCCAGCATGTGCATTTCGGCATAACCGTAGTGGCTGGTCCGGGGATACCAGTTGCAGTGAAGGCTGATGAATTCGACCTGCTTGCCGAGAGGGTTTTCCGACGCGGCGATGGTTTTCAGGGTGTCGAGCGAGTGGCCGGAGTTTTCGATGAAGAGGATGCGATGCACGCGCGGATCGGGATAGGAGAGCCAGAAGCGCAGGGCATGCTGGTAGTCCAGCAGCCGGACGGCGGGATCGGCGCGATCGATGGGATAGTGACCGGCGCTGGGATCGATGCATGCCGTCATCACCAGCAGGTACTCATTTGAGGGCATACGCGGTCATGGTAAATGAGGGTCTCTGCCATCCCCTGCACTTTCAGCGGAACAAAATCTGCCCGAAGGCACGTAGTCCTATTGCAAACCCATAGGCGATATGCCACCATTCCTATGGGAACAACATAGGAGACGGGCATGGGCGATCGCACAGACGTGTGGCAGGGGACACTGGCGCTGATGGTGCTGAAGACGATAGAGGCGATGGGGCCGATTCACGGCTACGGCATTGCGCGGCGCATCGAGCAGACCAGCGGCGACATGCTCTCGCTGAACTACGGCACGCTCTACCCCGCGCTGCTGAAGCTGGAGCAGGAGGGCGCGATCGCCTCCGAGTGGGGCGCTTCAGAGAACAACCGCAAGGCGAAGTTTTACAAGCTGACGCGCGCCGGCCGCAAACGGCTGGAACAGGAGGCGCGTCAGTGGGAGCAGGCGACGGCGATTGTGGCGCGGTTCTTCAATCCTGTTCTAGGGACGCCCGGGGAGGAGCCGGCATGAGACAGCTACGCGCGTGGTGGCGGCGGGTGCTTGGGATGCTCGGCACGCGAAGTGGCGAAGACTTTTCTGCCGAACTGGAAAGCCATCTGCAGATGCACATCGAAGATAATCTCCGCGCGGGGATGTTTCCCGAGGAGGCACGGCGCGATGCGCTCCTCCAATCAGGCGGCATAGAGCAAGCGAAACAGGCATACCGCGAGCGGGAAAGTCTGCCCTGGCTTGAAACGCTATGGCAGGACTTTCGCTTCGGCTGG
>DASZLE010000010.1:0-5368 GCA_035552475.1 Occallatibacter sp.
TCAATTCCTATGAGATATTCGGCACCTCCGCGTATTTCAACAGGTCGATCTATCTCGGCGTCACTCCGACGACAACCAGCGCGCCCGTCGGGGTTGTGCGCCGCTTCTCCTATGCTGCTCCCGGCGTCTTGACTTCGCAGGGATTCACCTCGCTCAACCTCACCCAGCAGCAGCCGCAAAACACCCGCGGCACTACCCCGTTCATCTCCGCCAATGGCACCAACGATGGCATCCTCTGGACCATCGACCAGGGTCAGCCTCTGCAAACACCAGACCCCGGGGGACCGACCAGCGCAACCCTATACGCCTACGACGCGGCCAATCTCAGCAGCGTGCTCTACAGCAGCAGCACCAACTCCGTAGACATCCCCGGCTATGGCATCAAATTCACCTCGCCCATCGTAGCCAACGGCAAGGTCTACATCTCCACCGGCCACGATCTGACCACCGCAGCCAGCCCCCAGGGCGAAATCGATGTCTACGGCTTGAAGTAGAACGGCTCTCTTCGCCAAAACCGTCAGAGTCCTCTCAACGCAAAAGCTGAGAGGACCCATCCTTTTCTGCAAAGTGCAGTTTTGAAATCGGTTGACGCCATCGCGTCGCCAGCGCTGCAAAAAGCGATCGCTTGACTTGCTTTTCTATTAGTACTACATTGTAGTAGTTAATCGGGTTTCAAAGTCACGATGGAACCGCTCTCCAATCCGCCCTTACCGAATCCAGACCGCCGATCCTTCCTGCGGTCCCTGGCAGCGGTCGGAGCAGGTGTCGGCATGGCGACGAAAGCGCTCGCGTTCACCTCAGACCGGCAATCCGAATCCGTCTATCGCATCCGCACCCCGGAATGCGAAGTGCGCATGAGCGTGGAATATTTCGGAAACTCCGAAGTCAGCACCCTTCGCTTTCGCGACTCTCTCACCCAGCGCGCGTTCTGCCTCACCGCCGGCGGAGAAGCAGACTCTAGTTGCGCCACGCACTTTTCCGGCTCCATGGCCATCGCCCATTACCGCTTCCGCTTCCGCTCCCGCTCCCACGGGCAACCACCTCTCCGTCTGCGGGAGCGCGTCCTGACCATCGATCACGACAGCCGGATCGATCCTCGCCCTCCCTTCGATCGCCTTCTGTCAGTGCAGCGAGAGACCGCCAGCGACATCCAGGCATTTGGCTACACACCGGACACTCCGCCGCCATCCGCGCCGGGCGACAAACCACTCGCCCTCTGGTCTCTCGTACGCCAGGATCTCTTCCTGAATGAACAGCCCGCAGCATTTCTCATCGTTCATTGGAAGCACAGCTTCGATGCCATCCGTCTTCTCGACGTAATTCCCGGCGACGGCAGCGAATTGGTCAATGTCTAGTTAGCCTGGTTGACATTGCTCCGCCATTAGTACCACAATGTGTCTCTAATCATGCTAGGCGAATTCGAATACCTGCTCATCACCACCGCCGCCCGCCTCGGGGACAACGCCTACGGCGCGGCCATTCGCGAAGGCATCGAGGAAATCGCGCAGCGAAAATGCTCCATCGGAGCCCTCTACACCACCATCGAGCGGCTTGAGGCCAAAGGTCTGCTCACCACCTGGATGGGCGAGGCGACCGCCGAGCGTGGCGGACGCGCCAAACGTATGGTTCGCGTCACCGGCAAAGGCAGTCGCGCTGCCAAGGAGTTTTATGACGCGGTGATGCGCGTCAGCAGCGGCGCATCTTGGGCGGTAGGTCGAAGCGAGAGACTCTCATGACTTCCAATCTGTGGCCTCTGGTGGAGTTTGCCGGCCGCCCCCTGCAGCGCGATGAGCGCGAAGCTGTCATCGGCGATGCGCTCGAGGCCGGTGACGGCATATGGCAGGCGTTGTCGAGCGTCCTCGGCCTTGTCCTTCGCCGTCAACTCCTGCTCTGGAAAAGCTGGCGGCCATGGCTCGCCATGTTTGTTCTTGGTTTGCCGGGCAGCTACCTCCTGATGGTCGTATCCGTATCGGTTACGTGCACCTATGAACGGCTCATGGGCCTCCCCATGGGCCATTGGGCGCCCACCGGACATGAGGGCTTTGCGCTGCTTTTCTGCCACATCTTCCTGCTCATCGCATGGTCCTGGACCAGTGGGTTCACCCTCGGATCGCTCTCGCCACGAACCCTCTGGCTGAATGCCGCGCTCTGGTTTTTTCTGGCCCACCCCTGCGCCGATCATTTCCAGTTGTCTATATCGAGCTTAGCCCCGTTCCTGTTCCTGGCGCCTGCCATCTGGGGCATCCGTCAGGGCATGCGCACAGTCCGGCTCAGGCAAACCCCTGCATTCCTTCTCGCCGCCACCATCACGGTCCTGATGATCGCGGCCTGGACCAGCAGTGCATTGTGGGTCGTCAACTGGCTGCTGCTCTGCCCCGCCTGGTTTCTGGTGGCAATGGCCCGTGGGTCTGGCAGCGATTGGAACCGCTCCGCCGGCAGCAAGGCCGATTCGCCGGCTCGCTGACTTCGCGCCCCTCAGCTCTTCAGCATATTCTTCGCCAGGAAGATCACATTCGCCGGACGCTCCGCCAGCCGCCGCATGAAGTACGGATACCATTCCGTGCCGAACGGCACATACACCCGCACCCGGTAGCCTTCTCCCACCAGCGCCCGCTGCAGATCGCGGCGCACCCCGTAGAGCATCTGGAACTCGAAGGCCGTCGACGGAATCCCCTGCTTCTTCACAAAGGCGCGTGTCGCCTCCACCATCTTCTCGTCGTGCGTCGCAATGCCGTGAAAGATGCCGCTGTCCACCAGAATCTCCGCCAGACGCACGAAGTTCTCGTCCACCTGCGCCTTCCCGGGAAATGCCTTGTCCGCCGGCTCCTGATACGCGCCCTTGCACAGCCGGATGCGGATGCCGTCCTTCAGCAACAACCCGATGTCAGCCTGGCTCCGGTAGAGGTAGGCCTGGATCACGATCCCCACATGCCCCTCGTTCCCCGGCTCGGCGTGGATGCGCCGCACCATGTCGATCGTGGCCTGGGTGTACTCCGAGCCTTCCATGTCCACGCGCACAAAGCTTCCTGTCTCCCGTGCGTGCTCTGTCATCTCGCGAACAATGCGCTCCGCCAGCAGCGGATCCAGGTCCATCCCCATCTGCGTCAGCTTCACGCTTACGTTCGCGTCCAGGTGCTGCAGCCGGATCGCGTCCAGCAGTTCGTGATAGATCGCCGCGGATCGAAACGCTTCCTCGGGAGAGTGAACGTTTTCTCCCAGGCTATCCAGCGTCACCGCGATCCCCTGGCTGTTCAGCGCCGCGGCGGCGCGCAGAGCATCGTCCGTATGCATGCCCGCGACGAAGCGTGAAGACAGGCGGCGGCCCATCGCTGAGCCTTCGGAGAAATGGCGAATGGACTTGTTTCTTGAAAGTGCAATGAATGTGCTTCGCAGGAAGGGCATAGTTGGATGGCGTCGGAGCGGATTTCCTGCGGTCTCTGCTAATACCCCACAAGCTCGCGCTGCTTTTCCGCGAAGAAAAGCCGCTCTGCGATGGGGCGCGCTGCAATCACCGATAGGGAATCCGAGCCAACCCGTGATCCTCGCACAGGTCACGCTTTCACTGCAAAACCATTGGCTCAAATTGCATTGCGCTTACAGTCATCGCTGAAGTGCCCAACGTGTACGTTGACTACGATTTCTGCAGACAACTGTGCCGTTTTAGGAGCATTCTAACCATGTAGCGCACAAGGTCAGCAATATCGGGCGCGCACTCCTCTCCCGGCGCGGCTACACCTCAGTAAGTAAACCGCGGAACACGGAAAAACCGTAGCTTCCGATGAAGGGTCCCCCATGGTGAACCATTGCGCGAATCCACAATGCTGCAAGCCGCTCCATTACCTCCGGGAGGGGCGGGTCTATGTATTCGACGTAACGCGGCCGGCATCCGCAAATAGCGAACGAACCGCGCGTCGCATGGAACACTTCTGGCTCTGTGGTGTCTGCAGCGAATCCTATTTCCTCGAACAGGTGGAAGACCGTACCGTGCGCCTCAGCCCGCGCATCCAGCGACCGGTCACCACTGCCTCTGTTCTGCCTTACAGGACGCCGCACTCAATCGCATCCTGACGCTATCGGCGCAAGCGCCGTTGGACCGACTTAGAGCCGATTCCCGAACGTAACCGTTTGCATTTCATCCTGAACGGAAGCGAAGAGCCCGCCCACTCGGCGTGCCGGGAGTTCCCCGCCGTCCCGTAGGGTCGTCCTCTCATACACCACCAAAACAGCAAGCGCCTATTTGCGGTGGGCCACCGGCTGCGCCGTCACCGCAGCTTCGCGGACCATCTCAATCGGCTGGCGCCGGTAGCGGCCCCGCAGTGCGCTCCATCGAACATAGACCAGCTCGATCAGCATCTGCATCCCGTCGCGCAGGTAACTGATACGGCTACGTTCATCGTGTCCCCAGGTGACCGGCACCTCGGTAATTCGCAGCCCGCGCTTGATCGCGATAAACAAAATCTCCGGATCGAATCCCCAGCGCTCAATCTGCTGCAAACCAAAGACCAGTTGCGCCGCCTCACGACGGAAGGCCTTGAAGCCGCACTGCGTATCCGCGAAGGGCAGCCGCATGATGGTCCGGGTCAGCGCGTTGAAACATCGCCCGAAGACCCGCCGGTAGAGCGGCTGCTTGTGCACGATGCGCCGCCCGATCAGCCACCGCGACCCAATCGCGATATCCGCGCCCGCCTCAATGGCGGCAAAAAGCTGCTCCGCTTCTTCAATGGGCGATGACAGGTCCGCATCGGTAAACATCACCACCTCGCCCGCCGCTCGCAGCATGCCGTTGCGCACGCTGTAACCCTTCCCCCGGTTGCGGCCGTTGCGGATCAGCCGCACCTCCGGGTGATCTCGTCCCCACAATTCCACCAGGGTGGCGGTATCGTCGGTCGAGCCGTCGTCCACCACCAGCACTTCGGCATCCCACCCGCGCTCACGGATGCAGCCGCTCACCGACGACAGGGCACGCTCAATGCGCGCCGTCTCGTTATACGCAGGGATAACAATGCTGTACCGGGGGTGGTTCAAAACGGTACGCCTCCAGGGCGCCTTTTTTTTCATAATATTCCAGAGAAGGCTTCCCAGCCTCGCCCGTGTGGTGTGGAATCGTCAGGAATGTAGCAAGATATACCCATCACAAATCGCGATGCTTTGATTTTTCTGGTACGGAAGCGGCTATCCCGCATCTATCATTGGGGTTGCAGCATTTGTGTGAACCCGTTTGGGGTGAAACTTGCCGGGTGTGAACTTTCTGGAGCCGCCGCAAAATGACCAAAGCCGATCTCGTTGAAGAAGTCACACAAATTGGAGATTTGACCCGCCGCGACGGCGAAGTCGTCGTCGACACCGTCTTTGACGCGGTAATTCAGGC
>DASZLE010000011.1:0-17669 GCA_035552475.1 Occallatibacter sp.
CAATGATGTTGATGGCAGTAATCAGAATCGTGGCCAGTGAATCACGCTGGTTGAATCGCGCCGCACCATCCATCGCGCCGTAAAACTCGGCTTCCCGTGCAATCGCCTGCCGCCTGCGCCGCGCTTCCGCTTCATCAATCAGCCCGGCATTCATATCGGCGTCGATGGCCATCTGCTTGCCCGGCAGCGCATCCAGCGTGAACCGCGCCGTCACCTCGGCGGTGCGTACCGCTCCATGCGACACCACCAGGAACTGAATTGCCACCAGCGCGAGGAACAGCACGAAGCCAACCACGTAGTTGCCGCCCACCACGAACTGCCCGAACGCCTGGATTACCTTGCCCGCCGCCGCCGTTCCCTCCTGCCCGTGCAGCAGAATCCGCCGGCTCGATGCCAGGTTCAACGACAGCCGGAACAACGTCAGCAACAAGAGCAGCGTGGGAAACACGCTCAGCTCCACCGCCCGCCGGATCTGCACCGCGCTCAGGAACACGATCATCGACGCCGCCATCGACAGAGCCAGAAGAAGGTCCAGCATGGCCGCCGGCAGCGGCACCAGCATCACGAAGATCACGCTGATCGCCGCCAGCGGCAGCGCGTAATCCTTGAACCGCATCACCACATCCATCGCCTTGAACGGCGCCGGCGCCACCACAGTCGTGCTCATCGATCGCCTCGCTCTGATCCGCGTTGCTCAAATCCGCGTTGCTCAAATCCGAAATTCGTCCCTCGCAGCCTTCGCCGCCTGCGCCCGCGCCGCGTTGGTCCGCGCAGCCGCCTCCCGCGCGCGCCTCTCCCGCACTTCACTCTCCACCCGCTGCCGGTAGAGGAACGCCAGGATCGCCGCCACCGCCGCGTACAGGTCCACCGGGATCGCCTGCCCTACCTCGACCGAGCGATAGAGCGAGCGCGCCAGCGGCGGGTTCTCCACGATCGGCACCCCTGCCCACCGCGCCTCCGACTTGATCTCCTCGGCCAGTAGGTTGCGCCCCTTGGCCAGCACCTTCGGCGCCTCCATGGTCACAAAGTCGAACCCCAGCGCCACCGCGTAGTGCGTCGGATTGGTCAGCACCACCGCGGCCCGCGACACATCCGCCTTCACCCGCCGCCGACGCATCTGCCGCTGCAGATTACGGATCCGGCTCCTCACCTGCGGAGAACCTTCCGTCTCCTTGTACTCTTCGCGGATATCCTCGCGGCTCATCTTCAGCCGCGACTCCCGGCTCTGCCACTCCACCAGGTAATCCACCAGCGCCCAGCCGAACAGCAGCCACGCTGCCGCCTCCAGCAGCCCGAAGATGTCCTGGCCCAGCAACTCCAGCCGCGCCGTCGAAAACGGCGGCACCGTCATCTGGTGCGCAATGCGCTGCACCGCAAACACTCCCAGCAGCGCCGCCGGCGCCAGCGACTTCGCCAGCCGCGAGGCCGCGCGCAGCGAAAACAGGTTCTTCGCATTGGTCAATGGGTTGATCCGGTCCAGCTTGAATCCCGCCGAGCCCGGATGCACCGTCACCCCGCCCGTCTGCGCCACCGCCGCAGTCAACGCCGCCGCCGTTACCGCACCCATCACCAGCCCTACCGGCGCCAGAACCGCCAGCGCCAGCCCGCGCAGCGCCAGCATCGTCGGCCCCACCTGCGCCGCTTCCCAGTGCGCCGCCTGTCCCAGCTCAAGAAACGATCCGAACACGCTTCGCCACGCAGCAAGCGACCGGCTTCCCGTCATTGCCAACGCCAGCACCCCGCCAAGCGTGCCGGCCGCCGCGGTCAGCTCGCGGCTGTGCAGAATATCGCCCTCTTTGCGCGCCTTCTCGCGCCGGTGCTGCGTGGCCTGTTCGGTGCGGTCGCCGGGCATCGCCTATCCCCCCGCGCCCGGCGCGCCCACCAGCCGCTCGGCCATGTCCAGCAATCCGCCGAACCGCGCCTCGATGAACCTCGCCCACAGGGCCAGCGAGCCGGCAAGCACCGCGAACCCGGTCAGCGTCTTGATGGGCACGGAAAGAAACATCACCGGCAACTGCGGGCTCAGCTTGCCCATCAGCGCCACTGAAATCTCCACCAGCATCGTGGCCGCCAGCACCGGCGCGGCCAGCTCCAGCGCCGCCACAAACACGCCGCTCGCCGCGCGCACCAGCGCCAGGCCCGTCAACGGGGCCAGCGTGTAGGCCCCCAGCGGAACCACGCGAAAGCTCCGCATCAGCGACGCCAGCAAGATCCGATCCAGCCCCGCCGCAATCACCACCAGCGTGCCCGCCAGCTGAAACAGGTTGCCCATCAGCGGCGTCTCGATCCGGGACGAAGGATCCATCAGGTTTACCAGCGAAAAACTCAGCTGCATTCCCACAATCTGTCCCGCGAACAGCAGCATCTCGCTCAACAGAGCGAGCGCCAGCCCGAACACCAGCCCTACCGCCAGCTCGCCCACGATCGCCGTAAAATCGATCTCGGCATGCGCCTGGGGCAGCCCGGCCACCACCGGCGACAGCAGGTACGCCACCGCCAGCACGAACACCGCTTTCGTCCGCACCGGCAGAGCCGTCGACGAGAAGAACGGCGCAAACAGCACCACCCCGCTCACCCGCACCATGGCCAGCGTCATCGCGCTCAAAAATGTGCCCCAGTCCTGCAAAACAGCTCCTCGCTTCCAGCCGCCGGCTATTAGCCCTTAGCTCTTAGCTGTTAGCCGCGGCGCTCTTCGATTCCTGTCCCCAGCTAAGGGCTAATAGCTAAGAGTTAATAGCTGCACTGCTCACCCCAGATACCGCCGCACATCCACCAGCAGCACCCGCGTGTACTCCGTCATCCGTTCCAAAAACCACGGCATGCCCACCAGCAGCACCAGCGCCACAGCCAGCAGCCGCGGCACCGTAGTCAGCGACTGGTCCTGCAAACTCGTCAGCGTCTGTCCCAGGCTCAGCACAAAGCTCAGCAACGCCGCCAGCACCAGCACCGGCGCCGCCAGGATCAGAGCCTCCCGCATCAGTTGCCGCAGCAGCTCAGAAACCATGTCAGGATTCATCTCGCGTCCTCCTCAAAAGCTCTTCAACAGCGAATTGGCCAGCAGGTTCCACCCATCCACCATCACAAACAGCAGAATCTTCAGCGGCGTCGACACCACCACCGGCGGCAGCTGGAACATGCCGATCGATGTCGTGATCGCCGCCGTCACCATGTCGATCAGCAGGAACGGAAGAAACAGCACCGCGCCAATGGCAAATCCCGCCTTCAGTTCGGAAAGGATGTAGGCGGGAATCACCACGCGCATGGGCAGATCGTCGGCGGTATTCGGCCGCGCAACCTGCCCGGCCGCGGCGAACAGCGCCAGGTCCTTCTCCCGCGCGTAATGCAGCATGAAGTGCTTCACCGGCGCGGCTCCCCGGTCAATCGCGTCCATCCCGGAAATCTGCCCCGCGCGGTACGGCTCCACGGCCTGCTGATCCACCTGGTTCAGCACCGGCGTCATCAGGAACCACGTCATCATCAGCCCCAGCCCCAGCAGGGTCGGGTTCGACGGCGCCGTCTGCGTTCCCAGCGCCTGGCGCAGGAAATGAAACACCACCATCAGCCGCACCATCGGCGTCATCGCCATCAGGATGGCCGGCAGCAGCGTCAGCAGCGTCAGGACAAAAACAATCGTCCACGGCGTCGAATCCGACGGATGGAGTTTCGAATTCAGGTCCGGGATCAGCGGAATCGAAGACGCTGCCGCCGTCCGTGCCGCAGCCAGAAGAACTACCACGTCACCCTCCGCTGCGATTCCGATTTCCGCGAGCGATCAATGGGGAAAAACGCGGGCGCGCCGTCCGCCGACGTCGCCACCAGCACCCTGCGGCCGTCCGCTTCCACCAGGCACAGCGCCTGCCGCTGCCCCAGCGCCACCCGGTCCACCACCTTGAGCCGCCGCGCCGCAGAGCCGGTCCCCCGCCAGCGCCCGAGCAGCCATCCGGCCCAACCGCCAGGTTCCGTGCCGTGTTTCAAGTTCGCTTCCATCTCCGCCCGTTCCTGCCTTCTCGTGCGCCTACGCCAGCCGCGTCAGCCGCGCCGCCAGATGTGTATCCACCACTTCAAACTCGGTCCACGCCAGTTGCACCCGTCCCGCAGCCAGCGGCAGGTCGTCGGAATAGTTCCAGCGCGACTCGACCACGACCCCCGGCTCCAGAGCCAGCAGGTTGCGCACCCTGAAGTTCCCCACCGGAACGCTCACTTCGAGCTCCACCTTGAGCCGCATCACCGGCGAGTCCGCCGGAATCTCCGGCAGCGACGGCGGAACCGCCATCGAAACGGGAACCAGCGCTGTCGCCGGCGCGTTCTGTCCCGCCGGTACAGCCTTGACCGGCTGCGCACCGGCCGCCGCCGGACGCGGAGGTGCGGCTGCTTGCGGCGCGGTTGGGACAGAGGTAGCCATGCGCAGATGAGAAAGCAGCAAGGTGACCAGAAGGGGGACAGAAAGATTGGAATGGACTAAGAATTGCGCCGCGCAGGCCTGGGATCCCAGCCTCCAGATTCTCGACACCAGGAAAACCACCGGCGGTGTGTCCCCACCCTGGCGAGCGAGCTATCCGGCCACGCGCGGTGAGGGAGCCGCAGGACTGGCTCCGGTCGAGCTTTCGACATTACGCCAAGGGAGAGCGAGGCACAGCCGAAATCGAGTCCGGCTGGACCGCGTCACTGAGGAAGGAGTTCCGAAATCAGTTTCTGACCCGCCCGGCCAACCGGGAACAAGGCGACCCTGACCCAACCGCCGCAGGCGCTATCAAGCTTGTCGACGCGGAGAATCCGCCGCAGGCCGGATCGCCGGCGTTACTCCGTGGTGTATCGGATCTCAAGCCGGCGAATTCTGAAGCAGGAGAATGCGAGGACTACTACGATCAACGCGAGCAACCCGATGGATGCCTCCCAGCCCGCCACCGGCTCCGTCGGAACCGTTAGCAAAGCAAAGATCCCTTCGCCTGGAATAGTGATCGGCATAAGGTGACGCAGGTACGACACCACGCTGATCTTCTGCAACACGGAGGGCATAACCGGATTGATGGCCTCCCATGCGAGAACCAGCATGGCGGCAGGCGTGGGATTGCGCAAAAGCATGCTTAGGAGCAGGAAGACCGCTCCATAGCCAAGACAAGCCAAAACAACAATCGCTAGGTAGGCTTCGAGCTGGGAAAGCCCGGGGCCGCTAAAAACGTACTCTTGTCCGGCTGCGCCGAAACCGGCATAGACAAGGGCGAAGTCAGCAATCATGGCGCTGCCGAACAACAGAAGCGCGCTCAACGAACCTGCGGCGAACTTGGCCAGCAGGAGAACTTCGCGACGCACCGGCGCGAGCAGAAAGTAATGCAAGCTGCGCTCGATCATTTCACCGCGAATCAGCCGCGAAAAGATACTCAGGCAGCCAAAGAACACGCCCAGCCGGATGTAATAGAACTGCACGATGCCGGCCAGCACGTTGGTATCGTCGGTCAACAGGAATGCAGGATGCGTCTCGAACAGCAGGTGGATCAGAAGGATTGCCGTGGGGGCGAAGGCGAGGAAGTAGATCCACCAGGCTTTCCATGAAAACAAGTTCCTTCTTAACTCAATGCGCACCAGGCGGCGCGCTTGCAGCCACCACAACCCCCATGGCTCACTGAGGACTGACTTTGCAATGGCGGCCATTCGTTCGGTCTTCATGACGCGCTCCCATCCGAACCGATCAGGTATTGATAGATTGCAAGCGTGTCATCGTCCGCGGGCGCAACCGCCTCAATTGTCACCAATCCCTCGATCGCGATCTGGTTCAGCAGCCGATAAAACTCGTCGACATCTGCCGTGCGCAAAAACACTCCCTTGCCGTCGGCGTGTAGCCTTGCCTCCACGCAGTGGTTGGAAGTAAACATCCGGGAAGCCAGCAGTTCCGGCTGGTCGCAACGAATGAGCACCTGCATGGGTTTGTCGCGCACCTCGCGCCGCACCTGGTGAATGTCGCCCTCCGCAACGATGTATCCGCCGGTGATGAGGACAACGCGGTCTGAGATTCTGTCGACCTCATCCAGGATGTGGCTGGAGATTACCAGATGCATTCCCAGGCGGCTCAACTCCTGGAACAGCGCCAGCGACTCGGCGCGGGCCATGGGGTCCAATCCGTTGAGCGGCTCGTCGAGCACCAGCACGCGCGGATGATGTGCGATCGCCTGGGCAAGCCGGATTTTCTGCCGCATCCCTTTGCTGTAGCTCTCGATTTTGTGTGAAGCTGCGTCGCCGAGCCGGACGCGCTCAAGCGCTTCACCAGCCAGCCGCAGCGCGTCGACTTCGCTCATTCCGTGCAGCAGGAGCGAATCGAGCAGAAACTGCCAGCCCGTCAGCCTCCGTGGAAACGAATCGAACTGCGCGCAGTAGCCGACTTGACGGAAGAATCTGTCCGCATCGATGTGCGTCAGGCCAAGAACAGAAACATGGCCGCTGGACGGCTGCACCAGGCCCGTCATCAGGTTCATCAGCGTCGTCTTGCCCGAGCCATTGGGGCCAACCAGCGTGGTCACTCCAGGCGGAATGTTGAGGGTCACGCGATTCACGCCCAGGACTTCGCCGTAAAACTTTGAAACATTGTCGAAGATGATGGCATCGTTCATGGCAGTCATCCCCGCACCACTTCGCGCCCGCGAATCCGCGCGTTTAGCATCATCACGCAAATGGCGCACGCCACTGTGAGCACAATCAGAATTGCCATGGTGGGCAATTGCAGGTCGGCCCGCATGACCTCAGGCTCACCCAGACACCGCTGCCATAACTGAGTCATCATCACCGGGACGTTGAGCAGGAAACCCCATTTGGTGCGCAGCACGCCCGTAATGATGCCGCCGATGCCTGCGGGGACGAACACGACTGCGAAGATGGCGCCGGTGGCCACGACCCTCCACTTCACCCAGGACGAAAGGGCCAACCCCAGTATGGAAAGGAACGCAATCCACAGGATCGAACCCGCGAGCAGGCCGCCCGCGATGCGGAGATTAGCCACAAACCATGGCTGTGCCGATGAATATCCCTGGTAAGCAAACAGAAGAAGGCACGGTAGCCACGTGACCGGAGACAGGCACGCAAAAAGAGCGATGAATTTGCCCAGCACGTAACCAAAACGCGAGATCGGATGGCTGAGCAGAATCGGGAGTGCATTATCAGCCAGGTCGAACGACACCAGGCGCGGCGCGATCCAGCCCGCGATACCCAATGCAATCCAGCATTGCGTTCCAAGAACGTTCAGGAAATACCTGGCGTCGATGTCGAATATAGGATTCTTGTGTAGAACGAGCGCCCTTGCCAGTGAGTTGTTGGCGAGATAAATGCCCACCATGTAAACAAGAATGGGCAGCATCGACAGCGTAAACAGGCCTATCGTAATTCGCGAGGACAGCGCTTCGTCGATCGCGTAGCGCACAACCACCACCACGCGGGACCAGAGCGGGGTGAGCCCGCCCGTGTAAGCCCGATACGCATGCTTATAGACGGACAAGTTCCCTCCCGTGTGGATCCGCTTCCATGGCTCTCATAAAGATGTCTTCCAGCGAGTCGCGCCGGCGATTCATGCGGCGGATCTGCATTCCTGTCTGGTTGGCCGCTACGTAAAGATCCTGGGGTTCAATGCCGCCGGGCATCACCAGCTTGATGCGGCCATCGGCAAACGACGCACTCTCGCATCCAAGACCGCGCAGCCTCTCGCAGAAATCTTCAGTGGGACCGACTGCTTCCAGCTCGATGAAGTTGCGGTGCGATCGGCGCTCCTCTTCGATGTTGCACAGCGCGGCGATGCGCCCACCTTTCAGGATGAGAACCTCGTCGCAGGTCTGGTCGATATCGCGCAACAGATGCGATGAGATGAGCAGATGGATGCTGCCCTCCTTGCGGATCTGCTGAAGGGTCTGGATCATTCGTTGACGCGCCATAGGATCGAGGCCGTTGGTCGGCTCGTCCAGGATGAGCAGCCGCGGACCGTGCGCCAATGCCTGCGCCAGTTTGATGAGCTGCTTCATGCCCAGCGAATAAGTGTTGATCTTCCGGTAGCGCACTTCACCGAGCCCGACATAGAACAGCGCCTCGTGCGCTCGCTCCAGTGCCTCGCGCGGAGGAAGTCCGGCCAACTCCGCCATGTAACGAACGAATCGCACTCCGGTCATGCTGCCGATGAAGGAGTCGTTTTCCGGCATGTAACCGACGGTCTGGCGAATCTGCGCGCGCTCGTGCCGCGTGTCCATTTCGAATACATGGGCCGAGCCGCGCGAAGGAATATGGAATCCGAGGAGTGTGTTAATAAGGGTGGATTTGCCCGCGCCGTTCGGCCCCAGCAGCCCGATGGCCTTGCCGTGCAGCTCGCCGTTCAGGCCGTCGAGGACGACCCGGCCGCCGAGCCGCACTTCAAATCCATCCAGCTTGATGACGCTCATGTTATTGAATTACGTTCCGGGCGCCCGACTTGTTCCGGGAATCCAGGACTGCGCCGAGGGTAAGGAAATCGAAGCCGAAGAGCCGGCTGTCGCTCGCCGCCTCAATGCGGTTGTCCTTTCCCCATGCGCAGATTACCGTCGGCCTCGAGTCCGCCGCCAGCTTTCGGATCGCGTCCGCTGACTCGCCGCTGAATTTGGAAAGCAGAGGAGTGAGCACCGGGCTCAGATTCTGGTACACAACCGACGAATAGTTCTCGTTTTCGTCGTGCGGCAGCAACGCGCGGAACGAGGCCGAACGCGCCAGCGAATCGCCGTTGGCATGCGTCTTCAGCGCATCCATCAGCAGCGCGCGGCTCGGAGCGACGATCATGAATCCATCCGCAAAAGTATACTCTGCCAGAATCGTGCCTCCCGTCTCGTCGCGAATCGCGAAGTAGTGCCGGGATCCCTCGGTGCTTCGCTCAATCGTCAGCTGGCGTGCTTTCGGCTCGCGCGACTGGTCGCGGACCGCTTGTATCATCCGCTCCAGAGCGCTCTCGAGAGCATCGGGGTTGTTGACTTCGACCACCAGCTTCCACGACGGCGTGGGCAGAACCGGACCGTCGAGCGCCAGAGCAAAATCCCCGCCGAGGTTGGCAATCAGATCGTTGCGCACGTCGACTTTCAGCTGATCGTCGACCGCGCTCCAGTCCGCGGCGACTCCATTTGCATGCGCAGCCATGGCCATCAGATCGTCCGCGATCGCCGCCGGGTTTTTCGTCAGGGCGGCCACGGCAAACGCCGCGTTCGGGCTCACAAAGTCCAGTGAGCCGATGGGCGCGGGACCGGCCAGCCAGGAAGCAATGCGCTGACGCGTACCCGAGAACTGGACTGCGAGATGATTCGCCGGCGCGCCGTTTATGTCGCGATGCTCCGCGATCAAGTACTGCACTTCTTCGAGACCGCTGCTTTCCGCCATCTGCCGATGGTGCAGTCCCTTCGCCGATTGTCCCGCTGTCGCTTGCAGAATTGCATGGAGATTCGCGCCCAGGATGATTCCCGCGCCACGGCCGTAAGCCGCCGCGAGCTGCTTGCCGAAATCCGCATCGGCAAAACCACTCGGACCTGCGTTCAATTGGTCGTTCAGCTGCTTTAACGCTGCAATACTGCTGGCGAATACTACCTGGTGATCGCGGACGAGCGCATATCCACCCGGGCCTGCGTTCGGCGCCGCTGCTCGAACTGCGAGCGATGCTTCATCGAGAACCTCGAGTTTGCCCGGGCCGCCTGAGAACTGTTGTTTCAACTCGTCTTCAAGGCCACTTCTGGTCACGTCGGCAACCATCGCAAAGGCCGAGCGATCTGCGCGTCCCCAACCGACGAAGACCACTTCGTCGCCAAGGTACTGGCTTACCTCGTGGATCTTTCCCACCAATTCGTTCAGCTGGTCAGGGTTGCGATTCCGTCCCTTCGTCCACCATTCCCGCAGTTCCGGGCTTTGGCTCAATTGATCCTGAAAGAAGCCATTCGCCTCCTGCAGAAATTCGCCCAGATTCGGAATGCTGACGTAGAAGGCCGTGTCCGCCGGCACGCGCGCCAGCAGGTCGCTCGTGTAACGCGGCTGCGGGAAAGGAATCTGCGCAATGCGATGTTCCACATTCGCCAATTCGGCCATCATGCCTAGGTACTTCTCACGATCGGGACTCCAGGCAAACTGCTCTTCCAGCGGTTCGGGCGCCAGGCCATCGCTTGTCGCCATCTGATCGCCCGCACGGAGCGCAGTATGAATACCCGAATGTATTACGTTCACCGATCCTCGCAGCACCGCGACCCGAGAGCCCTTTAGCCCCGCATCCACTGAGAACACGGTCCCGGTCACCGCTACCCGGCAATCCGCCGTCCGCACATAAAGATGACCTGAATTGCGATGCGCGGCCTGCACAATCACAGCGCCACGTTGCAGGCTCACCGTCATATCGCGCCCGCGTGCGCCAACATCCAGTGCGCTCCGCTGGCTTACTTCCACCACTGAACCATCTGCAAGGCGCAATACTGCGCGAGAGTCGCCTGCCGTCCGCAGTTCCGCTCCTTCGGCCAGTTCGGTTCCAGCCGTAATTTTCCGATCCCCGCTTGCGTCGATTAGATATGCGGACCCATCGATCGACTGGACTTCGGCACGCACCCCAGGAGGAACCTGCCAGTACAACCTGTAGAAGAACAGTCCCGTAACAAGCAGCGCTGCGGAAGTTGCAAGCGCCCATCCCAACCTGATCGGCCGCCTGCGCGAAGCCGCAGCGATTTCAGGCGCAGCCCAATTCAGCGGAGCGCGGTCCCGTCCTTCGTCGCATAGCCTCAAGCACGCGCCGCAGTCACGCAAGTGTGTCTCGACAAGGAGCTTTCGATTCGGCGTCAGAGCACCGGCACGGTATTGCCCCAACAACCGCTGGATGCCTTCGCACCTCTGGATGGCTCCGTCAAGTGTCACGGCGTCCATCTCAATGCTCAGTGCCTGCGCGGACCGTACCACTGAAGCGGAGAGCGCCTCCACCTCTGGCACATCGGCCCGCAGTGCGCGCGTGGCGTTGTGCAGTAATGTCTCTTTGTCGAGTTTCATCGGATCCCTCGTAACAATTCGGTAAGTCGTTTCTTCAGCTTCGATCGCGACTGATAGAGCGTAACGGCCACTACAGCCTGTGACGTTCCCATCAATTGCGCGATTTCGTGGTTGCTCAGTTCCTCCAGGTAGCGCAGGGCGAACATCTCCGCGGCCCGTGGCGCCAGCTCGCCGATCGCCTGCCGCAGATGCCGGGCCAGATCCTTGTTCGCCATCGCTCCTTCGGGCGACGTGTTTCCTTCCTTCGACACCAGTTCGGCCGCGGCCTCGAAGGGTTCTGTCGGCCCGGTTTTCTTCCGTCGAATCAGGTCCAGAGCGCCATTGATGGCCGCGCGGTACAGGTAGCTTCCGGCGTTCTCAACTGCCAGATGGCCGCCCGCACCGAGCCGCAGAAACACTGCCTGCGCCACATCCTCCGCGTCAGCCAGGTTGCCGGTAATGCGATAGCCGGCGTTGAGGACACGGCGATAATGCTCCACGAAGAGCCGTTCCAGTTGGCCCTGGTTCTCGAGTGCCGGCAGGCTTGCAATCGCTACGCTCACGGGGTCACGCTTTGCTTTGTTCATAAGGATGACGTGCAGGTTCCGCAATTATGAATGCACCTGGCCAAATCTACGCTAGGAAAGCATGCGGCGTTCCCCGCACACCGCGAAAATCCGCACTTGCCTGACCCTGAACACGCGAGACGAATTGATCACAAAGAACAATGGCGTGCTGGCCGTGAGAGTCATTTCCTGGGTTCCCGCCGCGATTGCGGAAGAAAACGAAGTAGTGACACTGCTGGGAAGACCGCTGGCGGAGATCCGGTTTCTGTCTTGCCGCACGGTCAACAAGGGGTTCGCAAAACGGCGGGCGTCTATGGGCTGGCCGTCTCCAACGGAAAATGGAGAGAACGGCGGCGGCCTTTCAATGCTGCAGGCCGACGGTCGAATACTGCGCCCTTTCCGGCAATTCCGCCGGAATCTTCTGCCGCGCCATCTTGAGCGGCAGCGGCACGATGCAAAGCCAGGAATTTCGTTGACAATCGTACCGGGGAACTGCAAAGTGTACTTAATCAGAGCAATTTTCCCGTTTACCTTCCTTCAAGGGAAGGGTTTGGAGTGTTTCCCCCGCTCCTTCTGGATTAGTTTCACTTCTGGCATTACCAAAGGCTCTGTCACGAGACGCCGCTTTTTTCGTTGCGGTTCCGTGCACGCCAAACCCTAAGGATGGCCCCATGCCGAGCCTGTCTCTTTCCCTGCTGAATGCACGTTCTCCCCGCCTGAATTTCAGCCTTTTCGTTGTCGTTGCCTTACTGGGATTGGTATTCGCACCGGGCAGAGCGGCTGTGGCGCAGACCTGCTCGTCGAGCCCGTGCACCATCAGCGTGCCGGGGACGATCACGGCTACCGGCACAACTGGGGTTGTGACTTCGTCTGCCACGGTGACGGCGGGAGGCACAATCAACAACACGGCGGGTTCGGTGTCAGTGGAACTGGATGGCCTGGCGACCAGCGAACCCGGCAGCGCCGGCTGGGGTCTCTTTTTCACAAACATCATCCTCCAGGGACCAGGCGGAACCATGGTGCTGCTGGGTGGCGTCGGGACCAGTACCGACTTGAGCAGTCAAACGATCACGGTCGCAGATAACGGCACCACTACCCTGACGGCACTAACGACGGATACAGTTAATGGGCATTCGTACAAGCCCGCCTCGTTCTGGAAGAATGCTTCTCACGCTGGTAGTTCCGTTCTTCCCGCCGGGGCTACCACCGCGGTTTACCCGGCCACCGACGGCAGCGCGACGCTCTTAAACGTGTTCAACGGGACAACGACCGACGGGACGTGGAAGCTCTATATCTCCAATTCCGGCGCCTCTTTTGGCGCCCTTACGAATGTAACCATCACGGGCTGGAAGCTGACGATCGCCTATTCCGCCAGCGCGAAGGACAACACGTCCACCACGATCAGCGAGGACGTTGCGCATCAGAACCTGGGCAGCAACGTAACACTTACCGCCACCGTAACGGACACTACACATTCCGGAACCGTCCCTACCGGGTCGGTGACGTTCAAGAACGACACCAACAACTCGACCATTTCGTGTGCGACCGGCAGCAACCTGACATTGAACGGCCTGGGGAAAGCGACGTGCATCGCTGCCGCCAGCACCCTCGGGGAGGGCTTCTCCACCGTCGAAGCGGATTATGGAGGGGGAAGCAGTTTCATAACCAGCACCAGCGCGACTTCGCCGGTGATTGAGCTGATCGAAGGAACCACGACCAACCCAAGTACCAATCGATACTGCAATACAGGCTCGGCCACGTCGCCCGGCGGCGGCGGTACGGGCATGGTTTACCCCTCGATCATCAAAGTTCCGGATCTGGGCAATACGGTGGCCAATCTCGAGGTGGAGTTGAACGGGGTTTCGACGTCGAATGGCGGCCTGCGAGGGTCGTTCCTGCTGGTGTCGCCCGGCAGCACTCATAACCTCGATTTTTTTGATGACACCTTCAACGATACCGCGGTTTCGGGTTTGAACGTGGACATCCTCGATTCAGCATCCTCGTATCCGAACGGCACAGCCACCGCGACCAGCGGCAGCTACAAGCCGACAGACAATTACGTGCTCAACTCAGCCTTCCCAGGCACAAGTCCCTCGGCGCACTCGATCGACAGTACCATTCCTGACGTTGTGACGACGCCGACCTACTCGTACCCGCACGGCAGCGTCAACAACTCCCTGGAGTCGGCCTTTAGCACCGCGACCACGGCCGGCGACTGGGCCCTTTACTTCTTCCGCCAGGACAACGGCGTCCAGACACTGGGCAGCGGTTGGTGTCTCGATTTCACGCTGAATACGGGCACCGCGACCACGACAGCGGTGGCGTCCAGCAAAAACGGCGCGAATACGGCGCACGTGGGCGACTCGGTGACGATCACGGCAACCGTGACGGACCACAACGGTGCGGTCACCGGCGGGACGGTAGCTTTCACCGAGAACGGCATAGCGGTAGCGGGCACAAGCGGAGCCGCGGTGGCCGTCAACGGCAGCGGCACGGCCTCCATTACGACCACCGCGCTGACCGAAGGCGATCATACGATCGTCGCGAACTACAGCGGCGATTCGGGAGACAACGAGAGCTCGGGGCAAATCATCCAGCGCATCGATCACGTGACGACCTTCTCGTACAACAGCGGCGTGATCTCAGCCTGTAACACGGGGGCTATCGCGTCTACCCTGCAACCTACCTCGACTACAGACGGTACGACTGGACCGTTTATTCAGAATCCGTCCAACATATTTGCCAGCAAACTTCCCGGCACCCTTCAGTCGCTCACTCTGTCGCTGAACCATCTGACCACCGGGGACGAGAGCATCTATCTGACTCAGGCGATGGTGGCCGGACCCAATAGCATGGGACTGGACTTTTTCTCGGGAACGGGCAACTCGTCGTTCGGACCGTTCGGGCCCATCAACGTGACGTTGTCAGACGCCGCTTCCACCCAGATTCCGCAATCGAGCTACGGTGCAGGCACTTACAAGCCCGCAGACTGGAACAGCACCGCGGATACCTTCTATGCGAGTGCGAGCGGGTTCTATCCTCTTCCCGGGACGATTGTGCAAGCGGCTTCGCATGGCGCCTCAACCTTTGCCGGTACATTCCCCAACGGCATGACGAGCAACGGAACCTGGGGCCTGTTCTTTAACATCACCGCCAAGCTGCTGCAGGAGTCCGTAGCCAACGGCTGGTGCCTCAACTTCACCGAAAACCCCGTGGCCGTGAATGCCACTCTGGGCCATAGCGGCAATGGCATCGGCGGGGACTTTGTCCAGCGCGAAACCGGCGCATCCATTTCCGTGAACATCGCCAACCCGACCTCGCCCGCGGGCCAGGGATCGACAGGAGATCCGGCAACCACCAACCCCCTCACGGTAGCCGATACGTTCACCACCGCATCGGGCCTTTCTTTCAACAGCGGGTCCACCAGCGGGACTGACTGGACCTGCACGGCGGCCGGCACGCCCCAGGTGGTCACCTGCAAAAACGATGACGTCGTCGCCCAGGGAAGCAGCTATCCGGCGCTCACCATCGCTGTGGACGTTACGGCCACGGCGCCCGCCTCCTATGCCAATTCCATCAGTGTGAGCGGAGCGGGCGTTGCTCCCACTACCGCCAATAACACCATCACTATTGATCCCACGCCGACTCTGGGCTTGACCATAGGCCATACCGGCCTGTTCACGCAGGGTTCCACGGCGGAGTGGGACGTGACCGTCAGCAACACGGTGTCAGGCAGCAGGACGCAGGGCACGATGACGATGACCGCCACGCTCCCCACCGGTTACACGCTGAACGGATCGTCCTCCACCGGAACATGGGGCTGCGGCGGCGCCGGCAATGTGATTACTTGCACCTCGACCGACTTGATCACTGGCGGAAGCAATGAGAAGATCGCGCTGACGGTCAATGTGCCGGCGACCTCCGCAACTTCGGTGACCGCTTCGGCGGGCGTTTTTGGCGGCAACGATCCGAATCACGCGGATTCCGGCCACCAGGCCACTGGAAGCGATACCGTGACGGTGATCCAGGTGCCGGCAACGGTGGCTCTCACCACGGGGAACAACCAGAGCGCCAAGATCAATACGGCGTTCACTACCTCCCTTGAGGTAACGGTCCTCGATGCGGGCGGCGTTGCCATCAACAGCCAGAGCGTGACATTTACCGCCCCATCCACCGGCGCCACCGCGTTCTTCTCCAACAGCACCACCACCATTACGGGCAACACGAACGCCAGCGGGCAAATCTCCGAGGCGATTACATCCGGCAACAAGAAGGGCGTGTATTCCATTACGGTACAGGCGGGAGCGGCTTCGAATAGCTTCAGCCTGACCAACCTGGTGGGCCCGCCATTCAGTATGACCGTGGTCAGCGGCAACAACCAGACCACCCAGATCCTTGCATCCTTCACCATCCCTCTTGAAGTGACGGTAATGGATGCCGGCGGCAATGTAATCAGCGGCCAGAGCGTCACCTTTACCGCCCCCTCCACAGGCGCCTCTGCGCTCTTCTCCAACAGCACCGCAACCATTACAGCCAATACCGACGCCAACGGGCAGCTCTCCGAGGCGGTTTCGTCCGGCAGTACGGCGGGCGCCTATTCTGTCTCCGTTACCGCGGGAGGGGCTTCGACTAACTTCGGCCTGACCAATCTGGTGGGTCCGCCGAAAAGCGTGAGCATCGTCAGCGGCAACAGCCAGAGCACCCAGATCCTTACATCCTTCACCATCCCTCTTGAAGTGACGGTAATGGATGCCGGCAGCAATGTAATCAGCGGCCAGAGCGTGACCTTTACCGCCCCATTCACAGGCGCCACAGCGTTCTTCTCCAACAGCACCACCACCATTACGGGCAACACGAACGCCAGCGGGCAAATTTCCGAGGCAGTTTCAGCCGGCAGTACGGCGGGCGGCTATTCTGTCACGGCTACTGCGGGAACGGCCTCGATTAACTTCAGCCTGGCCAATCTTGTGGGCCCGCCGAAAAGCGTGAGCGTAGTCAGCGGCAATAACCAGAGCACCTTCGATACGGCTGCGTTTGGCTCTCCGCTGGTCGTCAATGTGACCGACGCGGGCAACAATCCCTTGTCGGGCGCGACGGTTACGTTCACTCCGCCCTCAAGCGGACCCACCGCAATATTTGCCGGTGGAGTGAACACCGCGACTACGGACGTCACAGGCACTGCTACCTCGGCTGTCCTTGCCGCAAACAACCAGGTTGGCGGGTATACCGTGTCTGCCACCTCGGGCACGGCGTCGACCAGCTTCCAGCTCACCAACACCCTTGGCCCGGTCATGCAGTTGATCGTGACCGCGCCCAATTCAGCCTTCACGGCGGTTCCCATGCAGTTCACCGTGAACGCTCTCGATGCGGGCAACAACCTGGTCACCACCGACAACGACATGCTGCAGTTCAGCAGTTCCGACATAGCTGCATCCCTGCCGCCGAGCGGGACGCTTGTGAATGGTACGGGCACCTTTGCAGCCACGCTGAACACCGTCCCCGGACCGCAGACCATCAGCGCAACGGACACGGGTAATTCGATCGCGGGCACCTCGGCTGGAATCAACGTATCAACGGTGCCGATCCTGGTGGTGAACACGGCCGCCGACGACTATGGCACGGCCCTGGCCTCCAACTGCAGTGTGCAAACCACGCCAGGTACAACCACCAACAGTGACACCTGCAGCCTGCGCGATGCCTTGCTTGAATCGGCAAGCCTGGGCGCCGCCGGCATCAGCTTCGATTCGACGGTCATTACATCGGCGACTCCGATCAACGCCGCCAGCACGCTGACCATTCCGGCTTACACCACCATCAACGGACCCACCAGCCAGGTGACGGTGAATGGCGGCGGATCGGGAAGCAATTACCCCGTCTTCTCGGTGAATGCGGGCGTGGCTGGCGTGACAATCTCCAACCTGACCATCGTCAATGGAAGCTCGTCCAGCGGCGGCAGCGGCCTGACCAACGCCGGAACCGCAACCATCACCAACTGTACGTTCAGCGGCAACCAGGCCACGGGCGGGGGAGCTGCAGGCGCTATTGAAAACACGGGCACGTTGACCATTACCGGATGCACGTTTGCCAACAACAGCGCGACCGGCGGCGGTAACGGCGGCGCGA
>DASZLE010000012.1:0-24214 GCA_035552475.1 Occallatibacter sp.
CTGTCATAAGAAAGGCCGCCCTTTCCGCAGCCATAACACGCTTCGACAACGTAGTTATGACACAGAAAAGACGGCCTTTCCAGCTATTTTCCTCGCCCCGACTCAGCCCAATCGACAATCCCCTGTGAGATATCCGGGCTAAAGCCGTGCCCCTTCAAAGCAATTCCACTCCGACGATCCGATTGTTCTTTGAAGCCAGAGGGCCGCTCTCGCGAGCGGCCCTCTGGCTTCAACGCGGATCAGCGAAATGAGATTCAGAAGTGCATGGGCGGCATGTTCTCTTCGAGGAACAGGTAGCGATCGCGGAGGGTGTCGGGCCCAGAGGTGATGGTGGTGTTGAGGTGGATGAGCGGGTAGCCGTCGCCGTTGTACCTGGGCCAGTTGGGTACGCCGGCACCGTTGGGGTCGCCGGTTTTGGCGAAGTTGGTCCAGTAGGTCATGACGGCTTCACTCAGGGTGCGGTCCTCGGGGCGCACGTTGAACCCGGGGCGCGTGTCCAGGGTGCCGAAGACGTATTCGATGTCGTCGGAGTGGAAGGCGAAGGTGCCGGGGTGGAACTTGCTGGGCGTAGCCGCGAGCTCAAAGTGGTAGCGATAGACGGGGGCGTCGCCGGTTTTGCGATGGGCCTCAAGCCAGGCCCAGGTGGTGAAGGCGATGAACTGGTCGCTGCCGAAGTCGATGGCGGAACGGAGGGCCTGGGCGTCGGTGTCGCCGGGATAGAGCTTGAGGAACTCGGCGGCGTGATCCTTGAACTGGGTGTCGGCGGTGGTCTTCCATTGGGCAGCGGTCATGCCGCGCATGGCGAAGAAGCTGCCCTCGTCGGCGTTCCATCCGGCGAGCAGCGGAACGTGGGCCTGCTTGCCGGCGGTGTAAGTGTCGGTGACGGGCTCGGTGAGGAGCTTGCCGTCCACGTCAGGCGGGAAGCCGGTGCGCTTGACCGCGTCAAGAATGGTCTGGGTGGGCAGGGCGCGAAGCGCGGCCAGCGAGGTGACGTTGAGGGTGGCTACCCATTTGTCGTCCTTCTCATTGCGGTCGGCGAGGGTGTCGTAATTGAGCGGGCCGCGGCCGAGGGCGGCGCCGCTTTCACCAATGGCCTTTGCGAACAGCCCCTGCGCCATGGGCGAGGCCATGAGCGTGCTGACGGCGAAGGAGCCGGCGCTTTCGCCGAAGATGGTGACGTTGCCGGGGTCGCCGCCGAACTCCTTGATGTTGGACTTGACCCACTGGAGGCCGGCCACCATGTCCATGAGGCCGTAGTTCCCTGCACTGCCGCCCTGCTCCTTGGCAAGGTCTGACGAGGCGAGGAACCCGAAGACGCCGAGGCGGTAGTTGATGGTGACGAGAATGACGCCTTTGAGTGGGAGGAAGTCGCCGTTGTGGCGGGGCTCGTCGCCGGAGCCGCCGGAGTAGCCGCCGCCGTGGATCCAGTACATGACGGGAAGCTTGGCGTTCTTGCCGGCGGTGGCGGGCGCGTAGACGTTGAGGAAGAGGCAGTCCTCGCTGCCGCCCTTCACGTCGTCCTGGAAGATCATGTCGGCGAAAACGGCGTTCTGGGCGCAGTGGGCGCCGAACTTGGTGGCATCGCGCTCGCCTTTCCACTTGGCGGCGGGCTGGGGGGCTTTCCAGCGCAGGTCGCCGATGGGCGGCGCGGCGAATGGGAGGCCGAGCCAGGCGCGGACTTTGCCGTCATTGATGGCCTTGCCGTGGACTTTGCCGTCGGCGGTCTTGACGATGAGCGGATCAGCGGAAGCGTTTACGGAAAGCGCCAGCAGGGCGACGGCCGCGAGGGCACACACCGCCTTAAGACCGGAAAACATCATGGAAATCCTCCGAGTGATAACGATAAAGGGACGGGGTGGCTGGCGGGGGAGTTTCAGGGGGTGATGTGGGAAGGGGGGGATCGGGAAACGGTGATCAGTGGTCAGTGATCGGTGATCAGAGGATTTCCGGCGCTAGCAGGTCGGAGATGCTTTCGCGCCTACGGATAAGGCGGGCTTGGGTGCCTTCTACCAGCACTTCAGCGGGGCGGAAGCGGGTGTTGTAGTTGCTGGCCTGCGCCATGCCGTAAGCGCCGGCGTCGAGGAGGGCGATCAGGTCGCCGGGCTGGACGGGTGGGAGCTTACGGTCGCGGGCAAAAAAGTCGCCGGTTTCGCAGACGGGGCCGACGACGTCGACGGTGCGGGCGCGGCCGGGACGCGGGAGGACGGGGACGATCTCGTGATGCGCCTGGTAGAGTGCGGGGCGGATGAGGTCGTTCATGGCAGCGTCGACGATGACGAAGGTTTTGCGGCCGTTCTGCTTCACATTCAGGACGCGCGTAAGGAGTGCGCCGGCCTGGGCGACGAGGAAGCGGCCGGGCTCAAGGAGGAGACGGCCCTCAAAGCCGGCTAGGGCGCGGTTGACGGCGGCGGCGTAGTCGCGGACGCGTGCGGCGGGGTCGGAGGACGTGCCATGATAGTCGATGCCCAGGCCGCCGCCGGCGTCGATGGAGCGGATGTCGATGCCGTTGCGGCGAAGCTGGCGGACAAGCTTGTAGACGCGCTCGAGGGCGGCGCCGAAGGGCTCGGCGGAGCGGATCTGCGAGCCGATGTGGACGCTGATGCCATGCGGGATGAGCCAGCGGTGTTTGGCGACGCGGCGATAGAGCGCGGCGGCCTGGCGGATGTCGATGCCGAACTTGTGCTCGCGGAGGCCGGTGGAGATGTAGGGGTGCGTCTCCGCGAAGACGTCGGGATTGACGCGGAGGGCGAAGCGGGCCTTGCGTTTTAGCTTCGCGGCGCGAGAGGCGAGAAGGTCTAGCTCGGCTTCGCTCTCGACGTTGAACTCGAGGATGCCGGCTTTGAGGGCGTGGTCGATCTCGGGCTGAGTTTTGCCTACGCCGGAGAAGACGATGCGGTCGACGGCGTCGGGAGCCGCGGCCAGGACGCGATCGAGCTCGCCGCCGGAGACGATGTCAAAGCCGGCGCCGTGGGCGGCGAGCAGCTTGAGGATGGCCAGCGAGGAGTTGGCCTTGACGGCGTAGCAGACGAGGTGGTCGCGGCCGGCGAGCGCCTGATGAAAGAGACCGAGGCGTTCGAGGATATGGTCGGCGGAGTAGACGTAGAGCGGAGTGCCGTAGTCGTGGGCCAGGGTCCCAAGCGAGACGCGGCCGCAGTGGAGCGGAGCGCTGGGACGAGGATGCTGGAAGGGGCGGGGCGAGCTGGAGACAGTGCGAGGCAAGATCAGTTCCTGATGAAGCGGGACTGATTTGAGCGTACAGCATGAAAGCGGAACCGGCAGTGTTGGCGGAGCCAGGCATCACCGCTATTGGGGCAGCGCCCAATCGCCCATCTCCACGCGGAGCGGGATGGAGCCGATGGCTTTGCCGTTGGATAGAGCTGTCACCTTGAACTGCTGCCATCCTGTGACAAAGATCGGCGGAGCCTGGGCGTGCATGCGAGTAAACGCGCGACTATGCGGAAGAACGGTAAGCGGCGCAATCGCCGCGACGAAAAAATGGGAGTCCGAATCGACGGTGAAAGTGACGTTGATGGAGGCGGCGGTGGGATTCTCGACGATGAGCGGAAGCGACAGGCGATCGCCGGCAGCGACAGTGAGCTCGATCGGGACGAGGCCGGCAAATATTCCCAGTCCGTGGGCTCGCCAGAATTCGCGGTAATAATCCCAGACGCCGCCGACGAGCAGCGTGGGATCGGTAACCGGCATGGAGTGATAGCCGGGCGAGGGTTGGAACGGGATGCCGGCGGGATCGGTTCCGGCGAGCACGTCATCGGTGACGGCGCTCGTCACGAGCGACTTGCCCATAAGAAATTGTGTTGGTTTTATGAAGGGCAGCGGCCCCTGCACAACCCCCTGCGCGCGGCGATCAAGCTGGTCTCTGACAGCGCGGCCACCCTGGGTTTCCTGGATGGCGAACGCGCGCGCGGCCATCTCGCCATAGGCCATATGGCGCGTTGGCGAGACGTCCGTTGCGTCATAGGTGGGGCCGCGCCCATCGAGAAATTCGTTTTCTTTCGAATTAGCAAAGTAGTAGAGCTTTTGCGGCTGCCAGGGGCGCAGGCCGGCGAGATGGTTGGCGTTTTCGCCCGGCTCCGCGGCGGGCATCACCTGCTCAGGGAAGACGGTAGGATCGCCGGCCATATCGAAGGCTTCCGTGGCCATGATGCCGGCAGCCTGGTGGTCGCCGTGGTTTTCGCCGGTGACGGGAGCAGGCAGCCACGTGAGGATCGCATCAGGGCGGGTGAGGCGGACCAGGCGGACAATGCGCGCAAGGCAGCGCGCGTGATCGCAGGTGGCCAGCGAGTTCAGCGGATTCTGCGTCGGCGTGTCTGGGCCGCCCAGGTTCCACATGAGCTTGACGCCGAGAGATGCCGCGGCCTGCATGCCTTCGAATTCGCGGATGTCGCCCATTGCGGGGCCCTGCTCAGGGCCGACTTCATTCTGTCCGCCGTCGCCTCGTGTGGTCCACACGATGGCCACGCGCTTGCCCTGGTCGATGGCGCGCGCGATGTAAGCCGCGGCCATTCCTTCGTCGTCAGGATGGGCCACGACCACGAGGATGTCGGCTTTGAATCGGTCGTCGGGAGGGCGGTTGTTGGCGAGGTAAGAATCGGGCCGCGGAGTTTGCGCGGAGGCGATCAGCGGCAGAATGGCGCAGGCGATGACAAAAGCGACACGGGTGGGGTTCATGGTTTAAAGAGGTCTCGCGGAGAAGTGAGTTCTCGCGTAGAAGTGTAGGACAATCCCACCCTTCCGGCAAAGGTGCCGATGGATGAGGCATTCTCGTGCGCGCGTCTGGGGACCCGCACTACAGCCGATCTGGAGATCGGCGGTACCCCGGGGCTCTTAAAGCGACGTTACGGTGACGTTGCCGTCGTGGGTGTGGATGGTGAATGGGACGCCGCCGGCGTTGAGGTGGCCGCGGATATCGTGACCGCCGCCGTGGGAGTTGTAGCCGTTCATGACCAGCGGCAAGTCGCAGTCGAAGTGGCCGTCGCCGGTGTGGATTTCGAGATCGGCGGCGAGGCTCTTGGGCACGCGAACGACAACGCGGCCGTCGGAGGCTTCAACGCTGGAGGCGGTGGTGAGCTGCGAACCCTCGTTGAGGTTCAGCTCGAGACTGCCGTCGGAGGTGCGGACCTGGACGCCCGAGAAGCGGCCGTCGATGTGAACGCTGCCGTCAGAGGAGTGCGACTCGAGCGTGCCGCTGGCGTTGTGGACATGAATGGAGCCGTCGCTGGCCTGGATACGAAGGGCGCCGCTGACATCCGAGACGTCCATGGACCCGTCGCTGGTGCGGAGCTGGAGGTCGCCCTGGACGCCGTAGACCTTGAGCGAGCCATCGCCGGTGCGAGCTTCGAGATCGAGTGCGGCGGGGGTTTCGAAGGTGACGTGCGGCGAGTGGCGATTGCCGAACTGCATGTGGAAGCCGAAGCCGGGCTTCTCATGCAGCTCGAAGTTGACGTGGCCGCCGGACTGGAATTCGCTGAGGTTGTAGTCGGACGCGTGGCGGTCGTTCCACTCGACGCGGATGCGGATCTCGCGGCAGTCGCCACAGGAATGGACCTCGGCGGAGGTGTCGCCGGTGAAGAAGGTGAGAGATGGCTTGCCGGAGACGGGGTAGGTCTTTTGCCAGTCGGCATCGGCGCGGGCGGCGAGAGGCAGGGCGGCAAAGGAGACGGCGGCGAGGGCTACGACGGATACGCGCAGGAATGCCATGGGAGAACCTCTGCTGTTGACCTACGATAACTCAGCCGCAGAGGTTCCCGTCTATTGATTTGGCAGAACCGAAAACGGGCCCTGACTCTCCTCGCCGGGCACGCCGGCAAAGGCGGTCTTCCCCATTACGCCGTGGCTCGGCTCCCAGCGCGGAAACGCCAACTCCGGCATGGGCGTGGCCTGGAACAACTTCTTACAATGGCGGGCCGTCCAGCGCGCCCACCGCTTGGACTTCTTGCGCCGCGCGCTGTCAGTGGAGATTCCAGTGCCCGCGTACATCTGGCGGTAAAGCTTGGAGAGGAACACGAAAGCAATGCGGGCCTTGAGGTTGGGGGTGCAGGCGGATCGCTGCCAGATGGAGCGCCAGTTGTAGAACCGGTCCCAGACCTTCTGGGTGCGTTCGCGGATCTCATCGGAGCTCATGGTGGGATGCGGAGTGAACATCTTGGGGCGGACTTCAGTGGGGATCAACCAGTAGCGGGTGATGGGCACCTCGCCCACCATGGTGGGATTTTGCGACTGCTCTTTTTCCCACCGGCCGAAGTCCACCGTGCCGGGAAAAGGCGTCATCATCACGAACTGGGCAAAGGTAACGCCGGCTTTCATCGCCATCTCGACCGTAGCGTCGAAGGTGGATGGGCGATCCGTGGGCAGGCCAAAGATGAACGAGCCCAGCACGTGCACGCCATGGCTCTTGAATGTCTGAAGCTGCTTCGCGAGCGCCTCGCCGGAGTAGTTCCAATCCTTGAACACGGCTTTCAGGCCTTCCGGCGTAACCGCCTCAACGCCCACCAGCGCGCCCTTGATGTTGGCGTTGCGCATGGCGTCGAGATACGTACCGTCTTCCCCGGCCTCCATGGTGATCTGGGTGTAGAACACCATGTCCTTTGGCAGCTTGGCCAGCTCTTCCATCAACTGGAACCGCTCGGCGCGGATGGCGGTCAGCTCGTCCAGCTTGGAGAAATTCTTCTGCTCGCGGGCTTGTCGCAGGTCAGTCAGCGTAACCGGGTAGAAGTTGTCGTCGGCCAGTGCGATGAAGCGGAATCCAAGGCGCCGGAGCGTGATGATCTCGTCAATCACGGTTTGAAATTTGCGTTGCCGGGGCTTCTGGCCGTCGGTGCGCCACACGCTGCAAAAGGAGCAGTGCTTGGGGCATCCGCGGATGGTCTGGACGGAAGCCCACATGTATTTACTCGGGTCCATCAGGTCCCAGCGCGCGGCCAGGAACTGGCTGCCCTCAATACGGCCGCCCTCGTAAACGCGGCCGGGATGGCCGGCGAGGCAGTCGGTAACCACCTGGCTCCAGACCACGTCGCCGTCGCCCTTTACGACGGCATGAGCTTCGCCGCGCTCCAGCGCTTCCTCAGGAAACAGCGTGGCATGAATGCCGCCATAGACGACCCATGCGCCGCGGCTGCGCGCCATCTTTCCTACGGCATACCCGCGAAGGGCGTTGCCGGTGTGGACGCTGATGCCGACGATGTCGCCTGGCTGGATGGTTTCTGGAACGATTTGCTCCAGCGACTCATCCACCAGAATAGGGTCGCCCACGGTATCAGGGGTGGCCGCGGCTAGAACGAATAGCCAGCGGGGTGTGATGACAGCCGTGCCAAAGGAATTGTCGCTTGGATTGACTAGATGGACGCTCAATCTATCCAACTTTTTCGTGCCATGAAATGGCAGGTGCGAGTACGGTGGACTTATTAGAGCGTCGTTGCGAATGGGCGCGATTGCCCACTGCCTGGGCCCTGAAGGCGTTCCCTGCGATTTTACACTCGGAGTTGGCCCGGTAACAACTGGATAGATTCCCCGTTTCACATCGCAGGCATCACAAGCTGTTTACAAGATAAATCTCCCGATGATTTCTTTCGAGCGACTCAAATAATCCTGCTGCACTCCTCCACTGGGATGGGGACCTGTTCGACGATTTCGAGGCCGAAACCTTCGAGGGCGGGGATGTGCATGGGGGTGTTGGAGAGCAGGCGGATGCGCTGGATGCCGAGGTCGGAGAGGATCTGGCCGCCGAGGCCGATGGCACGGATGATGCGGCCGGAGCGGTCCTGGGCGGCTTCGCGGGCGCGGAGCTCGCCGTGGAGGATGAGGCGGCCGGGCGGGGCGGGATCGACGTTTTTGGGATCGACAACGCCGCCGGGGGCGAAAGCCTCAGTTGGGGTGTGATCGATGGCGAAGCCGCGCGAGGTGTTGTGGAGGTAGAGGATGGCGCCGCAGCCCTCCTCGGCGATGATGCGCATGGAGTGGTCGAGGATCTCGCGGCAGTGGCAATCGGCGCCGAAGATGTCGCCGGCGGTGCAGCGGGTGTGGACGCGGACGAGGACGGCGTGGGTGCACGGCGGCTGGTAGTGGGGGGTGCCGGGCAGGCCCACGGGGGCGCCGGAGAGTGCGGTACAGCCTCCGGGGCAGAGGTCGCCGCGGACCAGCGCGATGTGGCTTTCGCCGCCATTGACTTCGGACTCGTAGGCGATCATGCGGAATTCGCCGTAGCGGGTCTGGATGCGGGCTTCGCCGGCGCGTACGATGTAGCGCTCGTGGCGGAGGCGGTAGCGGATGAGCTCGGCGACGGTGAGGATGCGCAGGCCGTGCTGCTGGCAGAACGGAATAAGGTCGGGGATGCGGGCCATTTCGCCGTCGTCGCGCATGATTTCGCAGATGACGCCGGCGGGGGTGAGGCCGGCCATGCGAGCCAGGTCGACTGAGGCTTCAGTTTGTCCGGCGCGGACGAGGACGCCGCCGCGGCGGGCGCGGAGCGGGAAGATGTGGCCGGGACGGGCGAGGTCTGCGGCGGTGGACTGGGAGGAGATGGCGACACGGATGGTGTGAGCGCGGTCGGCGGCCGAAATGCCGGTGGTGACGCCTTCGCGCGCTTCCACGGTCTCAGTAAAGGCGGTGCCGAAACGGGAGGAGTTCTGCTGCGTCATGGGGAAGAGGCGCAGGTGGTCGGCACGCTCTTCGGTCAGGGAGAGGCAGATGAGGCCGCGGCCGTAGCGGGCCATGAAGTTGATGGCATCCGGGGAAACGAAATCGGCGGCGAGGGTGAGGTCGCCTTCGTTTTCGCGGTCTTCGTCGTCGACGACGACGACCATGCGGCCGGCGCGAATTTCGTCGAGAGCGCCGGGGACGTCAATAAAGGGGGGCTCGGGCGTGCGGGGGCTGGTCATCTGGCTGGAGTTATTGTCGCGCAAGGCGGGCATAAACAGCAAAAGCGCCGCCCGAAGGCGGCGCTTTTGCACACGAACCGGAAAAGGGCCTACAACGTCGACTCGATCTCGAAGCCCCATGCCTCAAGCAGGGCTTCCGGGATGTACTTGGAATTCTTGTTGCGACGAGCCCACTCACGGAGACGGGTGGACCGGATGTACTGGTCCGGGGTGAGCTTGAACTCCTTCACAATCTGCTCAAAGGAGGTCACTGTGGGTACTACGGGGCCGATGGGCTCCGGCTTGCCCCAGTTCGGATTTCCACGACGCTTTGCCATTTGGTGTCCTTCAGAAGGGGTAAATTTTCCAACCAGGCCTGGGACGCGTGCTGGGGGAGCAGCTGAAAGTCCCGAGGCTCAATCACTTGTTCTATTTTAGGGATATTTTCTTCAAAAATCAATAGCAAACTGGTGCAAAATGGCGGCAAAAATGGTGGGTGAGGAAAAGAGGGGCAAAAAGCTATCACGTTTTTTTTCATTGGCTTGTGAGCTTGCTCGAAGAATCCGGCGTGATCCGGAGCACTGGCGCCGCGCCGTGCGGGGTGGCAGCATGGAGCTATGGGCAAAAACTGGCGGTTTGTAGCCCTCGCCCTGGCGCTGGCGGCGGGCGGATTGCATTGCGGTGCGGTGGAGCTGCGGGTGAGCCGGGAGGCGCTGGAGCGGACGCTGAAGCAGCAGCTTTTCAGTGGACCGGACGGGCGCTATTACTTGAAAGGGTCGGCGCAAAGCGCTTGTTATGTGTATGCGGAGGACCCGAAGGTGAACTTTGCCGGGGACCGGATCGTGGTGCGATTGAAGACGCATGCGCGGATCGGAACGGCAATACGCGGAACCTGCCTGGGGATTTCGCTCTCCCCGGTGTCAGAGGTTTCCGTAGCGCCCGCTGGCGAGGGAGAGACCCTGGGATTCCGCGATGCGCGGCTGGAGCGTGTGAGCGAGCAGAAGGAGCTGAATTTTCTGCTGACGCCATTCCTGAGCCACACGGTACCGGGCAACATGAAGGTGAACGCGGCGGAGCTGCTGCGGAAGGCTCTGGAGGGCTCGACGGCGACCTCCGGATATAAGGTGACGCTGGACCGGCTGAAGATCCACTCGATCCTGATCGATGGGGAGGATGTTGTGGTGGATGTGGATGGCGGGCTGAGCGTGAAGTAGGGGGTTGCGGAGTTGCGGAGTTCGCATCCCACCTTAGCCGGTTCGCATGAAACCGCGAACCGCCGAAGGTGGGGCACCCGGCGCTGAGGTGGGGCACCCGGCGCTGAGGTGGGGCAGGCAAAGGTGAGGGCTGGTATAGTTTTTCTTTCCGCGGGGAAACGTTTTCTTGCGCCGCTGGCAATTGTAAAGACAAAGATTTCCGCGGTTGAGGAACACCGGATATGGCGATTGTGGCGGGAGTGGATTTTGGAACCCTGAGCGTGCGGGTTTCCATTCTGGACACTGGGCGCGGTCGGCTGGGGTCGGCCGTGGAGGAGTATCCTCTGCACCGCAAGCGGGAAGATCCGGACTTCGCGACGCAGACGCACACGGACCACATGCGCGCGCTGGCCGGCGCCATGCGCAAGGCTGTGGGCGCGGCGGGAATTCGCGGCGAGGATGTGGAGGCGATTGCGCTGGACACGACGGGCTCCAGCGTGGTGCCCGTGGACGCGAACATGCAGCCGCTGGATGACTACTATCTATGGTGCGATCACCGGGCCAAGAAGGAAGCACAGCAGATTACAGAGCTGGCGCACGCGGACAAGCTGGAGGCGATCGAGTGGTGCGGCGGAGTGTACTCGCACGAGTGGGGATTTGCGAAGCTGCTGCACTGGCTGCGCCACAACCCGGAGAAGCGCGGGCAATTCGCGTCGGCGTTTGAGCACTGCGACATGGTGGCGGCGACGCTGTGCGGGATTAGCGACCCGAAGCGCGTGAAGCGCAGCGTGTGCGCGATGGGCCACAAGTGGATGTGGAACCTGAAGTGGGGCGGGCTGCCGGCGCAGGCGTTTCTGTCGAAGCTGGACCCGCTGCTGGATGGCGTGCGGGAGAAGCTGGATGGGGACTACCTGACTTCCGATGCGATTGCGGGACGGCTCGAGGCGGGCTGGGCGGCGGCGCTAGGGCTGCGCGCGGGGATTCCCATTCCGGTGGGGGCGTTCGACGCGCACTGGGATGCGCTGGGCGCGGGATGCCGCGAGGGCGATGTGGTGAATGTGGTGGGCACGTCCACGTGCATTGTGGCCATGGCGAAGAAGACGGAGTTGGTGCCCGGAGTGTGTGGAGTGGTGCCGGGCAGCGTGCATCCGCAGTACACGGGGATTGAAGCGGGCCTGTCCGCAACCGGCGACATCTTCGAGGCGATTGCGCGGCGTGCCGGCGTGAAGGTGGCGGAGCTGGCGCAGGGACTGGAGAACTATCGCGCGGGACAGACGGGGCTGCTGCGTATGAGCTGGGATAACGGCGACCGCACCGTGCTGGTGAATCCGGAGCTTGGCGGCGTCACCCTGGGCTGGAACCTGGTGCACACGGCGCAGGACGAGCTGTTCGCGGCGATCGAGGGAACGGCTTTCCACACGCGGATCATCCTGGAACGGATGGCGGAGCATGGCGTGCGCGTGGACCGCGTGATTAACGGCGGGGGAATTTCGCAGAATAACCCGGTGCTGAACCAAGTGTACGCGAACGTGCTGAACAAGCCGGTGCTGGTTCCCTCTGGCGTGCCGACGAGCCTTGGATCAGGGATTTTTGCGGCACTTGCTGCGGAAGCGTTCAAGACGGTGGAAGAGGCGCAGGATGCGATGTGCCTGAAGTTCGCGGCGATCGAGCCGGACGCGAAATCGGCCGCGGTGTATGAAGAGCTTTACCCGCTCTATCGCAAGCTGTATTTCGGGCTGGGTTCGCGCGCGGCTGCCCCGGTGGCGCTGGGAGATGTGCTGCCGGAACTCAGGCGGCTTGCGGAGAAGCAGCGGAGTTAGCGGGGTTAGCGAAGTTAGCGGAGCTCTGGAAGGCCGACGAAGAAGCCGCGGCGAGTAGACTTGGATCGCGCTGACGATTGAGAGGAAGTTCATGCGGTCTTTTACTGCGGCTTGTTTCGCTCTGGTTGGAATTCTGATGTTTTCGGCGATCGGGATGCGCGCCCAGACGCCTTACGACACGGCGGATCCGTTCATCGGCACGGCGGGGGGCGGAAACACGTTTCCCGGCGCTACGCTGCCTTTCGGGATGGTGCAGTGGAGCCCGGACACCAACCGCGACGCGTGGTATCGGTACGACGAAAAATCCATCCTCGGCTTCAGCCTGACGCACATCAGCGGTGCGGGCTGTTCGCTGTACGGCGATTTCGCCGTGCTGCCGACGCTGGACGAGCTCACAACCAGCCCGGGCAAGGACTTCGCGCCGTATGCCGCGGCGTTTGACCACAGCATGGAAGAAGCACATCCCGGCTACTACGCAATTACATTGGCCAACGGCGTGCGTGTGGAGATCACGGTGGCGGAGCGCGCAGGGATTGCGCGCTTCACGTTTCCGGAGGGCGGTCCGGCGCGGCTGCTGGTGAACGCGGGCTCGAGCGCGGAATCGATTGCCGGCGGCTCGCACGACTACAACCGTAACGGCATAACCCTCAACGGCAGCAACGCCTTCAGCGCGTTCTCCCGCGCCGGCCATTTCTGCAGCTCCGACTCGCACTACAAAATCTACGCGGTGGGCCGATTCAGCAAGCCATTTGTGAAGACGGCCGTGTGGCAGGATGACGCCGTACTTGGAGACGGCAAATCCGCGGAGGGACGGCATAGCGGCGCGTGGCTCGACTTCGGCGATGCACGCGAGGTGACCCTGAAGATCGGAATCTCGTTCGTGGGGGATGACGGCGCACGCGGCAACCTGGAAAAAGAAATCCCCGGTTGGGACTTTGACGCTATCCATGCGAAGGCAAAAGCCACCTGGACCGAGGTGCTGAACCGCGTCGCAGTAGACGGCGGGACGGCGGATCAGCGGAAGGTTTTCTATACCGGCGTCTATCACTCGTTCCTTTCGCCCAATGTGTTCAGCGATGAGGACGGGCGCTACACGGGTTTTGACGGCAAGGCGCACGCGCTCGCGGGCACACGGCAAAAGGCACAATATGCCAACTTCTCCGACTGGGATATTTATCGCAACACGGTGCAGTGGCAGGCGCTTTTCTTCGCGGAGCGCGCCGGCGACATGGATCAGTCGCTGGTAAACGACGCGGAGCAGGGCGGGCAGCTCCCACGCTGGGAAGCAGCCAACGACGTGACCTACGTGATGGGCGGAGACTCGCCTGCGCCGGTAATCGCGACGTCGTATGCGTTCGGCGCGCGGACCTTCGATGCAGAGACGGCGCTGAAGTACATGGTAAAGGCGGCCACCGAAACAGAGAACAATCTCGAGCGGCCATATCTCGCGGACTATCGGAAGCTGGGCTACGTTCCGGTGGGCAAGGACTCAATCGATGTATCGCGAACGCTGGAGTATGCAAGCGACGACTTCGCCATTTCGCAATTGGCCAGGGCCCTGGGGAAGGCGGATATCGCCGCGCGATTCCGCAAGCAGTCAGAAAACTGGAAGAACCTCGTAGACCCGGAGACGCACTGGCTGCGGCCGCGAAACACCGACGGGACGTGGTTGCAGGGCTTTGATCCAGACCACTCGCTGCCCAGGCGGGCGAATGCTCCTGTTTCGACGGACGCGCTCGGGTACGAAGAAGGCAACGCGTGGCAGTACAGCTTCATGGTTCCATTCGACTACCCTGCCCTGTTCCATGCGATGGGCGGCGAGGATGCGGTGATTTCGCGGCTGGATAAGTTTTTTGTGAAGCTGCGCTGCTGGGGCCAGCCCTGCTACAACATCGAGAACGAACCGGACTTTGTGGTTCCATATGCGTATGTGTGGGCGAGCCAACCGTGGAAGACGCAGGAAGTGGTGACGCGGATCGCGCAGGACACGTTCAAGGCAGCGCCCGATGGAATTCCGGGCAATGACGATCTGGGCGCGACGTCAGGAGTTTATGTCTGGGACGCGCTGGGGATGTATCCCGCAGTGCCGGGAGTTGCAGGCATGGTGCTGGGCACGCCGATGTTCGACCGCGCCACGTTGCGCCTGTCCGGCGGCAGGACGCTCACGATCTCGCGCAGGGGCCAGGGCATCTATGTCTCCGGCGTGCGACTGCATGAGGCGCCGTATTCGAGCGACTGGCTGCCAGTGGAACGGCTGCGCAGCGGCGAAAACCATCTCGTCTTTGTGATGCAGGAGACGCCGGACAAGCAACGCGGCACCTTGCCCGCGGACCGGCCGCCGGCGTTCCGTTGAGACCGGCGCCTCAGCGAGGTTCCGAATCCGCAACTGCTCGGGGCGCATCGATAGTGAAGGAACAGGCGCCGGAAGAAGGACATTGCCTGCGCCTGCTGCGATTTGTACCCGCTCCGTGGTTTTGTTACCATGACTTCACAGATGGTTCGCGCTGCCCAAAGCCGCTTCTGTTGTCGCCCGTCGAGCACAAACGACGGGTGTTCCCGCTAGTCTTCGATTCCCAAGCAGCACAATCGAGTCCAGTCAACGCACCCGTAGCCTGAAGGGCCGGCTCTGCGTCTGATGTTGTTCAACCGGCCACTCGCATGCGGATTACCAACAGGCACGCAAAGGATGGCATTGTTGAACACAACATCGGCAGTCGAGAATGAAGTTGGTGCGCATCTGAATTTCGCGCGTTGGGTATTGGCACGTGAGCTCACAGGCCGCGGCGATGTGTGCCTCACCTGCAGCTTTCAGGCCGAAGGGGTGCTGCTGGCGCGACTCGCAAGCGAGATCGATCCGGCGATTCCGATTCTCTTTGTTGATACGGGCTACCACTTCAGGGAGACGGTGGAATATCGCGACCGCATCGTTCGCGAATGGAACCTGAATCTCATCAATATCGTGCCGGAGAAGTCCGTGGCCGAGCAGGAGGCAGAGCACGGGGCGCTCTACCTTACCTCGCCGGATCAATGCTGCCGGATGCGCAAAGTGGAGCCTCTGTTCAAAGCGCTGTCCGGCTACCGCGCGTGGATCACGGGGCTTCGGCGCGACCAGTCACGCAGCCGCGCGCACATTTCGGACCGCTTTATGTTCACGCTGCCGAGCGGTCAGCAGATTTTGAAACTGGCGCCGCTGGCCTCCTGGACCACGCGCGATGTGTGGTACGCGTGCCAGCAATTGTCTATTCCACTGCTGCCGCTTTACGAGCAGGGCTACACGTCCGTCGGTTGCGAGCCTTGCACCGGTCTGCCGCTGGATCCGGCCGATCCGCGCTCTGGGCGGTGGGCGGGTCGCAAGTCCGAATGCGGAATCCACGTGCCCGTCATCCAGCCGGCTCCCGCCTAGCGGTCCATTGCTCTTTCTCCGCTCGACGACGGGATTCCCGTGTTGAGTGGCCGCGCGCTCATGGCTTAAACTCGGATATAAGCATCCGTGGGCGAGCTTGTGCGCGGCCGAAATCAGGAGCGGGGAAATGAAGAACACTATTCTGGTCACCGGCGGCGCCGGGTTTATCGGCTCGAACTTCATTCATGATTGGATCGCCAATGAAACCGAGTCGATTGTCAACCTGGACAAGCTGACCTATGCCGGGAACCCCGCAAGTCTGGCCACGCTCGAAGGTAACTCAAGATATCTGCTGGTTCGAGGCGATATCTGCGATGCCGAGCTTGTGCGTTCGCTCTTCCAGGAGCATCAACCCCGCGCTGTGATTCACTTCGCCGCGGAGAGTCACGTGGACCGCTCGATCTCCTCACCCGATGCCTTTATCCGCACAAACGTGCATGGCACTTTTATTCTTCTTGAGCAAGCCAGGGTTTACTGGGCGGAATTGAGCGAAGCGGACAAGCTGACGTTTCGGTTCCTCCATGTTTCAACCGACGAGGTCTACGGTACGCTTGGCGAGGACGATCCCGCGTTTTCAGAGACCACGGCGTATGCTCCGAACAGCCCTTATGCAGCTTCGAAAGCGGGTTCGGATCATCTGGCCCGCGCATACTTCCACACTTATAAGCTGCCGGTTCTGACCACTAACTGCTCGAATAATTATGGGCCATATCAGTTTCCTGAGAAGCTCATACCTCTTACGATACTGAACGCGATGAGCGCCAAGACTCTGCCCGTGTATGGCGATGGAAAGAACATCCGCGACTGGCTCTTTGTGGGCGATCACTGCAGGGCAATCCGCAAGGTGCTCAATCGGGGCCGCACCGGTGAAACCTACAATGTTGGCGGTTCGAGCGAACGAACCAACATCGACGTTGTCCATGCCATCTGCGACATTCTCGACGAGGTGAGGCCGGATGCGGCCGTGGGTTCCCGCCGCTCCCTGATTCGGTTTGTGAAAGATCGTCCCGGCCACGATCGGCGCTACGCCATCGACGCGCGGAAAATCGAAAAGGAACTGGGTTGGAGTCCCATTGAGCAGTTCGGAAGCGGGCTGCGCAAGACGGTGCTGTGGTATCTTGAACACCCCGACTGGGTTGAAAGCATCCGCACCGGCGCCTATCTGGAGTGGATCGAACATCATTACGCGGAGCGACTGGTCTGATGAAAGGAATCATCCTTGCAGGCGGATCCGGCACGCGCCTTCACCCGGTGACTTACGCCGTATCCAAGCAGCTTTTGCCGGTGTACGACAAGCCGATGATCTACTATCCCCTTTCCACGCTCATGCTGGCTGGATTGCGGGACATCCTGATTATCTCCACGCCGGCGGACACGCCCAGGTTCAGCGAACTGCTGGGAGACGGCCACAAGTGGGGCATCAACTTGAGTTATGCCGTACAGCCAAGCCCCGATGGACTTGCGCAGGCGTTCCTCATCGGCCGTGACTTTGTGGCGGATAGCTCCAGTGCCCTCATTCTTGGCGATAACATCTTTTACGGGCAGTGGCTTTCGCAGCAGTTGCAGAGTGCTGCAGGTCTTGAGGCGGGAGCTACTGTTTTCGCGTATGCAGTTACAGATCCGGAACGCTACGGAGTGGTTGAATTCGATAATGAGGGACGCGCTGTCAGCATTGAAGAAAAACCGCGCAACCCGCGGTCGCGCTATGCGGTAACGGGGCTGTATTTCTACGACAACGAGGTTGTCCGGTATGCCTCCGAGCTCAAGCCATCGGCGCGAGGCGAACTCGAAATCACTGATCTCAACCGCATATATCTCAATGCCGGGCGTCTTAATGTGGAGATCATGAGCCGCGGCATGGCCTGGCTCGATACGGGAACGCATGACTCATTGTTCGAGGCGGGCCTGTTCATTCGCACAATCGAACGCCGGCAAGGACTGAAAATTGCGTGCCCGGAGGAGATCGCATGGCGGCTCGGCTATATTTCGACCGAGGATCTGGAACGGCTGGCCGGCCCCATCTCCAAAAGCTCGTATGGCGAGTACCTTATTTCACTTGCACGCGACCAGGGTTTTTCAGAGGGAGTGAGACGCGGATGACTGTCGAAGAAACGGGGCTTCCCGGAGTCCTGCTCATTACTCCTCGCATCTATCGCGATGACCGCGGCGCCTTCTGGGAGACATGGAATCGCAATGCGATGACTGAAGCCGGACTGCCCGAGTTCTGGGCCCAGGATAACTTCTCGCTTTCCACAAAATCCGTCGTGCGGGGAATTCACTACCAGGTTAGTCAGCCGCAAGGGAAGCTGGTGCGTGCGACGCACGGCGCAGTTATTGATGTGGCTGTCGATCTTCGGCGCAGCTCGCCGCATTTCGGCAAGCACTTTACAGTAGAGCTCTCCGGCGAAAACGGCAGAATGCTGTGGATTCCGGTTGGGTTCGGGCATGGCATCCTCGTGATATCTGAAACGGCCGGTTTCGCCTATAAGGTTACGGACTACTACGCGCCGGCATCTGAACGAACGATTCTCTGGAACGATCCCGACCTGGCCATTCCATGGCCTGTCGATGCCTGCGAGGCTATTGTGTCCGCCAAAGATCAGGCGGGACTTCGGCTGAAGGAAGCAGAACTGTTCGCATGAGCGCGAAGATCCTGATAACTGGCACCGGTGGCCAGCTAGGGAGTGAGTTGCTGCGAAGCTTTGCCGGTGCCGGAGAACTAATCGCCCTTCGCCGCGATGTCGCCGACTTTGCTTCGCCCGATCGCCTGCGCGTGTATGTTCGCGAACTGCGCCCCGACATCATCCTCAATCCAGCTGCTTACACAGCTGTGGACAAAGCGGAATCCGAGGCCGAACTCGCGATGCGGGTCAACGGCGATGCCCCACGGGTACTGGCCGAGGAGGCCAGGCGCACGGAGGCTTTGCTCGTCCACTACTCGACAGATTACGTCTTCGATGGTTCCAAACAGGATCCGTGGACCGAGCAGGACACGCCCAGGCCGCTTGGAGTTTACGGCGCTACTAAGCTCGCCGGGGAGCATGCGGTTGCGCAAGCGGGTGGAAAGCACCTGATCCTTCGGACAAGTTGGGTCTATGGGCCGCATGGCCGGAATTTCCTGCTCACCATGCTTCGGATGGCGCGCGAACGCGACCGGCTGACGATTGTGGACGATCAGCGTGGAGCCCCCACCACGTCCCTCGAGCTTGCGCGGGCCACGCGGCACATTGTGGACGGCGTCCTGTCGGGTCAATTCGGTAATCAAGATCAATGGGCGGGCACCTACCATATGACCTGTGGCGGAGCCACTTCGTGGTGTGGATTTGCCCGCGCCATCTTCGAACGAGCTGGCCGGCTGCAGTCCGGCAGGATCCCTGAAGTGATCCCCATTGCAACGGCTGACTATCCCACGCCGGCGCGGCGCCCGCTGAACTCCCGACTTTCGAATCAAAAACTGAACACTACGTTTGGAATCCAGCTCGCAGCATGGGAAGCTGCTCTTGACGAAGTCATTGGGCTCTTAAAACTGAAGGACTCCGCGCTGCACGGATGAGCCGTGCGTTGCAGCGCGAAGTGCGGCGTCCTCCCGGCGAAATCAACCGGCCGGGCTGCTTCCAGCGGCGGTCCAAAGTAGCCTGGATTCCGCGAACGGTCCGAAGCCCCAGGATCACCCAGACCGTCTAAATGGGCCGGACTAACTCGAAGGTAACACCTTCATGTAATGTCTTTGGCCGGCGTTTAACTCAGTTTCTCCTTGCATCCAGCCGACTTTCGGTTATTCTCGGGACTGAACCAGGCAAGCTAACTCTGCGATTCGCTGAAACTTGCTTTGCTCAGCCCGAGCTGCGGGAAATTATGGGCCGTGCCGATGCAGGCTGAAGAAAAGCATTGACAGGCGTGTCTTTGGCGAAGTAAACCTGAGGAATCATTAGGAATACGGTCCCTCTTCTTCCCGCGCAAAATGCGCATTGTGCCTTGTTTTTCTGTGCCGACTTTCCGGCGGGCTTCCTCCCCTTCTGTGTCTAAAAGCCGCATTCGCCCCAGATCCAGTGACTCGGATTTTCAGCGAAAAGGCCCCAACCTGTGAGGTCGCAATGATCGTGTCTTCCGGCTCCTCCGTGGCGTCCGTTGGCAACGCCCGTCTGCTCTCCCGCTTTGCATTCACGCTTTCCACGCTGCTGCTGCTGGGCTTGCCGGGATGGGCTGGCGCGCAGACCACATATAACAGCACAGGGGGCGTCAGCATCGCGGATCCAACCAAATCGGCGTTCAACACGATCACCGTCACCGGAGCGCCGGGAACGGTGGCGAGCGTTCAGGTGCAGGTCAACGGCATCGTTTCCAACAGCAGTTCCGCCAGCAGCATCGGGTACACATCTTTCATGCTGAAGGGACCAAATGGGCAGACGTTCATGCTGCTCGGCGGCGCGGGGGACGGCTATGACAATGGAGGATTGAACGGCGTCAATGTTCTATTTAAGGATGGAGCCGCGTCGGCGCCCGGGTGCACCACCGAATATGGCGTATGTGGATCGTTTCCGCGGACCGGCAGCCAGACCTACGAGCCGACCTCGTTCTGGTACAACATCGATCAAGGAGCCGTGCCTGCGATATTCGCCCCTCCCGCCGTCCAGCTTCCACAACTCGACGGAACGGAGGGCGGCTACGGCGGCAACTCCACCTTTGCCAGTGTATTTAACGGCGGCGCAGCGAATGGTGGCTGGCAGCTTATCCTCGCGAGCGGTGAAGGAAGCGGGTTCCTCGTCGACCCGGTCTCAGTTTCGAGCTGGTCGCTCACACTGACGTTTTCAGCGTTGGTGTCAACCACGACGACCGTTGCCACGAACCTGAATCCTTCCTACACCACGAGTCCCAGCAACTCAGTTACATTCACCGCCACTGTGACTGGCGCCGGCGGCACTCCCACAGGCACGGTCGCCTTCCAGTCAAACGGTACAACGATCAGCGGCTGCGGGGGCCAGCCAATGAGCGGTGGAATAGCGACATGCGCGACCACCCTGTCGTCACAGGGCATCAGCACCATCAAGGCAAGCTATTCGGGCAGCTCCTCGTACGGCTCCAGTAACAATAGTTTGACGGAACTTGTGGAGGCCCATCAAACGGTTGGCAGCAACAACACATGGTGCAATACGGGTTCGATCCTGGTGCCAGGATCCGCTTCGGCTGGCTCCGTATATCCTTCCGTGATCCACGTGAGCGGCTACCCGAACGGCCAGACCGTATCCACCGTGGAGGTGCAGCTTCTCAGCGCGTCGGGAATCCTCGAAGCGCAGCACCTGCTGGTGGCGCCGGACGGAACCCACAATCTCGACTTCTTCGATTACGGGTTTACCGCAATCTCTGCCAGCGGCATCAATCTGAACTTCTTTGACGCGGCAGGGCAATACACCAACTCCGACAGCACCGCAAGTTCAGGCAATTACGAGGCGTCCGACAATCTTGAGAGTGGCAATCAGGACGGTTTCCCCAGTTCCACGGCTCCAACCATCGACTCGGCAATTCCTCAGGTTCCGAGCTCGGTCATTTACGGATACAATCCGTACTACCCCGCGGAAAAGGGTGCGGTAACAAATACACTTGAGAACGAGTTCAATAACGCGCCGGCGAACGGCGACTGGGCTCTCTACCCCTTCCAAAACGATGCCGAAGTCGAAACCATCGGGGGCGGGTGGTGCATCCAGCTCACGTTAAACACCGGCACGCCGACGGCGACTACCGTCCAGTCGAGCAAGAATCCCCAGACCCCGCAAACATCGGTCACATTTACGGGAACCGTGACGTCGAGCGGCAACCCGGTGACCTCCGGTGGAACGGTAACGTTCCTTGACAATGGGAACAAGCCCGGCGGCACCGTGAGCGGAAACAACGTGGTGACCCTCAACGGCAGCGGACAGGCCTCGTTCAGCACCAGCGGCCTGGCGTACACCATCGAAAGTGGCGCGGGAACGTACACCACCATGTACGAGGGCGACCACAACATCACCGCCGATTACAGCGGATCGAGCTTGGACAATCCCAGCGCCTCCGGCATCTTATGGCAGCGCTTCGATAGCGCCACCTCCGCGCCCATCTACAACGGCAGCAACAGCTTTTCCTATTGCAACGCCAGCCCGGTGCTTTCGGCGCAGGGGAACAGCGGCGGCTTCCTGCCCAATCCGTCCAATGTTTTCGTCACCAACCTGCCCGGAACGGTAAATACAGCCGGAGTGACGTTGAAGGGCCTCTACACCATTGGCGAGACCAGCACCAACATGCAGACCATGCTGGCGGGGCCAAACAACAAAGGGCTGGACTTCTTCTCCGATACGGGAAGCGTGGTGTCGTCAACCAGTTTCAGCACCGGCAACTACACGTTCAACGACAACGGTGCTGCCCACGTTCCTCAAATATCTTTCACTCCAGGGACCTATCTGCCTACCGATGGGGGTAATTCCGACGCATTCACCGCCAGCAAGAGCGGCTTCTATCCCCTTCCCGGGACTATTCTTTCTGCGGCTCCCCACGGTAGTTCCACCTTCACCACCACGTTTGGCGGCAGCGGCGGCAACGGTACCTGGAGCCTGTTCTTCAATGAGGCAGCGGCGGAAGATGCCACCGGCGCGATGAACGGCTGGTGCGTCAATTTGACTGAAACCCCGGTGTCGATCACGACCTCACTGGCACATAACGGGACGGGCGCCAGTGGCGATTTCATCCTGGGCGAACAGAGCGCCGGGATTACCGTCAGCGTCCAGAACAACGGCACAGGCACGGCAGGCGATCCGGTCGGTAGCAACACCAACCCGCTGGTCGTCGTGGATACGCTCCCCACCGGACTCACCTACGCCTCAGGAAGCGGCACCGGATGGACCTGCGCGGCTGTGGGGCAGTTTGTTACCTGCAAAAACGACGCTGCCAGCGTAGCCGCGAACAGCAGCTACAACCAGCTGACCATCAATGTGAATGTGGCGATTAACGCGGGCCACACGCTCAGCAATCCCGTCACCGTGAGCGGCGCCACCACAAATGGCAGTTCCGGCAGCGACACCATCACCGTGGATCCTCCTGCGTCGCTTTCGGTTGCCGTTTCGCACACGGGCAACTTCACGCAAGGCCAGAACGGCACCTGGAACGTCGCGGTTTCGAATACCGCTTCCGGTGGCGCAACGAGTGGCACAATCACCGTCACCGGTACGCTGCCCGCCGGTTACGGGCTGGTCGGATCCAGCGCAAGCACCGGCACGTGGGGCTGCGGTCTCGCAAGCAGCATTGTCACCTGCACGTCCACCTCGGCCATCAACGGCGGCAACTCTACAACAATCCAACTTACGGTCAGCGTAGCCACAAATTCTCCCACCAGCGTGAGCCTCACTGCCCATGCCTACGGAGGCGGCGACCCTGTTCACACTTCGTCGGGAACCGCGGCTCTCTCGAATACCGATACCGTGACGGTGATCCAGGTCCCGGCGTCGGTCGCGCTGACCACCGGAAACAATCAGAGCGTTAAGATCCTTACTGCGTTCACCACCCCGCTTGAAGTGACAGTCCTCGATGCGGGCTCCGTTGCAATCAACGGCCAAAGCGTAACCTTTACCGCCCCATCCACAGGCGCCACAGCGTTCTTCTCCAACAGCACCACCACCATTACGGGCAGCACGAACGCCAGCGGGCAAATCTCCGAGGCGATTACATCCGGCAACAAGGTGGGCGCCTATTCCGTTACGGTTCAGGCGGGAACGATTTCGAATAGCTTCAACCTGACCAACCTGCACGGCCCGCCGTTCATCATGACCGTGATCGGCGGCAACAACCAGAGCACCTTCGATACGGCTGCGTTTGGCTCTCCGCTCGTCGTCAACGTGACCGATGCGGGCAGCAATCCGTTGGCGGGCGCCACGGTTACATTCACTCCGCCGACCAGCGGAGCCACTGCGGCCTTTGCCGGTGGAGTGAACACCGCGACAACGGATATCACAGGCACTGCAACTTCCGCAGCCCTTACCGCAAACAACCAGGTTGGCGGGTATACCGTGTCTGCCACCTCGGGCACGGCGTCCACCAGCTTCCAGCTCACCAACACCGTTGGCCCGGTCATGCAGTTGATCGTGACCGCGCCCAGTTCGGCCTTCACAGGACTCCCCATCCAGTTCACCGTGAACGCTCTCGATGCGGGCAACAACCTGGTCAGCACCGACAACGACACACTGCATTTCACCAGCTCCGACGGGGCTGCAACCCTGCCGGCCGATACGGCGCTTGTCGGTGGCGCGGGAACTTTTGCGGCCACCCTGAACACCGTCCCCGGACCGCAGACCATCAGCGCGACGGACACGGGCAACTCAATCGCGGGCACCTCGGCTGGAATCAACGTGTCAACGGTGCCGGTGCTGGTGGTGAACGTGGCAGCCGACGACTATGGCACGGCCCTGGCCTCCAACTGCAAGGGGCAAACCACGCCTGGCACATCCACCACGCCGGATAACTGCAGCCTGCGCGATGCCTTGCTTGGCGCGGCAAACTTTGGCGCGGCCAACATCAGCTTTGATTCGTTGGTGTTTAATTCGGCGACTCCGATCAACGCCGCCAGCACGCTGACCATTCCGGCTTACACCACCATCAACGGACTCACCAGCCAGGTGACGGTGAATGGCGGCGGATCGGGAAGCAATTACCCCGTCTTCTCGGTGAATGCGGGCGTGGCTGGCGTGACAATCTCCAACCTGAACATCGTCAATGGAAGCTCGTCCAGCGGCGGCAGCGGCCTGACCAACGCCGGTGCCATGGCCATCACCAACTGTACGTTCAGCGGCAACCAGGCCACGGGCGGGGGAGCTGCAGGCGCTATTGAAAACACGGGCACGTTGACCATTACCGGATGCACGTTTGCCAACAACAGCGCGACCGGCGGCGGTAACGGCGGCGCGA
>DASZLE010000013.1:0-4271 GCA_035552475.1 Occallatibacter sp.
AAGCCGGCATGCTGCGGGGCGACCTGAAAGAGCAGGTGATTCTGGGAGGGAAGCGGCTCCGCGTACACGAAGCAGAGGGACATGACCAGCATGAATGCGGCAACATAGATCAAGAATCGAAAGCGGTAGGTCTTGTCCATCCGATACTCCGTGGGCCGGTGTTGCCTTTCGTGGTTCCTCTTGTATAGCGAGATTCATCCACAAGCAGGGCACGGTGAATCGCACGCAGGTTGTAGACAGAGCGTTTTCCGTTGTAGCCCAATTTGGGCCGCACTCGTTTTGGTGCAGGTTGTGATTCACGGGGAAAGTGTCCCGTGTCTCCGGCCTGCCCTCCAGTAAGAGGTACTGTTGGCAGAGTGGATGTTGGCGTTCCATATATGGAAATGGATTACCATGACATCAAATACGGCCTGTAAGTCCTTGTCTGACATTGATATTTGGGCAAAATTGGGCTAAGATGGGTAAGGATCAAGTGAGTGGCATAGCCCCTGTATGTGCCCGGCCGGGAACATGGCCGAATTCAGGTCCCAATTACTCTCCACGTTGAGGAAAACAGCGCATGGCAAAGCGTCGCGGAAATCCGAACTGGGGAAAGCCGGAGCCCATTGGTCCGGTGGTCCCCACAGTCACATCGTTCGAGCAGGTGGTGAAGGAGTTCAAACTGACTCCCGATCAGTATGTGCGGTCGACCCGTCTTCGTGAGTGGGCACGCCGCAACAAGAACTCCAAGTACATCCCTGAAGCATTACTTGAAGCCTGGGGCTTCGAGATCGAATCCACGCTCTAAGAGATACCGGCTGATCGAGGCGCCATTCCTTCGGGATGGCGCCTTTGTCTTGCCTGCTAGTGAGAGTGCGGTCCAACCTGTGCGCTATCGAGGATAGGGACCTGCTCGACGATCTCCAGGTCGAAGCCTTCGAGCGCCGGCACATGGGTAGGCGTGTTGGAGAGCAGGCGGATTTTGCGGATGTTGAGATCCGCGAGGATCTGGCCGCCGATGCCGACCTGGCGCAGCACGCGCTGGTGACGTTCTTCATGGCCGGGCTCCGCATGTATCTCCCGGGCACGGGTCTCGTGGTGCAGCAGAATGCGCGCCGGTGTGTCGCGCCGGTCCAGCTCAAAGCCCGGACTGTTGTTGTGCAGATAGATAAGCGCGCCGCGCCCGGCCTGCGCGATGCGTTCGAGCGAGCGCTCGAGCAACTCGCGGCAATCGCATGTAGTGGCGCCGAAGACGTCGCCGGCCAGGCAATGGGAGTGCACGCGAACCAGCGTCGGAGTGTTCCCGCTATCCTCGCCAACCGGGCCGCGGACCAGCGCCAGATGACTCTCGCCGCCGTTCACCTCGCTCTCGTAGGCGATCATGGTGAAGTCGCCGTAGCGGGTGTGGACCAGCGATTCGGCGACACGATGGATGTAGCGCTCGTGACGCAGACGATAGCGGATCATCTCCGCGACGGTGAGCATTTTGAGACCGTGCTGGGCACAGAAGTGATCGAGGTCCGGCACCCGCGCCATGGTGCCATCGTCGTTCATGATTTCGCAGATGACGCCTGCGGGGATGAGCCCCGCCATGCGCGCAAGATCGACGGAGGCCTCGGTCTGGCCGGCACGGACCAGGACGCCGCCCTTGCGTGCGCGCAGTGGAAAGACATGGCCAGGACGCGCCAGGTGGGATGCGGTGCTGGTTGGGTCGATGGCGACGCTGATGGTGCGGGCGCGGTCGGCTGCCGAGATGCCAGTGGTGACGCCCTCGCGGGCCTCGATGCTTTCGGTGAAGGCGGTGCCGAAGCGCGAGGTATTCTCGTGCGCCATGGGAGGCAGGCGGAGGTAGTCGGCGCGCTCCTCGGTGAGGGCGAGGCAGATGAGGCCGCGGCCGTAGCGCGCCATGAAATTGATCGCCTCCGGGGTGACAAACTCGGCAGCGAGCGTCAGGTCGCCTTCATTTTCGCGGTCTTCGTCATCGACCACCACGACCATGCGGCCAGCCTGAATTTCGGCGATCGCGCCGGGGACATCGATGAATGGAGGATGGAGCATGGCGTTCGGGCCTTTCTGTACTAGATGAAGGATGCCGCGTAGAGAGGCTCGGGTGCAAGGATTGCGTGAGCGTCCGGACGCGGCTACGGCTCCGGGGGCCGATAGGTGGTGCCGGAGACAAGCTCGGCGAGGTCGATGTTGTTCCAGTCGAAGGAGGTCACCTCGCGTACCTTTCTGCCCAGGTATTCGCTGTGACAGTAGAGTCCTCGTATGGGACGAAACCGCAGGTCATCGTCGGCAAGGGCAGAGAATCGACCTACGATAGGGTTCGACATTCCCGCCTCGATGCATTCAAAGCCGAGCGCGTTTGAGAACAGCACGCGCAATCCCATGTCGCTGAACTGGAAGAAATTCCAGGGCCGCTCATGCGCCGCGAACGAAAAATGCGTTTCGATGAAGAGAAGGCCGCCAACCTTCAACATTTTGGCAACCTGCTCGGCAACCACCCAGGGCATGGCGAAGTGCTCAAAGCATGCAGTGCTGTAGATGAGGTCGAAGGTCTCGCCGGTTGGGAAGTAGGACGACAAACGGTGCGCATCGCCCACAACATCTACGTTGTTGCCGGGGTAGTAGTCAAAGCCGACGTATTGGGCCTTTGAAAACTGCTTTCGCGCGTCGGATTGACCGGTGACCTCCCGACTGCCAATTTCGAGAATGCGCAATCCTTCCTGTTTTCCAAGCTCATAGACGCATTGGCGCCAGTGCCGGTGCGCAATTGCACCAGACATCGGAATGTCACCGGCAAGGAATTTTTTATCGAAAGGAGATTGAAGCCGGGCCATCGTCCGAAACCCAAATCCGGCCAGCTTCTTGAGTGTTGCTCTCATCATTCCATGGATTATCTATGATTTCCTGCGCTGGAGAGAACGCGTGGCAAGGCTGCGATCCAAATTGTGCATGTGCGGTTTCATTTGGGGATGTCATAGGTCTGCTCCTTACCCTTTGCAGATAATCTCAGCGTGTTGGTGGCCACATGACAGATGCAATGCGGTACTCACAAGAGACCGCGATTCCCAGATGGAGCGACGCAAACGCGATGCTAGACTTCGCTGGTGACGGATATTTTTGCCAAGGTCCGCCGGCGCACGCGGCGGCTCTGGAATTACCGCAGGATGCAATGGGCTATGCAGGGAAAGCGCGGCCTCGAGATCGGCGGCCCGAGTCCGATTTTCTCGCCGGCCACACCCAACGATTACATCCCGCCTGTCTACGCCTTCGCGGCCTCCCTGGATAATTGCAACTTCGCGGCGAGTACCACCTGGTCGCTTGGCGAAGCGGGCCGTACCTTTCGCTATCTTCCGGAACGAGAAGCGGGAATGCAGTACATCCACGACGCGACGGACCTGGCTTCGATCGCAGACGGTGCGTACGACTTCCTGCTGGCGTCGCACATTCTGGAGCATGTCGCCAATCCGCTCCGCGCTCTTCAGGAATTTCATCGAGTGGTAAAACCGAACGGCACTTTGCTTGTCGTAGTGCCGAATCGGATACATACATTCGATCATCGCCGGCCAGTGACGACATTCGCGCATCTGGAGGCCGATCTGGCGGCCAAAACGGACGAGAGCGATATGACGCATCTGGAAGAGATCCTGGCGTTGCATGATCTTGAGAGGGACAAGCTCGCGGGATCGCCCGACGAGTTTCGCGAGAGATGCCTTCATAATCGCGAAGAGCGCTGTATGCACCATCACGTCTTTGACCTGGCTCTGCTGGACCGCTCGCTTCGCTATGCGGGATTTCGTCCGCTCTATAAATCAGATATCTGGTTCATCCACACGCTGATCTTTGCGCGACGAGCCTAGTCCGCGTCAGGCAGCGGAAGCTTGCCTTCCAGTCCGCGAGCCTCGAGGTCGCGGCGTAGCTGTTCGACGCTGGTGAACTGGATGCCGTCGATGCCGAGCGCGCGAGCGGCCGCGATATTGGCCGGGATATCGTCGACAAAGATGGCCTGGTGTGCAGCCACGCCCAGCTTTTCCAGAGTGTGCTGGTAGATTGCCGGATCGGGCTTTGCCGTGAGCAGTTCACAGGACCAGGTGAGCCAGGTGAAGCCGGTGAGCCAGTCGAAGTGCTTGCGCATGTAGGCGAGGTTCACGTCGCCCATGTTGGAGAGGATCGCGGTCTTGACGCCGGCCTTCTGCAGGGCGAAGGCCCATTCGAGCATGGGAGCGTTCAGGTTGGCCCACATCAGCGCGTCGTGGTGGTGAAAGGCGGCGAGCCTCTCCGGCGTCAGC
>DASZLE010000014.1:0-24455 GCA_035552475.1 Occallatibacter sp.
AGGCTGCGCAAGACTCCTCCGAAGAAAACGCATGCCTTCCGTCCCAGAGGGACGGCGCGAAAATAGCCCCGGATGAAATCCGGGGGGAAGCGGACCCAATCCGTCCCGCGTCCCGTTAGGGACGCGATGATCGCTCCACCGGGGTGTTCACCGTATCGAAAACAACCTCCAGCTCCGCCGTCACGGCAGAACGCGCGTGCCCCGGGTCCCTCGCACTTGGGGACCCGGGAGGCTGCGCAAGACTCCTTCGAAGACAACCATGCCTTCCGTCCCAGAGGGACGGCGCGAAAATAGCCCCGGATGAAATCCGGGGGGAAGCGGACCCAATCCGTCCCGCGTCCCGTTAGGGACGCGATGATCGCTCCACCGGAGTGTTCACCGTATCGAAAACAACCTCCAGCTCCGCCGTCACGGCAGAACGCCTGAACTCCTTGCCTCTCGCGCTTCGTCCGTGATCCAGCGTCCTGCTCGCCCAGTTTCCTGTTGCATTTGCAGGGCGCTTTGTGACACGTGTCACACAACATGGACCAACATGCTCCCAAAAACCATAAAGACGCCTATAATCGTGCCTGCCCAGGGCTCCGATCGACCCTCCCCTCGATCGACCTCTCACCCGCACCGCTGGGAGTGCAAGGCCTCGGTCCAATGCAAACTCCCATCGCTCCTGCTTCCATCCTGGGTGGTTCTTCCGAGAGCCGCCGCGCCGCCATCCAATTCCTCAATCGGCTGGTTTGGCTGAGCATGATCCTTCTGATAGCCGGCCTTTGCCGCCCAGCCCACGCGCAGACCGGCGAATGGGTCTGGATGGGCGGTAGTAAGACGCTCAACCAGCCCAGCGTGTACGGAACGCTGGGAACGCCTGCTGCCGGAAACGTCCCTGGAAGCCGCTCTTTCGCTACGACTTGGACCGACGGCGGTGGCCATCTCTGGCTCTTTGGGGGCAGTGGCTTGGACGCCGGCGGGAACAACGTCTTCCTCAACGATCTTTGGGAGTTCAATCCTTCCACCAGCGAATGGACCTGGATGGGCGGAAGCAACACCTACAACCAGCCCGGCGTTTACGGAACGTTGGGAACACCTGCTCCGGGAAACACCCCAGGAGCGCGCCAGGACGCATCGACTTGGGTGGACGGCAGCGGCCATATCTGGCTGTTTGGGGGCACTGGCGTTGATTCGGCGGGAAATTCGGGCGAATGGAACGATCTTTGGGAGTTCAATCCATCCACCAACGAATGGGCCTGGATGGGCGGAAGCAGCACGATCGTCTGTAGCGAACCCTATGGTCAGCCGTACTTGCTTCAATGTGGCCAGCCCGGCGTGTACGGAACGTTGGGAACGCCCGCAGCCGGCAACATCCCTGGAGGCCGCTCTCGCGCATCGAAGTGGACCGACGCCAGCGGCAATTTCTGGCTCTTTGGGGGCCTTGGATTCCCCGCCTCACCCGGATGGGAGAACAATCTCAACGATCTGTGGGAGTTCAATCCTTCCACCAACGAATGGAGCTGGATGGGCGGAAGCAGCACGGGCGGCCAGGGGCCCGAGTACGGAACGTTGGGAACGCCCGCTCCGGGGAATATCCCAGGGGGGCGCCAGGGCGCATCGAGTTGGATCGACCGCAGCGGCAATCTCTGGCTCTTTGGGGGCGAAGGCTCAAGCACTACTTATTGGGGCAGTCTAAACGACGTTTGGGTGTTCAGTCCTCCCACCAACGAATGGGCCTGGATGGGCGGGAGCAATACCGAATTCGGCATGATTCCTTACGAGCCCGGACAAAACGGCGCACCCGGAGTCTTTGGCGCCTTGGGAACTCCTGCGCCCGATAACATTCCCTTTAACCGCTGGTATGCTAGGAGTTGGACCGACAGCAATGGCAATGCGTGGCTCTTTGGAGGCATATACATAGATGCCTCGTACGTCGGTGGCTGGGACAACACTTACGGTTTCAACGACGTTTGGGAGTTTTATCCTTCCACGAACGAATGGGCTTGGATGGGCGGAAGCGACCTGTTCAACCAGAAGGGCAGTTACGGAACGTTGGGAACGCTCGCTGTCGGAAACATTCCAGGAATCCACTATTACGCATCCAGCTGGACCGACAGTAACGGCAATTTCTGGCTCTTCGGGGGGGATGGGATCGATGCCAACGGCAACAGAGGGCTGCAAAACGACCTTTGGGAATTTCTGCCGGCTGCAACTTCTATAGCGGCCCCGCCAACTTTCAGCGTCTCCTCCGGCACCTACACTTCGTCGCAGACGGTGAAGATCTCGGAAACCACGCCAGGTACCGCCATCTACTACACCCTGGACGGCACGACGCCTACCACCGCCTCGGCCAAATACAGGACCGCACTGAAGATTGGCGGGATCAGCCAGACCATCACCGTCAATGCCCTCGCCGCGGGCTACTGCTGCACCAGCAGCTCCATGACGTCCGCAACCTACACCTTCAATCTCCTGCCCGCCGCCGCGCCGGTCTTCACTCTCCCCGGGGGCACTTACCCCTCCACTCAATCTGTCCAAATCTCCAGCACCACACCGGGCGCCGTCATTTACTACACGGCACACTGGTTGACAAGCCAGAATCAGATTGTGTGGGGTGACCCGGTCGAGTACGCATCCGCTGTGACGGTGAGCGCTCCCATCACGTTCATCGACGCCTACGCCGTGGCCTACGGCTACACCACCAGCGCGGTTGCCAGCGCCGTGTACACGATCCGGCCGGCCGCTCCCACCTTTTCGCTGCCCAGCGGCGAATACCTCACGCCGCAGTCGCTGTCGATCTCCGACACCACTCCAGGCGCGACGATTTACTACACCGCGGACGGAAGCGCCCCATCGCCCAGCGCCATTCCGTACACGAGCGCGATTGCGATCAACCAGAACATGACCATCCGGGCTACCGCCGTGCTTTCTGGCTACGCCAGCAGCCCGCACGTCTCGGTCGAGTACGCCATCAAGGCGCCCGCGCTTACCTTCTCTCTGCCCAGCGGCGAATACCTGGCGCCACAATCACTGACGATCTCCGCCCCGGGCGCGACGATCTACTACACAACGAATGGAAGCAGCCCGAGCGCCAACTCCACGCTCTACACAGGCGCAATCGCGATCGACAAGAATGTCAAAATCCGCGCTACCGCCGTGATCCCGGGCTATGCCAACAGCCAGTACGCCGGCGCCGCGTACGCCATCAAGGCTCCCGCGCCCACCTTCTCGCTGCCCAGCGGAATATACCCGGGCCCGCAGCAGGTCTCCATCTCCGACAGCATGGCAGGCGCGGCCATCTACTACACCACCGACGGAACCACTCCAACGGCCGGTTCAACTCCGTACACAGGCAGCAGCATCACGGTGAGCAGCAAGGAGAAGATCATCGCCGTTGCAACAGCAACGGGCTATGCCAACAGCCCGCTCGTCGCCGCCGCCTACGGCATCAAGTCAGGCGGCCCGGTTTTCTAGTCTAGCCGTCAGTTTGGGGGGGTCCGGAACAAGCGTCAATTCCGGGCCACTCCTCCCCCTTGCTATCGAATTCATAGATGTGTCTCCCCAAGCCTCCTGAATGGCGAGTAGCCCGCTTGCCCATATCTTTACCCAAACACCAAATCGGTGTGCCGGGAGGCTGCGCAAGACTCCTTCGAAGACAACCATGCCTTCCGCCCCGGAGGGACGGCGCGAGAATAGCCCCGGATGAAATCCGGGGGGAAGCTCGATTGCGGGGCCGTGGCTGGATCTGCCCTTCGTCCCGGAGGGACGGTGCGAAAATAGCCCCGGATGAAATCCGGGGGGAAGCAGACCCAATCCGCCCCGCGTCCCGTTAGGGACGCGATGATCGCCAGGCGCCCCACTCATCAGCCCCCCATACTCCTTGCGTACCCGGGACCGTGCCCCTGTACCCGGCTGGCGCGAACCACAAACTCCACCCGTTGATCCTGCACGCCTACAAGCCTCCACGGCATCCCTTAACCCCCAGCTCAAAATCGATCACCCGATCCTGACTTGTAAAGGATGTCCTGATAACAACCTGTAAAGCATGTACCGATACTGAACAGTTTTATCGCGATGAGCGGGCGGGCGTTCGCAAAACTCGTAACTCGATTGCGGGGCTGTGGCTGGATTTGCCCTTCGTCCCGGAGGGACGGCGGAAGTCCCATCCGCCGAAGCCGTATCGCGCAGTCCCGCAATATCAGCGCCAGAGAACCCACACCCAGCAAGCCCAAATGCCAGCGTCAACACATAACCATAACCGCCTGTCCCTAATTTTCGTGTCTCACTTCAGGGGTTCACTCCAGCTGGCATGTGGCCCTGTTGCCTACCCCGATAGTCCAAATACTACATCGGGTGCCCTGGGTCCCTCGCAATCGGGCACCCGGGAACGCGGAAGCCTGCCCAACCACAACTCGCCTCTATTTACTGCACGTCCAGGCCCGGCGCTCAGCCTGCTGGAACCGTGGCTCCCGGAGGGAGCCAATGAAAGTAGCCCCGGGTGAAACCCGGGGAAGGCTGCCACCACCGAACCCGCCGTCCTGTAGGGACGGCGTGACTCAAATCCCGCAGCTTATCATCTATCTAGATGAATGATACCAACGAGGGCGCTTCTCAATCCTCCGCTTATCATCTATCTAGATGGATGATAAGCGAAAAAAAAGAGCGATTATCGACCATTCGGAGTCTGAGGAAGCCGTTCCCGACGAAAGAACGGTGGCGGATGGCCCGGATTTTTGGGCGAAAAGCCCGTGACAGCGCGCGTTGCAGACCCGTGCTATAATAGATTTGTTGTAGGAACTGCGCCCGCCCTACAAGGCGGGCGTCGCTGTCTGTGGCCGCACGACTCTCTGGCCACGGGAAAGGGAAGTCCCCTCATGCGATCCGACGCCACGCAAGCCCGCCCCAGCGGCCCGCCTCCCCGGCAGCCCCAGGGGAACCGTGCGCGATTTACTGCAGTTTTAGGGCGTAACCTCATCATTCCATAAGACATCCTCGTTTTTATTTTCGCGCGTCTTTCCCCATTTCTTCGCCCCTACCCGTGATCCTCATCACCATCGCACGTCGGCCCCGCCGACGTGCCCGACCGCGCCGCCTCCAGCAGCCGGATCAGCTCACCCACCTCACCCTCGGTGATATGCCCCAGCAGCTCCGCCGGCATCCGCGTGATCAGCCCGTCCATCTCCCCCAGCAGCGCCAGCCCCGCCTCTGAGATGTGCGTCCAGAGAACGCGCCGGTCGCGCCGGTCGCGATGCTGCCGGATCAGCTGGCGCGCCTTGAGGCGCGCCAGCAGCCGCGTGATGTCGGGCACGGCCGTCACCATCCGCTCGCCGATGGCCGAGCACGTAAGCCCTTCAGGATGTGCGCCCCGCAGGATGCGCAGCGCGTTGTACTGCGTGGACGTAATACCCCACGGCCGCGTCGCGCGCTGAAAGGCGCGCTCGACGCAATCGGCCGTGCGCATCAGGTTGAGGAGTGCCTCCTCCGCCGCGCTGGCGAACGGCCGTCTCTGCGCGATCTCAGACTTCAGCTTTGACAAGGCTCCTCACGCTTACTGCTTGGCGGCGTCCAGTTCGATGACGAGCTTGACCTCATCGCTGACCATGCCGTTCCCCGTCTTGGCGCCTACGCCGAAGTCTTTGCGGTTCACGGTGGCGGTGGCGCTGTATCCCTCGTGTTGCTTGTTGCCCATTCCGTTCATGGGGCCAGCCGGGCCCTCGACATCGAGCGTGACCGGCCTGGTGACGCCGTGCAGGGTGAGATTTCCAGTCACCGCGAGGTGGCCAGCCGTCCCGGAAACGCTGGTGCTGGTGAAGGTTGCGGTGGGGAACTGGGTCGAATCGAAGTAGTTGGCGCTCTTGAGGTCGTTGTCGCGCATGCTCACCCCGGTATCGACCGTAGTCATATCGATGGTGACGCTGACCGAGGACTTGGTGATGTCGGTTTCGTTGAGGGTGACGGCGCCCTTGGCGATGCCGATGCGGCCGTGAACCTTGCTGAGGTTCATGTGCGTGACGGTAAAGTCGACTTCGCTGTGAGCCGGATCAATGTTCCAGGTGGAGGTTTGGGCGAAGGCCAGAGGTGCGGCCAGGCCCAGGAGGGCGACGGCAATGGGGAGACGCTTCATGAAATGCGATCCTTTCGCAGGGGGCCTCGGCTGAGACCTGTCGGGAGGTTTAAAAGGAGCACGGCCGGGCGCGATTGGGGAAACCGGGTGCGGTCGAGCGGCGCCCGGCCGGCAGAGATCTATATATAAGGATGACAGGGCCGGCTAGTTGTTGCAACAAGTATTTTGCGCATTCTGGCCCGAGAAGCAGGAGAGGACCAGGATTTGATCGAAGAGCGGCGGCAGTTTCGCGCGGAATAAGCTGAACGCTGATGAATGCGGCGCGAGAAACCTCCGTGGCTAAACAGGGCTGAGGAAAAAGGCTGGAAGAAGGATTGATTCGCGCATCGGGCGTAGCAGGGGCTAAAGCCCGGAGACTTCTCTCAGCAATTTGCGGCCCGGCTGAAGCCGTGCCCTTGTTACAAAGCGCTTTTCGAAGGAGTTTTTCCGCAAGCTGTAAAGCCCACGGATAACGCAGTTCTTTGATCGCTCACTGCGCGGAGTTTGCCTGGCGTTCGAGGGCGCTGCGGTCCCAGTGAGCAAGCGCCGCCTCAGCTTCATAGGTGGACTCGGAGAAATCGAGCAGCGCCGCGGATGGCGATGGCGAGCTGCGTACGTCGTCGTACATCAGGATGAACTCTTTGAGGTTGGGGTCGTAGTGCGCAGCGGAAGGCCGGACTACGGCGCTCGAGAATCCCTGCGGTTCCGGTGCGGCATAGGAATAGAAAGCCGGGTCGCCGAGGCCCGCGCCGGGCCAGAAGCCGACGCTGCTGACTTCGTGGGAGTAGGCTTCGCGAGTGATGGCGTCGGCTCCCGGGCGCTCCGGCGCGCGCCTGCCGGAGAATCGCGTGACCGCTAGATCGAAGCTGCCCCAGAAAAAATGGACGGGGCTGCATTTGCCGATGAACCGCGAGCGAAAGTCATTCAAGACTGTGGCGGAGGACAGGAGAATCTGCCAGAAGCGGCGTACGGCATTGGGGTCGTAGGAGGCATGAATAAAGTCTTTGTCGAAAGGGATGGGGTTGGGAACTTCGACGGGCATCTTCCAGATCTTCACGTCGATGCCGGCGTCTCGCAGCATGCTCATGAAGCTGCGATAGAACTCGGCAACCGGAGTCGGCGTGAGCGGAAGTGTATATTCCCGCGCCTCCGCCACGCGCAACACGAGCTGGTGCTCCATGAAATCAAACTCCAGCTCGAAAGCGCCGCCGCGGTATGGGATGGCCGATGTAGTGAGGCCACACTGGCTGACGTAGAGCGGCACATTCCAGAAGTGATTGACGGGCGGAGTGAGCGCGAGGCGGACCTTGCCGACCATCTGCGTCCACATGTGCAGGGTTTCGCATGTGGCTTGCCAGGATGCGAAGGGAAGAGCAGGCCAGCATTCGGGGCTGTCGATGTGCGCAAGGGAAGTCATGTGTTTCCCTCTCCGCGGTCGGAGATGCTGGGATTGTATCCCCGATGGGCGTTCAATGGAAATCGTGCGATCGGACTTCGAGCGCCGCATCGGACAGAGCAGTGAGGCGGGTCGCTTTCACGTGAATGACATTGTCCTGGTTCTGCAGCGGCCCTTCCACCAGCAGGAACCGGCTGCGTGTGACTACCAGGCGATCGCGCTCGTAGAGATCGGGCGTGACGATTACATTGGCGATGCCGGTCTCGTCTTCCATGGAGATGAAGATGAATCCTTTTGCCGTGCCGGGGCGCTGGCGTGCGATGACGCAGCCGGCCGTGCGCACGAACTCGCCGTGCCTGCGGGTCTTCAGGTCCTCTGCCGAGAGGATATTGGCGCAGCGCAGTTCCGCACGGCGGTAGGCCATGGGGTGCCGACCGACGGTCAATCCGGTGCCCGCATAGTCCGCCACCAGGCGCTCTTCCACATTCATCTGGCGCAAGGGAAGCGTTTCTGAAGCATCGCGCAGACCTTCGCTGTGCTGTCGAAGCAGGGGGCCTTCAGGCCGGCCGGCGCGCTCCACCTGCCAGAGGGCGTCGCGACGGTGGTGGATGCCATCCAGTTGATTGAGAGCGCCGATCTGGGCCAGCCGGGTCAGGTTTCGGCGGCCGAGCACCGGCACGCGCTGGGCGAGATCTTCCGCGGAACGGAAAAGACCGCCCGCCGAGCGCTCGACGACGAGGGCTTCCGCCGTCTGCTTCGCCAGACCCTTCACGTAGCCGAGGCCCAGGCGTACAGAGAGCGCGCCATCGGTTTCAAACTCGATGGCGCAAGGCCAGCCGGAGACCTGCACGTCGATGGGCTTGATACGCAGGCCGTGCCGCTGCGCATCTTTGACCAGGACCGCGGGAGCGTAAAAACCCATCGGCTGGTTATTGAGGATGGCGGCTGTGAACGCGGCGAGATATTTCACCTTGAAGTAGGCCGAGGCATAAGCGATGAGCGCGAAGCTGGCGGCGTGCGACTCAGGAAATCCGTAGAGCGCGAACGAGCTGATGTTCTGAACGATGGTGTCCTGCGTTGCTATGTCGATGCCGTTGGCAGCCATGCCCTCGCGAAGCTTGCCTTCAAGGTTTTTCATGCGTTCCCAGGAGCGGCGCATGCCTACGGCGCGGCGCAACTCATCGGCTTCCGCGCCGGTAAAGTTGGCCACGGTCATGGCCATGCGCAGAAGCTGCTCCTGAAAAAGCGGCACGCCCAGGGTGCGCTTGAGCACAGGCTCCAGCAGCGGATGTGGATAGGTGACCGGTTCTTTCTTCTGCCGGCGCCGCATATAGGGATGCATCATCTGGCCCACGATGGGTCCGGGACGGATGATGGCGACCTGCACTACGAGATCGTAGAAGCGCTCAGGATAATTGCGCGGCAATGAAGCCATCTGCGCGCGGCTTTCCAACTGGAACATGCCCACGGTGTCGGCCCGCTGCAGCGCACGGTACACGTCGTCATCTTCGGGCAGGTGAGCGAGATCGACCGGCTCGCCGTAGTGCTGAGGGATCAGCTCAAGACAATCCTTGAGCACGGCCATCATGCCCAGCCCGAGGAGGTCCACCTTGACGATGCCGAGATCGGCGCAGTCTTCCTTGTCCCACTGGACGACGGTGCGGCCAGGCATGGACGCACGCTCAAGAGGCACCACGTGATTCAGTTGTCCCTGGCAGATGACCATGCCGCCGGAGTGCTGGCCGAGATGGCGGGGCATGTCCTGAATGCGCATGCAGAGCTCGAGATACCTGGCGATGCGCGGGTGGCGGATATCAAAACCCGCATGGGCAAAGGAATGCGCCATGGTGTCGTTCTTGCCGCGCCACTCCCAATGGCCGACCAGGCCGGAGAGCCGCCCCAGCGCCTCTTCGTCAAAGCCAAGGGCCTTTCCCACTTCGCGCGCCGCCGATTTGCCGCGGTAGGTGATGACGTTGGCGGTCATGGCCGCGCCCAGCTCGCCGTAGCGCTGGTACACGTACTGGATGGCCTGCTCACGCTGCGCTTCAGAAGGAAGGTCAAGATCGATGTCGGGCCATTCGTTCCGGCTCTCACTGAGGAAGCGCTCGAAGAGCAGCTCCATGCCGACGGGATCGACCGCGGTGATTTCCAGGGCATAGCAGACCGCCGAGTTGGCCGCGCTGCCGCGGCCCTGCACCAGGATGCCGTGCTGCTTGCAGAACTGGACGATGTCCCAGACGATGAGGAAGTATCCGGCGAAGCCGAGTTTGGCGATCAGCAACAGTTCGTGTTCCACCTGCTTCTTCGCGCGCTCCAATAGTGCGCGGCTTCCCGAGCTGTAGCGGCGCATCACGCCTTCCGCTGTGCGCTTGCGAAGGAAGGTGTCCATGGTGTCGCCATGGGGCACCGGGTAGCGCGGGAATTCGTAGCCGAGATCGTTGAGCGCGAAGGTGAGCCGCGAGGAAAGCTCGATCGTATTGGCGATGGCTTCCGGCACATCGCGAAACAGCGCTGCGGTTTCATGTGCCGGGCGCAGGAAGCGCTTGTCATTCACCGCGAGCAGGCGGCCGGCATGATCGAGTGGGGTATGCGTGCGAATGGCGGTGAAGAGATCGAGGATCTCGCGATCGCCGGCGCTTGCATAGCGCACGCCATTGGTGGCAAGCAGCGGCAGACTCAGAGAGCGGGCAATGCGGATGGCTGCCTGGTTGCGCCACTCCTCTTCGCGTTCCCGATGGCGTTGCAATTCGACATAGACGTTCTGTCGCCCGAAGATCCGCACGAGTTCTTCCACCGTTGCGCGGCCGGCTGCTTCACCGCCGCGTGCCAGTGCCGCGGCCAGCGGTCCCTCGTCGCCGCCGGTGATGCAGATGACGCCGCCAGCATATTGGCGAAGATCATCGAGCGTGGCCGCGCCTTCGCCCTTGGTGATTTCGCGCATCTTGAACTGGGTGATAAGCTGGCAAAGATTCTGATAACCCGCGCGCGATGCGCAGAGCAAGGGCAGCCTGGCGGGCTCGTGTTTGTGCTGGTGCGGCAACCATGCTGGCGGGGTGAGGCGCGCGCCGAAGCTGGATACGGACACCTCGGCGCCGATGTGCGCGCGCAGCCCGTTCCTTTGGCCGCTGGTGTGGAAGCGCGCTGTGCCGTAGACGCCATTGCGATCGAGCAGGGCCATCGCCGGCATCTCCAGGGCCGCGGCGCGCTCCACAAGCTGCTCAGGCAGCGAGCCGCCCTCAAGAAAGCTGAATGCGCTGGCGGCATGCAACTCGACATAGTCAGTCATAGAGCGCCGCCACTTCCCAGAGGTTCTGCGCGGGAGCACGCGTCATGAGGCAGCAGAGCAGGGAGCCGTCTTGCGCGCGCGCGACAAGGTCCCACTCTTCCATGGCCCACAACGATGGATTCCACCAGTCTCCGCTTGCGGCCCATGGGCCATAAGCGCGCTCTACCGTGTAGCGGCGTTCGCGAAACGAGAACGATGCGGGCTTCTCATGTTGCAGGATGACGGAAGCGCGCTCTTGTGGGCGGAGGCGCCGCATGGCCATGCGCGAAGAAGACGGTGGCGCGTCTGCCTGCTTGTGTTGGGCACGGGGCAAGGCAAAGGGCTCCATGCGAAAGCTCTCGGGCGCGTGCGCATCGCGCAGTACGGCGCGGCCCGCGTTCTCCTCGCCCACCAGGGCGCGAATGCGCGCCAGAGTCACGTCAAGCCGCGAAGGCTCCGGCAACTGTGGAGAGAACAAGCCGAGTTGGACTTTATCCGTTTTGCCTGGCTCGGCTTCAAGGGCGATACCGACGATGGCCGCTGACGGCGGATGCGCCTCAAGATCGAGATGGAGGAGGCGAATCCAGAGCTGCTTGTCGCACGTGGGCAGCGCGGGGCGAACGGCCCCGATATGCGTGGCGCCGCCTTCCAGCGAGAGCGTGACGGTGATGGCAGCCAGAGCCAGAATGCGCGTGTGCGCCCGCTGGATCAGTTGATCGAGCATTGCGCCGATGACAAACAGCAGCGAATCGAGCAGCTCGACGGGTGTGTCGAGGTCCATCCGCTCGGACAGCACAAAAGGAGGCTCGACCGGCTGAAACAAATGCGGTCTTTCGCCACGGGCGAGTTGCCTCAGGCGATGCCCATCCTGCCCCATGCGCGCGATCAGCTCTTTCTGAGGAAGTTCTGCGAGCCGGCCGAGGGTTGTTATGCCCCACAGCGCGAATGTCTCCTGCTGTTCGTCGGTGAGATCGAGCACAGATACAGGCAGCGGCGCGAGGGCCTCGCTCTGCTGGCCGGCGGCAACCACGCTGACCGGCTGATGAGCGGACAGGCCGGCGGCGAGGACAATGGCCGCGTGAACATTGCGGCTGACCGCGACGAACGCGGCAATGCCTAGCGCTCGAATGCGAGCGCGCAGAGTCTGCGCCAGCTGCTGCGGAGGTCCGAAGAGGAGTTCCGTGCCGGAGATGTCGAGAACGCAGCGGAAGGTGCGGTCCTGGCTGCATTCTTCCACGCGCGGTGAAAAGCTGCCTGCGCATTCGAGCAGCACGACGCGGGTTGCTGCTTCTTCCTGCGGCGAACGCGACAGGATGGCGAGATTCGGAAACGTCTCCACTTCCACCTTGGTCATGCTGCAAGCGACGCCCATGGTGCGGGCGTGTTCTGTCATGGCGCACACCTGCTGGAGCGGCGGCTCGCCTTCCATGACTGCGCAGGCGCGAGGCCGCAGTTCGGGGCGCAGGCGCAGCAATGCCTGTGCGGGGAACTCGCGCGCGCATACGCAGGCGTAGAGTTCCTCCGGCCGGCTCATCGCGCACCTGCCCATGTTGTGCGGCTGCGCCAGCTTGTGCCGGTTTCCCGCTGCGGCGGCTTGCGCATCGGAATCGCATGCATGGGTGCCTCTGTGAATCGCCGCCGCTCCAGCTCCACGCGATGCTGGATCCCGGTGAACACGGTTGCCTCATCGCTTTTGGAACTGCCGGGCTCAAAGCGCAGCAGCAGCTCAGCGCTGCTTTTTGCGCAGGGAGCCTGCGTCAGGAGGAGAAAGCTGGCCTGCGTTCTCTCCGCGGCGGCGCGATAGCGGAACCACGTCGCCATGGGCACGCGCATGGCGCACTCCGGCGCAATGCCTGCCATGTCAAGGACGATGGCGGCAAAACCGCCTGCCTGCAGCAGAAGATCCCCTGCGCGCAGCGCCTGTTCCATGCGCGGCCATGGTCTCGCTGGCAGAGGGCGGCTTGCGGGCCAACTTGTTGCGCGTGGCTGCACGGATGGCGCAGGAGTCTCTTTGACAATTGGTGCGCGGCGCTGCGGCTCGGCGCATCGCGCAGCAAGGGCCTCAGGGCGCAGGAGTCCGGAGACGGCTGCGGAGAGTCCTTTGACTTCAGTGCGCGGATGCGGCCCGAACCCGCCGCCATGGAGGCCCTGTTTGGTTGCCGGTGGCACAAGGCACTTTTCCGGCAGAGTGAATGGAGATTCCGCCGCATGGCGCCGGGCGGCAGGCGGAACGCCGCAGCGCACCCAGAGCAGCCGGGCCAGGTCCACTCCGGCCGCCGCGGCCGATGCCGGATCGAGGGTGTCCGTGACGTCGATCCATGCGCAAACGCGGCCCTCCGTCGTCATGCGGGCAAGAAACGAGAGAGCCAGCGATGTCCGTCCGCAGCATTCCGGGCCGGTGAGCTCGGAGAGTGCGCCCAGCGGTAAACCACCGTGGAGCAGTTCATCCACATTCTCAACGCCCGTGGGCGCGCAGGGATGGAGGGCATGCGGGCGGGGCGTAAGCGCGGAGGGAATGCGGCGAGCGAGGCCGGTTTCGATCTGGAGGCGGACTGCGGCGGCGGAAGGCATGGCGCTATGTTCGCCTTATATTCGCCTATCCACAGCCGACACGCAATGCCGGATTGCTGCAAATCTGGTGCAAGCTTCACATAAATAACAGAAAATAAAGCCTATATATTTTTGGCGCCGCTGGATAACTTGCCTGAATGCCTTTTTCTCAAGCAACGAAGTTTGATCCCTTTGCTGTCTCGGTCAGGAACTCGCTCTGAATCAAGCTGCTTTCTGTTGTTTTCCCAAAGGAGATGTGGCATTCTTCTATGGGGAACCAAAAGGACGGGCGATTGAAAAACAAGGCCGATGTACAGCAAGGCACGCTGGCCCTCATGGTGCTCAAGACGCTGGAGGTGCTGGGGTCCCAGCATGGATATGGAATTGCGCGGCGGATTGAGCAGATCAGCGGAGACCTTCTTTCCGTGAACCAGGGCACGCTGTATCCGGTGCTTCTGCGGCTGGAGCAGGAGGGAGCGATCGAGTCGGACTGGGGTGCGTCAGAGAACAATCGCAGGGCGCGCTACTACCGGCTGACACGCACGGGCAAGCGGCAGTTGCAGGCCGAGGTCGAGGACTGGAATCAGACGACCGAGATCATCGCGCGCTTTCTGGCTGCGAGAGCGGAGAACATTTCATGAGAGCTCTCAGGCGGTTGTGGGCACAGATGCGCAACTCTGCAACGAGGCAGAGCGGCGACGGGCGACTCAAAGAGGAAATGGAAGAGCATCTGGCGATGCAGACGGAGGAAAATATCCGCGCGGGCATGTCGCCCTGGAAGGCACGGCGGGAGGCAGTACTCAAGTTCGGCGCGGTGGAAGCAGTTCGAGAGAGCTATCACGCGGAACGGGGCTTTCCGCTCATTGAGACCGTCCTGCGGGATTCCCGATATGCATTTCGCCTTCTGCGCAAGTCTCCCGTGTTCAGCATGGTGATCGTACTGACTCTGGCGCTGGGCATTGGCGCGAATACAGCCGTCTTCAGCGTGATGAACGCGGTGCTGCTGCGTTCCTTGCCAGTTGCCGATCCGTCCCGTGTTGTTTATCTCAGGCCCTCGGCGCCTCCGCAGGGAACAGGCACGATTGAATCGACAGAGACCGTCTCGTACCAGGTGTACGACGCGCTGCGAAAAGAGACCCAGGTCATCGACCCAGTGATCGCTTATGTGCCGCTTTCGAGCGGCAAAGTCGCTGTTCGTCTTGGAGCTCAGCCGGAAGAAGCCGAAGGCGACATGGTCAGCGGCACATTCTTTTCGGGTCTTGGGGTCAAGCTCGTTCGAGGCCGCGGATTCAGCGAGCAGGACGAAGCGAACCACGCTTCCGTCACAGTCATCAGTTACAAGTACTGGACCCGCCGATTTGCCCGGGATCCCGCGGCGCTGGGACAGACGCTCTACGTCAATGCTGTTCCCATGATGATCGTAGGCGTGGCGGCGGAAGGCTTTGAAGGGGTGGAAGCCGGAGCCTCCGCCGACTTTTGGATTCCCTTGCAAAATCGTCCGGAACTGAATGCGTACGGGAATCCTCCCAACGAGGGCAAGCTGTACATTACGGACCCAACGTGGTGGTGCCTGCAACTCGTCGGACGGCTGGCCCCAGGGGTGAGCCGGGCTCAGGCGCTGGCGCAACTCCAACCCGTCTTTCAATCCGCGGCATACGCGGGATTGCCCGCGCCTGAAGCCAGAGAACATAAGCCCGTACTCCGCCTGCTGGATGCCAAAAGCTTTCCTGGATACGACGACATGTACGGAAAGCCCTTGCGCATGTTGATGATGATGGTGGCGCTGGTGTTGCTGATTGCCCTGAGCAATGTCGCCATGCTCCTTGTTGCGCGCAATTCCAACCGGATGCGGGAATTCTCCATGAGGCTTGCGCTCGGAGCAACGCGCAAGGCGCTGTTCCGGCAATTGCTGCTGGAAAGTCTGCTTCTGGTTTTTGCCGGCGGTCTGCTGGCCTGGATCTTTGCCGCATCTACGACGTCCGCGTTGTCGGCGTGGGCGCAGATTGAAGCCAGCCTGGCCCCCGATCGCACGGTTCTTCTTTTTACTCTCATTGTCCTTTTGGCTTCGGCGATTTTATTCGGCCTGGCTCCGTTGCGCCTCGCACTTTCTCCCGGGGCGGCGCTTGCGCTTAAGAGCGCCAAAGCGACTGCAAATACGAACGCAGGGAAGTCCCGGACCAGCAGGGCAATCGTCGTCCTGCAGATGACGTTTTGCATGGTCCTGCTTGTCGCAGGCGGATTGCTGATTCGCACTCTACGCAACCTCGAAAACACGCCGCTGGGCATGGATGTAAAAGGCCTGGTCGTTTTCGGAATCAAACCTGACACCAAGACTCTTGCGGAAACGAATGCCTTCTATCGCGATTTGATGGCCAGATTACGCGCGCTTCCCGGCGTGGAGGATGTCACCATCATGCAGTCGCGCCTCGGTTCGGGCTGGTCCAATAACAGCGCCATGAAAGTGGATGGGAAACTGCCGGATGTGGCCAACGGTTCTTCGCGCACGGTTCGCTGGAATGTGGCTGGCCCTGATTTCTTCAGCACGCTTGGCGTGCCGATCCTCGAAGGCCGCGATTTCAGTTCCTCCGACACATCCACCTCTGCCCCGGTGGGCATAGTGAACGAAGAATTCGCAAGGCGCTTTCTGTCCAACCGAGACCCACTGGGCCATAAGACCGGTCCCGATTCAATCGATTTTCAAATGACCATCGTCGGCGTCGTCAAGGATCACAAGTACCGCAGCATCAGCGAAGATCCGATTCCGATGGCGTGGTACATGTACGCGCAGATTCCCGTGCTGGGGGCAATGCAGGTGGAGCTTCGCGTGCACGGTGATCCGCTTTCCATTCTTCCCGCAGCCGCCAAGGCGGTGCGGCAGATGGACCCGAACCTTCCGCTGATCCAGCCGATCACACAGCGGGCACAGTTCGATACCACCATCTCGCAACAGTTGCTGTTTGCGCGCCTGGCCGGCTTCTTCGGACTGCTCGCGGTCGTGCTGGTGGCCACAGGCCTTTACGGCACGCTCGCTTATCGCGTAAGCAATCGCACCATGGAGATCGGCGTGCGCATGGCACTCGGCGCGCGGCGCAACCAACTGGTTTGGATGATTCTGTGCGACAGCCTGGTCCTGACAGGGATAGGAGTTGCGATAGGATTTCCGCTCGCGATCTTCGTCGCCAGGGCGTTGTCATCCGTTCTCTATGCGGTAACGCCGCTGGATACGATCAGTTACCTGTTTGCTGCGGTCACGGTTGCGGCTGTCGCTGTTGCTGCCAGTGCCATTCCGGCCAAGCGCGCTGCACAAGTGGACCCGGTAGTGGCGTTGAGGGCGGAGTAGGGCTGAACGTGATGTTTTCCGAAGGAGGATTCATTGATGAGAAACAAATGGTTGTTACTTATGCGGACGCGCTCGGCATACGTCGGCTCTGGAAGTTGGGGTATGCCGGCATCCGTGTATGCGTGCTTCCGGGACGGATTCATCTCTGCGGTAGACATCGGTTTTCAATTCCGCAAGACTATGGTACGTCGATCTCTCGACCGGCTCGACGTTGATCTCCGGACTCGATTCTGGCAATATGGATTGCAAAGTGATCAGGCGCTATGCGAATCGCCCTTTCCCCCAACCTTCGCATTGCAGCCGGTTTACTTCTTGCCGCCCTGCTGAGCATTGTCGGGTATCAAGTCTTCCGGCGGTGGATCTCTCACGGTCCCGAGGCGCTGCTGAAGCGAGCCGACGATCTGTCGTGGCTCAACAGTTGGATTCAGGCTGTACCCCTCTATCGGCAAGCAGAGAAAGAGTTCACTGAACGGCATCAGCTCGCAAAGGCCCTCTACATCGACAAGGCAATTGAAGCCAATAAAAGAATCCCCTACGAGTTATATTTTGTTCCGCGGAATCTCGGGATCAAGGCGGAGATTCTGGCGCGTCTCTCCGCCGCCAGCGATTTCGAATCACGCGTAAGAGTTTCAACATCTTGGCGCATTCATGGCTGGGATCGAGATTTTTCGTGAATCCGACTTCGAGTTGCGCTCATCTCGTCTAGGACACACCTTTCGAAGGCTTCCCCAAAATGCCTACGATTCCGAGAAAAGCCAGCCGCCGTTATGGAGACCATGATGCTCGCACCGTACACGATAGCGACAAGGCCGAGGGTTCTTACCGCACTAACGTTCATCACATTGCTCGGGGCGCTGAATCCGGTGGTTGTCTTGGTTTCCGGCTGCAGAAGCGGTGTTGCGTCCGCTCACGCAAACCCGATGCCAGCGATGACGGTTTCGGTCGTGAAAGCAGCGCAAGAGAATGTGCCGGTGACCGGCGAGTGGGTTGGCACGCTCGATGGATATGTGAATGCGCAGATTCAGCCGCAGGCCAACGGCTATTTGATTCGTCAGGACTACAGGGAAGGTTCTCAAGTTCACAAGGACCAGGTACTCTTCGAAATCGATCCTCGGCCCTTTGAGGCGGCGCTTGAGCAGGCGCAAGGTCAACTTGAGCAGGCGCAGGCGCAACTGAACCTGGCCGACATCAACGTGAATCGGGATACTCCACTGGCTGCAGCGCACGCCATTGCGAAGAGTCAGCTGGACAATGAGGTCCAGCAAAAGTCCGCGGCGGAAGCCGGCGTTAAGACAGCGCAGGCAGCCGTCGCTACCGCCAAATTGAACCTCAGCTTCACGCAGGTGCGCTCGCTAATCACCGGGATCGCGGGACAAGCCACAACGCAGGTTGGAAACCTTGTCAGCACACAATCTGTCCTCACTTCGGTTTCGCAGCTGGATCCCATCAAGGTGTATTTCTCGATCAGTGACAGCGAGTACCTCGCGCTGGTAGAGCGCGCTCGCACGGGCGGCAGCGGCCTGCTCGAGGGAGCGTCCAGGATTCCCCTTACGCTGACTCTCTCCAATGGCGAAGTGTATTCCTACAAAGGGCGCATCGCTTTCGTCGATCGACAGCTGAACGCGCAGACCGGCGCCATCCGTATTGCGGCATCATTCCCGAATCCCGGCAACATTCTGCGGCCCGGACAGTTTGGAAGGGTGACGGCAGCGACGGAGATTCATCGCAATGCGGTGCTTGTGCCCCAGGTCGCGGTCACGGAATTCCAGGGCATCGAACAGATCTACACCGTCGCTGCCAACGGAACGGCTCATGTGAACAATGTGACGCTGGGGCCGCAGTACGGAAATCGTTGGATCGTCCAAACCGGTCTCGCCGCAGGCTCCCTCGTGATCACGGACAATCTGCAGAAACTCCGCGAAGGCGCGCCCGTGACCCCGCAGGTTACAGAGTTCACGGCCTCAGTCAACTCGCAGGCGGCCCAGCCGGCCGGCAGGTAATCCATGTCCAAATTCTTCATCCGACGGCCCATTGTGGCCATTGTTATCGCTATCCTCACTGTGGTCATCGGCGCAGTGTCACTATTGACACTGCCGATCTCGCAGTATCCCGACATCGTTCCGCCGGAGATACTTGTTACTGCTACCTACCCCGGCGCAGACGCAAAGACCGTTTCACAGGCCGTTTCGACGCCCATCGAACAGCAGATGAATGGCGTCGACAACATGATCTACATGAACTCCGTCAGCGCGAACAATGGCGTGGTTCAGTTGTTTGTCGATTTCGACGTAAAGACCGATCCCAACGTCGACCAGGTTCTCGGGCAGCTGCGCGTTGACCAGGCCCAGTCGCAGCTTCCAGCACAGGTGACCACCGCAGGGCTGACCGTTCAGAAGGCCCTGACTTCGCCGCTGATGCTGGTCGCGGTCGATTCGCCGGGCGAAAGACTCAGCCAGGACTTCCTCACCAACTTTGCCATCATCAACCTTCAGGACCAGATCGCGCGCGTTAAAGGCGTATCGCGTGTGCAGGTGTTCGGCGGCCAATACGCGCTTCGCGTGTGGGTGCAACCCGACAAGCTCGCGAAACTCGGCGTGACCGCGCCGGAAGTAATTGCCGCAATCCAGACGCAGAACAATGTGAATCCCGCTGGGCAGATCGGCGGCGAACCCATACCGAAGGGACAGCAGTTCACCTTCACGGTTCGTACGCAAGGACGTCTCGTTACGCCCGAAGAATTCGGCAACATTATTCTCCGCGCGAACCCGGATGGCTCCATCCTCCATCTCCGCGATGTTGCGCGCATCGAGTTGGGCGACCAGGCGTACACGATCTCGGGCCGCTATAACCAGGCGCCCGCCGGTGTGATGGCCGTGTATCAACTCCCAGGGTCGAACGCTGTCGAAACGGCGAGAGCCGTCACGCAGCGCATGAAAGAATTGTCAGCGACCTTCCCGCCAAGTATTTCCTATAGCATCCCGCTCGACACCACCAGGGCGGTCACCGCGGGCATTCATGAGATTCTCCTCACCCTGTTCGAAGCGCTCGGCCTCGTCGTCATCGTCGTGTTCCTGTTCCTGCAGGGTTGGCGCGCGACCCTGATTCCATTGCTCGCAGTTCCAGTCTCGTTGATCGGAACCTTCATCATCTTTCCGGCGCTGGGCTTCTCGATCAATACGCTGTCTCTGTTCGGTCTCGTGCTGGCCATTGGCCTTGTAGTGGACGATGCCATCATTGTGGTCGAAGCGGTGGAACATCACATCGACGAGGGCATGGATCCGAAGGCCGCGACCGCAAAAGCGATGGAAGAAGTCGGTGGTCCCGTGGTGGCGATCGCGCTGATTCTCGCCGCCGTGTTCATCCCCACGGCGGCCATTCCGGGCATTACGGGCCGCCTGTATCAGCAATTTGCTGTCACGATCGCGATTTCGGTACTGATCTCGGCCTTCAACGCACTCACTCTCTCGCCGGCGCTGGCTTCATTGCTGCTCAAGCCCCGGGAGGAAGGCCGCGGAAAGGGTCTGCTCGGCAGGGGATTCGGGTTCTTCAACAGGGTCTTCGGCCGCGCGACGGATAGTTTCATCGGCACGTCTCGCCTCCTGATTCACAAGTCCGCGTTTGCGATGATCGCCCTCGTCCTGGTTGGGGTTGCGGCCGTGTATCTCGGCAGCAGCCTGCCCGGCGGGTTCATCCCCACCGAGGATCAGGGGTATATGTTCCTCGCTCTCCAGCTCCCCGACGGCGCATCGGCGCAGCGTACCGACACCGCAGAACAAAAAATCAGTGCGGCGCTGCTCAAAACACCCGGCGTCGAGGGCGTCATCGCAGTGACCGATTTTTCGCTGCTCACGCAGGTGCAAAGTACGAATGCCGGCTTCTTCTTCGTCAACCTCAAGCCGTGGGAGGCTCGCAAGAGCAAAGATCAGCAACTCGAGTACATTCAAAGCCATCTGCAGCAGCAACTCGCCGCCGATCCGGACGGCATTGCGTTTGCATTTCCACCGCCATCCATCCCGGGCATCGGAACATCGGGCGGGGTGACCATGATTCTGGAAGACCGCTCCGGCTCGGACGATACGGCGACGCTGACGAAGAACGTGTTCGCGTTTCTCGGCGCGATTTCAAAACGCCCGGAGATTGCAGCCGCCATTCCGTCCTATCAGCCCGCGGTTCCGCAGCTCTATGCCGATGTGGACAAAGAAAAGGCGCTTCAGCAGCAGGTCAATCTCTCCGACATTTACACGACGATGCAAACCTTCATGGGCGGGTATCTCGTGAACTACTTCAACCGTTTCGGCCGGCAGTGGCAGACGTACGTCGAAGCGGAAGGCACCTCGCGCGCCGACATCGCGAACATCGATCAGTTTTATGTTCGAAGCGCGAATGGAAGCCAGGTGCCGCTCAACTCGCTGGTGAAAGTAAGTCGAATCACCGGCCCCGAATTCATCAGTCGCTTCAACGAGTTTCCTGCCGCGCAAATCAACGTCACGGGCGCGCCGGGCTACAGCTCGGGCCAGGTACGGAAAGCCCTCGAGGAGGTCTTTCATCAGACCATGCCGCCGGGCGCAGGGTTTGACTACTCGGGCATGTCGTTCCAGGAAGAGCAGGCAGAGAAAGGCGTCCCATCGTGGGCCGTATTCGGCCTGTCTCTTTTCGTCGTGTTCCTCATCCTCGCCGCCCTTTATGAAAGCTGGACGCTGCCGTTCAGCGTGCTGCTCAGTACGCCGGTCGCGATTCTGGGCGCCTACGTCGCGTTACATGCTCGGGCGTTCGAGAACGACATTTTCGCGACGATCGGGCTGATCATGCTCATCGGCCTCTCCGCAAAGAACGCAATCCTGATCGTCGAGTTCGCCAAGCTAAATTACGAAGGTGGCCAGAGTATCTGCGACGCTGCTCTGCACGCTGCGCGGCTCCGCTTTCGTCCCATCGTCATGACCGCCCTGGCGTTCATCGTCGGCTGCTTACCGCTCTGGATTGCGAGCGGCTCGGGCGCGGCTTCGCGACGCATTCTCGGCACCGTTGTGGTCGGCGGCATGACGCTCTCCACTGCGTTGGGACTTATTTTCATCCCCGTGACCTTCGCGGTGGTCGAATACCTATCGCACCGCTTCGTGAGAGGCGGCAAGGGAACCACCATGGATTCGAGTCAGGGTGTGTGCGGACCGCCCACACCATCCGAGGCATCGATGGCTGAAACGGAAGGAGTTCAGGCATGATTCGCGCTATCCTCCGGGCCAGGCGTGGATTCTTCGTAATGATCGGGGCTCTGGCCATCTCCCTGAGTGCATGCAACGTCGGCCCGAAGTACGTTCGACCGAACTACACGGCACCCGCGGTGTTCCGCGGTGCCGATGATGCCTCCTTCACAACCGCGGCAAAGACTTCGATCGGGGATGAACAGTGGTCGGCGGTCTACCGCGAGCCCGAGCTGCAGGGATTGATTCGCCAGGCGCTGGCGAACAACTACGATGTGCGCATCGCCGCGAGCCGGATTCTGGAGCAGCAGGCACAGGTGAAGATCACGCGATCGCAGCAGTTCCCCAGCTTCAGCATAGGAGGGACAGGCATCGGCGCCACGTTGCCATCCTCGCTGGGCACGCAGATCCCGAGCCCGCTGGTCAACGGCTCGTTGAACGTGTCCGCCGCATGGACTCCGGACTTCTGGGGTCTTTACCGCAAGCAGACCGAAGCCGCCCGCGCGCAGCTGCTGGCTCAGACCTGGGCTCGGCGGACGGTCCAGTTGACGCTCATACAGCAGGTTGCAACCACTTACCTCGAACTCCGCGCACTCGATCGGCAGCTCGAAATCACGAAAGAGACCATCAAAGTTCGCCAGGATTCGCTTGAACTGACCAAGACCCTGGAAAGCGGCGGGTCTGTGCCTCTGTCCGATGTGCGCCAGGCGGAACAACTGCTCTACACGGCCACCTCCGAATTGCCCCAGCTGGAAGAGCAGATTCAACAGCAGGAGAACGCACTCGCACTTCTCCTTGGAGAGAATCCCGGACCCATCGCGCACAAGGATCCCAATGCCCTCACGCCGCCGCCGCAGGATCTGCCGACCGGCTTGCCATCTGAATTACTCGAACGGCGGCCGGACATTCAGCAGGCGGAAGCGACTCTCATCGCCGCCAACGCGCAGATCGGCGTCGCGCGCGCACAGTTCTTCCCAAACTTGTCGATCAGTGGTTCGGCCGGGGTTGGAGGCGACAGCCTGCCGAGCATCTTCGACACGTCGGGCAAGACCATTTACGGCATCGGCACACTGACCCAGCCTCTCTTTCAAGGCGGGAAGCTTCGCGGCCAACTTCAACTTTCCGAGCAGACGAAGCAAGAGATGGTGCTGAACTATCAGAAAACCATCGCCGGCGCATTCCGCGATGTTTCGAATGCGTTGATCGCGCTGAATAAGCAGCGCGCAAATCGCGAGCAGGAGGAAAAGCTTGTGGCCGCCGCGCAGGATGCCACCCGGCTCGCACGTGTCCGGTACCAAGGCGGATCAACGAGCTATCTCGAAGTACTTACTACGGATTCTAATCTCTACACCGCCCAATTGAACCTGGTGAACGCTCAACAAGGTGAAGCCCTCACATTAGTCCAGCTCTACAGCGCGCTCGGAGGAGGCTGGCAACCCTGATCTTCGCTCGGGGGCCTGCGGGCGAGTCGCTTTCAGGCTCTATGTGGCCTAAGAGATCCGGTTCGCTTGGATTGAGTGCGCACAGTCTTCAGCCATAACGCACTTCAAAATCGGGTCGCGATTGGAAAATGCCCATTGCGCACGGAGAAGACAAGAGGCAGACCCTAAGTTAGCAGGCTGCTGAAAAACTCCCGTCTGGAGGCGTCTTGAATGGGCACGACTTCAGTCGTGCCGCTAAGTGGCCTAAAATCAATAGGGCTCCGGAATGGGCTTTGAGTGCGCCAGTCCTTGAGGTGCTCCGCGACCCAAGCATAGGGGTCCTCCCAGGATCATTGCCGACCTTTGCGCGAGACCGAGAGTATGTTCCATTGAGATCGGTCATGCAGTCCTGTGAGGTACAGTCGGGGGACACTTTTTCCAAGGTCTGGTTATTAAGCGAGGAAGCAAGGTAGATGGTTTCGCTTGAATCCAGTGCGATTCCACCGGGCCTTCAGAATCTTCGCTGTAAGCAGAGGTGCGCAAGTTAAGGAGAGGCAGCCCGCAGGAAATCTCCAGATAGGAGCTTCCGCCGGTGCTTTGGGCTATAGGTAATGAGGGACGTTTCCCGCTCCGCTTTTAGAGAATCTTGCCTACCGAGGTGTCTCCGTGCGCGGCGCGCCGCACGCTGGTCGGCTACGGTTCGGTGTACGTGTAGTCCGTGTACTGCCAAGCCCCGTTGATCCACGAATAGAGGCGCGCATAGAGCGTGACCCCGTTGCTGGGTATTGCGACCGATCCGGTGGTTAGAGTGCTGGTGACGGCCCCTGTGGGGTTGTACACGTCCTTTGAGCCCGGGCCCGTGGTGCCGAGTCGGAACTCGTAGGTTGTGACACCCCCACCGGCTGTCCAGTTAAAGGTTGCGCTGGAACCCAACGTTGTGCCCGGTGTCGGGCTGGTCAAAGCTGCCTTAACCGGCGTGCCGGACTCCGTGTAGGTGTAGTCGTTGTATTGCGACGCTCCGTTGATCCACGAGTAGAGCCGGGCATACAACGTTACGCCATAAGCGGGAATACCGGTGATCAGCGGGGTGGAGAGAGCCGTTGTGGTTGTCTGAGTTGAGTTATACAAGTCCTTGGAGCCGGCTCCGGTGGTGCCCAGGCGGAACTCGTAATACGACACGCTCCCGCCTGGTGTCCAGGT
>DASZLE010000015.1:0-4390 GCA_035552475.1 Occallatibacter sp.
TTGCCGGCGCGGGTGCCGGCGAAACGTTCGCCGCAACCGTCGTTGTGGACCCTGATCCGGACTGCGGCGTGTAGGTGCCGACCTGGCATGTCTCCGAATGCGGTGTGAACGTGATGTCCGTACCGTTCATGCCCGAGACCAGACGACCGTTGATCGTCGTCAAGCCCGAGCCTCGCAGCGTCTTGTCGGAGGACACCACAAGATCGAACTTCCCGCCGGAGTTCTGCACGTGCGCGATCAACGAGGAAGGCGCGTTCTCCACCGTGTACGGGGCCTTCACGTGCGCCTGGCCGCAGTCGATCGTCACCGCATCGCCCGCAAAATCCAGCAGAAGCCCGCTCGACGTGTACTTGCCCTCCATGCGCAGGCCAGGCAGCGAGGGTACAAGGCTGGCGCCGGGTATCGTCGCAATCATCGCCCCGGTGAGCGTATCGATGACTCCGCCCACCAGCCCGCCGCCCATCTGCGGGGTACCGGAGCTATTAGCGGACGGAGGTGGCGGAGGCGGCGGAGCCTTGAGCAAGCTAAGCGAGCAGTGGTCCGAGGCCGGGGCGTAGATGGGGGTGCGCGTTGTGGTCACGCAGTTGGGAGCACAGTAGCCCGTCCTGGTGGTGGTCACAACGTTGTAGCCCGTGATGATCTGCCCATTCAGCGCGATCCCCCCGGGTCCCTGGAGAGAACCGTTTGACTGCATGGTCAGGATCACAGGGCTGGGCGAAACCGGCAGAGTGACCTTCAATGCTGTGGCGGTCTTGCTCAGCGTGTAGGTGGTACTGTCAGGCACCAGCCTGCCGCAGCTCCCAATCGAGCCGGTGTCGCCGGAAAAGCCTACGTAAGTCGGGCTGTCATTGCCTCCGCCATAGGCACCGCTCAGCACCACTCCGGCGCGTCCCGGTCCAGTCAGGCTTTCCATACCCTGGCCTCCAGTGACCGTGCCAATCAACCCGCCGATCAGGCCGCCGCCCATGCATGAACCTGTGCTGCCGCCCAGCTCCAGGCAACGCCGGATGGCCACCGACGTTGGATCGTTGGACATGGACATGGGCTGTCCATTGACCATCGCCGTCTGCTGCGATGCCGCCTGTTGTTGCGCCTGCTGGGCCTTCTGCAGGTCCTGCATCTGCTGGTTGTACATTTTCTGCGCGCTGGCGTTCAGATCGGCTTCCGTGTTCGTGTAGGCGGCGGCAGCCTTATTGCCCTGAAGCTGCTTGATCCAGTCCAGCGCGTTGTTTTCGGAATACTGGCCCTCCTTCAAGCTGAAGGCTCCAATCTCCTGCTGCGTGTGGGTCTTATTGTAGCTCTGCTGCAGGTCGTACTGGGCCTGCGCATAGTCGGTCCGCAGCTTCGCCTCGGCCGGCGTGTACGGGCCTTTGTAGTCGCGCGTCTCCTTGATGCGCTGGATGTAGAGCTGCAGGTACTCGAAGATGGCGACCTGGCGTTCCAGCGTGTCGGTGGGGTCGGTGCCCTGGATCTGTTGCTCCACCTTGGCGACGGAAGGCATGTCGTCGGTGTAGTTGGCGGGGACGGCCTGGCCGAACGCGCCGGCGCAGGAGAAGCAGAGGGCAGCAGCGCATGCAAGAGGACGAACACGCAACGCAAATGCGAAGGCGGCAGGAGCCGAGGCGTTCATGGGAGGCGCTCCCGATGGAGATTTTGTTTGGGCCCGGTGCAAGAGAAGGTAGTTCGAAGGTGCGGCGGGCGTCAAGCAAATATCTGACGCTCACGGCTTTGTCGCGCGGTAGAGGCCGGCGGTGCCGAAGGTGTAGCTGGTCCAGGTGGGGTCCGTGAAGCCGGCTTCGAGGATGAGCTGCTTCATCTTTGCGGGGCGAGGGAAGCGGGAGACGGAGTGGGGCAGGTAGTCGTAGGCGGCACGGTCGCGGGAGATCCAGCCGCCGACTGCGGGAAGGACGCGCTGGAAGTAGAGGTTGTACAGCCGGCCGACGAAGCCTTCGGGCTGGTTGCACTCGAGGATCGCGATCTGGCCCTTGGGGCGGAGGACGCGGTGGAGCTCGTTGAGACCGGCGGGGTAGCTGGAGAGGTTGCGGTAGCCGAAGGCGACGGTGACGAGATCGACGGAGGAGTCGGCGAGCGGGAGGCGAAGAGCGTCGGCTTCCATAGGCACGATGTTCTTGCCGGCGAACTTCGGGAGCGCGAGCGAGAGCATGTTGTGGGAGAAGTCGGCGGCGAGGATTGGGGGCGGCTGATCGGACGGATTACTTCCCACCCTTGACGATGAGGCCGTCAAGAATGGGGCACCCGAGCTGACGTTACACTTTGGGCGGTGGCGGTAGAGGGCGAGGGTCATGTCGCCGGTGCCGCAGCAGAGATCGAGGACGACGGCCTCGGGGCGGCGGAGGATGGGGCGGAGTGCGCGGGCGGCGCGGAACCACCAGGTACGGTCGAGGCCCAAGGAGAGCAGGTGATTGGCGCGGTCGTAAGTGGGCGCGATGGTATCGAACATCCGGCGGATGTTGTCTGCCGCGGCGGCAGGCGAGGTGACGCCGATGGGGCGGGCTCCGGGAGTGGTGAGGTCGGCCTTCACTGTAGACATTCTATGGCCCCCTACCTAGGATGACAGGTTGCGCGGGACGCGATCGGCGTAGTGAGCGGCTGGTCTCGGATATGCTGATTGGCACGGGAGACGAGAATGCTGGACGTTCATGCGCCACACGAAAGGATGCCGGGGTTCAAGGACTTTCTGCTGCACCTGCTGACAATCACGATCGGCTTGCTGATCGCGCTGAGCCTGGAAGGCTGCGTAGAGTGGCGGCATCACAGGAGTCTGGTTCGGGAGGCGGAAGAAGGGCTGCGGTCTGAGATCGATCGGAACTCACAGGTGGTCGGCGCGCTGAAGCGGCAGATTGCGGAGCAGCAGAAGCAGCTGAATCAGGACCTGGATGCTGTTGCGCAGTTGAAAACCGACCCGGGGAGTCATCCGCAGATGTCGTTTGGGTTTGGGTTGCAGGGCTTCGACGAGGTGTCGTGGAAGACCGCGCAATCGACGGGCGCCATTGGGTACATGCCATATGCAGATGCGAGGACCTACTCGGACATCTACGCCACCCAGGACGAGGTTTACAAGGCCGAGCGGGACGTTGTGGAAGGCGTAATGCGAGCGGCATCCTTTCCATCCACAAAGGGAGAGGATTGGAAGCCGACGCCTGTGGAGATGGACGAGCTGACAGACCGTATCGGGATGTTGAGAATGCGGCTGAGTCTGTTGAACTCGCTGGTGGACGCGCTGAACAGTTCGTATGGGAAGTTCAAGGCGGAGCAGCGGTAGCAAATTGCGCAGCACAAGGAGGGCTTGGGATGAAGATCGGTGTGCTTGGTTCGGGAGTGGTAGGGCAGACGCTTGCGGCGGGACTTCTGAAGCATGCGCATGAGGTGATGCTTGGCACGCGGCAGACTTCGAAGCTGGAGGACTGGGCGGCGCAGACTCCGGGGGCGCGACTGGGGAGCTTCAGCGACGCGGCGGAGTTTGGGGAACTGATTATGCTGGCGGTGAAGGGGTCGGCTGCAGCCGAAGTGCTGCGGGACGCGGGCGAGGGCAACCTGGCCGGCAAGCCGGTGATGGATGCATGCAATCCGATTGCCGACGGCCCGCCGGAGAAGGGTGTGCTGCGGTTCTTCACGGACATAAACGAATCGCTGATGGAGAAACTGCAGCGGGAGTTCAAGGACGCGTTTTTCGTGAAGGCATTCAACTCGGTGGGCAGCGCGCAGATGGTCAACCCAAGCTACAAGGCGGGCAGGCCGACGATGTTCATCTGTGGGAACAATGAGGCGGCGAAGAAGGCCGTCATTGGGCTGCTGGATGAGCTGGGTTGGGATGCTGCGGATATGGGTGGAGTAGAAGGTGCTCGGGCGATCGAGCCGCTGTGCATGCTGTGGTGCATCCCGGGATTTCTGCGGAATGAGTGGACGCACGCGTTCAAGTTGCTGCGGGAGTAGAGCGGGCGCTCTATAGGTGCGTCCTAGCCGGCCCTCAGACCCGGAGATAATCGGGCCGCCAGCTATTGATGGCCTGCTTGATCTGCTTCTGCGACAGGTTCTCATCGAGCGTGCGGCGGACGAGCCCGGGCAATTCTTCGTCGGCTGCGAACCGCAGCGCGACGATCTGCTGAATTGAAAGCGAGTGGCTGCGGGCCAGAAGGTCCGGCGGCAGCAGCGCGTGAAAGCGTAGCTTCTCTTCGAGACGAATGATGCGGTCCTGCGCCGTCAACGAGTGCACGCGCGCTCGGCCGACGGCGAACAACAGGACGACTGACATAAGCGCCCACCAGAGAAAGAGCACGCGGTGATTCGGCCAGTGGTGAATTGTGTAGTAAATGGCCACGATGATGTTGACCAGCAGGACTGGGGCGATGAAGAAGTGCCAAGCAGGATC
>DASZLE010000016.1:0-88520 GCA_035552475.1 Occallatibacter sp.
CATCGCCCACTTCGACGCGCTTGGAGTTCCAAGGTTGTTCGTTGGGAAATAGCTCAATCCGTCCGAACCGCCGGATGCGGACCCGCATGTCCGGTGGTGTGGCAGGGGAGGAGAGGTGACTCTCCCCCCTATGCCGATTTCTAGTCTGAAGCAAGTATACGCCTCCTACCCCCTAGTAACTGCATTTTGGTTACTATTGTTTTGCCTACAAAACAAAGGGGTTGCGGACAAAGTTTTCCACAGGTACTTGACAAGAAAGGCAGCTTCCAGCTTCTAGCTCCTAGCTTCTAGCTCCTAGGTCCTAGCTTCTAGCGGTCAGCTGTCGGCTTCATCTCGCATGACCTGGCGGTGGTGGGGCAGGTGGCGGCGCGAGTGGCCGTGATGAAGGGCGGCGAGATTGTGGAAACGGGCGCGGTGCGGGAGTTCGGAAGAATCGTACACCGCGCTGGTTCGACGCGCATCCCGACGAGATGTCTCTCCGGGGCATTTCAGCCACCGCCGCTCTAGTAGTTCATTGGGGAAGAAACCATCCCTCGAAGGCTAAAGCCCGGTCCCCAGCGTTTCGCCGGCTACGGCAGGACTGAAGTCATGCCCCTTCAAAGCGTTCGCCGATTTGGTCAAGTGCCAAAGGCGAATCAATTCTTGACACTACCACGCACTCGCTCTGTTAGACTCATTTCACTTAAAAACCGGCCCAGATTCGCTTTCCCCAGCCGCACGCAGAACCCGACGATTCCCCGGGATGACCCCAGAAGAGACGCGCCGAACGGATGCGTCCATTATGTTCACGTCCCGTTGCTGTGAAGTCGGCTGCGAACCTGCGCAATCCGAAAGGAACTTTTGGAGGTGAATGCGATGGCAAATGGGAACGATGCGGGCGGTCACGCAGCGGCTGCGGAAGGCAACGAAGCGGCGGCGGGCGGCATACTCAGCCGCGAAAACCTGAAATATCTCGCAGGGGTGGCGATCGCGGGGGCCATCGGGGGTCTGCTCTACTGGGTGCTCGCGCGCTTCACGGGCACATCGATCCCCGGCAATTTTGGGCCGGCGGCGGCGGTCTTCGCATTGATGTTTGTGGGTGCGGTTGCCGCAGCCATCGGGGTATACCTGCTGACGGCTTCGGATCCCACCGACATAAGGACCTACATCTTCGCGATGGTGTGCGGGCTGATGTGGCAGCCCGTGATCGCCTCAGGCCAGCAGCTGGTGACCAACGCCACGGCAACCCGCCAGAATTCGACGGAGGCGCAGACGGTTCAGAATGTGCAGACTGCGACGAAGAGCGGCAACGTGGAGCAGATCAACACGGCCGTGCAGCAGACGGTACCGGCCGTGACCACGGCGCTTGCCACCTCGGCGGGCGTGTCGGACACGGAGAAGAAGACACAGATTGCCGACACGTCGAAGCAGGCGATCGACCAGATTCAGTCGGCGTCGGCCAAGGCGCCCGATGCCTCAGTGGACGCGCTGCAGACCATCTCGACGACCGCAGCCACTTCAGGGCAATCAGCCGTTGCCATCCATGGCATCCAGGCGCTGAATACGATTGCGGCGAAGGCCGAGAAGGAACATAACAGGGCATTGGAGCTGAAAGTGCGGCAATCGCTTTTGTCGCTGGCGCAGGAGTCGAAGGATCCGACGGTACAGAACTCGGCGCGGATGGGGGCGACGCAACTGAAGCTCGAGTAGCGGAGTTAGCGGGGTTAGCGGAGCTTGAACGGCGGCGCCGAGGGCGTAAGCTGGGTTCGGACCTGCCCTATGCGATCGCTCAACCTGGATGCTGCCGAGTTTCGCGCGCTGGCGCACCGGCTCAGCGACTTTACTGCCGATTACCTGGAGCGGCTGCCGAATCTTCCTTCGTATCCCGCGACAACCGGCGAGGAGAGCGTGCGGCTGTTCGACAGCGACGCGCCGCTGACAGGAATGGGCGCGACGGCTTTTGACGCGCTGGGGGAAGTGTTTGCGCATGGGCGGCCTGCATCGCCGCGGTTCTTCGGCTACGTATACGGCTCGGGCGAGCCAGTGGGCGCGCTGGGCACGTTTGCGGCCGGCGTGCTGCACCAGAATGCGACGGCGTGGCGCTCGGGGCCGTCGGCAGCCACGATTGAGCGCACGGTGGTGCGCTGGCTGGCCGGGGCGGTGGGATGCGCGGGGTTCAGCGGAAGCCTGACACTGGGCGGATCGTCAGCGAACCTGATGGGACTGTGCATGGCGCGCGAAGCGAAGGCGCCGGCGAACCGCGATGGAGCGCGCGGAGGCCTGGTGTACTGCTCGACGGAAGCGCACATGTCAATTGCCAAGGCGGCTGCACTGCTGGGGTTGGGACATGAAGCGGTTCGGCTGGTGCCGGTGGACGATGCGTTCCGCATGCGCGCGGATGAGCTGCGGCGCATGATCGGTGAAGACACGGCGGCAGGGAAGATGCCGATCGCGGTGGTGGCGAGCGCGGGGACGACGGCTACGGGCAGCATCGATCCCATGGAGGCGATCGCGGAGGTCTGCGGCGAATCTGGATTGTGGATGCATGTGGACGGAGCCTACGGGGCGCTGGCGGCGCTGGCAATTCCCGAGGCGTTCAAGGGAATGGAGCGCGCGGATTCGTTGTCGCTCGATCCGCATAAGTGGCTTTATCAGCCCGCGGGGTGTGGATGCCTGCTGTATCGCGATCGGGGGGCGGCGCAGCGGGCTTTTTCTTATTCGGCCGACTATGCGCGCACGCTGACTGAGGATCCGATCGAGGGATTCGCGTTCTTTGAGGAGTCGATGGAGCTGTCGCGGCCGTTCCGGGCGCTGGGCTTGTGGATGGCGCTGCGGTATTACGGACTGCGCGCATTTAAGGAATCGATTGGCGAGGATCTGAGGCTGGCGCAGGTTCTGGCGGATTCGATTGATGCCGAGCCGAAGCTGGAGCGGCTGGCGCCGGTGGCGCTGAGCGCGGTGTGTTTCCGGTTTGCGGCGTCGGAGGGGGATCTGGACGCGCTGAACCGGCGGATTCTGGAGCGGGTGGTGCGGCGCGGGCGGGTGTATCTTTCGAACGCCAGCATCAAGGGGAGGTTCGCGTTGCGCGCATGCGTGGTGAATCACCGCACCAGCGAGGACGATGTGAGGCTGGTGGCGAGGGAGGCGGTGGAGGCGGCGCGGGAAGTGATGGGGTAGGTGACAGGGAACAGGAAACAGGGAACAGGGAACAGGGAACAGGGAACAGGGAACAGGGAACAGGTGTCAGGTGTCAGCCTGCCGCTGATACCTGACACCTGACGCCTTCCGGAAAACGCGCGCCCCAAAGACCCGATGCGCAGATTGCCTTACTCCGCGGCGGCTTCGGCGGCGGGCTCGGCTTGGGCTTCTTCGGGGGTCTCGGGTTTTTCGGCGGTTTCTTCGCCGAGGACCTTGACCTTGATATGCGCGGTGACTTCGCGATGCAGCTTGACCGGCACATCAAAGTTGCCGAGGGCCTTGAGCGGCTCGCCGAGCTGGATTTTGCGGCGGTCGATTTCAAATCCGCGGGTCTCGAGCTCGGCAGCGATGTCAGCCGAGGTGACGGAGCCGAAGAGCTGACCGCTCTCGCCGGACTTGCGGGTGAAGGTGAGGACGACGGGCGCGAGCTTGGCGACCAGTTCTTCGGCCTGGACCTTTTCCGTGGCGGAGCGGCGAGCGGCGGAGGCTTTCATCTGCTCGATGACGGCCTTGTTGGCCGCGGTGGCCTGCATGGCCAGCTTGCGCGGCAGCAGGAAGTTGCGACCGTAGCCGTCGGCGACCTTCACCACGTCGCCGCGGTGGCCGAGGTTGACTACGTCTTCTTTCAGGATGACTTCCATGATCGATTCTCCAAGTGCCGCGAGACGGTTCCCCCGGCATCTTCCCTCAGGGGCTAAAGCCCCGGGGTGTTTTTAATGGACCGATGATTGTCAGGGCTAAAGCCCTGACCTACCAGCCCTGACCTAACAGCCCTGACCTAACAGCCCTGACCTACCAGTCATGCCCTTTCAAAGCACGTCCGCGCCAGTCCACCGAAGCTGCACGCCAGTCTCGCCTTAGTGCCTGGTGGCGAAGGGCAGCAGGGCGATGTTGCGGGCCTGCTTGATGGCGCGGGTGAGGCGGCGCTGATGCTTGGTGCAGACGCCGGTAAGGCGGCGGGGCACAATTTTGCCGCGTTCAGCCACGAAGCCCTGCAGCAGGCGCACATCGCGATAGGGGATGGCGTCAATCTTCTCAGTGCAGAACTTGCAGACCTTCTTGCGGCGGAAGAATTTGCCGCGGCCGCCGGGGCCACCGGGACGGGGTCCGCGGGGGCCGGAGGGCGGGCCGCCGCCTTGATTGGATGGTGCGCCGGACTCCGGCGCCCTTGCTTGAGTTTCGTCAGCCATGATTTTCCTCTTTGCTTGCTTCTGTCCGGCCTCGGCCGGGTTCAATTCTGGTGACAGTGTCAGGTGATTGAAAACTGGCGCCTGTCGTCTGAAACCTGTTATGCGCTGGCCGGCGCGGCTTCTGCCGTGGCTTCAGCGGGCGCAGCGGCGGGCGCGGCGACGGGAGCAGCGGCGGGTTGGGCCGGGGGCTGGGGCGCAGGCTGAGACTGAGGCTCTGCGCTGAGCTTGCGGCGCGAGGCGCGGATGGCCTTGACCTTGGCCAGGCGCTTCTCCTCCTCGTCCATGCGCACGGTAATGAACTTGATGACCGGCTCAGAGACGCGGAGGCGGCGCTCAAGCTCGGCCACCACGGCGCCGCTGCCCTCGACGGTGAGCAGGATGTAGTTGCCATCGTTGAACCGGCGCACCATGTAGGCGAGCTTGCGGCGGCCCATTTTGTCAGTGGACTTGATGTTGCCGCCGAGGTTGGTGACCGTGGCGGTGAAGCCGGCGATCAGCTTATCGACATCCTCGTCGACCACATCGGGCCGGACGATGAACATGACTTCGTAGAGACGGGACATGGTTCCTCACAGTTCAGTGATCAGTGGTCAGTGATCAGTGATCAGTTTTTCAACTCGCATCGTTCTGATCTCTGGTCTCCGATCCCTGTTCTCTGTCTTCCTTACGGTTAAATTCGTTCATGGCGGCGGCGGGGCCGGCTTGGAGGATACGGCGGGTGGCTGTAGCCACGCGGTCGAGCACCTCGTCCAGCACTGCCAGGTCGCGCTTGCCCATGGGCGAGAGGAGGTAATCCTTGCCTGCACGCCCGCGGGCTCCTGCTGCTACGGCTTCGGGAGGGAGGTCCTGCGAGACGCCGATGCGCAGCCGCAGCCACTCCTCCGTGCCGAGGGAAGCGGTGATGCTGCGGGCGCCGTTATGGCCGGCAGTGGAACCGCGCTCCCTGATTTTGAACGTTCCCAGTTTGAGGTCGAGCTCGTCGTAGATCACGAGCAGGTCCCGAGCAGGGTCCGCTTCGAACTCGCGAACCAGAGCGGCGACGGACATGCCGCTGAGGTTCATGAAGGTTTCCGGCTTGGCCAGGATCACGGAGCGGCCGGCGATGCGGCAGCTTGCAGTGACGGCCCGGCAACGCCGGTTCTGGACCACAACGCCTTCCTGTTCGGCGATGCGGTCAATTGTCATGAAACCCGCGTTGTGCGGGGTCCACAGGTACTCCAGGCCGGGGTTGCCAAGCCCGACCACCAGGAACGGGCCAGAGCGTTGTTCCGCCTGGCCTACGGACTGAATTTCCCCGGCCAAGGGTTACTTCTTGGCCTTGTCGCCGGCCTCTGGTTTCTTGGCGGCATCGGCGGCGGTTTCGGTCTTGCCCTTCTTGGCCACTTCCGGCTCGGCCGGAGTGCCCGCGGTGGCAACGGTAGCGGCTTCCACTTCCGGCGCCGCGACCACTTCTTCGCGGATGGAGACGACGTGCGCAACGGTCGAGTCTTCCGCGGTGAGGTACTTGATCTTGTCGCTATGCGGCAGACCGCTGACGCGCAGCACATCGTGCATATCGAGGTTGGAGACATCGACATCGATGTGGCTGGGGATGTCGGCGGGGAGGCATTCGATTTCGACTTCGCGCCGGACCTGATCGAGGATGCCGCCGCTGGCCCTTACGCCGATGGGAACGCCGAGGAGCTTGACGCGGACGCTGACGCGGAGGGTCTTGTCGAGGGCGATGCGCTTCATGTCGATGTGGATGAGCTGGTCCTTGATGGGCTCGCGCTGCCAATCGACGATCATGGCCTTGGCCGCGTCGCTGCCGCCGCCCACCTGGACGTCGAAGATGGTGTTGTGGCCGGTCTCGGAGAAGAGGATCCGGGAAATCTGCTTGGGATCGACTTCGACGGCGACGGCCTCGTGTCCGGCCCCGTAGAGGACGGCGGGGATTTTGCCGGCGGCGCGGACGCGGCGAGCAGCATTCTTGTTGAACTTGCCCTCGCGGGGGCTGGCTACGACTACTTCGGGCATGACTCTCTCTTTTCTGGTTTCGGGCACGGAAAAGCAGCTTTTAGCTCTTAGCTATTAGCCTTTAGCTGCTGACTCCTGGCTTAGAGGCTAATTGCTGAATCGATCCGCTCCCTTTGTTAAAGGCAGCTTTTAGCTCTTAGCTATTAGCTACCCGGTTGAGGTTGCGCCTGGGATTGGCTCATGGATCCCAAACATTGATTCACGCCATCGTTCTTGCGTAGGGCTAATTCCTGGTATCGGTAGCTAATAGCTAAGAGCTAATAGCTGCCGGGCTAGCTAAACAGCGTGCTGACGCTGGTTTCCATGTGAATGCTCTCGATCGCGGCTCCGAGGAGGCCGGCGATGGAGAGGACTTTGATCTTGGGCAACTTCTGTGCGGCTTCGCGCAGAGGAATGGTGTCAGTGACCACCACCTCCTGAATGCGGGAGGCGGCGATGCGGTCGATAGCCGGGCCCGAGAGCACGGCGTGGCTGGCGCAGGCGTAGACGCCGGCGGCGCCGGAGGCGTAAAGGGCATCGACGGTTTTGACCAGAGTGCCCGCGGTGTCGATGATGTCGTCGATGATGAGGCAGGTTTTGCCGTTGACATCGCCGACCACGTGCATCACCTCGGCAACGTTCATATCGGTGCGGCGCTTGTCGACGATGGCGAGCGGGGCGCCCATTTTCTGGGCGAAGTGGCGGGCGCGCTCCACGCCCCCGGCATCCGGCGAGACCACGGTCAGGTTGGGGAGCGCCAGCCCGCGGAAGTACGAAACCAGGACCGGGCTGGCAAACATGTGATCGACGGGGATGTTGAAGAAGCCCTGAATCTGGGCGGCGTGAAGGTCGACGAAGAGGGCGCGGTTGGCGCCGGCGACGGTGAGCAGATCGGCAATGAGCTTGGCGCTGATGGCGACGCGCGGACGATCCTTGCGGTCCTGCCGGGCGTAGCCGTAGTAGGGGACCACCGCTGTGATCCTGGCCGCCGAAGCCCGCTTGAGCGCGTCAATCATCACCAACAACTCCATCAGGTGCTGGTCCACCGGATAGCAGGTGGGCTGCACCACGAAGACATCCACTCCGCGAACGTTTTCGAGGAGCTGGAAGTAGACCTCGCCGTCGGCGAAGCGCTGCAGTTTGGCCTCGCCCACCGGAACGCCGATATGGCGGCCGATGGCTTCCGCGAGGGGCTTGTTGGCAGTACCGGAGAAGAGCTTGAAGCGTTTGTCTTCGCTCAAGTTGCGGGAGCGCTTGCGCTCGGCGGCCGGTTTGGCCTCCTTGCTCTTCGCATCCGGCTGACCGGGCTGCGAAGGCTCCTTGCCTGGCTCGGGCGTGACGCCCGGCTGCTTTGCGTCTTCCTGTGTGACCGTCAACGTTGCTGTGTCCATCTCCCGAGTTCCTCCAAGCTGGTTTGCTTTGGCTGCATTCGGTACTTCAAAAAAGAACTGGCTGGGCGATCAGGATTCGAACCTGAATAAATGCCTCCAAAGGGCATTGTCCTACCATTGAACGATCGCCCAACTGTGCGCCTGGCTGCCTTGCGGGAGCGGCAGCGCCAAATCTGATCTTTTGCAGTCGCCCGCGAGTTTCTCGCGATGTGCGGCCGGCTGTCAATCCTCTGATTGCAGAAGCATTCCGCCCCAGTATGCGGGACGCGGGAGAGTGCGGGTGAGGAGGCTTTTGACGCCGGCCGCCCGCAGCCGTTGCGCGGCTGCTTCTGCGTGCTCCCGGGCCTGGTAAAGGCCGAAGAGCGCCGAACCGGACCCGGACAGCGAGGCATGGAGGGCTGCCTCCGGAGAGCCTTCAGCCGCAAGAGTCTGCTTGATTTCGCGCAGGGAGGGATGCTGGGGAAACACGACCTGTTCGAAGTCGTTGTGAATCCAGCTTAGTATCCCGGTGCGGACAAGCGCGGACTCTCTCGGTCCGGCCAGGTCCCCGTGGCCTGATTCGTTCTGTTGCGAGGGGACACCGGAGGAGCCGGTTCCTTGCCGACCCTGCGGAGTGTATCCCGCAAAGGCGCTGGCGTAGGCGCGGCTCAACTGCTCTAGTTTATCGGCACTGGCCTCCGCGGTCAAACCGTCGCGGGCGCAGAGGGCGTCCCAGTCGCGGAAGGCCTGAGGGGTGGAGACGCCAATGGAGGGAATTGCGACCAGGCACCAGACGGGCTCGAAGTCGGGCCAGGGGTGGACTTCCTGGCCGTGATCGAGGCCGAGGACGGCGCCTCCGATGAGGAAGAGGGGGACGTCGGAGCCGACCTGGGCGGCGAGGTCGAGGCGATGGGAAAGCCGGCGCTGGTCATCCCACGGTTCGAGGTCCGAGATGAAGGCAGTTACGAGCGGTTCTTTGTCACTCTCAGACTGCCTATCCCAGGTCTCAAAGTCGAGACCTGGGGCACCCAGATTCAGCTCTTTTTCGAGGCCGATTAAGGCGGCTACGGCATTGGCGGAGCCGGCGCCGAGGCCGCCCTGGACGGGAAGATGCTTTTCGATGCGAATCTCCACTTGTGCGCTCATGTCGAGGGCATGGAGGGCGAGGTCGACCATCTTCCAGGCGGTATTGCGGGCATCGGAGGGGACACGGGAGTCATTGGAGGTGAGGCGGATGGACGTGGCTGGGGCGGGGCGGGCACTGACAGTGACGATGTCGTGGGCTTCGAGGGTCTGATAGACGGTGACGAGGGAGTGGAAGCCGTCCGGGCGGGGCGCGCCTATATAGAGGCCGAGGTTGATCTTGGCGTGGGAACGGACGGTGGTGGGCATACCGGTTCATTTTAGAGGGAAACCGGACCGCTACTTACAGTTGCCAAGGTACATAATGACCGGAACTGCGTCCCTTAGTCAGCCGTAGAATCCTCCCATTGGCGGGAGCGCTGCGGAGCCTGGGCCCGGCGAGGGCCAGGATTCTCATCCCCGACTGCACCCCGGAACGCGAAAGAAGGGGTCATGAAAAGCTCAATCTGTTGCGGCAAAATCGAACGCGACAAAGCGGTTCGTAGCACAGCAACTGGCGGCGCGATGGTGCTGATGCTGCTGTGTGCTTCCGGCAGCGCGGGGGCGCAGACCGTTGAACACAGCCAGCAGATGGAAGAGATGTATGGGAAGCCTTACGTGATGGTGACGGTCAACGGGCGCGGTCCGTTCCGATTCGTGATCGACACGGGAACGGGCGCGGATGCGCTGGTGACACCGCAACTGGCAGAACAGCTGGGGCTGCCGACGGTGGGGCACACTGCGCTGAGCGACCCCAGCGGACAGGGCAGCAAAAGGGTCCCGACGGTTCTGATGGGTACTCTGGACCTGGCGGGCGTGAGTTTCCAGAACGTGCGGGCGGTGGAGTCGGGGTTTTTTGCCGAATCGGGAACCTGCCAGGGACTGCTGGGGTTCACGCTGTTCCGCGACTACCTGCTGACGCTGGATTTTCCCAATCGAAAGGTGACGCTGGGGACGGGCTCGCTGGCCGCGGACGGGGGCAGGAACGTGGTGCCGTTCCGCATGCCGCAGGGCGTGCCGATTGCAAGCCTGAAAGTGGACGGGCTGGAACCGAAGGATGCGCAACTCGACTCGGGCGGTGGAGGGCTGGTGCTGCCGGAGGCAATGGCGGAGCACCTGAAGTACGATGTGGCGCCGGTGCTGTTTGCTTCAGGGCAGTCGGTGGCGACGTGCTTCAAGCTGAAGGTGGCCAAGCTGGCGTCTGACGTGAAGTTTGGGCGATACACTTTTACGCACCCGGTGGTGGAGATCCATCCGGCATTTCCGTTGATCAATTTCGGATCGCCGCCGATGCAAAACTTTGCCATCACGTTCGACCAGAAGAGCCTGCTGGTGCGGTTTGAGGCGAGGCAGAAGAAGTTTACGCTGCAGGCGCCGCCGAGCCCGCCACGGATGACGAATGCGCTGACTCATCAACCGCCGCCGGGGCTGGTGCCGGTGGGGTGAAGACAGGGAGCAAGGGAGCAAGGGAGCGAAGCGCCGAGGTCAGGCTGGATTGAACGGATTGGTTTCGGGGATCCAGTTGCCGTCGGCGGTGCCGTAAGGGCTGGCAACCACGACTCCATAACCGTCGGGATCGCGCATCCAGCACTCCCAGTGATTGGGGCCTCCGCTTCCTTCAAGCGGGTTGCGATGGCGGGGGAGAACAATCTCCACATTCATCTGTTGTGCGCGCTCGAGGACTGCATCGAAGTTTTCCACTTCAAACCAGAGCAGGACCCCGTTGCCATAGGGCTTGTCGTGGGGATCGCCGATGGCGCCGTGGTGGTGCTCCACTTGAAAGCTGTGCAGTTGCAGGATCAGGCGGCCGCCGGAGACGAGCTGCTCGTAGGCGGGGCCGCCGTGGTTGCTGTGCAGGCCGAGCAGACGCTGATACCAGCGGCTGCTGGCTTCGACGTCGCTGACGCAGATCAGGGGTTGGGGCTGCATGGGAGCGAGGATAGCAGAGGGGCGGGTTAGCGGAGTTCGCGGACTTAACTTGGGCATGTGCGGGTCTGGAGGCCGGCGCTAGAGTCCCGAGGCGGCTTATGCGTTGGAGAGCGGCCAGGAGGCTTCCAGGGCCTTCTTTGCCTGGCGAAGGGCCTGGATGGGATCGCCGGTGGGTAGGAACTCCATGGCGATGCCGCGCTGGTAGTTGAGCTCGAAGAGCTTTCGATAGATGTTGGTGTAATTGATTTCGCCGGTACCGGGCTCGTGGCGGCCGGGGACGTCGGCGACGTGAATGAGGCCGATGACATCAATGTTCTTCTGGAGCTTTTGGATCAGGTTTCCCTCCGCGATCTGCTCGTGGAAGAGATCGTAGAGGAACTGGACCTGGGGATGGTTGACGGAGCGGACGATCTGGATGGCTTCGGAGGCCGAGTTGAGGAAGTACTTCGGGTTTTCCTCGGGGTCGATGCATTCTAGCAGGATGCGGACGGGCTGACCGGCGATGGCTCGGCCTTCGACCATGGCGGCTGCGCGCTTGAGGCCTTCAATGCAGCTCTCATGCTGAGCCTGGCGGGAGAGGCCTGGAACCACGTTGCCCGACATGGCGATTATTGCAGGGCAGGCGATAGTCTCCATGACGGCAAGGGACTGGCGGAGGTTGGCGAGGAAGGCGGTGCGGGCGGTGGGATCGCCGACGCCGTGGGCGAGGCCGGCGGTGGCGTCAAAGGAAATGCCGAGTCGGGCGCGGGCGGCGTTGGCGCGGGCGAAGTCGGCGGGCGACCACTTCTGATATTCGCCGACGAGCTCGACGTTGCGGTAGCCGGCGGAGGCGACCTTCTCGAGGCGCTGTTCGAAGGGCAGGTCGCGAAAGACAGTCCAGAGCATGACGGAGAGCTGGAATCCGGCTGCCGAGGCGGGCTTGTCCGGCGCCTGGGCGGAGGGCGATACGGGCGCGGCGGCGGCGATGGAGGAGGCAGCGAGCGTGTGCAGGAATTGGCGACGGTTCATGCGGGGCTCCGGGGATTGATGCTACACGCGGAATTCGAGCGCAACAAAACCCCGCCGGAGTTGGCGGGGTTCTGGCGGAACACCAGGTTGGAGCGGAACTAGGCCTTGGCGACCTTGCCGCTCTTAAGGCAGGTGGTGCAGACGCGAACGCGCTTTGAGGCGCCATTGATGAGCGCGTGGACCCGCTGGAGGTTGGGGTTCCAGCGGCGGCGCGTGACGTTGTGCGCATGCGAAATGTTATTGCCGAACTGCGGTCCTTTGCCGCAAATATCACAAACCTGTGCCATGACTTCTTTGCTCCCAATCTTCGTTTATTCGGGCAACCGCGCTCTGGAGGTGATCGTCTGCTCGGTTCGTCCGCCGTGTTCGGCGGGAAGCTAGCGAGGGCGCACCAACTGCGCCGGCCGCGGCTTGCCGAATTTTCAGTATACCTGAAGGGGGCGTGAGGGGCCAAAGACTTGGTAGCGCAGGCCGCGGAATGAGCTGCGCGGCAAACCTTGCCTGGAGCCCTGTTTGGGGCAAAAAATCCCCCTTCTCGTTACAGCGGAGAAGGGGGTTTGGAAGGCTCAGAAAAGGGGTCCAGAAGAGCCAAATCGCAGTGTGCCGAGGCGCGATTGCGGCAAGCACAAGAAACTACTGGCCGGACGAGGGCGCGGAGCCCAGAACCAAGCTGACGTGATCGAGCTGGATCAGCTCGATCGTCTTGGATCCGCCCTGGTTGTTGATAGTGACGGCTGCGTGGCCGTGATTCTCAGAAACGAGCTTGGCCTGGGTGGTGGCGGTGGCCGGAGTGCGGACATCCTGCTGCTTGAGGGTGACCTGCACACTGGGGCCGGAGCCAGTCCAGGTGATTTTGTAGTTGCCTGCGGGCAACTGCGTGGAGCCGACCGAGACTGCTTCAGGAACCGTGACCGACTGAGAGTTTTTGGCCGCGAAGGCGGGAATGGACGCGAGAGCAAGAACGAAGGTGAACGCAAAAAGGCGTTTCATGAAGATACTCCTCGACTGCCTCGGATTCTCCTGCCGGAGGAGGCATTAGGTTGATTAAAGAACACGATTGTCAATACGGACCTTAAGAAGTGTTAAGGCATACGGTTTTAGGCGATTTTGATGCGATTTCAGGTGGAGAGCGGCGCGGAAGCTACGGGAATCGCGATGCGGACACGGAGGCCAGGAGAGGCGTTTTGGGCGCAGATGGAGCCGTGGTGCGCCTGGACGGCGCGTTTGGCGATGGAGAGGCCGAGGCCGGAGCCGCCGCCGTTGGTGTCGCGCGCGACTTCGACGCGGAAGAAGGGATCGAAGATGTGGGCGAGGGCATTCTCAGGGACGCCAGGGCCGTGATCGCGAACGACGATGACGGCGTTCTGATCCTCGAGGGAGATATCGATCTCGATGGCGGCGCGCTCGGGCGAGTATCGAATGGCGTTGCGAAGGACGTTTTCGACGGCGCGGCGGAGGAGTTCGCGGCTGCCTAACGTCAGCCCTGCAATGCAGCCGGAGAGCAGGATGCGGCATCCGCGGGACTCGGCTTCGACGGAACAGTCGCGGACGACCTCTGCGACGACATCGGAGACCTCAAACGTTTCAGCGCCACGGAGAGCGGGGTCGCCTTCGACAAAGGTGATCTCGACGATGTCGGAGACAAGGGAAGCGATGCGATTGACGTCGCGTTCAATGCGATCGAGGGCGGTATCGGGGTCAGCGGAAGTGCGGGCGAGCTTGACGGCGAACTTGAGGCGGGCGAGGGGCGAGCGGAGTTCGTGGGAGATATCGCCGAGGAGGCGGCGCTCGCTGACTATGAGTCGCTCAAGGCGTTCGGCCATCTGGTTGAAGGAGCGGCTGAGCTGTCCGATTTCGTCGGGACGGCGGGTGCGGATGCGGGCGGAGAGGTCACCCTGGCCGAAGCGCGCGATGGTGGTGGCGACGCGGCGGACGGGAAGAATGACGCCGACTGCAGCGAGCCAGCAGAGCGCAGCCGATGCGCCGATGACGAGGTAGAAGTAGGGGAGGAAGGTCCAGATATGGAAGCGGCCAAGATTTCCGACGGCAGCGAACCAGTACTTGCCGTCGGCGGATCGGTGGGCGATGCTCCAGTGGCCATGGGTGCTGATGCGGGAGCGGGTGGCTGGCGGAGGCGGCAGGAGCGAGGAGCGATTCTCGCCGGTGAGGAGATCGCTGCCGGAGGCGTCGAGCAGATAATGGCTGCCGGTGAAGGTGTGATCGAGACGGTAGATATAGTTGCTGAGTCCCTGCTTGCCGCCGATCTCGTAAGCATCGCGCAAGCTCTGGAGCTGGAGCTCGTCGAAGCGATCGAAGGTGGGATCGATCTGGAGGCGCTGCATCCGGTTGGAGATGGCCTGGAAGACGAGGAAGGACACGCCGAGTACGAAGAGTGTAGCGATGAGGGTGCCGATAAGAAGCGACTTATGGCGCACGGCTCAGTTGACTCCCGTAAAGGTGTAGCCTACACCGCGGATGGTGCGAATGAGGCGCGCGCCGTTGTCGAGCTTCTTGCGCAAGTGGCTGATATGCACGTCAAGGAAGCGATCGTAGGGAGTGGCTTCGCGCTCGAAGAGAGCGGCGGTAATTTCGTCGCGCGAGACGATGCGGCCGGCGGAGCGCATGAGCAAGTCGAGCAGGTCGAACTCAGTTGAAGTGAGTTCGACGGACTTGCCATTGCTCCAGACTTCGCGGGCGGCGGGATCGAGGCGAACCGAGCCGATAGTGACGGACGAGGGAGCTTCAACGCCAGGCTCGGCGCGGCGCAAGACGGCGCGCACGCGGGCGAGGAGTTCGTCGGGATCGAAGGGTTTGGGCAGATAGTCGTCGGCGCCGGAGTCGAGGCCCTGGATACGGTCCTGCTGCTGCACGCGAGCGGTGAGCATGATGACGGGGACGCGCTTGCGGCGGCGCAACTGCTGGAGAACGGCGAAGCCATCGAGGACAGGCAGCATCACGTCGAGAATCACGAGGTCGTGGGCGCCGTTGACTGCGCATGCCAGGCCTTCGCGGCCGTTGTAGGCGCACTCCAGGCGATGGCCGGCCTGGGCAAAGAACTCGCGCATCATGCTGCACAACTCGGCATCGTCATCGACGAGAAGCAGCGAGAGCGGTTTTTGCCGGTCCGGTGATTGCATGGCTGCGCGCTGAAGCGCGAAGAAGCCGCGCCACGGACCCAAGTCTCGCATATTTTGGTGGAGCAGGGGCGAGTCGTAACAATTCTTAAGGTTGGGCGAAGCCTTCGATATCGAGGTTGAGGAGGACGAAGCCGGGGGCTTTGCCGTTGGTGTCGGGCACCGGTGAACGCGGACAAGCCAGCGACGATGGAGATCGGGTCGAGATGCCGCTCGCGGAGAGTGCGCGGCTGGCGTTCTGGACGCGGTTCCTGGGATCGCCGGAGGGCGCCAAGGCGCCGCCGTTCTGAACCGGGAATGCAGCTTAGGGATCGGGATTTCAACGACCTGATAAGAACCGATCCGGCGTCCTTCCAACGCCGGATCGGGGTTTATTTACAGCATGGCATCCTGCATCACTGGCTCATTGGCAAGTCGCCAAATGCGGACAGCTCTGCGGAGGCGCTGCTGGTGCCCCAGACCATGCCATCGGCTTGATCGGCGCTGGTGCCCCAAACCATGCCTTCGCCGGCTAGGTTTTGCGGCGCGAACACCAGCGAGTCACCATTGGTGTCAGTGCCCCAGACCATCCCGGTACCCCAAACCATGCCTGTACCCCAGACCATGCCGGTACCCCAGACCATGCCGGTGCCCCAGACCATGCCGGTGGGCTGAACGTACCGCGAGCCCATCACCAGAACGACGCTGCCATTGTTGTTCACCGAGGCATAGGGAGAGAGGGCGCTGCCCACGTTTGCGGGGGCAAGGTTGGTGTTGTTGAGGGCCGCTTGTACATCCAGGTAGCCGGCGCCAACCGTGAAGAGGTCGGCCTCGACGTTGTAGGTGATGCCTGAAGTTGGATCCGTAATGGTGCTGAACGGGACCAGGTGTTTGAATGCCGTCAACATGAGCCTTGCCTTCACCTGGTCCGGCGTAAGCGCGGGATGTTGCTGGAGCATCAGGGCCGCCGTTCCGCTCACCATGGGGGCGGCCATGCTGGTTCCGCTGAGGAGGAAATAACTGGAGGAGATTCCGGCAATGCCCTTCGGTTGGTAGACGGTGAGCGGGATCTCGTTGCCGGGAAACTCGTGGCTGAGGGTCTCGCCTGGTTGATATAGGGAAACGATGAGGTTGCCGGGGGCCACGATGTCCGGCTTCACGATCTGGTCGATTAGCGTGGGCCCGCGTGATGTGTAAGTGGTGGGAATGTCGTCCGTGCGGTCTGGCGTCCCCAGCGTGTTCATAGCGCCGACGGTGATCACGAACGGATCGTTGCCAGGAGCGGTGATGGAGCCGTAGCGGCCGCTGCGAGCCGCGGTATTGCGGCCTTCATTTCCGGCCGATACCACGACAACGATGCCGGCTCGCCATGCCTGTTCCACAGCCTGGCAAAGAGGATCCACGGTATAGCTTTCAAATACGCCTCGACCGACGGAGAGGTTGATGACTCGGATGTTATAGGAAACCCGAAGTTGAACCGCGGTCTGAATCGCGGCGATGACGTCGCTGTCCTGACCGTTCCCGCTGTTATCGAGAACACGGAGGTTGATGAGATTGACGCCGGGCGCGACGCCCCGGAACGTGTATGAGTCGAGAAGCCCGGTGGAGTCGATTCCATTGCCAGCGATAATTCCGGCCACATGGGTACCGTGACCGAAGCGATCGGAGGGGCTGCTGCCATTGTCGGCGACGAAATCCTGACTGTAGACCACGTTCCTTGCTGTCAAGTCGTCCACGGCAGCAAGGCCGCTATCAATGACAGCCACTCCTACGCCGGCGCCATTCAGCCCCTGGTTCCAGCCCGCGGCCGCATTCATGGTTTCGTTGTGATAGTCCAGATAGGCGGAAGGTGTGGTAGCCGCCATATGAAGAGGCAGATCGGTGGAAATGTGCAGGACGTCCGGATCGGCAACGAGTTCGGACAGCACGGACGCCGGCACCTGCGCATAGGCGCCCGCATTCAGGAGCGGGAGTAGGTGTTTCAGCCTTCCCCCGGCATGCAGCGCCTTTTGATCAAGCGCAGCCGTGGGTGCCTGATTGAACTGCACGATGATGTCCACCCGGTCGGAGGGCTTGAGATTATCCAGATCTGGGGATATCTTCTTCGGGCCCGCCCGTGCCGTGGCGGCGCACAGGGTCAGCGCGCAGGCGATCAGAATCGATCTTCCCCACACAGCGCTTTTGAGCGTCTTGCGTTTGGTCATGGTCTCTCCTTGGGACAGTCCGGATGACGAGTGCTGTTGGGTTCCGCGGCGAAGCTCTGCGACACGGCGATGGATTCCGCCGCGCAAAGAGAGCCGCACAAGTAGACCGGCTAGTCTGGTGCGCCGTACGAGAAGGTTGCGGAAACACGGAGTGCCGGTCAGCGACACGTATGAGGGGCCTGGATGAGAGGCTTCTCATGCGATCAAGAGGCTTATCGGCGCCGGATGGGAGTCCTTTAATCCCGAACGTAATGACAACTCAGTAACCTGCGCGAGATGACTTCAGAGAGACGGCCCAAAGTTTTCAGTTCATCGGTATCTGATGGAGCTTCAAATGTGGCCGATGAACGGGCCAGTTCCCGAAGCGGCGCGCTGCTGTGCGTTGGGTGCGCCGCGGTGACCGGTCGAGGACCACGCCGCCGGCGAGCCCGAGGGCAGTGAGTGGAGTTTTCCCTACCAATCCGCGCGAAGGCCTATATTGCGGTGGTCGCGGCGGGCGGCCTGTGCGTGCTGGCGCAGGCGGGATTTCACTGGCAATCCAACGATCCGCTCAAGTTCGCCTGTTATGTGATTATCGCGGTGCTGGCTGCGACCATGAAGGTACGGCTTCCTGGGATGGAAAGCACGCTGTCGGTGCACTTCCTCTTTGTGCTGCTTGGAATTCTGGAGCTGTCGCTGGCCGAGACTCTTGTGATCGGCTGCACCGCTGTGCTGGTGCAATGCATTTGGAAAACAAAGCGCAAGCCGCAGCCGGTCCAGGTCGTCTTCAATGTGTGCAGCAACAGCATTGCGGTCTTTGCCACGTACTATGCCTGCCATTTGCCCGCCCGGATGCTCGGGAACAGCCTGCCCCTGCTGCTGCTTGTTAGCGCGCTGACTTACTTCGTCACCAATACGGTGCCGGTAGCCGTGGTGATCTCGCTCTGCGAAGGCAAGTCCCTGCGCCGCATCTGGTCGGAGACCTACTTCTGGTCGCTTCCCTTCTACCTGGTGGGTGCAGCTATCGTGGGGCTGGTTCACTACTCCATGCGATTCATCGGATGGCAGAGCGCTCTGCTGGTGGTCCCCATCATGTACTGGATTTACCGGTCGTACCACCTTTACCTGGGGCGATTGCAGGACGAGAAACGCCGTGTGGAGATCGAGGAGATGCACGTGCAGGCCGAGAAGCGGCACGTGGAGGAGGTGTGTGCGCTGCATCTGCGCACGATCGAGGGCCTGGCGCTTGCCATCGACGCCAAGGATCACACCACGCACTCGCACCTTCACCGGGTGCGCACCTTCGCGGTGGAAATCGCAAACGACCTGGGTCTGAGCGATTCCGAGATGGATGCGCTGAAGGCGGCCGCGCTGCTGCACGACATTGGCAAGCTCGCGGTACCGGATCACATCATCAATAAGCCCGGCCGGCTGACGCCGGAAGAGTTCGAAAAGATGAAGATCCACCCAATCGTGGGAGCGGAGATCCTGGAGAAGGTGGCGTTTCCCTATCCGGTTGCGCCGATCGTCCGGGCACATCACGAGCGCTGGAACGGAGAGGGATACCCGGACGGCTTAAAGGGGGAGGAAATCCCGATCGGCGCGCGCATCCTGGCCACGGTAGATTGCCTGGATGCGCTGGCTTCAGACCGGCAGTATCGCAAGGCTCTCCCGCTGGCGGAGGCCATGGCGCAGGTGGCTGCTGAATCTGGCAAATCCTTTGATCCGCGCGTGGTGGAGGTGCTTGTGCGGCGCTATCTCGAGCTGGAAAAGATTGCCGCCGAGAGTCTCGAATCGCAGATGCTGGATTCGCTTTCCTACACGCGCATTGTGCAGCGGGGAGAACGTCCCGGCGCGGGATTCGAGCAGGACCGCTCCAAGGCGGGCAGCCGGACGGACTTCCTCGGTTCCATTGCCTCCGCGCGTCAGGAGGCGCACACATTGTTTGAGTTGAGCCAGGACCTGGGCAATTCGCTCAGCCTGGATGAAACGCTCTCGCTGGTGGCGATACGCCTGCGCAAGCTGGTTCCCTACGATTCAATCGTCGCCTTTGTACGCAATGGGAACTTCCTGATTCCGGAGTTCGTCAACGGAGATCACTTCCGTTTGCTCTCGTCGCTCAAGATCCCTATCGGAACCGGGCTATGCGGCTGGGTAGCGCAGAACGTGCGGCCGATTGTGAACGGCAATCCGGATGTGGAGACAGGATTCACGCGCGACTCCCGGAACCCTACCGACCTGCGATCGGCGCTGGTGGTGCCGCTGGAGGGAGTTACGGGCCTTGTGGGCGTGCTGGCGCTCTACCAGTCGGCTGTGGACGCCTTCACCAGCGATCACCTGCGCATCCTCCAGGTCATCACATCGCGGGTGGCGCTGTTTGTGGAGAACGCGTTGAAGTTCCGCGAAGCAGAAAGCTCCGCCACCATCGATTACCTGACGGGAATCGCAAACGCGCGGGCCCTCTCGCTACACCTGGAACAGGAACTGTCACGGTGCAAGCGGGAACACTCCACCATGGCGCTGATGGTATGCGACCTGGACGGATTCAAGCAGATCAACGACCGCTTTGGTCATCTTGCGGGAGACCACGTGCTGAAGCAGTTTGCCGCGGCGCTGACCGGCGCCTGCCGGGAATACGACTACGCGGCGCGCATGGGGGGCGACGAGTTCGTCATCATTGCGCCGAATATGACCGCGGAGGCGGTAAGTGGACGCGCGGCGATCTTCAGCGGGATGGCGCAGCAGGCGGCCGAGGAGATCTGCGGTGCGGACTTTCTCTCGCTCAGCCTGGGAGCGGCCTTTTACCCGCAGGACGGCGTGGAGGCGGAACAATTGCTGGCCGAGGCCGACCGCGCGATGTACACGGCCAAGCGGCGCCATTACGAGCGGACCGGGAACTTGGGACATGGACCGACGGTCCACGGCGGGCTGGTCCATGCACTTTGAGGAAGCGATGCCGAGCGCGGCAAGACACGCAATCCGCATGCTCCTATTGCTTTTGCTGGGCAGCCTGCTGGGCGCGGCGCTGGTTCGCATGGCACCCGGGTTCGGCGTGCCTGAGGAGGACCTGGACAGCCGGTTGAACCGGGAGAGCCACACGGCTCTGGATCAGCAGCCACCCGAGGACACCAGCCTCATGCGCTTCTATTTCCACTACTGTGGCCGCCTCCTGCACGGCGACCTGGGAACCTCGGCCGTGTTTCACGAGCCGGTGCGACAGCTGCTGGCCGAGCGCATCCCGGAAACGGCGAAGACGCTTGCGATCGGGATGGCTCTGGCGTGGACGCTCGGGCTCGGCGCAGCCTTGGTTTCCCTGCTCCCGCGCTGGCATTGGATCAAGGGGAGCGCGTCGTTTTTCTGCAGCCTGATTCTCTGCATTCCGACCGCCGTTCTGGCCATCTTTTTCTTCCTGGCGCAAGCTCCAGTCCGCATTGCCGTGGGCATAGTGGTGTTGCCCAGGGTGTATTCATTCGCCCGCGGGCTTCTGGACCGTACTGCCGAATTGCCTCACGTGATTGCTGCCCGCGCGCGGGGCGTGGGAGAGCTCAGCATCCTGGTCCGTCACGTAGCGCGGGTAGCAGCGCCGCAACTGCTTGCGTTGTGCGGCGTATCCGTTTGCACCGCGCTCGCTGCGTGCGTACCCATGGAAGCTCTCTGCGACTCGCCTGGGATCGGCCAACTGGCGTGGCAGGCCGCCCTAAGCCGCGATCTGCCTCTGCTCGTCACCCTCACCATGATCGTCACGTTCGTCACTCTCAGCGCGAATCTGGCTGCCGAGGCGGTGGGCGAAGCGGCATTCCGGGAGGGACCGCGATGAGGCGCGCACGTCTTGCTGCGGGAATCTTTTTGTTGCTGGTTGCGGCGGCGTCCTTGTTGGCCCCGCTCCTGGCTCCGGCGCCGTATGCGCGGCAGTTTCGCGAGGACACGAATGCATCCTGCTCCCGGCAGCATCCGCTGGGCACGGACGGCCTGGGCCGCGACCGCCTATCACGCCTGCTCTATGGGACGCGCGTGTCGCTGGTGCTGGCGCCGGCCGCTGCTCTGCTGGCCACGGTTCTCGCCGGTCTTGCAGGAGGCACGGCGGGGCTTGCGGGAGGCTGGATCGAATCTTTGATCATGGCCGCTGCCGATCTGTTCCTGTCAGTGCCGTGGCTCTTCCTTCTCATTACGGTTCGCGCGCTGCTTCCGCTCAATGCTTCTCCGCTGGCGTCGGTGGCCATCACCTTCGGGCTCCTGGGATGCCTGGGGTGGGCGGGTGCAGCGCGGATCGCCGGCGCGGAAGCGCGCGCCCTGCGCAATTCCGACATGGTCCTGCTGGCCCGCGCCTCTGGATCGAGCGGCATTCGCTTGCTGCGAAAGCACATTGCACCCAATCTGGCCGGTACTCTCCTGGCGCAGTTCTGGATGTCGATCCCGGTGTTCATCCTGAGCGAAGCCAACCTTGGATTGCTCGGGCTGGGAGTTGCCGAGCCGCTGCCATCGTGGGGCAGCCTGCTGCGGGAACTGGAGAGTCTTTCTTCGTTTGGGGCAGAACCGCTGCGGTTTGTGCCCCTGGTGTTGCTGGTATTCACCGTCAGCTCATTTCAATTCGTCCTGCACCGGGAAGGAAGCAGACTATGATTCGCCGTTCCGCTATTGCAGTCCTGATCCTGTCGCTCGCGTTGTATCCGGCGGTTGCGCAGCCGGGAAACCAGTTGCGGTTCTGCATTGGAGCTTCTCCCAAGACGTTCGACCCGCTTCTGGTCACCGACGAGCCGTCGGAGACGGTCCGTTATCTCACCGGCGGCGTGCTGGTGCGCCTGAACCGGAAGTCCCAGCAGTTGGAGCCGGCCCTGGCGACGTCGTGGAAAGTCAGCCCCGACAACCGCAGCATCCGCTTCGTGCTGCGCGAGAATCTGCGCTTTTCAGACGGCACGCCGTTCTCCGGGGAAGACGTGGCGTTTACCTTGAACCGGCTTAATGATGCTTCACTCCATTCGCCGGTCGCCGATGCGTTCCGCGCCGGCGATGGAAAGATCGTTCCTCGCGCCGAAGCCAAGAACACCGTCTCGATCACGTTTCCTGCCGCCATCGTCGGTCTCGACAAACTTTTCGACGAGCTTCCGATCCTCTCCGCTCACTCGCCGCACAAGGAGATGGCTGTGCTTGGTCCGTATTACGTTGCCGACCACAAGCCCGGCGTCTATGTTCTGCTGCAGCGAAACCCCAACTACTGGAAGCGCGACTCCGAGGGCCACACGCTGCCTTACATCGATTCCATACGGCTTGACGTGGAGCAGAATCGAGATCTCGAGATGATGCGCATGCTGCGCGGGGAGATTGACCTGATCAACTCGCTCGACCCGGAGCAGTACGAGCACCTGAAGGCGCGCGCACCGGGGATGGCTGTGGATGCCGGCGCTGGGTTCGATACGGAGCTGATCTGGTTCAACCAGGCTCCTTCCGCGCCCATACCGGCGTACAAGAAGTCGTGGTTCACCTCCACCGACTTTCGCCAGGCGGTCTCGCTCGCCATCGATCGCGCGGATCTGGCCCGCGTGGTGTATCACCGCGACGCCCGTCCCGCTACCGGCCTGATTCCGCAGGCAAACCGGACTTGGTTTAACAGCAGTCTGCGCCCGCTGCGCTTCGATCCCGCGGCGGCGCTGAACAAGCTCAGCCAGGATGGATTCGCCATGCGCAATGGCGTTCTGTATGACAAGGACGGCCATGCGGTGGAGTTTTCCGTGGTGACCAACTCTGGCAACAAGCCGCGGGAAGAGATGGCCGCGATGATCCAGCAGGATCTGCTGGCGATCGGCATCCGCCTCAACATCGTGACTCTCGACTTCCCCTCGCTGATCGAACGGATTTCGCGGACGTTCGATTACGAGGCGTGCCTTCTCGGCCTGGTCAACGACGATCTTGATCCCAACGCGCAGATGAATGTCTGGCTCAGTTCGGCTGACAATCACCAGTGGAACCCGAACCAGAAGACTCCGGCGACGCCGTGGGAGGCTGAGATCGACCGGCTCATGCGCCTGCAGGCCTCCACGTCCGACATCCGCAAACGCAAACAAGCCATCGATCGCGTGCAGCAGCTTGTGCAGGAGCAGCAGCCTTTCATTTACCTGGTCAACAAGGAATCGCTCGCCGCCGTTTCGCCTCGTCTGCGCAATCTTGCTTCCGTTCCGCTGCGCCCGCAGCTCTATTGGAATGTGGAGTGGCTCTGGCTTGCACCGCAAGCCCTGGCCAGGAGATAGCCGATGCCCGAACCTCTCCTGAGCCTGCGCATCTCCGCCGGTTATCCCGGCCGCGAAGACGTGCTGCGCGACGTCGCCCTGGAGTTGCGCCGCGGAGAAATCCTCGGGCTCGTAGGCCAGAGCGGCTGCGGAAAGAGCACGCTCGCTCTCGCAATCCTTCGGCTCCTTCACTTCAAGCGCGGGCGGGTGCGTGGCTGCATTCGCCTTGCCGGGCGCGACCTGTTGCAACTGGATGAGCGCGAAATGCGCTCCCTGCGCGGGCGCGAGATCGGCCTCGTGCTGCAAAGCCCCGTCTCCGCGCTGAATCCGGCGCTTCGTATCGGCGATCAGCTCACGGAAGCGTGGCGCGCGCACCGGAGGCCGTTTCAAAAGGACGAGTGCGCGCGCACCATCTATGAGTCCATGAAGCAGGTCAGCCTGCCGGCCGACCCCGGCCTGTTGCGGCGGCGGCCCTCGGAGCTCAGCTTGGGCCAGGCGCAGCGGGTCCTCATCGCCATGGCCTTGCTTCATCGTCCGTCGCTGCTCATCGCGGATGAACCGACCAGCGCACTCGACATCATCACCCAGTCCGAAATTCTTCGCCTGTTCGCCGAACTGAGCCGGAGGCTGAACATGGGCATTCTCTTTATCTCGCACGACCTTCTGTCGGTGGCCGCCATTAGCAACCGCGTCGCAGTCATGCATGAGGGAGAGATTGTCGAGTGCCGGCCGACGAGTGAGTTGTTCGCGAATCCCGCTGCCCCGTATACGCGCAGGCTCATTGACGCGCTGCCAATCGAGGCTCCCACGCAGCCGCCGCGAACTCCTAGAAACAATGCGCCGGTATCCTAGGCGAGCGTAATCGCCGCGATTTCGTAGTCTCCCACTGCCGGAATGGTGAAGCGCAGCTCTTGCCCGTGCATTTCGACCGGAACGCCGCTCTCCGCACGCAGCAGCTCCACCTTCGCCGCTCCCGCTCCATCGGGCAGTTTCATTTGGACGCGCTGCGCCCCCAGCTTCGTTACCGACTGCATCCAGCCGTGGTGCGCATTGGGATTGGTGTAATTAAGCAGGTGCACCGCGTAACCGGGCCCTGTCTCCCAGCAGAACAACTCCACTAATCCATCGCCTTCCACCGTCACCACCCGCTCGTCGCCGGTGAGCCAGCGCAGCGTGTTGTGGATAAGCCGTTGCAGATCGCCGTGTCCGGTGAGCCAGTAGGTGCGCTCCACGTCGCCGGAGAACCACGCCGTACGGCTGCGGCCGTTCTCGCGCAGCACCACTGCCGGTTCGCTGGTGTGCGCCACTGGCGGATAGGCCAATTCCGGTGGATAGCGCACAAACCCTGGCACCACCGTGAGCAGCGGATCGGCAACGGCCTTCAGCGGAACGCGGTTCTCCGCTCCTGGAAGCCAATGCGTGTCTCTGAATCCTTCAATGAGAGGATGCGATTGCGTTGTACTCGCCTCTTCGATCCACGCGTAGTACGGATTCCCGTTGGTGCCAATCGCATCGCCAGCTTTGCTGATCCCGAATACATCGGCCAATCCGAAATCCGCCCGCTGCTTCAGGTCCTCGTCGTACAAGCCGGTTTCAAAGCTACCCATCAGCGAGCCGCCGGCGCGCACATACTCGCGCAATTGGCCGCACTGGCGGTCGCTGAGCATGGCCACGTTGGGCAGCACCAGTGCGCGATAATGCGCAATCCGCTCCGGCTCCAGCCTGTCCTCGTGCACGAAGTCGAATGCGAACCGGCCCCATAAAAGCGCGTCGTAGATGCCCTGCGTGGTCTCGCGCATGTAGCGCCGCGACCGCGCCGTCGCCGGCCCGGGATACAGAAGCTGCGTGCTCTGCCCGATCACGACCCCAATGTTGGCGATCGAACGCTGGTTGATGAAGTGCGCGTCGTGCTTCGCCGTCCAGCGAAAGTACTCGCGTCCAGTTTCCTGCCAGCGAAGGTCTTCTCCCGCTCCGCCCTCCGCGCCGATAAAGTGAAAGTAAGGAGCCATGCCGCTCGCAACCGTCTGGTTGAGCCACATGCGAGCTTCGTCGGCATTCTTCGACAGGTTGCGCCAACCCGGCGATCCCGTAGAGTAGGCCGCCGTCACATTGGCTGCGAATTTGCCGTCGAAGACTGCGTTGCACACGCGCCCCTGCAGGCTGCAACCCCACACTTCCGGCTCCTCGTACGCGCGCCCCTGGTTATCCGCCTGGAACCACGCGGCCGTCTTCCCCAGCCGGTCCAGGTTCGGCCCGCCGCGGACATTTCCGCCCGAATTGGCAAAGAAGAAGCTGTCCGGCTTCTTCTCCTTCGCAATCGCGTCGTATTTTCCCCATAGCTCCAGAACGCGATCGGTGAACACTCGCCAGTATGCCGGAGTGGTTGACGGCGGCAGCTTGATGCAGATGGCGCAATGGCAATCCGGCAGTGTGCCCAGCGGCGGCCAGCCATTGGCGTAAAAGCAATCCACATCGTAGAGCGAGTTGATCTCCCGCATGATCGCCGGAATGTAATCGTCCATGTAGGTCGAGAACATGCAGGTCTTGAACAGCCGCGGCTCTTGTTCGTTGAGCTGCGGGGAGCCATCTTTGTGCCGCATGGCCCACTCCGGATGCGCCTCGAGCGCGTCCTGCCAGTTCAGGTCCGGGCTTATCCGCGCCACTACGCGCATCCCGCGTTTGCGTGCAGCCGCTACGCACTCTCCGAAGAAATCGCGCCCGTTCAGGAATTTCCCGTGCTTATGAAATGGGACTTTCGACGGGTAGAAGGCAAGGATGCCGGTGACGCTGATGAACACAATGTCTGTCTGCGCCGAGTGCCAGTAGTCGGCCCATTCCTCGATGTTCATCACCGCGGGGTCGTGCTCGGTCATGTTGGTTTGGCCTACTCGCCGCACGTGCATCTGCCATGGCAACGACGAGGGAACCTTTGCAAGCAGGCGTTCAGGGAGCGTGACCAGCATGCCACTGGAGGCCGTCGAGCTCTGGGCCGCACTTGCCGCGTCGGTCTGGGCCTCAAGTCCGCGAAAAGCCGATGAAAGGGGAACCGCAACGGCTCCCGAAGTAAGTCCGCTCTTAATAAAGTTGCGACGGCTGATCATGGCACTCACCTGTTCTGAAGTGGGGCCAGTTTAAACACAGCCATCCACCCAACGCCAATGAGCGCACCAGAATGCGCGATGATCGCGGCCAAATTTCAAGCTTGCATTGGCTGTACGCGGTTCCCAATTGGCCGAGCGCCTCCGTCCGTCTCGAGAAACGCCAGCCAGGAATCGGACTGAGCGATTACCTCTTCCAGTTCCTTCTCGGCCAGAACCATGCATGCTGTTGAAAGCGCATCCGATTCGGTGGCAGTGTCGGCGAGAACCCACGCGCGCTTTTGCCGCAGAGCGGCGCCGCCGGTGCGCGGATCGAGAATATGGGCTCCCTTTACCGCCAACCCTGAACCGCTCAACGAGGCATTTGTCAAATAGAATCTCTGCATTGCATCGTCGTCACCGAGGCCGCAGGACCAGCCTCGGGTATCGGATGGCGAATCTCCAGCCAGAATGCTGCTCCCACCCGCGACCAGCAGGAACGAGAGGCAATCCCAGCGGCGCAACAGCTCGGCCATCCGGTCAAGAGCAAACCCTTTGCCGATGGCGCCCAGGTCGAATTGCAGTTGACCGCTTACGCAGCGGATGCATTGCTCTTCCGGCAGTAACTCCCATTGCGGAAGGAACGCCTGCGTCTTCAGTGCAGCCGGCGTGGCACAGAACGCGCCTCGCGTGATCCGTTCCATTCTGCTGGCGATCTGCAGGCAGGAAAAGGCCGGCTCGCTCAGGCGCATCTTTTCGCCTGGAGGTAGAATCGCGATTCGGGCAATGTCACTGTTGGGGCGGAAGCGGCTTAAGCGCGATTCAAGCATATCCAGAAGATCGAAGGCGGACTGCGCAGCCTGCGCGGCATACGTTTGCTCCTCATGGAAAATGCGCACCTCAAAGTGGGTTGCCATGGCGGCATGCTTGAATTGATGGATGTCAGCCATGCGATTTCATTTCGGCTCAGGCGACCACAACAGTATGAGGACGCCCGGGCGGATCCCGAAAAACTCCGAACGAAGGTTCCGCATATGATCGGAGTATTGTTCGGCCGCCTCGGTGGAAGTGATGAAAAAGTCTGCATCCGCCACTTGTTGACCAGGCTGCCAGAAGCCTACTTGCTGAAAGTGGCGCAGGTACCATGGCAAGGGCCACGGATCGGAAGCGATCACCGCGATGCGTGGCGTGGCTATGCCATCCCGGCGCGCCAGATCTGCGATTTCAGCGGGAAGGCCGAGGATGTCGTCCGAAGTGTGGGAATAGGCATAAGGGTTGGTCTCGTCGGCAGGTTCGAGAAAGACGCGCTGGCGGGTATCGTGGGCGATCAACACGCCGGCGAAGACCGCCAGAATGCAGAAGGCTGGAACGGCTGCACGCCGCGTCAACTGCTTTGCGGCCAGCCGCCAGAGTGACTCCACCGCCCTCCCGGCGAATAGCGCAACCGGCAGCCAGAGATTCAGCGCCAGCCACGGTGTCTTGTATGGAATCAGGCTGTAGATTGCCGCGATGAACAATCCGTAGTACGCGAGGCACTGATATGGCGAAGCATCGCGCTTCTTCAGGGTGATGAAGATCCCGAGGCAGGCAAGTGCGAATAGCAATCCACCGGACCATCCGCCGGTGAGAAGGCCGCCGTAATACCAGAATGGCTTTTCATGGCCTTGACCACCTGCCCGAAGCAAAGTATTCGGGACCGCGCGCAGCAAAGCCGGCAGCGCCTTTCCATTTCTGCCGAACCAGGTGAACAACGTCACGACAAGCACAAGAAACGTGGCCGCCGCGGCGAGCAGTGGCCCGGCACGTAAGGTCCGGGCAAGGCTTTTACCGCGCAGATTAAAGAGATAGAACAACAATCCAGCAGCGCCAAGCGCGACGAAGTGAAGGACGGCAGTTTCCTTGCAAGCAAGCATGATCGCGGCGCATGCGCCTGCAAGACAGGCATAGCCAAAGGAATTCTTCTTGATCGCCCATGAACCCGACAGGATCAGCCCAAAGGTGACCGCGCAAAACAGCGATTCGTGGATGAAGTACCTGTCGTAGTAGAGCGGCAATGGAGCCACGGCAAACAGCAGCGCGGCGATCAGACAGGGCGTGAAGCCGAACATCTCGGCGGCTGCGCCAAAAAGCAGAATCGTGATAGTCCCAGCTACGACCGAGGTGAGCCGTAACATTGACTCCGTCAAGTCAGAGAAGGACCTCGCCCCCTGCATCCATGAAAGTGGCAGAGCAAGGGCCGCCAACGCGGGACCATGGCGGTCCTGCGGATCATAGATGACCGTCTCCCCGGCAAGCGATTGTCCTACGATGTAGGCGTTGACGGCCTCGTCCGTATGCATGGGCCGTGCATCCAGTTGTGGGAGGCGAACGGACAGTCCCACAAGCGCAACCAAAAAGAAAGCCAGCCGCCGTGCCAAACGCCAACGATGGGCCGCATCCTCCATTAGAGCGTCGCCCCAACCAGCGGGCTCAGGCAGGCTTGCCCCACACTTCCACCTCGGTATAGTCGTTCAATTTGTTGGTCGTGTTGCCGTTGCTATAGAGGCGGATATAACGGCCCTTCGCGCCCTTGGCGTCAATTAGCTTGCCTTGGTACGTTTCGACGTAATTCAAGTCTTTACCCGCGCCAGCGCCAACTTCGTTCTTGAAATCGTTGTTGAAAATGGTTGTCACGCCTGACTTGAACGAAGGATCGTCGGAAACCTGTGCCACAACATCGCGGTAAACGCGCGCCTGGGAGTGGAAGTGCCAGACGAGAACAGCATAGATATTTGCGCTCTTCGCCAGGTCGATCTGCACCCACTGTTTGCCCGGCCCGAGTTCGACCCACGATCCTTCATCGCCGGCTTTGTCGCCATCAGTCACCAGGTCCAGAGTTCCGACCACGGGGTTGTTGTCGCTGGATGTAACCGTCTTACCTTTGGCCAGGTTGACAGTGCCTACAGGAACCATAAAGTCGGGGCGCTTGCCCTTCATCGGGGGCTCAAGATTGGGCACATTGAGCGGGACGGGCGTGCCGACGAAGAGAGGACGAGGCAGCTGGGTCTTCAGCGGGACCTTATCCTGCGCCGGAGCAGTGATGGCAACGAGCAATGCCACGAGAGGGAAATAGCGGGAAAAGGATGTTTTCATAATCTCAAGCCTTCACTTCTTCGCTGGTGATCGATATCTTCTTCTCGGCGCCCACCGCCTCGTTGGCTTTATGAATGACATATTCACTTGAGAAAGCGTCATCCGCGGGGCAATTCAACTTCGCCGTGCCCCGGATCGCATTGAAGAAGTTCTCCAGGTGTGGCTGATGCGGGGGTTTATTGAAGAACACAGGGATTTCGTATTCCGCCAGTTGCGCGGTTTCCCGCACGTCCACTTTCGTGGCATCCGTAGCGGATGTCTCCTTGGCGCGCACGTAGCCCTTCTGCGTCAGGTCGTCCCATGAGACGGCATCGGCACGGGCTTCACGGTAGATGGCGCAGATGGACGGGTCTTCCGACATCTTGATGGTGCCGTCATCGCCCATGAACGATTCGAAATAGCCTCCGCCGGCACTGGTCGTGGTCTGCACCTGGTAAAACGCGCGCGCAACGCCCTGGCCCAATGGGTACTCGTAGATAACCATGGCGTTGTCGTACCAGTCGTGGTTCTTGAAGTAGTCGAGCCCGCCGCTGGCCACCACGGATTTGGGCGTGGTGCCGAGCCACCAGTTGAAGATATCGATCTGGTGTGCTCCCAGGTCGGACAGCGGGCCTCCGCCCAGGCCTTTGTACCATCGCCAGTTGCGGAACTGGTGCATGTCTTTATAGCCGTACTTTGCCAGCATGCCGGCAGGCATCTCGAATTTCCTGGGCCAGCCAAAGTCCTCTTTGACCGCTCGATTCCATTGTCCCTGCACGGCCGTAAGCTGGCCGCAAAACTTCGCCTCGTGAAGCAGCCGATTCAGGGTGAATACGTACCGGGGGTTACTTCGGCGCTGATGGCCAATCTGCAACAGCTTTCCGGTTTCGCGCATGGCCTGCACCATGGAGCGCGCACCCTCGATGGTGTTGCTCATCATTTTTTCGCAATACACATGCAGTCCGGCTTTCAGGCAGGTATTGGTCATCGGCGCATGCCAGAAATCCGGCGTCGCAACGAAAACCGCCTGCAGGTCCTTTTCTTTGGCGAGAAGGTCCTCATAGTTCTCGTAAGCCCGGACCTCGTTCCCGAGCTTCTGCAGGTACCTCGCTCCCTCGTTGCGGTGATACTCCCAGATGTCGCATAGGGCGACTAGCCGCACGCCTTCAATGTTGAGGAGGGATTCGAGGAGGACCTGGCCTTCCTTGCCATAGCCGATCAGGGCAACATTGATGGTGTTCAATGAAGACTTGGGAACAGCAGCCTTCTGTTCTCCGGATTCGGACTTGCAGGCTTCCAGCAGCATGCCGGCGCCCGCCACTGCGGTCGCACCGATGAATTGACGACGATTCAACGTATCTACCATTTCCTGAGAACCGCAAACCGGTTGTGGCGGGCCAGCAAAAATGCGGCAGCTACCAGCCCGATGTGAATGCCAAGATACGCTACGCCGTCGTTCTGATCGATCAGCACCAGGCCGACAGTCAGAGCAATGAACAGCGCGGCTTGCACAACCAACGACACCCGCGTACCGAGCCCAAGAATAAGCATGATCCCGGTCAGAATGAACGCCGGCCCCAGCATCTTGTCGAACGCCACCAACGCGAACTTGGGAAAGATCGGCTCATGAGCGAACTTGTCTCTGAGACCCGCGGGAATGCCCGCATAGTTGGCCAGCGCGTAGGACTTGACGTTGACGTTGACCATCACGCCGCTTGCATCCGGCTGTCCAGTGGAAGGATCGATGAGCGGCATTGCTACAGATTTATAGGCCGCATATTTCTGAATGCCCACAAAAAGGGCACGCACTCCCAGCCACAGACGCAAAGCCCAAAATGCAAAGGTGTAATCCCATCGGGTTGCGCCGCTTGATACTATCTTCGATTCATTCGGCCCGGGGTGCACCTTATCGATCTCGGGCTCAACTGCAGGATTGTTCACGAAGCCTCCGCCACGAATCGGCAGAGGGATGAGCCCCTGCCGTGTAACAAGTTTTCTAGCTCATCTTCCAGGGGCCGCGGTATTCGCGCGTCATCAGCTTGCTGGCTTCCGGATCGCCGATGATCTTCTCTTCCTTCACATCCCAGCGGATCTTTTTTCCCGTAAGCATCGAGATGAGGCAAAGGTGCCCCGGAATGGCTGAGTGGTGCCCCACTTCAACCGGCGTCACCGTCGCTTGCCGCGTCTTCACACAGTCCAGGAAATTCTGCTGGTGATCGGCCGAAGTGTAGAGTTTCACTTTGCGCAACTCGCGGGGCAGGTATTTACCTGGCTTCCAGGCGGGATTCGAGACATCAAAGCCTTCGCGATCCACCCATACCCAGCCCTCGGCGCCAATCCATTTCACGCCCATCTTGATGTCGGGATGTCCGCCGGCGATGGTCATGGTGATGCCTTGCGGATACTTCAATTCAAAACGGTATTTCGGGGCGGTGTTCCAGATTGCGTTGCGCGGCGGCAGTTCGCCGCTGCCTTCCACCTCCGACGGACCCGAGTTGTCGAAGCCGAGCCCCCAATGGGCGATATCGCAGTGATGACCGATCCAGTCCAGAAGCTCGCCGCCGCCGGTGTTGTAGTTCCAGCGCCACGATTTGTGCGAACGCGCCCGCATATAAGGCTCCATCTTCGACGGGCCAACCCACATCTCGTAGTCCAGTTCCTTGGGGGGATCGGTGACCAGCAGATCCCACTCCTTCGTGCCGGAGACAATCCGCTCCAGGCTCGTGGCCGTATCCCCTGCCGCGGCCAGCTTGGCCAGCGCATCCTTGCCCACGCCGTCGAAATCCGCGTTCCCGCCAGGCAAACCGACCTCGACATGGGTTACCGTACCGATGAGTCCGTTGCGAACGATCTCCGCTGCTTTGTGAAACATGGGAACCGAGCGCTGCCATGACCCCATCTGCCAGACGATCTGGTTCTCCCGGACCGCGCGAACGATGGATTGCTGTTCAGCGATGGTGTGCGCCAGGGGCTTTTCGGCGTAGATGTCTTTCTTGCGCCGGGCAGCCTCGGTGGCGACGATCTCATGCCAGTGGTCGGGCACTGCGATCATCACGGCGTCGATGTCCTCGCGAGCCAGCAACTCGCGATAATCGTGATAGCCCTTGCAGTCCTCGTTCCCGTACGAGTCATTGACCTTCTTGAGGGCGGCCTGCAGATGGTCCGCGTCGATGTCGCACGCGGCGACCACCTGGCAGTCTGGCAAGTTCAGGAAGGCCTCCGTATTGCCGGGACCCTGCCAGCCCATGCCGATTACGCCAAGATTGATGCGGTTGTTGGCGGAAGTTGCCGAAGTCTGCGCAACGGAACCGCCGCGGAGGAATGCGGGCAAAACGGCAGCCGTTCCGGCAGTCTGCAGGAAACGGCGACGGTTGAAAGAGCGCGAGGCTCCAGAACCCGATTGTTGTGGCATATCTATTTGAATATCACCTCGTCGGGCGAATTGTAGTGCTTATTATCGCTCTTTTCACCTGCAGGTCGAACCCGTCGCCCGGTTTCGGGGTGAATTGCCGCCGCAATCGAACGGCCAACCCGTTCATCGGATGCGGATCCGAGCCGAGTTTTTGCTATTCCCAATTCAACTCCAATCAAGCGTTGCGACCTGTTTCGGTGGTCCGGACGCACCCTGGAGATGCTATGTTGATGCGGGAAGCTTGGGGATATGAACCGCAGACAATTGCTAAAGGGAACGGGCGTCGCTGCCATGGCGAGCGCAGTTGGATATGCATCCCCGGTTGCGGCTGGATTACCGCGCAAATTCAAGATCATCGTTACCGGCGGCCACCCTGGCGATCCGGAATATGGCTGCGGCGGGACGGTGGCCAGGCTTGTCGCTGCCGGCCATGACGTAATGCTGCTCTACCTGAACGATGGCGCGTGGGAAACCTCGGCTGAGATTCGGATCGCGGAGGCGAAGAAGGCCTGCGAGATCCTGAAAGCGCGCCCCGCCTGGGCGGGCCAAGCAAATGGGCACGCTATCGTCGATGATGCACACTACGAAGCATTTCATCGGATTGTCGCCGCGGAGAACCCTGACGCGGTGTTCAGCCAATGGTTCATCGACAACCATCCCGATCATCGCGCAATCGCCAATCTCACTTACGAGGCATGGAACCGGATGAAACGGCGGTTCGCGCTTTACTATTACGAGGTTTCAAATGGCGAGGATACCATGCAGTTCAATGCCCCTACCCACTATGTAGACATAACGGGCGTGCTGGATACCAAGAAGGCCGCCTGCTATGCGCACGCCAGTCAGAATCCTGATTTCTTTTACACTCTGCAGGACACGGTGGCAGCGTTCCGAGGCCTGACCAGCGGGTATAAGCGCGCCGAGGCTTTCATCATGCAAACTGGAGCCCAGATTGATGTTCTGGGAATCACGGGATTATTGTCCGGCAATTGATCCGCTGATCCGCGCCCGACGTTGCATATGCAATGTTCTGTCGCCCGTTCATACCGTCGTTGGATCAGTGTTGCGCGACTGGCGCTTTCGGCCGTTGGAATCTGGTGGAAATGATCATGACCGCATGTTATTGTTTTAGCGCAATTTAATGTTTGATGAACGGGTGGAAGGGCTGCTGTGCGGTTATGGTTTTCTCCGGCAAGTGAAGTTCCTATCTACCGTCAACTGGCAACGCAGGTCCAACTCGCCATATTGAGCGGCGACTTGAAACCTGGCGAGCGGCTGCCGAGTACTCGCGAGTTGGCGCGGCGCTTTCGCATTCATCCAAATACGGTGAGCGCGGGCTACCGGCAACTGGCGCGCGATGGGTGGGTGGAGTACCGGCACGGGAGCGGAGTGTACATCCAGAACGAGGTGGCGCCGGCGCAAACGCCGGAGCAGATACTCGATCAGCACATCGTGGCGTTCTTCAAGGCGGTGCGCGAACTGCAGTTGCCGGCTGTGGCGATCAGGCAGCGGGTAGCTGACTGGATTGCCGCCCCGCCGCCGGATCATTTTGTGCTCATCGATCCGGACACAGAGGCGCGGGAGATTCTGCTGACGGAGATCCGCCACCTGACAACCTGGCCCGTGACGGGGATTACTGTAGACGATGCGGCAAAGCCGGAGGCAATGCTGGCGGCGATTCCAATGTGCCGGCCGAGCAAGGTAAAGATGGTGCGCGCCGCACTGCCGGCTGGACTGGAACTGATTCCGCTACAGATTCGGTCGGCGAACAAATGGCTCGACCCGGAGTTGCCGTCGCTGAAGGGGAAGCTGATCGGAGTCGTGTCGGACTGGATAGACTTCCGCGAGATTGCTCGAACGATGCTGGCTGCGGCGGGAGTGGATCCGGACCTGCTGGTGGTGCGCAATTCAAAGCGCCCCCGGTGGCAGCGGGGACTCGAGCAGACCGGCGCGATCCTCTGCGACGCCTACACCGCGGCAACGCGGAAACTACCCAAGGGACCGCGGGTGTTTGTATTCTCCCTGCTGGCCGATGCCTTCCAGCTAGAATTGAGCAAATTCTCTGATAGTTCGCAATTTTTGTGACAGTAGCGAAACTGTCTTGAAGGGCCTTTTTCGGCTTTTCAAAATGGCTAATCTCAGACCATCTCCGGAACCCCGGAGGAGGTAAAGCCGATGAGCACCATTTCGAGCGATCCCGTCGCAGTAGACCGCACTGCTTCCCAGGCGACCGGCGCCTCCCGCGACCGCCACGGCTTCTGGTCGCTGATCGCCACGCAGTTCCAGGGCGCCTTCAGCGACAACATTCTCCGCAACTTGCTTCTCTCGATGATTGTCGGGATGAACCTGGCAAAGACCGAGCGGGAAACGTTTGTCTCCGTTGTTACGTTTCTCTTCTCGGTACCCTTTCTGATTCTGAGCATGCCGGGAGGGTGGCTGGCGGATCGGTTCAGCAAAAGGCAGATCACGATCTGGACGAAAGTGATGGAGTTCGGATCGATGCTGCTCGCGACTGCCGGGCTGGCAACGCACACGCTGGGACTCTCGCTGGCAGCGCTGACGCTTGTGGCAAGCCAGGCAGCGCTATTTGGGCCCTCTAAATATGGCCTCCTGCCAGAGCTGCTGCCGGAGAAGAGCCTGTCTTGGGGAAACGGTGTAATCGAGCTGGGTACGTTTCTCGCCATCATTATCGGAACGGTCACCGGCGCGTGGATGGGCGAACATTTCAGCGGGCATGAGGTGTACGCGGGCTATGTGCTGCTGGGCCTGTCGGCGATTGGATTCCTGACAAGCCTGGGTGTCGATAAGGTGCCGGCCGCGGCGCCGGGAAAGCCGTTCCGGCTGAATATTGCCGGCGATCTCTGGGCGCAAATCGGAAAAATGCGCAAGGATCGGGCGCTGTTTCTCGCAGTGCTCGGCAACACCTATTTCTGGTTCCTGGGCTCGCTGCTCTTTTCCACCATCGTTATCTACGGGCCGGATGTGTTGCACGTCGGGCAGGCAAAGACCGGCTATCTGAACGCCATGCTGGCTGTGGGCATCGGCATTGGCAGCATGGCCGCCGGCTGGGTGAGCGAAAACAAGATCGAGTATGGCCTGATTCCGCTGGGATCAATCGGCATGACGTGCACGGGATTGGCGCTTGGCATCACCCCACATGGGATGGTGGCATCCGCAGCTTTGCTCGGAATGCTGGGCTTTTGGGCGGGTTTCTTTGCCGTGCCGATCAATGCGCTCATCCAGCACAAGCCTGCGGAGCAGGACAAGGGCGGGATCATTGCGGCGGCAAACCTGTTGTCGTTCGTAGGCATCGCCCTCTCGTCTGGCGTGTACTTTGTGTTTACCGCCTACATTCATCTCGATCCGCGCGGCGTGATCGTGGCAGCATCGTGCATAACCGCGTTCAGTACGGTGTATGTTCTGTACCTGTTGCCGGAGTGGTTCGGGCGGTTGATTCTCTTTTTCGCGACGCGGACGGTGTACCGCGTGCGCGTGATTGGCCGCGACAACTTTCCCGAGAAGACAGGCGCGCTGCTGGTTTGCAACCATATGTCGTTTGTGGATGTGGCACTGCTGGTGGCTGCCACAGACCGGCCGATCCGATTCCTCATGTACAAGGGAATCTATGACCATCCGGTGGTGAAGCCCTTCGCCAAGATGGTGAAGGCGATTCCTATCTCCAGCGAGCAGCACCCGCGCGAGATGCTGCACTCGCTCAAAGTGGCAACCGATGCATTGCGGAACGACGAGATCGTTTGCATTTTCGCCGAAGGGCAGATCACACGCACCGGACAATTGCTGCCGTTCCGCCGTGGACTGGAACGCATTATGAAAGGCGTTGAGGTTCCGATTATTCCTGTGAACCTGGACGGTGTATGGGGAAGCATCTTCAGCTTTGAGCGGGGACGCTTTTTGTGGAAAATGCCGAGGCGCATTCCTTATCGCGTGACGGTTAGCTTCGGCAAGCCGATGGCGCCCACGTCCACGGCAGTCGAGGTGCGGGCGGCCGTCCAGGAACTGCATGCCGCCGCCTTCGAAACGCGCAAGGCATCCATGAAAACCTTGGACCGTGCCTTCATACGCACCGCGCGGCAGCGGCCGTGGGCGTTCTTCATGGCGGACGGGAAGACACCGAAAATCTCCTTTGGATCTGCCCTGAACAAGACCGTCTATATTGCACGCAGGCTGCGCCGTCACATCGGCGAGCAGCCGATGGTGGGAGTGCTGCTTCCGCCGTCAGTTGGCGGAGCACTGACGAACTATGCGCTCATGATGATGGGCCGTGTGCCGGTGAATCTGAACTACACGACGTCGAGTGAAACCATCGCAAGCTGCGCCAGGCAATGTGGGCTTGATCTGGTCGTCACGTCGAAAGCTTTCATCGAACGCTTTCCCAATTTGACCATTCCGGCGCGGATGTTGCTGCTCGAGGATACGCTGAGTAGTCCGCGGTTCAGCGAGAAACTGGCTGCGCTGTCGATGGCATGGCTCATGCCAGCGGCACTGCTGAAGCGCGCGCTCGGCGCACACCGCGTAAAACCTATCAGCGAGGCGACGGGCGCAGCTGGAGCGGGCCAGGCTTCGCCCATGGAGGAGCTGGCCACCGTAATCTTTTCGAGCGGAAGCACCGGCGACCCAAAAGGCGTGATGCTGTCGCATTTCAACATCATGTCGAACATCAGCCAGGTCAACCAGGTCTTCATGCTTGACGGGCACGACAAAATTCTTGGAATACTGCCATTCTTTCATTCATTCGGATTCACGGCCGGGCTGTGGCTGCCGGCGGTCCAGGGCGTGGGTGTGGTATTCCATCCCAACCCGCTCGACGCGCAGGTGATCGGCGGGCTGGTGGAGAAGTACAAAGTGACGTTCTTAGTCGCTACGCCAACGTTTCTTCAGGCGTACATGCGGCGTTGTACCCCTGAGAGCTTCGGGTCACTGCAATATGTGCTGGTTGGAGCGGAAAAGTTGCCGGAGCGGCTGGCGGTCGCATTTGAAGATCAATTCGGGATTCGGCCCCTGGAGGGCTATGGCTGCACTGAGTGCTCGCCCATTGTGACGGTGAATGGCAGGGACTATCGCGCCCCCGGATTCCGCCAGGTGGCGGCAAGGCGTGGAAAAATCGGGCATCCGCTGCCGGGGGTGTCTGTGAAGGTGGTTGATATCGACACCCGCCAGCCGGTCCCGCCCGGAAATTCCGGAATGTTGCTGGTGAAAGGACCAAACGTCATGCGCGGCTACCTGGGCAAGCCTGGGAAAACGGCCGAAGTGCTGCATGATGGCTGGTACACGACAGGCGATGTGGGAATGATCGAGGAAGACGGGTTCGTCACCATCACCGACCGGCTCTCGCGCTTCAGCAAGATCGGCGGCGAAATGGTGCCGCACATCCGCATTGAGGAGAAGCTGCACGAACTGGCCGACGCCGCGGAGCAAGTGTTCGCGGTGAGTGCGGTGCCGGACGAAAAGAGGGGCGAACGAATCATCGTCCTTCACACACTAACGGACACAAAGCTGAAGGCGTTATTGGAAAAACTGCCGCAGTGCGATCTGCCCCCGCTGTGGAAGCCGAAGCCGAATCAGTTTATCCATGTCGATTCGATCCCCATGCTGGGTACAGGGAAGATGGATCTCCGCGCGATAAAGGCGCTTGCAAATTCACTCGCCAAAGAGGTTGAGGCAGAGGCCCAAGCCTGAGGACAAGTGATATGGAGTGGACTGCTCTTTCCTCAAAGAACCTTGATATGGACTCGCTGCCGTCATGGCAGAGGATTGCGCGGTTATCTCAGTAGCTAACCCTCGCTCGAAGATCGAACGGAAAAAGCTAGGAATGTCATTAGAAGTGATTGCGACAAATGCGTTTGTGATCCCGCACCAGCACCTCTTGATCATTTTTCCACTACGGAACTGACCGGGGGCTCATCGAGAGTCACATTGTGATCGCCTTGCAGAGTTCCTATCCTCTGGATGATTCCGCTGGGCCAGCGCACTTCCACGCGCTGAACTTCGGTTTCGGTTCCAAGCCCGAAGTGGGCGCGCACGTCTCCAGACGACAGGTAACTGGAAGCTGTGGTCACGGTATACCACTGCGAACCATGCCGGGTGTCCACTCGAATGACCGCGCCAATCCCGTCGCGATTGCTTTTGTGCCCCACCAGTCTGAAGCCGATCCAGTGGTTTGCGGTCTTGGTCCGGTTCATGAGTATGTGGGCATGGCCCCCGTTTTCCGTCACCACCGCGTCGATGCGGCCGTCGTTGTCGATATCGCCGACGGCCAATCCCCGCCCCACCCATTGCTGTTGAAACACTTCGCCTGAGACCGCCCCCACGTCGATAAACCTCTTTCCCTCGACGTTGCGAAGCAGCATGATCGGCTCACGGTATCGCAACTGGGGAAACAAAGTCTCGATGGTGTCGAGGTCGTGCCCCTGCGCGATCAGCAAGTCTTTCCATCCGTCGTTGTCGTAGTCCACAAAGCGCAGGCCCCACCCGGAGTGGAGCAGAGTCAGTCTTCCCAATCCCGTCGCCTGGCTCTCGTCTTCGAAGGTGCCATCGCCGGAGTTGCGGTAGATCGCGTATTCCTGGTTGGCAAGGTCGTCCACGGCGATATCGGGAAACCCATCGTTGTTGTAATCGGAGAAGTCGACGCCCATACCGGCAAATGTGCGCCCCTCGCCATTCACCGCTACGCCCGCTTCCAGGCCCACTTCTTCAAACGTCCCGTTCCCTTTGTTATGAAATAGAGATTCAACCATGGAATCGTTGGCCACAAAAATGTCGATGTGCCCATCGCGGTCGTAATCGCCAATTGCGATCCCGAGTGCTTTGCCCGGCTTGTCGAGCCCGAACTTGTGCGCCTCCTCGGTAAATGTCCCATCGCCGTTGTTGTGATACGCGAGCATGGAGATAGGCGGAAAGGCATCGGGATGACAATAGTTGCGATGACCTTCGCGATGTTCGCCGCACCAGACATCGTCCCAGTCCCACTGAACATAGCGCAGGACGACCAGGTCGAGATAACCATCGTTATCTAGATCCACCCACGCAGCGGAAGTCGACCACCCGCTGCCGCCGACGCCGGCCTTGGCGGTTACATCGGTGAATGTTCCGTTGCCGTTGTTGTGGTAAAGCTTGTTTCCGCCGTATGCGGTGACATACAGGTCTTCGTTGCCGTCATTGTCGTAGTCGCCTGCGGCTACGCCCATGCCGTAGCCCGCTCCCTGCAATCCGGCCTGTACAGTCCGATCCTCAAATGTCCCATCCGGCTTCTGATGGTAGAGCCTGTTCCAGTACTGTGGACCGGTTTTTTGGGGGATTGTCCCTTTGGGCACGAAATCGCCGAAAGGCGCGCCATTCACAAGGAATATGTCTAACCGGCCATCGTTGTCGTAATCAAAAAGCGCAACCCCGGATCCCATAGTTTCAAGCAAATATTTTCGCGGGCCGTGAGGAGCCTGATGGAGGAACGACACGCCGTCGCGGGCGGTGACGTCGTCAAAACCGGCAGGCACAAGCTCCCGGTCTGCTGGCTTAGGAACCTGCGAGTTGCCGCGTTCAGGATGCAGCATTGCGCCAACAGCCGAAGCCAGCAGCAGCAGACCACAGGTTGCCGAAATATGCACTTGCATGCTTCGCAAAACGGCAGGGAGGCGGACAATCATCGGTTGGTGCGCGCAGACTCTTCGGCGGCAGTGTTCAAAGAGTCACCTCCTCGTGGGCAGCCATGAACGCCTCCACTTCAGCCGTCGTTGGCATGGATGGAAGCGCTCCATGACGGGTGACGGAGATTGCCGCCGCGGCAGTGGCGAAGCGCGCCGCCACCAACGCCCCGCTGCCTCTGGCCAACGCCACTGCAAACGCTCCGTTGAAGGCATCACCGGCGGCCGTTGTATCCACCGCCTTCACTGGATAGGCCGGAATGGCGGCTCGCAAGCCTTCTTCAGTGGCCACATATGCCCCGCGCTCCCCAAGCTTCAAGAGCACGTTCCTCGGGCCCATCGCCATCAAAAGCTCCGCCAGTTCCCTCAGCTCCGGCTCGGTCGCCGGCACTTGGGCATTTCCCGTCAGGAGCAGAGCTTCGGTTTCGTTCGGCGTTATCCAACTCACTCTGCTGAGAACTTGCGAAGACAGAGCACACGCCGGAGCCGGATCGAGAATCAGCGGCACACCTTCGCGCTCGCACATCTGGGCAAGGTGTTCCAGCGTGGAAATCGGAATCTCCAGTTGCGTAAGCACGAGCCTTGCATTCCGAATCAAGGCAAAGTTGTCGTCCAGGTCTGCGCCGCTCAGGTTGGCATTGGCTCCCGGAGCAACCACAATGCTGTTGTCTCCACCCGTCTGGACCTCGATGATTGCAATTCCTGAGGCGCCCGGCGAGACCGAAACGGCGGCCATGTCAACCCCCACGCGCTTGAGGCTTTGCAACAACTCCATTCCAAATGCGTCAGACCCAATTCGACCAATCAAGTGAACGGGATGGTCGAGTCGGCCGATCTCCGCGGCCTGGTTCGCACCTTTGCCTCCGGGATGCGTTTGGAATCGGGTTCCAAGCACGGTCTCCCCAATGCGGGGAATCCTCTCCACCTGGACTACAAGGTCGAAGTTCAAACTGCCGACCACCACAATGCTTTTGTTAGCCATGTTTCGAAGCCTCAGGTCTCCGACAATATGAAAGCTTTCAATCAACACTACAACAAATCGCTACCCATTCTCTGTCAACCTTCACACGATTCGCTGAATCAGACCGCGCCTGCGCGCGGCATGCTCGCAGAAGGCTGGCCCCCTGCGGGGCGTTGCGAGGGCTCGGGACGCAGCTTTTTGCGAGTCCTCAACAACTCAGCCGGGGCTCCCTCCTTGGCTGCTGAAGGGACGCGCATAACGGAGCTGCGCCGCATCAGTTCGGTCTCTAGTACCACTTCCTGCGGGCCCTCCGCTAACCCATCTATCCGCTGAATCAGGCGTTCCGCGGCGGTCACGCCGAGAACGTAGACGGGTTGCCGGACGGTCGTCAGGGGAGGCTGCAGCAGCTCGACGATTTCAAGGTTGTCGAACCCCACAATGGAGACGTCCTCCGGGCATCGCAGGCCCAGCTCTCGCACAGCCAGAAGTGCTCCCATAGCCATCATGTCGTTGGCGGCGAAAATGGCTGTCGGCCTTGTGCCCGCCGGACGCAGGAGGCGAAGGCCGGCCTCAAGGCCACTGGCGCGATCGAACTGCCCCGTTTCCAGAAATGCTGGAGGAATCGCGATGCCTGCGTCTTTGAGAGCCCGCCGGAAACCCCGAAGCCTCTGCCTCGCGTTGGCCAGGTGGGGAGGTCCTCCAATCACCGCAATGCGCCGGTGACCATGATCTATCAGGTGTAGCGTGGCGGCATAGGCGCCGCTTTCGTTGCCGGCGTAGATGGTGTCGCACTCCCAGCCTTCCGGCTTGCGGTCAATGCAAACCGTCGGAGTCATTCGGCCATTGCGCATGGGCTGCTCGCTCAAGCGGCTGTCCACGGCGGGAATCAGCAGCAATCCGGCCGGAAGATAAGACTGCAACTCGGTTAAATACGATGCCTCTTTCTGCGCATCGTTGTCGCTATTGCAGAGCACCAGGCGGTATCCGTGCCTGTATGCCACATCTTCAGCGGCGCGGACGAGCGCCGGAAAGAATGGGTTCGTAATGTCGGGAATGATCATCCCGATCATATTGGTGTAATCGCGCCGCAACCCGCGCGCCAACTGGCTCCGCTGATACCCCAGTGCTTTGATAGCTTCCAGCACGCGATGTCGGGATGCCTCGCGCACCGGCACTGTGCCGTTGACGACATTCGACACCGTGCCAATCGAGACTTTGGCACGCTTGGCAATGTCGTGCATGTTGATGCGGCCGCTTGTCTTACCCAAGTTGTCCCCCATCGACAGGCCGGGAAGAAGGCGCCTTCCAACCTTTCGGCTCTGATGCGCCACCACGCCGCCTGATGTGAATGCGGCAAGTTACCTGGCTTGGCGAGCCCTCTGACCGCATGGGAAACCCAAGTCGACAGAGCGCAACCACCTGGATCTCCATCACGGCCAATCAAATTCAGTATATGAACAGATTCCTACAAATGCATCTTATACGCAACCGCGATTTCAGAGAGACAGAGTGCAATGAAAGGTGCGCGATGCGTATTTCACTGAGGTCTCGGCGGCTTCCGCGCCGCTCGAGACCTCAGTGGGGTTGATGGTTCATACCCGTACCGCAATCAACGGATCAGAACTGGAACCGCGCTCCGATCTGCATAGCCCGGTTTCCGTAGACCCCTTGAATATGGCCGAATGCCGGATCGGACAAGTTGGTATTCGGCGAGTTCCAGTAGTGCCGGTTGAACAGGTCAAAGAAGTCGGCGCGAATGCTCCCCGCGTACCGCTCTCCTGCCCCGACGCGGAACTTCTTGGTCAGGCTGGCGTTTTCTGAGGGCGCCGCCCAGCTTCTCCATGGCAGATACTTGGGACTGTTGCCCAACTGTCCGAAGGTTGGATTGGAAAAATTGCTCGTATCCACGAACAGGCTGTCAGGGTCGGGACCAAGGCCAGGCGTCCATGCGGGATTGTACTTCTTGAACGTATTTTTCCAGTTGGCGCCTGATTTCACGTTCGACCACGGACCCCACCCGAAGTTGGTCCAGCCGGGATAGTAGTAAGTAGCCCAGACGGAGCCGATCTGACCGCCGTTGTAGTAACTCAACACGGTACCGACTCCCCATCCTCCGATCAGCTCGTCTACATATCGGTTGTCGTTGCCGAAGAACCGCGCGCCACGGCCGATGGGAAGGTCATAGGTGACGTAACCCTTGACTCCACTGCCGGTCGTTGCCGGCTTCCAGTTGGTGGTGTTGTAGGTTTCGGGGTCCTGGGTGTCGCACCCGCCACCCCAGGAGTATGTTTCTGTGAAGCCGTTACAGACATTGCCCGTGTTGCGCGACCAGTTGTAATTCATGTCCAAGGCCAGACCGTGCTTTTCGCGCTTGATCACCTCGACTGTGATGGCGTTGTAGCCGCTGCGGCCGATGGGCGCATTCACGTCCTGGATCGGACCATAGTTGTTGCCTACCTGCGGATGTGGCATGAGCGCCGCATAGGCCACCTGCGACCATCCCGCGTACGGATAAGGAACCCCCGCCGCGCTCGCGGAAGCTTGATCGCTGACCACATCGTTCACATGGCCGGACATCAGCAGCGGCTGGTAGGTGGCAAACGGCGTCGTGTTCACCAGCGAGCCATAGCCATCGTGAAGGTTTGATCCAAACGCTCCGGAGTAGTCCAGGTCGACTCGCATATCGCTCGTCAACTGATACTCAAAGCCGGCGGCGAGGTTCTTGATCATTCCCAACTGGCGGCTTCTCGGCTCGAAATAGGCATGCGAGCCGTAGAGATAGCCCTGATTGGGCAATGGCCCCGTGCCTCCCGTTGTGACTCCGGGGTATCCGCCGTCCCATTGGAATGCCGGGACGCTTGGATCGCTGTTTCCCGTAACCTGGTTATCGCCCTGGAATCCAACCGCCGAGCCATAAGGAATGGCGCTGAATTGATTGTTGGCCAACGGCGCATACATGATTCCGTACGACGCACGGACTACGGACTTGCTGGTCATGGCGTAGGAGAAACCAATGTGCGGTCCGAACTGGTGGAAGTCGCCAACGGTTTCAAACGTGTCGCCGGGGTGTGCCAGCCAGGTGTAGGCGCCCTTGAGCGATCCGAAGTTAGGATCGTTGGCATTCAAGTCGAAGTTAGACCAGTAGCCGTGCAGTTCGTGCTGCGGCATGGTGATGTCCCAGCGGAGGTCGAGATTCAGTGTCAGTTTGTTGGTTACTTTGTAGTCGTCCTGACCGAAAACAGCGTACTCTTTTCTCCGGCTGTACTGGCTGAAGGGCACTGACTGCGAAGCGCTTTGCACTTGTCCCAGTCCCATGTTCGCAAACGCAAACCCAACATAGGGCTGAATGTTGGGATCGAGCGGTGCGTAGGTGTTGTTGGAGAAGTTAAGCGTGTAGGCGCCCGGCTCGCCGCCATTCTGATTGAAACCGATGGCACGGATCTCGCCGCCGAACTTTAAGTCGTGCCGTCCCTTGGTCCAGTCCAGAGATTCGTTCACAATTCCGTTGTACGCGACATACCCGCCGGTATACGTGGAACCGACAACGCCTTCGCCTACACCGTTGGGAGAGCCGTTGAAATTGATTTGCGGAAAGTCGGTCGTCTTGTCCGTATAGGCGCTGCTCAGGCCCAAGGTCGACGCATAATCCGATGCCGGAGCTTCGCTGGCCTGGATGTTCTGGAACTGGTTAAAAGTGAAGTTCAGAATGTTGAGCAGGCTCGGCGAGATGATGTGCGTTTCGCCGACGCGATACGCGTCTGTATGCAGTTGTTGAGAGCTGTTGGGCGTCAGCGGGCCCCCGTTCTGTGAATTGGGAATCCACACAGACCCCGGATACTCAATTTCCGTCTTAGGGCGGTGGTTGTAGATATACGATGCGTTGATCCGGTCCCTGGCGGAAATGTTGTGGTCCACCTTGATGCTGAACTGAACCTGCTGAAACTGAGGATCGTTGCTGTTGATGGAAGGAATGTTCCCAACAACCTTGGTGCCAGTGGGCGTGTAGTACTGCTTATAAATGCCCAGCAGCTTTTGTGAGATGGCGCTGGCTCCCCACAATCCCGAGGGAATCACGTTACCTGGCGCTACCTGGCCGTTGGGAAGAAATACCGATCCGTAATAGATAGTGTTCCCGGCCGCATCGGTATAAGGCGTATTGGTGGTTGTATTCATAATGGGGCACGGAGCCGCAGGGCATTGGCCCGCGCCGGCGTACGTCAGCAGTTCACTGAAATTGCCCGTGAGCATGTCCGCCGTGGGAGCGGTGGCGCCATTCGGCGTCACACGCCAGTCGTTCTGCCAGTACTTTTCGTAAGCGGCATAGAAGAACGTATGGTTCTTCCAGATCGGGCCGCCGCCGCTGAATCCGTAATCCCAGTAACGATCGCGGGGACGCGCATACTGGCTCCGCGGCCCTCCATCCGGACAGCCGGCGCTGGAGCACTGCGACAGGTACCAGTTGTTCAGCCAGCTGTTCGAATCCATCGCTTCGTTGGTGCCGAATCCGAACGCGCTGCCATGCCACTGGTTGGTGCCTGACTTCAACTCCACCATGAATACGCCACCGCCGGTGTGTGCTTCTTCCGCACGAATGCCGGTCGAGTCCACCTGAGTCTGCTCAATCGCATCCATGCTGGGGCCGGTCTCCAGCAGGTCGCCCATCACGCCCGCATCCACCGATGTGCCGTCAATCAACACGTTCTTGGTGTACTGCTGCGAACCGTTGACGGAGGAGTACCAGCTATCTCCGCCCACATTGGGAGTTATGGCAAAGGCAAACGACAACTGGTCGCGGCCGCCCCCCGCTATGCTTAGAGGCAGCGTGTTCACTTCCTCCTGGGTCAGGTTGACACCGACTTCCGGCTGCACTTCCAGGATTGGCGTGGACGTTACCTGCACCGACTGCACGACCGACCCCACCGTCAGATGAGCATCAACATCCGAAGTGTGGTTGGCCAGAATCTGCACGCCGTTCTGATCCAGCGTTTCGAATCCCGACTTGTCAAACGAGACCGTGTACGTCCCGATGGGGAGATTCAAGACCGAGTATTCCCCGTGATCGTTCGACGCGGCCGAGTACTTCGCGTTCGTGCCTGTGTTGGTCGCCGTTACTTTTACATCCGTCACCACTGCGCCCGATGCATCCGTGATTGTCCCTGTGATGGTCCCGCGGTCCGCCTGGGCCCACAGGCTGCCTATCGGCCAAATCAGTATCAGCGTCGCCAGCACCAGCAGTCCCCAGTTGGCGCGCCCTTCATTCTGTCTCTGTTGTTTCATTGCGCCTCCAATGCAAAGCCAGGGTGAGAGTATCCCGACGCGTCAACACATAAGTCGACGCAATCGTCAGGGAGCGGCGGCCTCTATTCATCCGGGAGAAGACGCACTCTGTCTGGTTTGCCCTAAAGTTTCCCGTTAATGTTGATCCGCGGCAGGGGCACTGGAGGGAAGAGCATAACCAGGGTCTGCACGAGAATAGCGTTCCTGTTGGATTTATTACGGTTCTTGTCTTGCGTTGAAAGCTTTCATGCCGATCGCAGAGTCTCTACCTCACCGTGCGTCGGCAACCAATGGGTTTTACCTCACTAGAACTGTCATGAATGCTTTCAATTTCTTTCAGGTTGTTATACGCGTCGAAGAATAGGCCCGTCTTCTTTCAATTGTCAAGTATTTTTCTGTAGCACCATTGTGCTGCTTGTAAATATCAGCCAAGATTCATCTTACGAGCTGTCCTTCGCCGCTTCCAACGGTCCGCATTGAAACATTTCAACAAAAGTCCGAAGCGCGACAGACGCTATCGCATCGATCTCACGCCTGGCTGATACGTTTCAGGAATGCTGCTTCGGGGTCCAGCACGGTTCAGGGAGTTTTATCGTTCGAATGCGCGCCCACCAGTTCGGAGAATATCCTTGTTTCGCGCTCCGCATCTTCCGTCATGCCTTCCTTGCGGAACACGGATGCCAGCAGCCAGTGCAGGTGCGAGTCCCGCGGGGCAAGCGCAATTGCCTTCTCTAATTCCGCCTGTGCCTTCCCCAGTTGGTTCAGCCGAGTGTAGCCTTGGCCCAGTTGCCGATGAACATCTTCATCGTCGGGAGTCAAAGCCTCTGCAGCTTCCAGGTAGGGGATGGCTTCTTTGGCTTGCCCTTCGCGGTTCAGCAGCGCGCCCAGATGTAGAAGCGGCTGGGCATGTTTTACTGCGGCTTGAGCCTGCCAGCCAAGGGCTGTACGGTATGCCGCTGCCGCGTTCTCGTCGCGGGTCAGCCCCTCGTACGATCGCCCAATTCCGTCCTCGGACATCACATCCTGTGGCTGAAGCTGCAGGCATTTCTGATACGCCTCGATCGCTTCCGAGAAGCGGTTCTCCGAATACTTGATGCCGCCAAGATAACGCCACGCACCCGCGCTGGTGGGCGCCATTTGCACGGCCACTGTCATCCACTTATCCGCATTGGCAAGGTCGCCGAGCTTGACGTAATCCAGCCCCACCACCACCAGTTCACTGGCCCGCGGTTTGGTCAGTTGCGCGGAGCGCGTAAACTCCGCCAGAGACTCGGCCGGGTTGTCCTGTTGGTACTTCACCAGTCCCAGAAGGGTGTGAGCCGGAGCGGAGTCATCGTGCTCCGCGAGGTAAGCGCGCAACTCCGCTTCCGTTTCAGTCAGCTTGCCTTGTGCGATGAGCTTCTTTGCGTTTGCCAGCTGGGCGTCGCTTGCAGCCCCTTGCGTCGGTTGCGCCCCATCGCGCCCCGCCGCACGGTCCTGGGCCACCGTCTGTGCCACAATCGCGCTGTTGCGGCCAGCGGGCAGAAATGCCAGCAGGGCCAGCAGCACCCCGCAGCGCAACCCCAACGCGGGACCGGCACCGGCGAAACTGGCCGCTCGCCGCGTCGCCGCTGCCTCCATGCGCTCGCATGTCCACGCCATGCACTCGATTCTATTCCCGCGTGAACTCCGCCACCTGCCCGCCGCCAGGCTTCAACTCCAAGTGAATCGTGTCTCCGCGCTGGTACTTTGCCTCCCCTATGCTGACGGCCTCCGCATTTCCTTTTACGTCGCTCACCGCCTGCACCATCCAGCGCCCGCTGCCCAGGAAACTCAGCGGAATATCGAACGACCGGGACGCATCTCCATTCATGCATGCCAGGAACCAGGTCTGGCCGCTGCGCCGCGCGAACACCGCCACCTCGCCGATTCTGGACGACGGCAGAACCACGGTCTCATCCCACGTTGCCGGTATCTGTTTGATGAGGTTCAAGGCGGGATTGGAAAGCAGTTTTTCGGGGTTCGCCGCGTAGGTCAAAAGAGGCGAGGTCAAAATCACTGCAGACGCAATCTGGTTAGCCCACGTAGTGCCATTGCGGCCCTTGTCGAATAGGACCGGTGTGTAATCCCCCGGGCCGGCCAGGAACCGCGTAAAGGGAAGCGTCACCGCGTGGCGCGCGCGCGGCGCATCGGGTAGATCCTTGATGCAGCAATACTCCATTCCCTCCACAGCCTCCCGCGTCAACTCATTCGGCCACGTCCGCTGTTCGCCCGTGGGCTTATTGGCGCCGTGAAAGTTCACCAGCAGACGATGCTCCGCGGCTTCCTTCAGTATCGACTGGTAGAGATCGATCACTTCCCTGGCTTCCGAGTCGAAAAAATCGATCTTGACTCCCATCACGCCCACCCGGTTGCAGAGCTCGAAGAAAGCGTCTCTCTGCTCTCGCGTGCCAAGGTCCTTACGGTTTTTCCATAACCATATGCCCACACCCCGTTGTCGCGAGTAGTCCACCAGGCTCTTGAGATCGGCTTCGCTCCACCGGCGCCATTGACCCTCGATCACCTGATATTCGAAGCCCAGTTCGGCCGCCATGCGCGAAGCCTCGCGTGCCCCTTCGAGTGTCGGCGACCCTCCGTCCAGATAGTAGTTCCACACCGCGCGGCCCGGCTTGATCCACGACGTATGCAGCCCTCGCGGAAAAAGCTTCGCGTCCGGTACGTCGGAAACATCGCTGACTATGTCGTTGTTCACCAGGTCATTCAGCGTCGAACCGATCATCACGATCCGCCATGGTGTCACAATCGGCCCCGACATCGCCGAGGGAACGGCGATCCGTCTCGCATAAGCTTCCCCGTCGAAGTACACCAGCGCCTTGTCCGCCGGAACGTCGTTGCCGGGACGCACAAAGAACGCTCCCTTGCCGTCCGACTGCAGCACCATCCCCGGATAGTTTTCCAGCCGGCCCTCTGTAATCGCCAGATAGGCTGAGTCTCCGGGAAGCTCGATCACCACGGGCGGCGCCATAAACCGGCCGGCCGGCAGTCCTGCCGGGTCACTCTTCTCGTACACGCCTTCATACTGCCGCTCTGTTGGATCAAACGACCACACTCCGCTCTCGGCGGGTGGCCGAAATGCAACTGTCTCAATCGGCACTCGCCCGGCCTTGCCCGGCAGCGTCATGCGCAGCGCCACTCCGTTGTCGTAGGCGCGCGCCTCAACGGTGAATAGAACGGCGCCGTCCGCGCCAACAAGCTCAGTTTCTGTTCCCACACCGTGTTCCTCAGCTACGGAGTGAACGCCGTACCAGGGATACGAATCGTCGATGCGATATCGCCGCACGCTGCTAAAGTGCGCCGCCTCTATTGCTGTCTGGCCGTCCGTGCGGATGCCCATCGCAGCCTTCTCCAGCATTGCGGATCCGTTTCTCGCCACCTCGTATGTCAATCGGCCTCGCTCGATCGACAACACGAGCACGATCCGTCCGTCCGGGCTGGCGGTCTCGATCGAGTTACTCGCCGCATACATTCGAGGTATCGCCAACGCACCCACGCACGCGCACACGAGCGTCCAGCGACTCAACCTATGCGGCCTCATTGTTCACCAACCCTGACAAGCTCAAAGACATGCGGCTTGGGTTGCGCGCTTTTGTACTCATCATCAATCATGTTGCGATCCAGTCGGTCCAGCGCTTCGATCGCTTGCTGCCGCGTCGGATCGTCTTCCTTCTCTGTCAGCAGCGAAAAACGCGCGCCGCTAATCCGCGACCGATCGTCTGACGTCCAGTCAATCGACTTTGCCTGCTCCTCCATCGGAGTCGAATAGAGCGCCAGATTCACTCCGGCATTGAGTTCCTCGCGCGAAAACACGCCAATCTTCTTGCCGTCGATCGACAGACTGTATGTCGATCCCGTCAAGTCTGAGACGCGCAGCATCTGTCGGTTCATGGCCGCCAAATCGGATGCCTCAAACAGGAAGTGCGCGACGGGATCGTTCAGTTCCAGTGGCAGCGGAAGATCCTGATCGAGCTCCGTCCATGAGACCTTCTCAGGCGTGGTATGTACATCGCTGATCGCCGTGTTGTGCTGGTCGCCCACCGCTCCTGTTGTCGCGTCAATGCTTGCGCTGCTCACCACAGGATCTAGATTCCACCCCTTGGTCAGCGCCGCTGCCAGAATCCAATGGCCCGCCGGCGACGGGTGAATTCGGTCCGGCAGAAGTGAACCGGCAACGACCCGATCGATCTGCATCCCCCGCGCGACTGCACTTGCCATGGGGTGATTGAAATCGACCACCGGAATCTTTTCTTCTTTGCCCAACTCCGCCACAAACTCTCCGTACCGGATCATCACCGAGTTGTATCCCTCGATGGCGGGCGGATGGGCAACCTCGTCATAAGGGGATGGACAAATCAGGAGCAGCCGAACTCCCGGCACCTCCGCCCGCAGGGTTGCAATCAGCTTGCGGTACCCCACCGCGTAGTCTCTGAAGTTCTTCTCATCTTCAGTGGTGTAGTGTCCGTCGTTCATGCCCAACATGATGGTCACTACGCTGGGGTGCATCGGCGCCACGTCTCTCGTCACGCGAGTTTCCATGTCGCCGGCATGCCCACCCTCAACCGTGTCTCCGCTCACCCCGGCATTGAAAAAGCTGATACGGAGCTTGGGATAACGGGAGACAACGAAGTCCTCGGCAAATCGTGTGTAGAAACGCTGTGCGGTGATGCTGTCCCCATAAAACATCACGCGGTCTCCATCCCGCAGTGCGAAAGAAGAGTTGTTGGCGGCGCGCACCGGCATCCCGGCCGCCAGGCAGAATGTAAGGAACAGAGAAGCGAAATACATGCGGGTCACAATCGCACCTCGGAATGTTAGAAAGGGTTCACTTCACCGGAATCTAAGCCGCGCATTCTCGCCCCGTCGATGTTGGAACGCGTGTGGCTCGGGGGCTTCCGCTTGGAGCCCCGAGCCACATTCTTCATACGCAACTTGATGGCAATAACGTCGGTGGTCACCCCGCTGCACAAATGGTTGTTCTCTTAGTAGTGAATAACAAAGAGCCGAACCGACGCATCGAGCTGAATGGTGATCGAGCTTGCACTTGACCACGATTGCAGCACGGTCTGCGGCGATGTCGAGCTGATGTTATATTCCGACACCGAAGTCATCGCGTGGCTGTTGAACTGGATAGTCACAGGCGTGGCAGTACCGCCTGGATTGTCCTGTCCATTCCATACGTACAGAAAGTACGTCCCGGCGGAATTCTGAAAGAGAGCGGATTGCCCCCCGGTGTACGGGCTGGCGCCATTCACAGGGGAAGGAAGGCCGCTGATGCTGTAGTTGACCTTACTCGGGCTAAAGGTGTGCTTGGTCGAACCCTGATCACCCGTTAGCCCGTACATGGCGCGGATCGTATTGGCCACCGGCTTGGGGTTACTGGAGTCGGAGACAAACAGCCCCGCCTGCATCGACGAACTGTAGTCGAAAAGCGAAAACCAGATATAACCCAGAAAGTTGTAGTGAGTAAACCCGGACAGAATGAACATAGGTGCGTAGTACGCGTCATAGGTTGGGTCCAGGTTGTGACCCTCGCTGTTGTAAAGCGTCGGGTGCCACTCGGTGATGAGTTGCGGATAGCCGGGCCATTCGGTGTTGAACCCGGTCGCTATGTCGCCCAGCTCGCCCTTGCGATTTGAGCCATCGTCGATGTCCATCTCCGTGCTCGGGTAAACATGGAGATTGGCAATCGTGCCGTACGGTGCAATGGTGTTCGGCGCAATATAGTTCGCCAGAGTCGGAAAGCTGCTGGTGGTGTATTGTTCGGGATACGGCAGCCCGAACGTAATCGACGGCAGAACGACGCCAATTCCAGACGGTGCGCCGGCAAAGAGCTGCTCTTGTGCCGCCAGAGCGTCACTGGCCGCAACATTGTTTTGGTTGGGCTCGTTCATGCCCTCCACCCACTTCATCCATCCGTTGCTGCTCGCCGATTGCTGAGCCAATTGCAAAATACCGTCGACAGAAGCCGAAGCCGGCGCACCTGAAGCCGGCGCCATCGTGAACTGCGCTCCGGTGCCCGAATTCACCTGAGGACACCATGTGCTCTGCAGGTTGGTAATGTAGGTCGGGTCGCTGCCGTACCCGTCCCAATGGTATTCGCGATCGTACATCGTCAAGCCCGAGCCATCCGTAAGCCAGTTAAGCGCGGCGGTTACATCATCGGGAGAATAGTCGCCCGCGCTGTACTCAGGATTAGGACCGCCGGCATTCATGGCAAAAGTATTCACGCCAAAGCGTTCCATCATATCCGCGACGCGATAGGCCTGGGTGCCGCTGGGGTCTCCGCCGCCAGAGCCCGTCCCTATATCGATGGTGGCCGTCGCGGTCGAGTTATTGCCTGCCTGATTCCATGGGTTGACGGTGAAGGTCGCCGTGCCCGTGCTCGCCGGCGAGTTATAGGCCAGCCTGAGAAGAGCCGAATTGATCTGATTCAACGTGCCGGAGTAGCTCAGCGAAGCTGTTCCCGTTCCAGAGGCTCCGCTCAGCGTGAGTGTCCCGGCCGTTACAGACAGATTCACGGTCATGTTGCCGGGATTATTTTGCGCCCATGGATCGACGATGCTCAGCCCACTGATGGTCGTGGTTGAGTTCGCCGTGACGTTGATTGTGGAAGGCACCGTCACCGAGGGCGTGTCGGGACCTCCCACGGCGATGTTGATCGTGGTTGTGGCGGTCGAGTTATTCCCTGCCTGATTCCATGGATTGATCGTGAACGTAGCGCTTCCAGTGTTTGCAGTGGATTTGTAGGCCAGCGTGCCCAACGCCGAATTGATCTGATTCAGCGTGCCGGTGTAACTCAGCGACGCTGTTCCCGAACCCGAAGCGCCGGTGAGCACCAGAGTCCCGGTCGATACGGACAGGTTCACCACCATGCTTCCCGGAGCGTTTTGCGCCCAGGGGTCAACGATGCTCAGCCCGCTGATGGTTGTGGTCGAGTTGGTGGTGACGTTAATTGATGAAGGTACATCGACAGACGGTGTGTCGGCTTGCGCACAAGCGAGCATCGGTGCGATCGGCATCAGAAGGAAAATCCCCACGGGCAACAATCCGGCCAATGGGGGGATGCGAGAGCAGCGGCGAGCGTGGTTTTTCATGTGACCTTCCGAAAGGGGGATTTTCGAACTCGCGGAGTATGAAACGTTTCATCTTGAAGTGTCAAGAAGATTCTCAGAGGCTTTCTCCTCCGTAGGCGTCCGGCGTCGGCGCTTCGTGACTGGAGTTCCATTCGCGGTTCGGGTCGCGGCTGTCACTGGCCAAGGCTGTATATGCCCGCTGAGGATAGAATCCTGCTGCTGCCCGTAGTCGATTGGATCCGCAATCGAGCGGCTGTGCTTACGCAGCATAGCTGATTGATAACTAAGTGGTTATCTCTATCACAGATCCTGCGCTCTCGAGAGTTGCATAGGGGATTCCCAGACGGTGGGCGCGCAGTTTGCCTTCCGTGTGTTCGGGACGTTCACATTGTCCGAATTCCTCATCAAACGTCGCAGAACGGGCGCGCGCCCTGCTATTATCAGTGTCCGGTATGCGGTTGTTCCTACGCGGGTCGTTCCAGGAATCCCATCCGGCGCATGAATACATGCCTTCGTAAAACGAAAGCTTTCAAGTACGGTCCGTCAGACCAATTTGATGAAAGGCTAGACTCGAAATTGGCAACAGAGTGCTCGCGCATGCCCCGCTCTCGTTGAATTTGGTTGATCAGGACAACTCCACACCATGCGAGTCGCCACAAACAGCATGTTGCTTCATCGCTATCGCTATTCATTGCTGAAGCTGACGGTAATTGTGTTCGCTACGGCCTCACTAATTTCGCGCGCAGAGGGAAGAGACGTTGTCGCAACTTTAGCTACGTCCGATGTGCGTGCTGAATTGGATGCGGAGCCTTCTGCGCCGAGGGTCGATCGACTCTTTGGCCCACTGGGTAAGACTTGGACGAATCAATCGATTGAAGTCTTGCCATCCAGCGTCGAAATCGGCGGCGCGACAATTCCAGTGACATGGACGAATGTAATCGCGGCCAATAAAGCCGATGCACATCATGTTGTGTTTATCTACGAATGCACGAAGCCTCATTTGCGGCTGGAATGGGAGTGGCGTGCGCAGGCAGCATTTGGCCCCCTTGAACACCGCATCGCAATCGAGAACCTGAGCGGGGAGGACATCTGGCTTCCTCTGGTTGACTCATTGCGACTGAGATGGCGAGTGCCGGAGACTCTCGAACTGCATAACTTCTATGTTGAGAAAGGTGCCGACGCACCTTCTGCGCAGGGCACGCATTTTGACGACGTTACTGACAACTACAGTTGGGCTGGCACCTCGTCGACGTATGCGCATCCGGCCAAAGGCGAACGTCGTGAGATTATCCCCGCTGAGGTTGTTTTCACGGGGAAGCCGCATACGACTGGCTGGTACGCTGGGATCGAATTCAGCGGAAGGACACGCATCACACTCAAGCGCAGCGGTAATAACCTGGCGACCGCCCTCGGCCTTAATCCCGATCCCGGGCCCTTTCGAACACAAATCGAGGCCGGCGGCAAATTCGTTACTCCGATAGTCTTCCTTGGTGCATTTGCCGGCGGCCCTGACGACGCAGGAAATCAGCTTCGCGCGTGGGTAAGAGCCGTGCTCGGCAATCCACTTACATGGAAAGATCCACAATTCCCGCTCGTCGTGAACAACAGCTGGGGCAGCGGAATGCAGGTGGATGAAAAGCTTGCGCTGCGGATGATCTCCGATTCGAAGGAACTCGGCGTGGAGATGTTTCACGTCGATGCCGGCTGGTTTCGCGGAGTCGGCGATTGGTACTCCGACCCGAAGAAGTTCCCGCATGGGCTGGCGGCAATTGCGGACGAGGCGCATCGCAATGGTCTGCGATTCGGGATCTGGACTGATTGGACGCAAGCAGGAATCGACACGGAGCCCGGCGCGCTGAATGCACGTGATCCGAAGGTACGGGACTGGTTGGTAGCCGACGTAGGACCGGCGTGGAAGCCGGAGGAGTTCAAAGGCCAGACTGTGGACTTAGGCGTTCCAGCTGCGGAAGAGTACTTCTCCAGGGAGGTCAACCGCATCGTCGAAGATTACCACCTCGATATGCTCGAACACGATGGGTATCTGGTTGCCCAGGGCTGTTCACGCAACGATCATCCTCACGCACCTCCCAACCGTAGCACCATGAAAGTAACTCACGATTCCGGCTTTGATTTTGTACTGGACGCGAATTCGACGGACGTTAGTTATCACGCTGTGCGCGCATACTACGCCATTTATCAGCAGACTCGGCAGCAACACCCGGGCTTGCTGTTTGAAATTTGCAACGACGGCGGGCGAATGGTCGACTTCGGGTCAGCCGCGCATGGAGACTACTTTTCCATTACGGATGCCTATGACCCGCTATCGAACCGCCGCGCCTTTTTCGATACCAGTTATCTGCTGCCCTCTGCAATGCTGGAGAGCTATGTGGAGAAGTGGCCGACACCCCGTTCGGAGAATTTCCTCTACATGCTGCGCAGCGGAATGATGGGATGGGTCACCCTGATGCTCGATACCACGTCCTGGTCCGCGGAGCAGCATGAGATGGCGCGCACGGCAATCGCTCTCTACAAGGAGAAACTGAGGCCGCTTATCCGCGATGCGCGCCTCTATCACATCTCGGCTCGCCCCGATGGCGTGCATTGGGACGGGATGGAGTACTGGGATCCTGTCCGCGGTCAAGGTGTCGTTTATGCTTTCCGCGGTGCCGATTCCGGTGAAGCATCACACCGGTTTGTTCTGAAAGGCCTTGATCCGGCCCGTAGATACTCCCTGCAGTTTCAAGACCATAGTTCGGCTGATACAGAGTTGGCTGGCAACCAGTTGATGACCTCAGGTTTGATTATTCGGCTTGCACAGCCGCTCAGTTCGGAATTGGTATTCGTGAGCGGCGCAGGCAGAAAGTGAAGGGCTCTCCGCGATCGACTTTAGTCTTGTCTGTCGCGCGCTTATCCTCACTCGCTGTCCATGACTTCGATGGAACTACCGCGACGCACTATACCTTCACGCGCAGCTCGCCCTCCACGACTGTGGCCGCCAACACGTCTGCCTTCAATTCTGAATCCAGTTCCGACACTCCGGACCGCAAGTCGAAGGCGTAACCGTGCCATGGGCACACCACGCGGCCCTCTTCGATGCTCCCTTCTCCCAGCGGTCCTCCCTCGTGTGGGCAAACCCCATCCAGCACGCTGATCGCTCCATTCAGATTAGCCACACAAAAGGCGCGCCCTCCCGCGGTGAACTCGCGAACCTCGCCCGTGCCAGGCAATTCGGATTGCGAACATAAGCGGACAAAGTCAGGCATCGTTATCACTCCCTGGGCCAGCAGCCCCTCGCCCTGAACAGATCATGCAATCAGCATAAAGGAGTGACCTCGGTGGTCTCGGCTCGTCGCTCACCAGCTGCTGGATCTTCGCCGCGGAAAGCACCATGGGGGATCCGAAACTTGGAGTAGAGGAAGGGCACGCGGCGATCCAGTCGGCGAGTCCGGGGCTCATCAGGTCGTAATTGGGCTTGCCAGTCTGGACGGTGAACCTTTCGTTTCGCCATCGCTCAGCCGCTTTCCCGTGATGTCCTGGCCATTTTGATGAAGAATGAGCTGGGTTGCGGGCCCGATTTATTTTTTGGAAAAGTCAATCTCGGCCTCGACGATCGTCAGCGCCGGCCAAAGTGAATGACGACGCCGGTGCTGAGACGCAACATGTTCTGATGATCGTTCTGTCCGTTGTGAAAGAGCGTGACGAGGTAATTGGCTTCGACCAGACGCAAGGAAAAATGGCTCCCGGGGTTCAGTGCCAGGTCTAGTCCGCCGCCCACGTTTGACGCAAAGACCACGGACGAGTCCTTTGCAGCGGGAGTATTGCCGGCCACCAGAGTGCCGCCGGCATGAGCACCCCCCGCGAGCACTTGAGCGAAGGGTTCGAGCGGCCCGAACGAGAAACCGGGCTTATAGCGCACGCCGGCTGTGAATGCGCTAAGCGTCAAGTCGTAACCACTCGGGCTTATCTTGTTGGCGTGGCCAACGGTCACGTCTCCTGCGATGAAGAAGTGACCACCATGCAGGGGTACGGCTACAGAGGCGCTGCCTCCTTGCGGCGAGAAGCAGCCGCACTGGCCTACGGGCGCGTTCGATCGGAGATATGAATACTGCAGTCCCAATTCCGGTCCCTGGCCTGCGGGATGAGCCGCGGTGGTCTGTGCTCCCGCAGTGATGGAGACTGCGGCGATGGTTAACAGAAATGCAAATCGTGTTCTCATCGGCATTCTTCCTTAATTCACCGTCAACAGGACAGTAGTGGTGTGTACGTCAGTGCCGCTTGTGGCGGTGACGGTAACGCTGGAGGTGACGCTGGTATGCGGTAGAGCGAACCCTCCGCCGCAACCCGTCACGACTGCAGCCGCACCCAGCGAAGCCAGGGCCAGCAATGCGAGTGATGCTCGCCTTGACCATTGCTTTCGCAGGCGCCTTGGGATAGCGAAGAGGAACAAAGCCAGAACAGGCGAACCCATCGGCCATAGGAGCTTCGGACTGCGATTTGCCGCATTCGCGCCGGTCGTTTGGATGGTCAGGTCGGAACCCGCGCTGCCGCTGCCTGGAGTCACCGTGGCCGGAGAGAAGCTGGCCGTGGCCCCGCTGGGCAGGCCTGAAGCCGCTAGTGTGATCGCATTGTTATACGGTCCTCCCGATGTTCCCAATGTCAGGTGGAATTGGGCTGACCCACCGCCGGTGACCGTGGCCGACGAAGGCGCCGCGGCGATCGTGAATTCGCCCTGTACCACGGCTACTCCTGTCCCGGAAAGGGCTACGGATTGAGGAGAGTTGGCGGCGTTGTCGCTGATGACTACGGTACCGGGCAGCGATCCTGTAATCGTCGGAGAAAAGGTCACGCTGACCGTACAGCTTGCGCCCGCATCAAGAGAGCTGCCGCAGGTGGTAGTCGACGAATAGTTGGTGGACAATGATATGGCGATGCCGGTCAGCGCCGCTGTCCCGGTATTTTTGAGCGCAATCGCCTGTGCCGCACTGCTGGTTCCCTGTGTCTGGTTGCCGAAAGCCAGTGAAGCCGGCGTGAGCACTACCGAGGGCGCCAGAGGCGCAGTGCCAGTGCCGGTAAGAGCGACCGTAGGAGCAGCGCCGCTGGTGTTGCTGGTGAGCGAGAGTGTCGCGGATTGTGCGCCAAGCGCTTGCGGCCCAAAGATGACGGCAACTGTGCAACTTGCGCCGACGGCCAGCGAGCTTCCGCAGGTGTTGGTTTCGCTGAAGTATGCCGATCCGGAGACGGGAAAACCGGTTATGGTCAGCGTGGCGTTGCCAGTGTTCATCAGCGTCACCGTCTTTGCCGTGCTCACAGTGCCGCTCGTCTGATTGCCAAAGTCCAACGAGGCCGGGCTGAAGGCCGCCACCGCCTCTGTCTGGATGGTGTACGTTGCAGATGCAACCGCGCTGTCGGTATAACCCGTGGCGGCTGCAATGGCCTTGATGGTTTCGGTGGCGGATACCGTGATTGGGCTTGTGTATTTGGTGGAACCGGTGGTTGGCGTGGCGCCGTTGATGGTGTAGTAAATGCTCGCGCCAACTGTCGAATCGCTGATGGTAATGCTTTGAGCGGCTGTATACGTACCTGGTGTTGGGGAGAATGCTGGCGTTGCGGTTTGCGGCGTCTGGATAGTCTCAGTGAGTTGAGAGCTGCTCGAACCGAAACCGGAGTCGCCCTGGTAAGTCGCAATGACAACGTGGCTGCCGGCCGTAAGCGTTGCGGTCTGATAGGTCGCATCGCCCGCGTTCAGGGCAACTGTGACGGCGTCCGTTCCGTCAATGTTGAAAACCACATTGCCCGTCGGCGTCGTGCTGTCCGAATTCGCATTTACTCCGGCGTCGAAGATCACGTTTTGGCCCAACGTCGCTGGATTCGCGTTGGATGTGAGTGTCGTGGTGGTGCCGGTTGTGGTGATTGCATCCGTGTTCAGCTTGGTCACGAATGCTGTTCCGGAGCCGCTCGTTTTATTTGTCGTCTGGAAGGCGCCTGTGCTGGTGGGGAAGTCGGTGGAGTAAGTGGATCCAGCCACATACGCGTTTGCTCCGCCGTCGACCGCAAGCCCGTTCACGAACGCCCCGTTCGATCCTCCGAGATAGGTTGAAGTGACAAGCGCGGTTCCCGCTGCATTCAGCCGCGTCACAAACCCTGATGACGCGGCCGAACCCAGGGTCGTCTGGAAGGCTCCCGGTGTCACTGGGAAATTGGCTCCGGTTGTGCCGGCGATATGGATGTCTCCGAATTGATCGACGGCGATGCCTTTTCCTCCGGTGCCTTCTTGCGCACCCAGGAAGGTGGAGTAAGACAAAGCTGTTCCGTCAGCATTCAGTTTGGAAGCGAAGACGGCTCCGGGCGTGGACTGGAAGGCTCCCGAAGTTACGGGGAAATCCAAGGACGCGGAGTAGCCCGTAACCCAGACGTTACCCGAGCTATCGAGCGCAATCGCGAATGCCTCGTCCTGCACGCTGCCGCCCAGATAGGTGGAGTAAACCAGAGCACTGCCTTCAGGGTTCAACTCGGTAACAAATGCGTTCGAGCTGGAGGGAGCGTTCAAATTGGTCTGGTAGGCTCCACTGGTCACTGGGAAATCGTTTGAGGCAGTAAGGCCCGCGACATACGCATTCCCCTGCGCGTTTATGACAATCCCCTTCGCCTCTTCCAGCTTTGTTCCACCCAGGTAAGTGGAATAGTCCAGCGAGGCTCCATCTGCATGCAACTTGGTCACGAAGACCGTATGGAGTGCGTTATTCGAGCTCTGGAATGCTCCGGACGTAGTTGGAAAGTTAAAGGAAGCGGTCAAGCCGGTCACATACGCGTTTCCCTCAGCGTCCACCGCGATCCCATTGATCCGATCGGCAGTACTCCCGCCCAGATAGGTGGAGTAGACAAGCGCCGTACCGGTTGGATTCAGCTTGGTAACAAACGCACGCTCTCCAACATTGGTGGTCTGGAAGGCTCCGGGTGTCACTGGAAAGTCGAGCGATTCGGCTAAACCTGCGACGTATGCATTGCCTAAGGCATCCACTGCCAATGCGTAGGTAGTGTCTGTGCCGCTCCCGCCAAGATAGGTGGAATACACCAGCGCCGTGCCGGTCTGATTCAGCTTGGTGACAAAAGGGATGTCGTTGTGACCCGGGGCGTGGGTGGTCTGGAAAACTCCGGAAATTGCAGGGAAGTCGGGCGATTCCGTGATACCCGCGATAAAGGCAAACCCCGAGCCGTCCAGCGCAATGGCGTCTGCTTCATCTTGCCTGGTCCCCCCCAGATAGGTTGAATAGACCAGGACCGGATCGATGACCAGCGGCCGGTCATGGTCGTAGTAACCCATAGCGAAGCCGACTGAGTTGTCCGCCAGCAGCGTAAACCGGCTCTCGATAGGTCGCCGCCGGCCATTTTCTTCCTGGTAGGCACTGGGCTTGTGAAAGACGATTCGGCCATTCTTTGCCCGCACCGTAAGATCGCCCGTTGGCGCCAGCTCAAGCTTGCGCGCTCCGGCAAAATGCAGGCGAATGGTTTTAGGGTCGGCGTTTGGTGCGACGGCAAAATCGTATTCAAGCTGACCCTGATTGCCGTAGTACACAAGATCGACGCCCGGATAAACACCTCCGAACTCAACCTTCGCAAAGGTCGGGACCCCAGACTGCCAGTGCGATGGGTCGTTGCCGCGGAAGTAGTTGACCGTCCCGGACAACGGGTCGGCGCCTTGCGGCTCAACCGATGGATTTGCCCCGACCAGCTGCATCTTCAGCACGTCGGTTTTTCGTGATGAGGACCGATGCAGGCGGTCGCTTAATGTTGCGGAATCGCCCGCAGGAGAGGCGTGAAGTGCCAGAACCGCCTCTTGCCTGGTGAGAAACACCCCATAGCCGCTGCCGCGCGCCAGGAATTTGACTTGCTTATCTGTTTGTCCTCGATTGACCTCGAAACTGAGCGGTAATCGACCGTAGCTGTCCGCAATCCTGCTACGCTGCGCCGCGGTTTCCGCCGGAGACTGCGCCGAACTCGTGATCACGCCGGCCATGGGTATGACAAGAGCTGTCAATACTGTGGAACGCCATAGAGATTTTGAAAACATCGAATTCTCCTCGTCGCAAGCGTGAATAGGGCTGGCTCTTCCCTGCCATTCGGCCGGAACCTTCCAGCTATGGTCAGGCCAACAAATCTCTTAGCTCAGGTGAAGCGAGGGCTTGCAGACCCAACACTCATCCGAGGCCGAAAACGTGCAATGCACGTTGCTTCGCTCCGCGCTCGAACCGGGCGAAACCGGATCGAATGCCATCAATGTCATGGCCTCACTCAAGCGCAGCATCTCCGTCGACCCGCAAGTCGGGCAGATTGCGGGCTTGTCCTCCCCGCTCCCCGATGCCCCACGGCCCTCTGCTGTGCCGCCAATTTTCGCCTCGCCGGCAAACGAGGACGCGCCGAAAATCGATAGCTCGCGACGCTCAATAAGAACTTCAATTCTTCGCCTCTTTTTCAAGGCACCTCCGCTCGCCTTTGTCCGTCGGTCGTCGGTTGTCGCAACTCCGCGGGCTTGGTACTCTTAGGCAGCGATCCCGTATCTCAGAAACTCCGGGCCCGGGGACTTCTTCCGCTCTGTGCAAAGTTCTCGCAAATCTTCAGGCGGGATGTCCTCAATCCGGCTCTCAACGGTTCTCAATTTTTCTCACGTCGCGGAACGCATTGAGGGAATTAGGCTTGATCCGATTCGAAGGTTTTGAATTACGCCCCGCCACGCGTTCCCTCCTGTGGAACGGTCAGGCTGTAGCTCTGCGATCCAAGACCTTTGACCTACTGCTCTACATGGCGCAGCATCCCCATCAAGTGGTCGCCAAAGACGAGTTGATGGCTGCCCTATGGCCGGACTCGTTTGTCGAGGAGAGCAATCTCACGCAGCATATTTTTCTATTGCGGAAGGCCCTCGCGGAGAACGGCCAGGGAGAGCGGATCATCGTGACGGTACCCGGCAAGGGCTATCAGTTCACAGCCGCACTCGAACCTCTTCCGTCGCACGCAGAGCAGCCACGCTCGGGCGAATTGAGGATGAGCGCCGTGCAATCCGTCACTCGGATGGTGATCGAGGCAGAGGAGGAAGAGGATGCGCCACGGCCGGCGGTACTGCGCTCCACCGACCTACATTCCCGGCGCTGGATTTGGGCCGTTGTCTCGGTTGGAATGGCAGTGCTGGCGGTGGGTTTAGTCCTTGGCTGGAGAAGATTCCACCCAACGCCGCCGCTCTTGCGCATTTCCGCGTACACGAAGATCACTCATGACGGCCACCCCAAATCCATCGGTGGAAATGACCAAAGCAGGATCTACTTCCAATTGGAAGACACGGGCGACATCGCGGAGATTTCGATCTCGGGCGGCGCTCTTTCGCCCCTCCACGTGGGATTAGAGCATCCACGGATCGGGGAAGCTTCGCCGGATGGATCCACCCTGCTGTTTACCTCCGAGGGAATCGGCAAGGGGCCCGCTGATTCGCTTTGGACTTTGCCTGTGCTGGGAGGCGCTCCTCGCCGCCTCGGAAATGGGATCTCTTCAACGTGGTCTCCAGACGGGGAGAAGATCGCTTATGGCACGGCGAACGGCGAGATTTGCGTCGTGCGGCGCGATGGGACCGAAACGCGCCGCATCGCATCTGTGGGAGGTTATCTCAAGTCTTTGGCCTGGTCGCCGGATGGGAGCGCGATCCGGTTTTCCAGCGATGGACTCCTGTGGGAGATTTCAACGGACGGTGCGAACCTCCACCCACTTCTGCCCGGATGGGGCAAATCGCCTACTCAATGTTGCGGGAAATGGACCCCTCAAGGATCATTCTTCTTTGTTGCCGACGGCCAGATCTGGCTTCTTGATGAGCGGCAGGCACCGGGCGGTCATGCCGGACAGCCCGTTGCGCTGACATTTGGACCCACCGTCTGGGACCGGCCCATGCCCAGCCAGGACGGGAAAAAAATCTTCGCATCGGGTCGCACGAAGCGTGGTGAGCTTGTCCGTCTCGACGCAAGATCTACACAGTTTCAGCCCTTTCTCGCCGGCATCTCGGTGGAATTCGTCTCCTTTTCGAGCGACGGCAAGTCAGTGGCCTATGTCTCCTATCCTGAAGGCGTTCTTTGGCAAGCCAATGCGGACGGCAGCAATCCCATGCAACTGACTGAACCTCCGGTCTATCCGAAATCGGTGCGCTGGTCGCCCGATGGATCGCAGATCGCCTTTGTAGACCGTACTGCCCAGGGCGCCGATGCCATTTATATTGTTGCGCGCGATGGGAGGGGAAGACCGCGGCGCATTTTGCCCGATGACCTGCAGGCGGAGACGGATCCAAGCTGGTCGCCCGACGGGCACAAGATCGCCTTTTCCACTTCCCCGAATGTCGGCGCAAGTTCGAAATCCGACCTGCGCATCCTCGACCTTGCCTTCGGTACGGTTTCCGCTGTTCCCGCATCCGATGGCCTTTTAGTACCCCGTTGGTCGCCCGACGGCCTCTTGATCGCAGCCATGACTCTCGACACCATGAGCATGAAACTCTTCAATATCTCAAGCGGACGATGGACCGAGCTGGACACTGGAGCCGTGGCTTTCCCCGAATGGTCGCACGACGGCCGTTCCATTTACTACGTCAAATGGACGGACGATCCGGCCGTCATTCGTATTCGCGCCGCCGATGGTAAGCGGGAAACCCTGGCCAATCTGAAAGGTGTGCAGTACACCGGTGTCTATACGTTGTGGATGGGCCTTGACCCAGCCGATACACCGATGATGCTCCGCGACGTCGGAACCGACGACATCTATTCCTTGACTCTGGAATCGAATTGACTCTGTCCCCCAAGTTGAGGCGCGGCGAGCGTTTGTAGAAATCTGACCTGCTCCCCCGATTCCGTCCGAATCGGAACACAATGCTGGTTGAAGGAAGCAGAGCCGGAGTGCAATAAGTAGTCGCAACCCTCTTCAAGAAGATCTTGCTGCTTCAATGCTCCGGGCTTGCCGTGACGGAATCGATCGTTCGGCTCCCGCAGAAACGCGCGCCGATTGGGAATCACGGGGGGATGGCGGAAGGAAGACCTTCCCGATTCTGCTCTAGCTAAGTTATTGAAACTGATGGTGGCCAGGGACGGGATTGAACCGCCGACGCCGGCCTTTTCAGGGCCGCGCTCTACCACTGAGCTACCTGGCCTCAGTGCAGACTTCGTTGCATTTCCTGCGCGGGATTCCGGTCTGAGCCGGAGCGGGTGGGACGTCCTCGAACAGTTGCCTGCAACAACCATCCAAGTATACCAATACCTCGCACCCGCAGCCAACAGCCGCTCGCGCAATCGCGGCTGGTGCCTGAGTCATTTTTGACTCTCAATGCGCGCGCCTGCCCTACACTTAAGGCGACCATGCACAGCACCTTGAGATCAGCCCCCACCGCGACCCTGGTTCTTCTCCTCGGCTTCACCACCCTCGGCGCTCTGGGCCAATCCTCCCGGAATGCACCGGCCCATTCCGCCGTCAAAACCTCTGCGTCGGAACCCGAGCGGGGAGCTGAGGCACGAACGGCACGTGCCTACGACGAGGCCATGCGCCAAGGCCCGCCCGCCGTTTACGCCTTCCTCCATCAGTTTCCCAAGGGCGCCGACCTGCACGTACACCTGAGCGGCGCGGTATATGCCGAGACCTTCATCCGCGATGCTGCCGAAGACGGCGCCTGCGTGGACCCCGCGGCGCTATCGCTCGTCCAACCGCCCTGCACCGGCAATCTGATCCCGGCAAAGAACCTGTCTGGCAACATCGACAGGCAGAATCAATTGCTCTATGACAAGCTGATCGATTCGCTTTCCACCCGCAGCTTTGTGCCCTCCGCGGGCTGGAGCAGACACGACCAGTTCTTCGCCGTTTTTGACCGCACCAGCGGCCTCAAGGATCACAACGCCGAGTGGATCGATGAGGTGGCGAGCCGGGCGGCAGCACAGAACCAGCAGTACCTTGAGCTGATGGTGACGCCGCCGTTCAGCCATGCAACAGGAATTGCGAGCGCTCAGGGCTGGAGTCCAGCGATGGTGCAGGCCGGCCCGCAGGCGTTGGCGCAGTTCCGGCAGCAACTGCTGGACAAGGGATTACGCGACGAAGTAGCTACGGGCCGCGAAAAAGTGCGCGCGGCAGAAGCGCAGCGGAAACAACTGGAGCACTGCGGAACGCTCCAGGCGGCGCCCGCTTGCCGGGTCGAGATTCGCTACATCTGGCAGGTGCTGCGCGACTTTTCGCCCGAGCAGGTTTTCGCGCAGGCACTGTTGGGCTTCGAAACCGCCCAGGCCAGCATCGACGCCAACGATGACACGTGGGTGGGCATCAACTTCGTCAGGCCGGAAGACGACTACGTCTCCATGCGCGACTACACCCTGCACATGAAGATGATGGATTTCCTGCACTCGGTCTACCCCAAAGTCCACATCTCATTGCACGCCGGAGAACTGGCTCCGGGCCTGGTCCCGCCCGAGGGCCTGCGCTTTCACATCCGCCAGGCCGTCGAGCTGGGCCATGCCGAGCGCATCGGCCACGGCGTGGACGTGATGTATGAAGACGACGCCGAAGGGCTGCTGCGCGAGATGGCCGCGAAGCACGTCATGGTCGAGATCAACCTCAGCTCCAATGAAGGGATTCTGGGCATCAACGGAGCCCGGCATCCGTTTCAGTACTATCGCGCGGCCCATGTGCCCGTGGCGCTTTCCACTGATGACGAGGGCGTCAGCCGCATCGAAATCACGCACGAGTATACCCGCGCAGCAGTGGATTATCACCTGGCCTACCGCGACCTGAAACAATTGGCGCGCACCGGCATGGAACATGACTTCCTGCCCGGCGACAGTCTCTGGGTTAAGCCCGACGAGTTCACCATCACCGACAGCGCCTGCCGCGGACAGGCTCCCGGATCGGAAAAACCATCGTCGGGATGCAAAGCGTTTCTGGATGGCAGCGAAAAAGCCGCGGCGCAATGGGAACTCGAGCGGCGCTCCCGCGAATTCGAATCGAAATTCTAAAGCAAAGAGGGCTTCGCGCCCGCTAGCGCCTGCCGTATCCCCGCGGGCGCACCGGCCCGTTCACGGGCAGATGCGTCTTGCCCGCCGGGTACACGGCAAGAAAGCGGTCCTGCCCCTCACCCGAGCTGGCCGTCTCCACGCCTTCCATCTCTTTGAAAGCCAGGTGCAGCAGGCGCCGCTCCCGGCTGTTCATGGGGGGAAATGCATAGGGAACTCCCGTCTTCAGCACCTTCTCGGCGGCCGTCTCCGCCGCCAGGCGCAGTTCCTCTGCGCGCAGGGCCTTGAAGTTCCCCGCGTCGAAGCTGATCAGATCATGCTCGCGCTGATCCAGATGCAGCATCTGTACCGCCAGCGTCTCCAATGCGCGCAGCAGTTCCCCATTGTGTTGAGTTAGCATGGGCACGTCTGCCCCACCCAACTCCACGTAGATCACCCGCGCTTCCAATCCCTGCGGATCGCGCGCGCCATCGCCCGCCGTAATCCGGTATTTGAACCGGAATCCACCGAGCTTGTTCAAGTTGGAAAGGAAACCGGCGATTTGCTGGGCAGCCTGCTGGAGGTCTTCAATCGGCATGACAGAACAGTATCGCAGAGCCGGGCGGGAATTTGTCCCATCTGCGGCGAAGAACAGCCTCGAAGGGCCGGATTCGGACAGCCTTGTGCCCGGATGCGAGAATCGGGAGTGTATGGAACTTGAGCAGCCGATCCACTTGAACTCCGCTGAGGCACGTGTTTTAGGAGCGTTGGTCGAAAAGGAAGTGACAACCCCCGAGTACTACCCGCTGTCACTCAATGCGTTGATCAACGCGTGCAATCAGCGCTCCAACCGCGACCCCGTCATGGATCTCGACGAAGATACGGTACGCCAGGCACTGCACCGGCTTGAGGACAAGCGGCTGGCCGGCCCTGTGCGCGGCACGGAAAGCCGCGTAACCAAGTACGAACATACCCTGGGGGAAATCTTCAACCTGAATCGGGCTGAAACAGCCCTGCTTTGCGTCCTGCTGCTGCGCGGCCCCCAAACTCCGGGGGAACTGCGAGGTCGCACGGAGCGCATGCACCGTTTTGAAGAAATAACCGATGTGCTCGGCGGTCTGCAGCGTCTAATGGAGCGCGAACCCCCGCTGGCCGCTGTGCTGCCTCGCCAGCCTGGAACCAAGGAAGCGCGTTATGCGCACTTGCTGTCAGGACCGGTTGAATCGGCCGTCCAGTCCAACCAGCAGCCATTCCCATCGGACCACCACTATCGTCCATCGGACAGCTCGCCAGAGAATGACGACCGCCTGGCGCGATTGGAAACCACAGTCGCCGAGTTGCAGAAGCAGATCGCCTCGCTCCGCGAGAAGATCGACGACCTCTTCGGTTGAAGAGGCCGTTCTCTACGCCTGGATCAGTTCGTACCCGGCAAACCAGTAGCCGATCTCGAACGCCGCCGTCTCTTCGCCATCCGAACCATGGATCGCGTTCTCTTCAATCGATCCGGCAAACTTCTGGCGGATCGTTCCCGGCTCCGCATTGGCGGGATTCGTAGCGCCCATCAGCTTGCGCAGATCCCCAATCGCGTTCTCCTTTTCCAGAACCATCAGGACGATCGGACCAGACGACATGAATTGCGTCAGCGAGCCAAAAAACGGCCGCTCCTTGTGCACGGCGTAGAATCCCTTTGCCTGCTCCTGCGAGATGGACAGCTTCTTGATAGCGATAATCTGAAACCCGGCCTTTTCGATCTCGGCCAGGATAGCTCCGGTGTGTCCCTTGCGGACCGCATCCGGCTTGATAATGCTGAACGTGCGTTGCGCCACTTGCTCCTGCTCCTCCAGGGAATATCATTTCCTCCTTCATTGTACCGGGCTGGATTCGCTTCCCCGCCGCCTGAGCCCGGCAATCTGCTAGAGTTTCCGCATGCTTCGCGCCGTTTGCTGTCTGCTCGCCGCCGCTCTGCCCGCTGCATCCGCTCTTGCCCAGACCGCTGCCTCGGCAACGCCGCCTTCGCCCTCCGAGCTCCGCGTATTCGATCCCTCCCTGATCGATACCAAGATCGACCCCTGTCAGAACTTCTATCGCTATAGCTGCAACGGCTGGTTCAAGAAGAATCCGCTTCCCCCGGACCAAACCTCGTACGGCCGCTTCACTGAGCTCTACGAGCTCAATCGAACGCACCTCCGGCAGATTCTCGAGGCCGCGGCCTCCGCGCACCCCGCCGCTCGCAGCGCCAGCGAACAGAAGATCGGCGACGAGTACGCAAGCTGCATGGACGTCGCCGCCATCGACAAGCAAGGGCTTGCGCCGCTCCAGTCCGAGCTCGACCGCATCGCCGATCTCAAGTCCACCAGCGACCTTCCCGCCCTCCTTGCCCATCTGCACCGCATCGGCGTCAACGCTTTCTTCGCCATGAGCTCCGGCCAGGACTTTGCCGACGCAAGCCGCGTCATCAGCTTTTACTATGCCGCCGGCCTGGGCCTGCCGGAACGCGACTACTACACCCGTACCGATGCGAAATCAGTCGAGCAGCGCCGCCAGTACGTCGAGCACATCACCAAAATGCTCACCCTCGCCGGTGAGCCGCAACCCCAGGCCGCGCAGGATGCGGCTACCGTGCTCGCGCTTGAGACCCGACTGGCCAAAGCATCCCTCACTATCACTGAACATCGCGACCCGCGGAATCTGAACCACCCCACCGATCTGGCCGCCTTCGGCAACGGGCTCACGCATTTCTCGCTGGCCTCGTATGACGCCGCCGTCCATGCGCCCGCTGAAGGCCGCATGAACGACACCGAACCCAAATTCTTCGCCGAATTCAACACTCTGCTCGCCGATACGCCACTCGACCAAATCAAGACCTACCTCCGCTGGCAACTCCTCCACTCCTTTGCTGGCACTTCCATGCCCCAGATCTTCGACCAGGAGAGCTGGCATTTCTATGCGCACATCCTCAATGGCGCGGAAAAGGAACAGGAACGCTGGAAGCGCTGCACCAGCCGCGTGGACCGCGAGATGGGCGAAGCCCTCGGCCAGGTCTATGTGGCAAAATACTTCTCCCCCGAAGCCAAGCAGCGCGCTCTGTCCATGACCCTCGCCATTGAACAGGCCATGGGCCGCGACATCCAGTCGCTCGACTGGATGAGTCCTGACACCAAGGCCAAAGCCGAAGAAAAGCTCCGCGCCGTGATGAACAAGATCGGCTACCCCGACAAATGGCGCGACTACTCCAAACTCGAGATCGTGCGCGGCCAGGCCCTCGGCAACCAGGAACGCGCCCGCGAATTCGACTTCGATCGCGAAATGGCCAAAATTGGCAAGCCCGTGGACAAGGACGAGTGGTACATGTCGCCGCCGACCGTGAATGCCTACTACGATCCCCAGCAGAACAATGTGAACTTCCCTGCCGGCTACTTCCAGCCGCCATTCTTCAGCGATAAGGAAGATGATGCCGCTAACTACGGCGACATGGGCTCGACCGTCGGCCACGAGCTCACCCACGGCTTTGACGACGAAGGCCGACAATACGACAAGGACGGCAACCTCCGCGACTGGTGGACAAAAGATGACGGCCAGAAATTCAACGACCGCGCCGAATGCATGGTGAAACAATACGACGCCATCGAAGCCGTCCCCGGCGTGCATCTGAATGGCAAGCTCACCCTGGGCGAAAATCTCGCCGACCTGGGCGGCCTATGGATCGCCTGGCTGGCGTGGCTCGACAAGAGCGAACCCCAACATCTGGATATGGCAGCCAAGATGGATGGCTACACGGCCGAGCAGCGCTTCTGGATCGCCTACGCGCAACAATGGTGTACGCAGACGCGCCCCGAGCAGCTCCGCACCCAGGCCCAGACCGATCCGCACGCGCCCGACGAATACCGCGCCAACACCGTCCTGAGCGACCTCCCCGAGTTTGCCAAGAGCTTCAGTTGCAAGAAGGGCGACAAGATGGTCGCCGATCCACCCTGCCGCATCTGGTAGCCTCACCGGCAGGCGCTTTCAGCTATCAAAAAACTTGCCCTGTGCGACAAGCTATGAAAAAGCTCGTCCCGACGAGGTTTTGAAGGGGCACGACTTCAGTCGTGCCGCCAGGCCGGCAAAATTCTGCGCGGCTTTAGCCCTTGAGGGATGATCCTTCACCCGCCCTCGTTTTCAAGATTTTTCTTTCCGCGTAACCTGTTTCGGCCTCGACGAAACGGAGGAACTATTTGCCCTTCGCCCGCCCCGCCGCCACCTTCTTTCGCTCCCGAATAATCCGGTTCCGCTCCTTCTCCGGCAGCGCCAGAACGTCACGCGTCCTCTTCGGCAGCTTCGCGTAGATCAGCTCGTACGCCCGCTTCAGTTCCTCTTCAATCTGCCGCGGCCGCAGCACGTCCCATCGTTCCAGCGTCACCCAGAACTGCTTCGCAGAGTACGGCGTCGGCCGCATGCCTTCAGTCTCCAGCAGCTCGTGAAAACGCTCGGCGCCGCAATGGAAGCTCAGCACGCCCACGCCGCTCCCATCCACGTCTGTGCTGGCAAACATCCTTCCCCCGATGTCGCGGTCCCCCGCCCAATACACCAGGTGGTGCCCCCAGTTCAGCGTCTCCGTCACATGCGGCATCCGCATGCAGATTTCGCGAATGCGTTCGTTATCCATCTCCGGCAGTCTAAGCTGCGCGCGACATGAAGAAAAGGAGAAATCCTGTGAATCCATCGCCGCGTAAGACTGCATTCAGCCCGCCTGACACCTCACATCGTCCTTCCCTTGCCCGGAATCGCCGTGTACCCTGTAGCCAGATTCACCGGGCTTTCAACGCACCTCACCCCCCTTGTGAGAGGTATTTCCATGCACCATCGTCGCTTGTTGTTCTCCACCTCGTTCATGCTCGCCGCCGCTCTCCTTGCCGGTCTGTCCGGCTGCGCCTCAAAGCAGCAGAAGGCTCTCGAGCAAGCTGAAAAACAGGCCGCTGCCACCGGCCAGCCACAGCAGGTCGTGTCTGTGGATAGTAACGGCAACACCGTCACCACAACCGTTCAGCCCCCCGCTACCGGCCAGAAGCAGCCCACCCTGACCACCACCACAACGCCGCCCGCTGCTGGTGCGCCCGCGCCCAAGCCGTCCGATCCCACAGTCTCCGCCGTGCCGCCCCCTCCGCCGCCGCCCGCGCCGGTCAACGTCACCATTCCCGCGGGAACTTCGCTGGCCATCCGCATCGATCAGCGCATCAGCGTCAAGACCAGCCACGTCGGCGACCCATTTACCGGAGAAGTGGTTGACCCCGTAGCAGCGAGTGACGGCAGCGTGCTCATTCCCAAGCTCTCGCCGGTCAAGGGAGTCGTTGACGCTGCCCACAAGCGTGGCCACTTCAAGGGCGCCTCGCTGCTGGAGCTCCGCCTTACCTCCCTCACCCTCAATGGCAACTCCTATTCGCTCCAGACCCGCGACTTGGCCGAGCGCAAGAAAGGCAAAGGTAAGCGTTCCGCGGCCATGATTGGCGGCGGCGCGGGCCTCGGCATGCTCGTCGGCGGCGTCGCCACCGGAGGCGTAGGCCTCGTAGTCGGCGGCCTCGTGGGCGGTGGCGGCGGAGCAGCAGCAGCCGGGATGACCGGCAATCGCGACCTCGATATTCCCGCCGAAACCGTCGTCCACTTCAAGTTGGCGGACGATTTGGTCGTGCAGCAGCCGTAGGAAAGGCCGGCGCATTTCGCATGCCTTGATCCGCCCTTTCGGTCACCCACGGATGCCGTCGCAAAATCAAGTGCCGATGACACGGCATCCGTGTGCCACAATACCCACAAATGAGGACAACCGCTCTCGTTCTCCTGCTTGCCGCGGCGGCCGCGCTCTGTCCCGCTCAGAAGCGCCTGGTCCTGATCGACCAGGACGGCTCCGGCCCCGGCGGCTCCAACCAGATGGCGATGCTGGCGCTGCTCCAGTCGCCCGACCTCCAGGTCCTCGGCATCACCATGGTCACGGGCAACGCCTGGCGCGACGAGGAAACGCTGCACACGCTGCGCATGCTCGAGCTCACCGGGCACGCCGGCGTCCCCCTCGCGCGCGGAGCGGTCTTCCCGCTCGTCCGCACACAGGAAGAAACCCGCGTTGAAGCTGCCCTGTACGGCAAGGTGACGTGGCTGGGCGCATGGGGCTACGGCCCCACCACGCTCGCCGAACACGCCGGCGGCGTCACGCCAATCACGCCCGACCATCTTCAGGCGCACGGACCCTATGACGTCCCTCCTCTGCGCGAGGGCATGCCGTCCATCAAGCCCATTGACGAGGACGCCGCGCATTTCCTCATCCGCCAGGTGCGCGAGCATCCACACCAGGTCACCCTCTACGCCGCCGGCCCGCTCACCAATGTCGCGCTGGCCGTCTCCCTCGATCCCGAATTCGCCGCCCTCGCCAAAGGGCTGGTGATCATGGGCGGTAGCCTGAATCCGCAGACAGACGATCCCGAATTCGCCACCAGCCCGCGCCACGAGTTCAACTTCTGGTTCGATCCCGAAGCCGCGCACATTGTGCTGCGCGCCGCATGGCCGCGCATCGACGTCACCACCGTCGACATATCCATCAAGGCGCCGTTCACGCAGAAGATGCTGGACGAAATCTCGCATTCCCAATCGCCCGCCGCGCGCTACATCGCCGCCTGGAGCCAGGACCGCTACTACCTCTGGGACGAGCTCGCCGCCTGCGCCTGGATCGACCCCTCCATCATCACAAAAGAAAATGTGGTGTACATGGACGTCGACATCAGCCACGGGCCGGGCTACGGCGACACCCTTACCTGGACCGAAAAGCTGAAGCCCGCGACAGCCGTGCGCCTGGTGCATGCGCAGGTCGATCTAAACTTGCCCAGGTTTCAGCAAATGTTTGTGGATCTGATGAGGCGGTGAGAATCGGCCGAGCCGCCCCTCGCGGTCACATTCCAGCCGCTCGCGCGGGTGGTATCATGGCGCGTCATCAGAATAGCCACGGGGAGAGTGTTGTGAGAAAGCGCATCGTATTGGCAATCGCAGGATTGGTATTTCTGGCTGGCTGTGGAAACAGCGAAAAAGCCGCCAATGTTCCCACCACGCCCAAGTGGCAGGGAGCCCCTTACCATCTCGCATTGGCCGCGCCGCCGGCCAAGCCGAACTCGGCAGGCGTCACCCTTCCGGCCATCAAATACACGGCCAACCCGGATGCGCTGGAGAGACGAGCCAGCGTCGTGATCCGATTCGACGAATCGGCAGCCAAGACCAGCCAGCAGGTCATCAACCAGATGATCATGGCTCCCGTCGATATTTCCGGCTCTGACGGCACCCTTCCCGCGGATTACATGGACTTGGTCAACAAGAATCTGGCCGGGCTCCTCGGAGCCTATTGCATCAAGGGCAAAGTGAAGATCACCGTGGCCCTGACCCGGTCCGATATCAGTCTCACAGCCGACCAGGCCGAGATCGACAACAAACGCCTGTCGGACTGGCTGGCGACCGAGGTCACATTCAAGAACCCGCATCCCAAGTGCTAGCCGGCCCGTCATCGCCAGCGAAAAAGGCCGCGCAGCGCGCGGCCTTTTTCACTGCCCGCTGAAACCCGCCTACCCGTTCAGCATCTCCTGTAGCTTGTTGAGCATCCTCTGCAGGTCCTTATCGGTGCGCCTCAGCTCCTCGATCTTGCCGATGGAGTGCATCACCGTCGTATGGTGCTTGTTGCCAAACTGCCGGCCAATCTCCGGCAGGCTGGCCTCGGTCATCTGCTTGGCCAGGTACATGGCGATTTGCCGCGGCACCACCACCTGGCGCGCATTGTTCTTCTGCTTCAGGTCGGTCACGCGCATGCCGAACGACTCCGCCACCGCGCGCTGAATCGCCTCGATGGTTACCTTGCGCACCTGCATGTCGATGAACTGCTTGAGGCACTGCTGCGCCGAGGCGAGCGTGATCTCCATGTGGTTAAGCTGGCACCACGCAATCAGCCGCGTCAGCGCGCCTTCCAGCTCGCGCACGTTGGTGCGCACGTTGGAGGCGATAAACAGCGCCACGTCCGTAGGCAGCGTCGCCTGCTCGGTCTCGGCCTTCTTCTGCAGAATGGCCACCTTGGTTTCCAGATCCGGCGGCTGGATGTCCGCGATCAGGCCCCACTCGAAGCGCGAGCGCAGCCGGTCTTCGATCTCCGCCAGTTCCTTGGGCGGCCGGTCCGATGCGATGACGATCTGCTTCATGCTCTCGTGCAGCGCATTGAACGTGTGGAAGAACTCCTCCTGCGTCCGCTCCTTCTGCGCAATAAACTGGATGTCGTCGATCAGCAGCACATCCACCGTGCGGAATCGGTCGCGGAAGCTCGTCATGCGGTCGTTGCGCAACGAGGTGATCATCTCGTTGGTGAACTTCTCCGCCGAGACGTAGCAGATGTTCGACGTTGGCTGGCGCCGCTTCACCTCGTGCCCGATGGCATGCATCAGGTGCGTCTTGCCCATTCCCACTCCGCCATACAGGAACAGCGGGTTGTAGGCGCGCGACGGCCGTTCCGCCACAGCCAGCGCCGCCGCACGGGCAAACTGGTTCCCATTGCCGATCACGAAATTGTCGAACGTGTAGCGCGAGTTCAGCTGCGCTGCGGTCGACCAGTCAAAGCGCGCCTGCTCCGGAGGCCGCACGGGCAACGGCGGCGGCGCTTTGGGATCATGCGCCGGTACCGGTGGAAAGCGGCTCCCAGGGGGAATGCTCGGATCTTCTTCCACTGTCACGAAGCACACTCCATCGAACTCAAGAGACTGCGACTCGATCGCTTCCTGGATCAGATCGCTGTACTTGTCCCCAATCTGCCGGAACTCCGGCGATGGAACCCTTACAAAAATCGTACGCCCCGCAGAATGACTGAATCGGGTCGGCTTGAGCCACGTCTCGAACGACTGGCGGATCACCTTCTTTTCTAATGCCGCCAGAATCTGAAGCCAGGGGTTAAGTGCCGTTGGTACCGGCGTCATCGCAAATGCCATCGAGTCTGTTCCTTACTTCGTCTCCCAAAACGTACATCCACTTAATTCAGACAATAGCTCGCCTCTGGCAGGGGCCCATGATTACCCCGACCTCGTCATTCCGCCGTCGTGAGTCTGCCTTTGATCGTGCCCGTCGGTGTAACCCTCGGGCGTGGATTATTCCGTTCCGTGAGCTGCGAATTGGTTTGTTGAACGGTCCCTAGCGTACCACATTTGAACCTCGTTGCAATCCCTCATTCACACTTCTTTTGAGTACCTTCGAAGGGTTGCACCAAGCCTGGTGAAACCAGGCCACTCACGTGAATTGAGTCGCCCTTCCTTCTCTTGCAGTCGAGCCATTTTCCGCTACAGCTTTGAACCGTCTGCCGCTTGTCAGGTTGCCGCAGCCGCCGCATTCTTGCAACAACTCCGCTGGAGCACCGCAGCGGTTCCGCCTCACTGGATTCGCTCCTCGTCCTGAGGTATACTTAGAACTTGCCGTCAAGGCCAGATTCTACCCGGAAGAAGAGGAGCGCACTTACATGCCCAAGCGCACATTTCAACCTAACCGCCACCGCCGCGTCAAGACGCACGGCTTCCGCGCGCGCATGAAGACCAAAAGCGGCGCTGCCGTGCTCAGCCGCCGCCGGGCCGCCGGACGCAAGCGCGTCGCCGTCAGCGCCGGCTACCGCGACTAGTTCGCAGGCCCCTCCAGGCCGGAGCCTGCTTCTCGCTTCGGCCCGTTGACGCCGCTTCGCCCATGACCACCCCATCCCAGACTGCCACGCACAAACAATCCCTCGTCCCTTTCCGTTTGCGCCGTCACGCCGACTTCCAGCGCGCCTACACCGCTGCGCGCAAGCACCAATCCGCCTTCATGAGCTGGTTCCTCGCGCCCCGCCCCGCAGCCGATGCGGGCGGCTCTCGCGTCGGCCTTACTGTCGGCAAAGTCCTTGGCAAAGCACACGAGCGCAACCGCATCAAGCGCCGCATGCGTGAAGCCCTCCGCCGCCACGTCGATCTGCTGCCCGCGGCCTCCGATCTGATCCTGCATCCCCGGCGCGCCGTCCTTGCCCTCGATTTCACGAAACTGGAAGCCGAGATCGTGCGTATCCTCACTCAGGCCCGTGCTGAAGCCGCTCACGTCTCCATCGAGCCGGGCCGGTCGTCCCTATGACCCGCATCCTCCTCGCCCTCCTCGCCCTCTACCAGCGCCTGCTCTCCCCCGCGCTGCACTCGCTCGGCCTCGGCGGATGCCGCTTTCAGCCCACTTGCTCTGAGTACGCCGTCCGCGCCATCGCCATCCACGGCCCCTGGCGCGGCTCGGCTCTCGCTCTCTGGCGCCTGCTCCGCTGCCATCCCTTCAACCGCGGAGGCCTCGATCAGGTTCCTCCGGTTCGCGCATCTCATTCCATCGCCCACAAACCTTTACCATAGTCACAGCGGTGAACTCAGGTTCCCGCGTGCCGACAAAAACAGGACGTCTCCTTTGCCCGAATTCCAGAATCCCAATCTGCAGGCCGGTGGCCCCGGCGATAATCGCGGCGGCGACTTCAGTTCGCTCATGCTCATGGGCTTTCTCGCCGTAGCCATCTTTCTCGGTTACCAGTACTTCACACGCCCCAAAACCAGCGCGCCCGAGCCCACGCCGCAGCAGTCCTCCTCTTCGCAGGCGCCCGAGCCATCGCAGTCCACCGCGCCGGAGTCCGCTGCGTCCACACCCGCATCTGCCAGGACTCCCGCCACCACGCCTTCCATCGGCGCCGCTGCTGAATCCACCACCATCATTGATAATCCGAACTTCAGCATCGAGTTCACCAATCGCGGCGCCTTGGTCAAGCACTGGATCCTGAAACACTACAGCGATTCCACCGGCCACCCGCTCGACATGGTCCAGCAGCAGGCCTCCGCTCGCTTCGGATTTCCGCTCTCGGTCTTCACCTACGAGCCGGCACTGACCGCGCAGTTGAACAAGGCACTCTATCAGGCGTCCGCCACCGGCTCACTCCATGCCCCCGCCTCGCTCTCCTTCCACTACGCGCAGAACGGCGTCGACGTCCTCAAGACCTTCACCTTCGACTCCAGCTACGTCATCCACGCCGAAGTTCAGATCCATCGCAACGGCGAACCGGTCCGCGCCCTGCTCGCCTGGCCCGCCGGACTCGGCGACCAGGAAGAGTTTCAGGGACGCAGCGGCATTCCGGGCCTCACCCGCACCCGCTCCTCATTCGACTGGTCCCTCGACGGCAAGGCCGACTCCGAAACCTCGAGCAAGGTCGTCAGCAACGCGACCCTCGACGGCGACTACCAATACGCCGCCACCAGCGACCTCTATTTTGCCGCCGCCTTCCTGCCGGACGTCCCCCAGCAGGCCACCATCGTTACGCTGCACCAGAGCATCAGCCTTCCCACCAACCTGTCCAATCCAAACAGCGAAAAGAAGCCCGCCGACGTCCTCGGCGTCGCGGTCGGCGACATCTCCGGCGACACGCGCCTGCGCCTTTACGCCGGCCCCAAGCAGATGGACCTGGTCCTCAGCATCCATTCCACCGGCGCTGACGGCAAACCCACCGGCCCCAGCCTCCGTCCCCTCATCCAGTTCGGCTGGCTCACCGTCATCGCCACTCCCCTCTTCTGGGCCCTGCGCTTCACTCACGAACACGGCATCGTCAACTGGGGATGGGACATCATCCTCCTCACCGTGATCTTCAACCTGCTGCTGCTGCCCACGCGGCTGATGATGATGAAGTCATCGCTGAAGATGATGCGCATTCAGCACAAAATCGAAGCGTTGAAGCGCAAGTACGCCCACCTCAAGGCCACCGATCCCAAGCGCGCTGAAATGAACACGGAGATGATGGCCCTCTACAAGACCGAGGGCATCAACCCCTACGGCGGCTGCCTGCCCATGCTCCTGCAGATGCCGCTCTTCTTCGCCTACTATCGCGTGCTGCTCAATACAGTGGAACTCCGCCAGGCCCATTGGTACTGGCTCACGGACTTGTCCGCCCCCGATCCCCTCCACGTCCTGCCCGTCATCATCATCGTTACAATGTTCTTCACCCAGTTCATCACCCCATCGCCGGGCATGGATCCCACCCAGCGCCGCATGATGGCCATTGTCATGCCCCTCATCTTCGGCTTCACCTTGTTGGGCTATCCTTCAGGCCTTGCCCTTTACTGGGTCACCGGCAACCTCATCATGCTGTCCATCCAGATCGCCATCAACAAGTCTTATATCGGCAAGGAGATGCACGCCCTGTCTGCCAAGCGCGCCGCCCGCAAGGCCGGCATCAACCCCAAAAACCTCCAGGGCAAGCGATAAGCGCAGGCTCTGCGAAAGAAATCACCGGCTCCGGTTCAATCCGGAGCCGGTTCATTTTTGCGCGGATGTCCTATGGCCCGAGAACCTCGAGTTTGGGAAAGTAGGTCAGGTAACGCGAAACGTCCCGTGTTAAAAGAGCAAGGCCATCAATCGCCGCGTGCGCCCCAATATAGAAATCCGGTAGCGGCGTCAATCGCTGCCCTCCACGCCGGCGGTACGCCAGATAGCACTTCCCTGCCAGAAACCCGGCTTCCCAAGGCAACGGCCTTCGCGCGTACGAAGAAATCGGAAGAGCTGTATCCAACGCCTCAATCGTCGCGTAGCCGATCGAAACCTCTGCGTAGACAATCGGATTGATGATCAGAGTGGCCTGATCGGCGCATTCGGCAAGTGCGTGAACAGACCAGTCGCCCCAGTCCGGATCGTTCGTTGCAATGTCGAGCAGGATGTTGCTGTCCACAAGGACGCCTCCGCAGTTGCGCAACCGCGTTGCCAGATCGGCAAAGACCTGCATCACCTTCGTCCCGTCGTGCGTCGAACGTCCCCGCGCGTAAGCGCCATGATCTCATCGGTAGACATGCGCGTCTCCGCGGTTCCACTCAGAGCATCGATAGCGCTCCTTCCCCTCGCGCCAATCCCGGAAACCTTTGCTGCCTTTCGAATCCGGGCATGATCTCCCGCGATCTCGAATTGGACTTCCGTATGGGGAAGCAGACCCAGCCGAGTCCTTACCTCTAGGGGAATTGTTACTTGTCCTTTGCTTGTGATGCGCACGGTATTACTCCTACTAGTAAGAGTATGCGCGCGTTTGCCCTCGAAATCAATCCGGCCTACGGCGGGCAACACTCCTCCGCGCGGGAGCCGATGTGGCTGTGCGGAATCCACGCGCGAGGACCGGGCTGCTCGCCGAGAAAGAAGGGACCCGTAAGGAGAATGATTGCGCCCGGCTACCGCCGTTCGCCCGGCTGCGGCTGCGGCGCCGGCACCGGCCGAGGCCCCGGCGGAAACGCAACCCGCGCCTGCGTGGGAGCCGCCGGAGGCTGATGCATCGCTACAATCAGCGCGCTCGCCGCCGCCGGCCCATGGCAGATATACGAGTGGGCCGTCGCCGAATCGAAGTACACCGCATCTCCCGGGCCCAGCAGGCAGCGGTTCTCCCCATGCTGCAGCGTCAGTTCGCCCTCCAGCACGTACAGAAACTCCACCCCGGGATGCAGATGCGCCTTGGGCTCCTGCGGCCCCGCCATCGGCACAAACTCCGCAAAGTACGGATCCATGTGCCGGTCCGGCACCATGTACGCCAGGCTCTCGAAAAAGTAAGTCGGCGTCTCGATGCCCGTCTGCGGCATCCGCACCCGATCCTTTTTCCGGTGCACCCGGAACATCGCCTGCGGCTCGCTCTCAAAAAAATACGACAGATCCTTCGAGAACACCATCGCGATCCGCGCCAGGTTCCGCAGCGTCGGCACCACCCGCCCCGTCTCAAGCTGCGACAGAAAGCTCGCCGAAAGCCCCGTATGCCTGCCCAGTTCCACCAGCCCCATCGACTTCTTCAACCGCAGCCGCTTGATCCGCTCGCCAATATGCTTCTCGGCAATAAACCGCTCGGTGGTCTCGTTGTCCACCTGCGTCTTCTGCGTCTCTTCCGTGCGAACTGTCGCGGGATCCGTCATGAAACCTCTCCGGGATTAGGGCGGAAACTGTTGCCCGGATCAAAATCAGTTCCCATCCTACCAACTCCTCGATCCGCCATCAAACCGTGCTCCCTTAGTCCCTATGTCCCAAGTCCCTATGTCCCTAGTCCCTATGTCTCTCGCTCCCTCGCTCCCTTGCCCCCTCGCTCCCTTGCTCCCTCGCTCCCTCGCTCCCTTGCCCCCTCGCTCCCTTGCCCCCTCGCTCCCTTGCTCCCTCGCTCCCTTGCTCCCTCGCTCCCTCGGCTCCCTTGCTCCCTCGCTCCCTTGCTCCCTTGCTCCCTCGCTCCCTCGGCTCCCTTGCTCCCTCTGCTCCCTTGCTCCCTCGGCTCCCTCGCTCCCTCGGCTCCCTCGCTCCCTCGCTCCCTCGCTCCCTTGCCCCCTCGCTCCCTCGGCTCCCTCGCTCCCTTGCTCCCTCGCTCCCTTGCTCCCTCGGCTCCATGTCGTAGCATGGAGCCGACCATGCTCCGCATTCCCTTCCATGACGTTCTCGCCCGCCTTGCCGCCATCCTCCAGACGTTACGCTTCTCGCCCGCCCGCGCCCACGCCTGCGCCCGCCTCTTCGCTGAGACCACCCGTGACGGCGTTTATTCCCACGGCGTCAACCGCTTTCCCCGCTTCGTCGCCACCATCCGCAACGGCTCCGTAGACCCCGTCGCCGAGCCCGCCCGCCTTGCCCGCTTCGGCGCCCTCGAGCGCTGGAACGGCCGCCTCGGCCCCGGCAACCTCAACGCCCAGGCCGCCATGGACCGCGCCATCCATCTCGCCCGCCAGCACGGCATCGCCGCCATCGCCCTCGCCAACACCAACCACTGGATGCGCGGCGGATCCTACGGCTGGCAGGCCGCCGACGCTGGCCTCATCGCTCTCTGCTGGACCAACACCATGCCCAACCTGCCGCCATGGGGCGCCGTCAACCCCGCCATCGGCAACAATCCCCTCGTCCTCGCCGTCCCCCGTCCCGCCGGCCACCTCGTCCTCGACATGGCCATGTCTCAGTTCTCCTACGGCGCCCTCGAGACCCACCGCCGCCGCAACCAGCCGCTCCCCGTTCCCGGCGGCTTCGACCCCGCCGGCCAGCTCACCAGCGATGCCGCCGCCATCGAGCAAACCCAGCGCCCCCTCCCCATCGGCTACTGGAAAGGCTCCGGCCTTTCCATCCTCCTCGACGCCATCGCCGCCATCACCTCCCTCGGCAACGCCACCCACCAGCTCGCCACCGATCCCTTTCGCGAGTCCGCCCTCTCGCAAACCTTCATCGCCCTCAACCCGGCAGCCATTGGCGACCCCGCCCTCCAGGCCCAAATCGCCGACGACATAGTAGCCGGCCTCCACGCCGCCACACCCGCCGACCCCGCTCAGCCAGTCCGCTACCCCGGCGAGCAAACCCTCCGCCTCCGCGCCGAAAACACAGCCCAGGGCCTCCCCATCGAAGAATCCACCTGGTCCACCATCTCCGAAATGTAACTGTGCCCTATCTTCCATTTCCATAGAACTGTGCCCCATCCATGCGCAGCCTCATCGCGCATGGGTGGGATCGCTCCGTGCCCCACCGCCCTGTGCCCCATCCATGCGCAGCCTCACCGCGCATGGGTGGGACACCGCATCGCCCCCTAATGAAAGCTTGTCATCCTGAGGAGCGCAGCGACGAAGGATCTGCGGTTGCTCTTCGCGTGCCGCGTCACAAACGTGGGTGCCCCATCCTTTTCGCGCTCTTTGCGAAAAGGGTGGGGGACTCCGCATCTCCGCTCCGCAGCCCAAAAACACCAACAGCGCTCCGTGCCCCACCGGAGTGTGCCCCATCCATGCGCAGCCTTACCGCGCATGGGTGGGACACCGCATCGCCCCCTAATGAAAGCTTGTCATCCTGAGGAGCGCAGCGACGAAGGATCTGCGGTTGCTCTTCGCGTGCCGCGTCACAAACGTGGGTGCCCCATCCTTTTCGCGCTCTTTGCGCAAAGGGTGGGGGACTCCGCATCGCCGATCCGCAGCCCAAAAACACCAACAGCGCACCCGCTCCCGGATGCGCCGCAACAATCTTTGCCTTTTAGTCCCTAGTCCCTCAGTCCCTCAGTCCCTACTCCCTGTATCGCCACCAACCCCCCACCACCCGGCGAAACCTCCCGCGTCTGCACCCCCCGCCAGTGGTCGATATGCGATATCCGATGCACGCATCCAATCGTGCAATTCGGCGCGCAGCTCTTCGCGGTCACATACTCCCGCTGCAAATCTTCCTTCGTATACGTCTCCACCGGCACGCCCGGATACCCGCGCTGCTGGCTGCAATAGTGCACCAGCCCGTCCTCGCAGATATACAGGTACCGCGACCCCGCCCGGCACCGCCACTCGTTTGGCTCGCCCTTCGCAATCGCATTCTGGAACGCGTCGAACTGCGCGTAGTTCGTCTTCTTCCGGTCCCGCATCGCAAAATACACCGCCGCCTCGTCCTCCTTCAGCGGCTTCAGTTGCCCGTCCCCGTCGTGAATAATCCCGATCGTCGACTCGAACCCCAGCTCCAGCGCCCGCCGCCCCACCGTCAGCGCGTCCTGCGGATCTTTAAATCCCCCGCCCACCACCGAGTTGATGTTCACGTGAAACTCGGCGTGTTCCGCCAGCATCTGCAGCTTCTTGTCCAGCACCTTCAGGCTCTTTTTCGAGATCTCATCCGGCTCCACGTTATCAATCGAGATCTGCATGTGGTCCAGGCCGGCCCGGTTCAGCCGCTCAATCCGCTCCACGTTCAGCAGATACCCATTCGTGATCATCCCCGCAATCGCGCCCGTCCGCCGCATCCGCCGGATAATGTCGTCCAGCTCCGGATGCGTCAGCGGCTCTCCACCGCTGATCCCGATCATCGCCGTCCCCAGCCGTCCCAGCGCATCGATCCGCCGGTACATTTCATCCAGCGGCACCGGCTTTGAAACCTTGTCGTACTCATTGCAGTAGCCACAGGACAGGTTGCAGAACCGCGCCGGCACAATCTGCGCCAGCACCGGATGCGAAGTGGAAGCCAGCGCCCGCGCCACCATCGCATACTCCCGCGCCTTCCGCCGCGCCGCCACCAGCTTGCCCCGCACCGTATCTCGCCTAAACTTCGCCATCCTCTATCTATTGAAACACAGGGCACGGTGCATCGCGGAAGCCCATCCCCACCCCGCTCCCGTATGGAGCCAGTCAAAATAGCCCCGCGCGGCTCCCGGCGGGAGCCAGGCAAAATTAGACCCGGGTGGAACCCGGGGCAAGGTATGGCGGGTGGCCCACATCTCGGGCCGCCGATTCCGCCACAACTGATCGGGTGCCCCAGGTCCCCGCCGTTGGGACCTGGGAAACGCGGATGCCGGATCATCCACCACCGCGGCTCGGCGAGCGCCCTAAAACACCAACGCGCCCCTTCCCCCACACCGCCACACGGCTCCCGGAGGGAGCCAATGAGAATAGTCATCCATGATCCTTCGGCTCACAACCACGCATGAAAATCGGCGACCGTTCGGATCCGGACACTTTTGGGCGCTTTTGCTTATTTTCGAAGGAGCCCCGGGTAAGCATGCCCAACGAACCCGGCCGTCCCGTAGGGACGGCATGACCAAACTCAGTGCGCCGTCGGCACAGCCCCGCCATGGGCCGCCACAGAAGTCGCATCCTTTAGCTGCCCCAGATCGGCCAGCACCGCTTGCCAGCGCGCCGGACTCTTCCTGGTTTCAATGGGCAGCGTCAGATCGGAATAGAACGCGAGAATGTTCGCGCGCAGCTGCGGGGTAGCCCCATCGAATTTCTGCGCCGTCAAACTGGAAAGCAGCTTCGCATAGGCTTCGTCCGCCAGCGTGTACTCCCCCGCCTTGGTCGCGCCGCCATCGTCAAGATCGCAATTGGGCAACACCAGCGTGCCCGCGCGCTCTGCTGCCAACAGAGTCGTATAGCGATCCACCGTAGCATTGATGCTCTTGACATATAGGTCTTCTGTCTTCGCGGATGGGTTGTCGAAACCCATTCCCTTGAATGGCCCCACCTTGGGAACAAATCGCAACAGCGCAGAAAGCACCCGCGTGCCAAAGTCCGGCTTCGTATACGTCTTTCCCCACTCCCGTTCGTAGTCGGAGCGGGACAAGCGATACAGAAACTTTCTCTGCGCAAAGCCGGGCGTCTCCCGCATCAGGTCTTTCTTGTGTGTTCGCAGCGCCACCTTGGTCATTTGCGGAATCAGCCGGCTGATTGAAAACCGATACGACCCGATCGCCAGGTCCTCATGCGCCAGCACGTCCTTCAACTGCATCCCGTACACCACTGGAAACGCTCGCTCCAGCAAAGCCTGCGCCACTTTGAACCCGATGAATGCGTGGTACTGCTCTGAGGCGTATCGATTCTTTGCCACCTGCAGCGTGTCGAATCCAAACTCGGTCTTTAGATGCGCGCTCGTGTCGTCGGCATAGCGCACCGAGTTGCCATATCTCGCCCGCAGCTTCGGATAACCAAGCCCAACAGCCTCATTCACCGCCGGATGTCCCTCAATGTCCGCCGCATAATGCGACAGCGCACCCAGCGCAAAGGCATACTCGTTCGCATCCTGGCTCTCACTGAGCAGCTCTGCTACAAAATCCCCCGTGCGAACATAGTGAACCAGGTCGCTGAAAGCCCGGGTCCCAAACGGATAGTACCCCAGGTCTTGAATCACCGAGCCGCCGTAAGCGTAAGCATGCGCCTCCGTGATCTCGTCTTCAGTCAGGCCCGGAAAACGATGCAACAGCAGCGGGCGAATTGCCGACGTCCACGCCAGGTCCACAATCTCCTCATGGGTGAGTACCGAGTAGGCAGAGAGAGACCCGCTGCACATCAGTAGAACGAAAATTGCCACAACCAGACAGGATGTAAACCGGCGTCGGCCTCGCATCAGTTTCCAAGGGAACATGTGCAACCCACCCCACGATTAAAAATCCACAAGTAAGTCGAGTGTCCCTCAGAGACAGGCGCTAAGTCTGAGCAATTATGCTCAGATTCGCCAACTACGGCAGCCCTCCACCCCGGCAACCCCGAATCGACCAGAGGCCATGCTTGCAGACGATGCCTGCACCGCAAATCGCGCGGGCCTAAGCCGCGCCGCGCCGTTGCTCCCGGAGGGAGCCAATGAGAATAGCCCCGGGTGAAACCCGGGGTATCGCGCCAACCAACGAACCCCGCCGTCCTGTAGGGACGGCGTGAATCGCCGCCCGATCAAACAAACCGTGGGAAAACCCCACTCGCTCATCCCCAAACATACCGCGGATCGTATTCCATCCCGTGCTGCTTCAAAATCGCCAGGAACTCCGCCTGGAAATCCCGCTTCCGGTGGTGCTCCGTCTGGCCGGCGATATACGCCAGGGTCGCATCCACCTGAGAAACGCCAATGGTGAATGCCCCATAGCCCTTCTGCCACTCGAACCCGGTCAATCCGCAACCCTCGTGCAACCACAACGACGATCCGCCCTTGATCTTCTGCATCGCTCCCGCAATCGTCATCGTGGACGGCAGAGAAAGCAGAACATGAGCGTGGTCCTCCGTTCCCCCAACCCCATGTGCCACCATTCCGTTCTCCCGCGCAATGCCGCCCGGGTACGCCCAAAGCCGCTCCTGCAACTCCGGTGCAATCGCTTTTCGCCGCTCCCTGGTTGAGAAAACGCAGTGGAACAAGGAAGAACAATACGTGTGCGCCATAGAGAGTCCCCGCTGCGACCATTGAGAATAGCTCAATCCTGCCTGTCCACGCGGCGCGCGCGCGCACAAGCCCGCCAATACGCCGCCTTCACACCGTCCTTACAGGACGGCGGGGCATCTTGCGCAGTTATCCCCGGATTTCACCCGGGGCAGCGGCTCCCGGAGGAAGCCAATGAGAATAGCCCCGGGTGAAACCCGGGGAAGCATGCCCAATGGACCCCGCCGTCCTGTAGGGACGGCATGAATCGCTGCCCGACCAAATCGAAAGGCACATCAGAGGATGCAGAACCGCGCCGGCACAATCCGCACCAGCACCGGATGCGAAGTGGACGCCAAAGCCCGCGCCACCATCGCATACCCCCGCGCCGGCACCAGCCTGCCCCGCACCGTATCTCGCCTATATTGACCCATTCTCTAGCTATTGAAACACAAAGGACAAAACTGCCGTTTCCGTATTCACTTGTGACACCGAGGGCAATTGCCTTAGTCTTGGTCAAATCGCCGCGAGCCGCCGGAATCCGATGACCCAGACGTTAACCAAGGAGTGAATGGTCCTGAGATGAACGTGTCCGGGTTTCTGCTGTACAGACTGAACTTGGTAGACCGTCAGGATTTGTTTACGCAAAAGCCGGTCCAAAATGACTCCGACCTAGTCGAGATCTTCGAGTCTGCAGCGAACGAGCGATTCGACGTTACAAAGCAGGGGCGCCGAAGCGGTTACAAGCGGGCGCTTCGAAATGTCCTCTCGGATTCGTTAGGCTCGGGCAGGTCCTTCATTTCAGCAATTTTTTCCTGCGAAATCTCTTCCAGACGTGGCTACATCGGGTAATAACATACTTGGCCGACTCAGAAAATTATGCGAATAAAATACCTTGCGAGGCGGATTGAGAAATTGATTGATCTTCTCATGTGCCGCGTCAGGAACACATTCCAGTCTGATACAACAGACGACAGTCACTTGCTTGCTCCAGCACGGTAAAGAGTCTAGGACTCGACTGGAATACCATCTGCCAATCTCCGCATAAACACTCGCACCGCTCCAATGATGTGCTCGGCCACCTCGGGAGTGAAATCGGTGTTGGGAAGAATCGCAAGGCGGTTTGCCGCGTGATCGATCTTGTGACGCCACGCCGAAACCATGGTGTTGATTTCCCGATTCATCTGCTCTAAGAAATCGAAGTGCCCAGCGAGAGAATCAGGAAGCTTTCCGTGCCCACCTTTAATAAGCTCGCGGAGCTTTCTCTCGGTCGCCACCCATCCTTTCTTAGGATCTGCGGCTCCTATGTAATCCCCCAGGTAGATTGCACCCCATTCAGCGACCTGAAGAGAGTGGAAAATCGCCGCTGTATATCGGTTAAGAGCAAAGCACTTGCCCATTTCCTCAACATCTCTGGCAACGTTCCCAAATCGACTAATGATATCGGTCCATCCGTCTCCCCAATCTTCATAGCGCTTGGCCTCCGCTAAATCCAGGTGGAAGAAATAATTCGCATTCAATTCATCTTGAATTCTGAGCCGCAACTCGGACATCAAGTTGCGTAACTGGCCCTCGGTGCTCTTAGGCTCTCGGAAGAGAAACAAAAGCCTTTTTGCGCTCGCATTCGAGGCGCTAAGGCCAAGGGCAGAGCATACCCTAATCAGATCGATCGCGAGTTCGATTCCCGAACCCCTAAGAGCATCGTCGACTATGTCGCGGTCGTAGCGTTCATCGCCTCTCTCGACCCAAGTGAATCCGTGACTCGAATAAAAAAAACCAGCCGCATCGAATCTCTGCATGATCTCCCACCAAGTAACCAGTTGACTATAGGCACACATCAGAATACGCACCAATCTAGTGTCCTGAGTCATTAATTCGTTTACAAAACCTGGCTAGGGAATCGAGGATCTGGTCGGCGGTTTTGTGCCAGATGAAGGGTTTCGGGTCGCTGTTGTGGTGTTCGATGAAGTCGTTGATGGCCGCTTTCAGTTC
>DASZLE010000017.1:0-148195 GCA_035552475.1 Occallatibacter sp.
GGCCGGCCCGCGATGCGCCAGTCATCGTAGTTGAGCAGGCGGCGGAAGAAGCGGAACTGGCCATCGTTGTTCAATGTGTCAATGCGAACGAAGTCGCTTAGCTGCCGTGCGAACGCCCGCACGCGCTGCTCGAGACGCGCAAGGTCGCGCTCGATCTGCGAGCGCAGGAGGGTTTTCATGCCGCTATTCGTGAACTGTGTCTTGAGTTCGTTCACGGCCCCAGCCGGATCGTGGAGGAGCTGCGCGAGGGCGGCACCGACACCGGCCTTCGATCGCGGGCCTTCGAGCAGAATGCAGTAGCAGATTTCGATTCGATAAAGCCGGTCGGCTTTTTCTTCAAAGAATCTGCGCCGCCGGCCTACCGCGGTGCGTACCACTGGATCGCGATATTCGGCAAAAGGGATCTCCGGGCGATTCGTCTTGAAGAGGTATTGGTACACGTGGAATCCAGGGCCAATGGATTTGAGCGCGGCTTCAAGGCGCTTTACGGAGTATTCCTGTTCGCCATGATCGAGGCTTTCATAATCGACACCCGACACATTGAGCACCATCCCCAGGTCGCCGCTCTTGGTGAGAAATGCCGTCTCGTTCCAAAAGCCATACAGATTGATCTGGTCGCACAACGCGGCGGCTTCCTTCCACGGCTTGACCACCTTATCGAGACGCAGCATCACACCACCTCCATGCGCGGAGTGCTCTTCTTCGCCGCGTCGTAACGTGTCTTGAATCGCTCCGATTTCGCCAGGATGCGCAGGAATGCCGGATCGCTATTCGTCGCCCAACGGCCGAATGTGAATCCGCCGATGAACACAGCAACCGGAGTGCAGGAAGAACTGGAAGAGGAGATACTCTTCCGGCGTGCAAGCATCGAAGAACTTCTTCAGCTCCTCCGGGGTGTAGGTCTCGGGATCTTCTTCGGTATAGGTGGGCCAGTCGCCCTTGCCCAGAAGGTCGTGCACCCCGAGCGTCTTGAGAAAGGAAGTCACGATGATGGCCTTGTGCTTCACTGTCCGCGCAGACAGCCCCAGCTTATAGAGAGAAGCCTGGAAGTCCATCATGTCATCGCGGTTGATGGTATTGACGGTGGCCTTGGCGAGGGATTTCTTGAACAGATCGAGGGTATGGCTGTAGTGGCGGAAGGTCGAGTCGGACTTGTTCATCTTCACGTCGCGCAGGTAACGCGCGATCGCATCGGCGACCAGGAGTTGCCGCGCTGCCGGCTGGGTCTCCGCATCGGCCAGAGCGAGTCCCGCGTGCTTGGCGTCGAGCACGGCGCGCTGGCGCTGCGCCTCGGCTAGGATCTCCGCGGGCATGGTTCCTACGCTTCTGCGTCGGCGGGTTCCGTCCTCGCGCCATTCGATGAAGTATTTGCCTTCGGCGTGGTGTTCAGCGAGGCCGTCGATCAGGACGTGGTCCCAATGGATGTTGCCGCTGGCCCGGCGGGCGATCGGCGCAAAACGCCAGCGGCCATCGCACTTGACGTATTTGGTGATGTTGACGCGGTCGGCGTAGGGGTTCGAAGCCATACTGACCGTATTTTAGCGCATAGCTGGACAGTAAATTGGACAGTAAATCGAGGTAAACTACCTACAAACTATTGATAGTAAAAAAGTTACAATTTTCAACCGTGGGAAGCTGACGTTCTACCACTGAACTACTCCCGCCCTTTTTGAACCTGAGAGACCAAGAGTGAATTGCGCATTTTTTTCCTAAAACACTCTCTAAGTTCAGGCCCGTACACGGTTCATTATATAGGCGCAGTTTCGCTCTGAATAAGCTTTTCCTCGACGCGGAATTCGCTTCCCTCTGCCTTCGGCAATGGGACACCCGGCGGTGCGGCGGCTCAGGAATCGATTGTGGGTTCGCTCAGCTTGCCTCGCTGCCGGCGAATCACATCTGCCGTGCGCAGCAGAAAATTCTGCATCTCCGGCGTCATCTCGCGCCGTGCAGCTTCCGGTTGGGCGAAGCTGTAGATCCAGTAGCCGAGAGACAGGAAATAGCTGAATGCGATGGCTGCATCCACGTAGAAGTACTGCTCTCCATAAGTTTGGTGGGAGTGCACGATGGTCCCGGCAAAACTCACCAGCGAATAGAAACCCAGGCCGGTGGCAACCTGGAATTCGCGATCGCGCCAGCCGATGCGCAGGAACTGGCTGCAGCACGCCAGCACAATGAAAAATAGAATTCTGAGAACCGCGAACGATCGCTGTACATGGAAGGCGATCAGTAATTGCCGGGGAACTTCCAGCGTTTCTTTAATTCCCGTGAGAGGCCACGCCAGCACGGCGCCCGCAACGATGATGAGAGAGATGCTCAGCAGAAACCCTTTGGGCAGCAAACGTTGCATCGGGCGAAGAATAGACCATGCCAATTCGATCAGAACCAGGTACTGGAAAAGCGAATCGATATACGTCTCGATCACAAATGGGGTCAGACTCTGGTAGTGCATCAGGGTGCGCATGATCAGCACCGTGCTGTCGCCTGCCAAACCCCAGACAATGTAAGCGAAGAAGACGGGAAGCGACCTGTAAGCGCGTCTCCACACCAGCACCACGATGAACGCTGCTTCCGCAACGATACCCAACACGGCCAATAGGTTCGCGATATACACGCATCCGCTCCTCGTTGTCCTTTATCGGCGAAAGAATGAAAAGATTCTAACACCGCCGGAATTTGCGGATTCACGGGCTTCCTCCGCCAGCGTTCCGGCCCACATCGACCTCCGCGGGGAGAGCATGCCAAATCACTGCAGTTTGAGGGTGTAAAACCATGAATCCACAAGACACCGCCGTTTTGCTTTTTCGTGCATTTTCCCGCCCCGGCCAAATACGCGCCCGGCCCCCGCTCCGGCGCCCTCGTTCCCTTATTCCCTGTTTTGCTGCATTCTGAGCTCGTATCTCCATCGATCCATTCGACATCGCCGTTTTATGTTTCCCACCTTTTACCCCCTTTCCAGGGTTGCGCCGGGGCGGGAGTTCGATTACGCTGAGGCCAGCGCGCAGGGCGCATCCGGTCCGCGGAAAGGGCAGTGCCCACCTCTGGTTCCTCACATCTGAGCGAGACTTCTTTCCCGCCCCACCATGCGGACTCCAGGGGCGATGGCCGAAAGGAGCTTCGTGTGTCTCAAAAACAACTGCCCCACTCTCCCGATATCAACCAGTACAAGAAACAGGCCAAGGAACTGGCGCGGGCCTGCCGCGCGGGTCTGCCCGAGGCGTTGGAACGCATGCGGGAGCATCATCCCCGGCATGTCAATCAACAAGTCAGCGGGCCAGCAAGTCAGCACGTCAGCGAGGCTGTGAAGCTGGCGGAAGCGCAACTGGTGCTGGCGCGGGAGCATGGCTTCGCCAGCTGGCCGAAGTTTGCCGCCGAGGTTGAGCGGCGGCGCATAACGCGGGCTGTGGATGACGTGGGCGATCCGGTGGACGCGTTTCTGCGGGCGGCGCTGGTTCCGCGGGGAACGGCGCATGTGTCGGGAACGCTGGAGGAGGCGGAGGCGATCCGCGCGCGATACCCGCAAGTGGAGCGGGCCAACCTCTACACGGCGGCGGTACTGGGCGATGACGCTGCGGTGCAAGCGGCGCTGGAGCATGCGGACGCGGCCACGCGGAAGGGCGGACCGTACGGGTGGGAGCCGCTGCTTCACGTGTGCTTCTCGCGCTACCTGCGGCTGGACCAGGCGAGAACTGCGGGGTTTGAGCGCGCGTCGCGGATGCTCCTGGAGGCGGGCGCCGATGCGAACGGCGGCTGGTACGAGAAGCCGGACTACGAGGGCGGCCCTGAGGTCTGGGAGTCTGCGATGTATGGCGCGGCCGGGCTGGCGCAGAGCGCGGGCGTGACGCGGGCGCTGCTGGAGCACGGGGCCGATCCCAACGATGGAGAGACGCCGTATCACGTGCCGGAGGGGTACGACAACACGGTGATGGAGATCCTGCTCCAGAGCGGGAAGCTGACGGAGCGGAGCAAGAGTTGGCTGCTGGCGCGCAAGGCGGACTGGCATGACTACGACGGGATGAAGATGGCGCTGGAGCATGGGGCCGACCCGAACCTGATTCCGCGCTGGGGCAGGAGCGCGCTGCAGCATGCGGTGCAGCGAGACAACCGGATCGAGATGCTGCGGCTGCTGCTGGAGCACGCGGCCGATCCGCAGTTGCCGAATGCGATGGATCGGCGGACCGCAGCGCAGATGGCGGCGCGCCACGGGCGCGGGGACTTTCTGGTGGTTCTGGACGAGATGGGAATTGATCCGAAGTTGACCGGCGTGGACCGGTTGATTGCGGCGTGCGCACGGGGAGAGGGAGCGGCGGCCGCGGCGATGGCGGGCGAAACACCGGCGCTGCGGGAGGCGCTGCTGGCGGAGGGCGGAGAGTTGCTGGGGGCATTTGCCGGTGTGGGGAATACGGACGGTGTGCGTTGTTTGCTGGACCTGGGTGTGGCCGCCGACGCGGTGTATGGGGGCGATGCGTACTTCGACGAGGCGAAGGATTCGACGGCGTTGCATGTGGCGGCGTGGCGCGGATGGCCGGAGACGGCGCGGTTGCTGATCGCGCGGGGAACGCCGGTGGATGCGAAGGATGGGAAGGGACGGACGGCCCTTCAGCTCGCGGTGAAGGCTTGCACGGATTCGTACTGGAAGGGGCGGCGGCGGCCGGAGTGGATCGCGGTGCTGGTGGAGGCGGGAGCGTCGGTGGAGGGGATTGCTGTGCCTACCGGTTATGCGGAGGGGGATGAGGTGCTGAAGAAGCAAGTCAGCAAGTCCGCAAGTTAGCGAGTCAGCGAGGTCAACCCACCCACTCCGCAAAGAGCGCGAAATGGATGGGCGCCTGTCCCTACTCCTTAGTCCCTACTTATATTTCCTGCCCCCTACGGTACGAAGACTTTCAGGGCGACTTTCCATGTGGTGGACTGGCCGGGTTTCAGCGTGATCATGCCCGTATCTTTGTCGCCCCAGATCTTCTTGTCGAATGGATCGGCGAAGTTGAACTGGTGTTCGATGGCCACGAACTGCATAGGTGGCGGGGCGTACATCTGGATGGTCTTGATTTCGGGCGAGAGGCCTTCAATGGCGACGCCGTAGTTGGCCTTGGGGTCGATGACCTTGACGGTGGCGGCGCCGCTGGACCAGTCGAGGGTGCTCCAGTTGTCGTCGTAGAAGTTCTTGGCAAGGGCGACGCCGCCGGGGGCGCGGAGGTCGTACTGGGTGCCGGCAACGGAGGAGAGCTCGCCGGTGGGAAAGACGTTGTCGTAGTTATCGACGTGGGCGTACTTCTCGCCGGGGATGTGGATGCGGACCTGGGTGCGGTCGCCGGATGGCAGCGCAAAGTAAGGATGCCAGCCCAGGGCAATAGGCTCGGCTTCTTTGCCGACGTTGACGGCCCTGACGGTGACGTCGATGGAGTGCGCATGGAGCGCAATAAGGAAATGGAGGTCGGTGGAGGAAAGCCAGTGGCCGCCGAAGTTGCCGGCGTGGACGATGCCGGTGACCTGCTGGCCGCCGGGCACGTCCGTAACCTTCACGCCGTCGGTGTGGTCCTTGAGGATGAGGCCGTGCATGGCGTGGCGCTCAGCGGTGGGAAGCCGGCCCATGTTGTTGGCGGGCAGGGTGAGAGTGTGGCCCTCCCATTCCGTGGTGAGGGTCTTGCCGTCGGCGGAGAGCTTGCCGCGGATGCGATTGGGATAAGGCACGAGGAACGCGGCGCCGAGCCGGTACCCGAGATCGCCGTTGGGGGTGTCCTTGTCATCGAGCATCTGCTTGGCGGCGGCTTCGTCCGGGGAGGCGAGAACGTTTACATTGCCCTTGCCAGGAAAGTTGGCCGTAACCTGCAGCAGCTCCATGCCACGCCCGGGCATCAGGGTGACGGAGGTGAATTCCGGCGCAGTGGTGGAGACGGCTTTACGGGAGAGGGTGACGAGCGGCTGGCCGCCGATTTCCATGGTGGATTGTCCTCTGGCCTGCGCGAAAAGGCAGGCAATAGTGAGTAGAAGCGAGAGACTGCGGATGGGATGTCGCATACGGGAAGCAATTGTAATGCAGGGGCCCGGCAGCAGGGGCCGGGAACCACCGGCAGCTTGCACTCAGAAACCGGGAACGATAGATTGGAATTGTTGATAACAAGCCATCTTCCCTGAAATTCGCCCACACTCTTCCCTTTCCAAACCAAACCGGATCCCGCGAGGGCGACAGGAGGAAAAGTCTATGCCAATCATGCGGTTGCGCATCAGTGTCTTTGTGGCCCTGGCGGTGGTGTGCTGGGTGATTCCGCCGTGGCTTGGAGGCCAGCCGGGGAACGCAGTGGTGTTTGGCGCCCCTGGTGGAGCGCCGGCGCAGCAGAGCGCGCGACGGTTCATGATGGACCGGCATGGGCTGCTGCTGACAACGGCGGATGGGCGGACCCAGATGCGGGTGCATGGGTACCTGCAAGGCGACGGGCGGCTGTTTGCGACCGATCTTGCGGACGCTGAGCACGACGTGTTTCTGTTCCGGCGAGTGCGGCCGCTGGTGGAAGGTACAGTGGCAGGAAAGTTTGCCTACCGCTTCATGCCGGATTTCGGGCAGGGGAAATCGGTGATTCAGGAGGTATACGCGGAATCCATGGGCACGCAGGCACGGGTGCGGGTGGGGAAGTTCAAGTCGCCGAGCGGGTTGGAAGTAATGCGGCAGGACCGGGCGCTGACCTTTCCGGAACGGTCGCTGGTGTCAGATCTGCTGCCGCTGCGCGAGCTGGGAGTGCAGGTGGAAGGGGGATTTCTGCGCAAAGAGGCGACCTACGATGCGGGGTTTTTCGACGGGACTGAGGACGGACAGAACACGAACTTCACGTGGGAGGGGTCGAACGAAGCGGTGGGACGGTTCTTCATAAAGCCGTTCGCGTCGGCGAGGAACGGGTACCTTGAGCAGCTGGGAGTGGGTTTGGCGGGGAGCCTGGGGCACGACCATAATCCGCTGCCGGGGCTGAAGACGGTGGGGCAGCAGACATTTTTCAAGTACCGCTCCAGCGCGTTCGCGGAGGGCCGCCATGAGCGCTGGTCGCCGCAGGGGAATTACTTTCACGGGCCGCTGGGGATGATGGCGGAATATGCGGCGTCCGATGTGCCGGCACGCGACGGCACGAATCGGAAGGACCTGCACAACCGCGCATGGGAGATTTCCGGATCGTACTACCTGACGGGCGAGCAAAATGCTTACGGCATTGTCCAGCCGGCGCGCGCATTCAATCCCGCGCATCCGCTTCGGGAGCATGGAGCATGGGAGCTAGCGCTGCGGCACAGCGAAGCGAGGATGGATACGCATGCGTTTCCCACCTATGCCGATCCGGCGAAGAGCGCGAAAGATGCGCTGGAGACGGGCGCGGGACTGAGCTGGTATTTAAACAGCGTGGCCAAACTGATGGCGATCTACGAGTACACAGGGTTCCGCGCGGAAGCGGCGAATGTGAAGGCGCTGGAGCCGGAACGCCTGGTGGCGCTGCGGTTGCAACTGGCGTTCTGAGTCGAAGAGTCCCGTTAGTTCCGCTCTCTCCGCTGCCTCACCAGATCCTCCGCCGCCATCCTCCACTCCGGAAACTCAAAGTGGAATCCCGCCTCCAGCAGGCGCCGCGGCTCAACCCACCGGCTCTTCAACACCAGCTCCGTCTCCGTGCGCAGAAACAGCGCGCCCAACTCCAGCAGCGGCTTCGGCGCCGGAAATCCATTCGGCATTCCCGCCGCTTCCCTCAGCTCCGCCATGAACTCCCGGTTCGGCAGCGCTTGCGGCGCCGCCATGTTCACCGGTCCATCCATATCTTCATTCTCGATGAGAAACTCCACCGCCCGCGCAAAATCCAGCTCGTGGATCCACGACACCATCTGCCGCCCGTTCCCCTGCTTCCCGCCCAGGCTCAGCCTCACCAGGTTCAGCAGCACGCTGAACGCGCCGCCGCCCTCCGGCCCCATCACGATGCTGGTCCGCAGCGCCACCTTGCGCACGCCCGGCGTGTATGCATCAAAGAACGCCGCCTCCCAGTCCAGCGCCACGCGCACCGGAAAGTCCCATTTCCGCGGCGCCCGCCTCCTCGCCGAAATCATCTCCGCGCCGCCAATTTCGCCTGTCTCCTCATCCATCGGCCGATCCGTTGCATGCCGGTAAATGCTCGCCGCCGACGCATTCACCCACACCTTTGGCGGGTGCGCCATCTTTGCAATCACGCCGCCCAGCAGCCGCGTCGAATGCACCCGTGAGCGCAGAATCGCCTCGCGGTTCTTGGTGGTGTAGCGGCAGTTAATGCTGCGCCCGGCCAGGTTGATGCAGACATCCGCCCCTTGCAGCGTCTCCGTCCACTGCCCTTCGTGTTCACCATCCCAGTGCACCGTCTGATACTCGGCCGTGAACGGGCTTCGCGTCAGCACCGTCACGGCGTGCCCTCGCCCCTGGAAATAGCGCGCCAGCGCGCCCCCGATCTGCCCGCTCCCGCCCGGGATGACAATGCGCAACTGCTTTTCCGGCAAGTCGAAGGTCATTCCAACAGCATGACAGACGCGCGGCAGCTCCGGCCTCCCCAACCCCGCTAACTCCGCTGCCTTTTCTTTTCCCCTCCATGCGGCTTCCCTGCCCCTTTTTCGCGTCCAATGAACTCATGGCGCATTGGGACCCCCGGCTTCCTGTCACGTCCAGCGAGGAGCCGGCATGGCCGCCGGGAGCCGAAGACTGTTATCGCGAAGCCATCCTGGCTTTACTCGCAGCCGGCCCTGACGTTCCCTTTGTCGTCGGCGGCGCGTTCGCCATTCACCATCACACCGGCATCTGGCGCACCACCAAGGACCTCGACTTCTTCATGGTGCCGCGCGCCGTCCCGGAAGCATTCCGCCGCCTGCGCGCCGTGGGCTTCACCACCTCGGTTGAAGACCCGGTCTGGCTTGCCAAGGCCTGCCGCGGCGAGCACTTCGTCGACCTCATCACCGGCGTCGGCAACGCCTGCCTCGCCGTCGAGCCCTCCTGGATCGACCGCGGCCCGTCGGAAATTGTTCTCGGCATCCCTTGCCGCATCCTCGCCGCGGAGGAGTGCCTCGCCACCAAGTGCTTCGTCGCCTTTCGCGAGCGTTTCGACGGCGCCGACATTGTCCATCTCATCCGCGCCTGTGGACCCTCGCTCGATTGGGACCGCATCCTCGCGCTCATGGACGGCCACTGGGAGCTGCTCTATTGGTCCCTGGTGCTCTACGCCTACGTGTACCCCGCGCATACCGACGCGGTCCCGGGCGAAGTCTGGGCCGGACTCACACGCCGATTCGCCGAAAGCGTCCGGCATCCCGACCGCACCGCACCCTTCCGCGGATCGCTCGTCGACCCACGCATGTTCTCCATCAACGTTGAAGAATGGGGCGAGCGCAATCTCTACCAGGAATTCTGCGATCGCCATCCCTTCCTGTTGCGCGAGGAGAACCTGACTGGAGGCAAATCATGAGACTGGCGGCGGTCGCCGACATTCATCTGAAGGCCGAAAATATCGAGAAGAACATCCACGCATTCACGCCCGTGAATGACCTCGCCGACGCGCTCGTTGTGGCCGGTGACTTTACCGATCACGGCCTGCCGGACGAGATGCGCGCCTGCCTCGCCGTCATTCAGCACATCCGCATCCCCATCATCGGTGTGCTGGGTAACCACGACCACGAAAGCGGCAACCAGGACGAACTCGCCGGCATGCTCCGCGTCGCCGGCGTTCACCTCCTCGACGGCCACTGCTTCGAGGTTGACGGCGTTGGGTTCGCCGGCACCAAGGGCTTTGCCGGCGGCTTTGCACCGTACGAGCTCATGCCCTTCGGCGAGGGCGGCATCAAGACCTTCGTCGAAATCGCCGAGCGCGAAGCCGTCAAGCTCGACTACGGCCTGGAGCAGCTCAAAACGCCCATCAAGATCGCCATCACCCACTACGCGCCCATCAAGGATACGGTCGAGGGAGAGCCCGAGCCCATCTTCCCTTTCCTCGGCAGCTCGCGCCTGCAACGCCCCCTGGACAAGCACAAGCCCGCCCTCGCCCTCCACGGCCACGCCCATCACGGCACGTTCCAGGGCGAATCGAGAGGCGGAGTCAAAGTCTGCAACGTAGCCTTAGCCATCCTCCGCCAGCGCGGCGAGCCGCATCCCTTCACGCTCTTCAATTTCTGAAAGCCGAGGAAAGTTACAGCGTTCTGAAGACAAGGGAAATTACAGCACAAGTTGTCATCCTGAGCAGCGCGAACGATCCGCGGTTGCTCTTCGCTTGATCCGCCATAACCCTGGTGCCCCATCCCTCGCGAAGCAGGATCGCGTGAAGAGTGGGATGCATTAACCGTCCGCTTCTCCGTGCTACCCTGCTACCCATGCATCCCGGCTCATGCCATCCCCTGCCGTTCGCGCTCTCTCTCGCGTGTCTCATTTGCACGCCGGCCCTCGCTCAATCCAACTCCTCGCAAACTTCCGCCGCCGTCGATCCCCAGCTCCGCGCCACCATCCAATCCATCCGCGCCTTCGACAACCACGCCCATCCCGTCCTGCCTCCACCCAATGACTCCACCGACCGCAACTTTGACGCGCTCGCCGTCGACAACATGGCTCCGGAAACCGATCCCGTAGCGTGGCGCCCAGACAATCCTCAGCTTGCCGCCGCATGGGCCGCGCTGTGGGGCTTCAGGGCTGCCGCTCCTCTGGATACAAAAGGTATGCAGGCCCTCCAGGCCGCGCGCGCACGAGTCAAAGCCCGCGAAGGCTCGCATTACGCCGATTGGGTCCTCGACCAGGCCGGCATCGGCGTCCAGCTCGCCAACCGCGTCGCCATGGGCCCCGGCGTCCAGCCGCCGCGCTTCCGATGGGTCCCCTACATCGACGCGCTGCTGTTTCCGCTCGATAATTCCGGTCTTGCCGGCGAAAATCCTGACCGCGCGCATTTCTTTCCGCCTGAAGACAAGCTTCGCGCCGCCTATCTCAACGCAGTCGGGCTTCAGGCCATCCCTGCTTCGCTCGACGATTACCTCGACAAGGTTGTAACTCCGACGCTTGAGCGCCAACGGAAACAAGGCGCCGTGGCGGAAAAATTTGAGGTCGCTTATCTCCGCTCACTCAGCTTCTCCAATCCATCGCGCGAACAGGCCGCTGAAGTCTACGCGAAATGGGCCGCCGGCGGCCGCCCCGATCCAGCCGCCTACAAGCTCCTCCAGGATTTCCTCTTCCGCGCCATCGCCCGCGAGTGCGGCCGGCTCGGCATGGCCGTGCACCTGCACGACATGGCCGGCGCGGGACGCTACTACGATATCGCCGGCTCCAATCCCCTCCTGCTTGAATCCGTCTTCGACGATCCCAGCCTTGCGGATACGCGCTTCGTCCTTCTCCATGGCGGCTGGCCTTACGTTCGCGAAGCCGGCGCCCTCCTGCAAAAGCCCAACGTCTACCTGGATCTATCCCAGGAAGCGCTCACGTTTCCGCCGCGAACCCTCGCAATCTGGCTGCGCGAATGGCTGGAAACCTTCCCCGACAAAGTGCTCTTCGGAACCGACGGCTATCCCTTCACCGATTCCCTTGGCTGGGAGGAATCCGCCTGGATCGCCGCGCACAACGGCCGCGAAGCTCTGGGCCTGGCCCTGACCGGGATGCTCCATGACGGCGAAGTCAGCCGCGCTCGCGCCAACGCTATCGCAAGCGAAGTCCTGCGCACCAACGCAGAACAGCTCTACGCAATCCCCAGATAGACAGTGGAACTGCGAACGGCCGCCGCTCGTAGTGTAGGAAAAGCGGCGCGGCTCGTGCGCCGTACCCCGGAATATCCGCGAAAAAAAGGAGAAACGATGCATCCGACCTGGGCGCTGTTTCTGCGGGTTCTGCTTTGGACGCACATTGCGTGCGGAGGCGTCGCGTTTGTGTGCGCGCCGGTGGCGCTGCTCACCGCCAAGGGCGGCCGGACGCACCGCCGCTGGGGAAAGATCTACTTCTGGGCCATGGCGGGCGTGGCCGCGACCGCGCTGGTGCTGTCGATCGCACTGCCCATCGTGTTTCTGGCGCTGGTGGCGGTGTTCAGCTTCTACGCGGCGTTCTCCGCGTACCGGATCCTGTTCCTCAAGAATCTGCCGCGGGGCGGGCATGCGCGCTGGTTCGACTGGGCAGCGGCGCTGGTCACCTTTGCCACCAGCGCGGGGCTCGCGTGGGTCGGCTACTTCCGGCCGCGGCTGGTCCCGGGCACGGGCGTGATCGCCATCGCATTCGGAGTGCTGGGGATGCTGCTCGCCGGGCGGTCGCTGGCGACGTTCCTCCGCCCGCCGGAGGAGAAACAGTTCTGGTGGTATCTGCATATGAGGGGGATGATCGCCAGCTACATTGCGGCGGTCACGGCATTTGTGGTGGTGAACCTGGCGCCGCGGTTTGGGAACGCATGGTGGGTATGGCTGGGGCCGGCGATCATTGGGGTTCCGGCGATGTCCATATGGCAGCGGTACTACCAGGAAAAGTTCAGGAAGAAGGAAAACACGCATCGGGCGTCGGCGGTGTGAAATTGCGAAGTGCCCTGCCCTTCTGCTTCAGGCCTCGCTGGCCTCTCATCGCTCCTTCGCTTCCATCAATTCCTTCTCCGCCTGCCGCATCACGATCCTGTCCGGCAACGGCTTGAAGTCCCACTTCACGTCATCTTCCTGCTCTGAAATGTTCTTGAAGATCAGTGCGTGTCCCTGGATATGGACATGGGTCTCGGTGATCTGCCAGACGCCGCCGCCCGTCTCGCGCCGCTCCACGTCGAACGTCCCGCCCGCATCGAGCTGCCCGAACAAGCCACCCAGGATCTTCACGTTCTGGATGAGCCGGCCCTTGATGCTGGCAATGCGCATCGCCCGAGTGTTCACGCGCAGGTCGCCCTCCATTGCGGCAAACACCTTCGACTCCAGATCCGGCGGCTTGAAATCGGGATTCGGCCTGAAGTGCAACAGTACGTCGTCGCCCTGTTCGCCCTTGCGCGTCCAGATAAACCCGTGGGGAAGCAATTGCAGCATCTCCTCGGCCTCGCGGTCGTCGTGCGCCTCGCTCTTGCGCTGCTTGGCCTGCAAGCCGGGATTGGCCACGAAGGCATCCATGCGCTGTTGCTGTTGTTGCTGGGTGATGGGATGCCCGTCGGTTTCGACCACGCGCCGCAGGTCGCCGTCAATGGTCTCCGCCACCCATTGCCGCACCAGGTGGCCCGGCTTCAGATCGCCTTCGAAGAACAGCCAGTGCGAGTGGTCGGCGCGATCCATGGCCAGTTCGTTGTCCACCGATCGCTGCACGAAATGCGCCGGATCCTCGGCCCGAGCCGCAACCGGCGCTCCGGCGAGCAGAACCCCTGCCAAGAGGATCATTACGCGCATCTTATCTCCACTGGATGCGTCCCCACAGCACCCTTCCTTCTTGGATGCAGCCCATCCCGGACGTGGCAAAACCATAGAGAAGCTGCCGAGCCCCCGACCAAAAGCTCTTGCTGTCCATTGCGAATCGATGTTATAAACAAGGCTGGGCTGGAATCCATTCGGGATCCGGCCCTTCGGTTTTTGAGGAGTGAGGCGGTACCCCCCCCACCCCCTCCCCTATGGATCGTAATGTGGGAATAATTACAATTCTACTTTTTAAAATCAGTTACTTAGTTGAAAAGCAAGCTCGGAAATCGTACCATATCACGAATTTTACCGTAATATGGTACGAAATGTGCCTCCCGCATCCAAGTAACGGACTTGCACAAGGAGAAACAGCATGCCTCGTTCCCCGCTTCCCGAAGCCGAAATCTCCACTCGCCTCGGCTCGCTTCAGTCCTGGCGTCGCGAAGGCAATGAAATCGTCCGCACCTTCGAGTTCCCCGACTTCCGCGGATCACTGGCCTTCGTCAACAAAACAGGAGACTTAGCGGAAGCCGCAGGCCACCATCCCGACATCGATATCCGCTATAACAAGGTGCGCCTGGCGCTCACCACGCACGACGCCGGCGGCCTCACCGCCAACGACTTCGATCTCGCCGACAAAATCAACAATATCTGAGGCTTACAGCGGCTCCAGGTGCGCCGTAAAGTGCCGCAGGAACGGCGCCTCGTACGTCAGCCGCATGCCGCGAATCCTCGTGCGATTCTTCCAGACTTCGAGGATAACCTCAACTAAATAATCGACATGGCTCTGCGTATACACTCGCCGCGGAATCGCCAGCCGCACCAGGTCCATCTGCGCGGCACCGGCGAACATCAGCGTCCCAATCTCGACTGAGCGGACTCCGCCCTCAAGATAAAGCTCGCACGCCAGCGCCACGCCGGGAAGCTGCTCCCGCGGGATATGCGGCAGGAACCCTCGTGCATCCAGGTAGATAGCGTGTCCGCCGGGCGGCTGCACGATGGGCACTCCGGCCTCGGCCACGTGATTTCCGAGGTACGCCGTGGAAGCAATGCGGTAGCGCAGGTAATCCTCTTCCAGAGCCTCCTGGACGCCGACGGCAATAGCTTCCAGGTCGCGCCCGGCAAGGCCGCCATAGGTCGGGTAGCCTTCGGTCAGGATCAGCAGATCCTTCTCCTGCTGCGCCAGCAGATCGTCGTTGGTGCAGAGGAAGCCGCCGATGTTGGCCATGCCGTCCTTCTTGGCGGACATGGTGCAGCCATCGCCCAGCGCGAACATCTCCTGCGCGATCTCTTTCGGCGACTTGTCCGCGTAGCCGGGCTCGCGCAGTTTGATGAACCAGGCGTTCTCCGCAAACCGGCAGGCGTCAAAGTAGAGCGGAATGCCGTGGCGCTTGCAGACGGCGGCGACCTCGCGCGCATTCTGCATGGAAACGGGCTGGCCGCCGCCGGAGTTGTTGGTCACAGTGAGCATCACAAGCGGAATGCGCTCACGGCCGACTTGCGCGATCAGGGCCTCGAGCGCCGCCACGTCCATGTTGCCCTTGAACGGATGCTGGACGGCAGGCTGCTTGCCTTCGGGAATGACGAGATCGACGGCTTCGGCGCCGGTGAACTCGACATTGGCGCGCGTGGTGTCGAAGTGAGTGTTATTGGGAACCACATCGCCCTTCTTGCATGCCACGCCGAAGAGAATGCGCTCAGCCGCGCGGCCCTGGTGCGTGGGGATCACGTGCTTGTAGCCGAAGATGTCCTGGATGGAGTTCTTGAAGCGGTCGAAGCTGCGGCTGCCGGCGTAAGATTCATCGCCTTCCATGATGGCCGCCCACTGATGCGTAGACATGGCGCCGGTGCCGGAGTCGGTCAGCAGGTCGATGAGAACGTCGTCGGCGTGGAGCAGGAAGAGGTTGTAGTGCGCGGCTTTCAGGAGCCGCTCGCGCTGCTCGCGGGTAGTCCAGCGGAGGGGTTCGACGCTCTTGATGCGGAAGGGCTCGATGATGGTTTTGATAGGCATGTCGCGGTCTTTAGGCCAGAACGATTGTAGTGCAGCGGACGCCGAGGGTTGCCGGCTTCGAACCGCTGGCCCCTGCTTGCTCTCCCGCGCCCCTTCATGCCGTATTGGCGCTTCTCACAGGGACTACTCCTTGCAACCTGGCTCGTCGCCGTGGTTTTCACAGTATTCATCGAGCCAGCGTTCTATCTCCTTCTTCTCTTCTTCCCTCGCCTTCTTCTCTTCTTCCTTCGCCTTCTGAGCGGCTTCCCTTGCCTTTTCCGCATTTTCCTCGGAGACGGGCTCATCCGTTGCGAGTGAGTCGATACCGATGCGGCTGCAGCCTGGACGCAGGTTCGGTTTCACGGTCAGGCTGGGGTAATCGGCAATGGGCACGGAAACTCCCCGGTCCGTAGTGAACTCAAAGGGCTTTCCGCCCCGGTCTCGCTTCAGCGTCCCACAGATGGCCCTGCCGCTGAGAACAAGCGTCCACGATTTGTCCCCTTGAGCCAGCGCGGACGCCGCGGCGGCGAGCAGGATCACCAAGGTTGCGAGCTTTATTTTCATACTGGACCTCCGGAGATGTGAAACATCGTTTGGCCGGCTACTGCAAGCTGAGATTCGTGAGATCCACACTGGCGCGGGGCAGCGTGTACACGTGCGCTGCCTTTGTCAGCCGGGGTGGGTTGGATCCGTCGCAACCAGGTTCGCGGACGAGCACAATGCGATCCTTGGTTTCGAGCAGAAGAAAAAGTTCGTTATTTTCACCCAACGCGACTAGCTCATGGGGATCGGAGATGTCAGGGGCCAGCCCCAGAATCTCGTTGATGTCGAGTTTCTTTGCGTCGACCCCGCTGCCGTTTGGAGTTTTTGGCTGGGGCTCCTGCGCCGGCGAATGTCCGGAGTCGTCCGGCTTTACGCCGGCATGAACAGACTTCCCCTGTGCGTCTGACGACTTGGCATTGTCTTCCTTGAAGTGAATGCGAACAGCATTCGGCGGGCGACAAACCGTCCAGCGCGCGTTGCTCATTGCCTCAGAACGGCTTATTTGATAGAGAACGGGGAATGCGCCAATCATCACGATGACGGTCACCCACGTGGGTATTCTCTGGTGAAGGTACCCAAGGATTGTGAGGATGACAAGGCAAACAAGCGTGATGCCGAACGGATTATCCAGCGCGGTGAACGCCCGAATCCAATAAAACTGGGGCGAAGCATCCAGCGTTTCCATGGGGACCTGAAAGAAGCCAAAGTAGTAGAAATAGCAATAGACATACCCGGCGAAATACAGGTAGATGGTGGATATCGTGATGATGGTAGCGGAAGCCTGAAAAAGCCCCGGAGCTTCCCCGGGCTTAGGTACGAAGATGCCCTTGAGGACGTCCAACGGTGCCGGCAAGATTTTCTCCGATGGGGAATATTGGATGCGATTCTAGCAGCGAGCTGATTGGATTGGCAATCGACTGCAGCGCCGGCAAAACCGAAGCGTGGATGACAGGGACAGAATCGCAGGCAAAGATTTCCTGAGAGCGGCTCGGCAGGCATGCGCCGCGAACCATGCGATACTGCCGCCATGAGCGTGATCTTCCTGTCGGGTCCCATCGGCGCCGGCAAGACGACGGTAGCGCAGGAGCTGCTTGCGTTGCTTCCCGCTCCGCTGATCTATATCGAAGGCGACATCTTCTGGTCGTTCATACAAAAGGAAGGAGCAAATGTACAACGGGAAAGCTTTCCCGTTCTGGTGCGATCCATGACGGCCGCGGCAATTCCCTTTGCGCGTTCAGGCTACCGGGTTCTGATCGACTTCTCCATACCCACAGGCTTCCTCGATACGGCCCGCAAGATCCTCAAGGAAGTGCCGTTCGACTTCGTCTTGCTCCGGCCCAGCCTGAAAACCTGCATGGAACGTGCGGCCGCGCGCAAGGTAGGCGCGATTACCGATTCTGCCAGGATAAAAAGCTTCTACCCGCTCTTTGAAGATGGAATCGCGAACCCCATCTGCGATGACACCGCCGATCCTGCTTCCCTTGCCCGGCGAATCGCCGAGGGGCTGAATCAAGGCAAGTTTCGGATAACCTGAACCTTGCATTCCGAGTGCCTCCATTCTGGACTTATCCGCGTGGAGCCGTTTAAATCTATCCAACCCCATTTCCCCGTGAGGTTTTCATGCGCCGATCCATCTTGTGTCTCAGCGTCGTGCTGCTCAGTTCCGCCGCATTGCCTGCCAGCGACTCCACTTTGCTCGCCACCTCCAAGACCGTGGAGTGGGGCCACTACGCGGCCGATGCCAAGCCGGCCGTCACCGTTCACTCGGGCGACACCGTGACCATCCAGACGCTTTCAACCTGCGGATCGAACGAGCGCATGACGGCAGAGGGCGTCAAGCCGGAAGACATCCCCGCCTACAACGACGAGATCTACAAGAACTATCCCGCTGCCGGCAAGGGACCGGGCGGCCACATTCTTACCGGACCTGTTGCCATTGAAGAAGCCGAGCCGGGCGATATGCTTGAAGTGCAGATTCTCAAGATCGACATCGATACGCCGTTCGCCTGCAACGGATTCGGGCTGCACCGCGGCTTCCTGCCGATGGAGTACCCTTACAGCCGCAGCCGCATCATTCCGCTGGACCGCGAGAAGATGATTGCCCACTTCGCTCCCGGCATCGACATCCCGCTGCATCCGTTCTTTGGCAGCATGGGCGTCGCGCCGGCGCAGGGCCGTGTGGATAGCGCGCCGCCGTTCTCCCACGCCGGCAACATGGACAACAAGGAACTGGTGGCCGGCACCACGCTCTACATCCCCGTGGCCGCCAAAGGCGCGCTCTTCCTTGCCGGCGACGGCCACGCCGGCCAGGGCAACGGCGAGGTGGACATCACCGCCATGGAGACTTTCCTTACGGGCACGTTTCGCTTCATCGTCCACAAAGACCAGCACCTTATCTGGCCTCGCGCCGAGACGCCGACGCACTACATCACCATGGGATTCAGTCCCGACCTGAAGGAAGCCACCGAGCACGCCCTCCGCGACATGATCGATTTCCTGGTGACAGAGAAGCATATGTCGCGCGATGACGCTTACATGCTTTCCAGCGTCGCCATCGATCTCGACATCACGCAGCTTGTCGATGGCAACGTCGGCGTCCACGCCATGTGCCCCAAAAACATCTTTACCTCTGACAAGTAACGCGATGGAGGCCGTTCGCGCGGATCAGCGCGTGTACGTGTACGTGCCGCATAGATTGGCGCTGCTGTTGGTGATGGCTTCAAAGGTCAGGGTGGGAACGTTCTGTCCGGAGAAGAAAGCTATCTGCAGAGATTTGCCACTGGCATAGGTGGCCATCCACTGCGTGTCCTCGGTGCCGCAGAGCGTGTTGTGGTGCACGAAGCGCGTAGATGCCGGGATGAACAGCCGGTAAAGGTTCCCCACCGGTCCGGCGCCCTGATCAGCGTCGAAAACGGCGCTTAGCTCGGCCGGCGTGAGTGCGCGGATTGAGGCGAGGGGATACGAGCGCAGGTTGATGGTAAGCTTGCCGTCCTTGATGACGATATCGCCGGTAACCGTGTTCGAGCTGGAGTTGGCCGAGTACCACATGCCCTTGTCCTGGTTCTGAGCGATTGCGGGGAGGGAGCAGGCAAGGACAAGAGCGGCGGCAAGCGCGAACTTCTTCATGGATTCAGGATGGCATCCGCGGGATGGGTCGGGCAAATGCAGCAGCGGAAAAGCCGTCAGCCCTCAGCCATCAGCCGTCAGCTATGATGCTGACTGCGGAGGATGACTGTGGAGGGATTTCGCAGAGATTTCCTGAAGATGGCGGGCCTGGGCGTGGCGGGCGGAGCCACGGTGCTGCTGCCGCAGCGTGCGGCCGGGCAGATGACAGACGGACCCCGGCCGGTCTACTTTGACGTGCGGCGCTTCGGGGCGAAGGGCGACGGGAACGCGATCGATTCGCCGGCGATAAACGCGGCGATTGCAGCCGCAGCGAATGCGGGCGGTGGAACGGTGTTGTTCCCCGCAGGCGTTTACGCCTGCTACTCGATCCACTTGAAGAGCAAGGTGGCGCTTTATCTCGAGCAGGGAGCGACCATCCTGGCCGCGCCAACGCCCTACGACGGCATGGCGAGCGGCGGATACGATGAGGCCGAACCGCAGGGAGCGTGGGAGCCTTATCAGGACTACGGACACAATCACTGGCACAACTCGCTCATGTGGGGCGAGAACATTGCGGACTTCGGCATCTTCGGTCCGGGGCTGATCTGGGGCAAGGGGCTGAGCCGCGGGCACGATGAGAAGACGCTGCCTGACACGCTGGCCAAGGGTGTGGGCAACAAGGCCATTGCGCTGAAGAACTGCCGCAACGTGATCCTGAGCGATTTTTCGATTCTGCAGGGCGGATGGTTCGGCATCCTGGCCACGGGCGTGGACAACCTCACCATCGACAACCTGAAGATCGACACTAACCGCGATGGAATCGACATTGACTGCTGCCGCAACGTGCGCGTCTCAAACTGCACGGTAAACTCGCCGTGGGACGACGGGATCTGCCCGAAGAGCTCGTATGCGCTGGGGCAGGCGCGCGCGACGGAGAATGTGACCATCTCAAATTGTTTTGTGACCGGAGCGTATGAGCTGGGCAGCGTGCTGGACGGCACCTGGAAAGAGATGAAGCGCAACGGCGGATGGGGCACGGGCCGCATTAAATTCGGCACCGAATCGAACGGCGGATTCAAAAACATCACGGTGGCGAACTGCGTTTTTGACAAGTGTCACGGCTTTGCGCTGGAGACGGTGGACGGAGCCATCTTTGAGGACATCACGATCACCGGGATCACCATGCGAGAGGTAGTTGTTCCCTTCTTTCTTCGGCTGGGAGCACGGCTGCGCGGGCCCAAGCCGGAAACGCAAGTGGGACGGCTGAAGCGGATCATGATCTCGAACGTGACCAGTTCGGGCGCAGCGCCACTGCCGTCGATCATCGCGGGGATCGCGGATCATCCAGTGGAGGACGTGAAAATCAGCGACGTGTATCTGGACCAGGTGGGCGGCGGAGGTCCGGAGCTGGCGGCGCTGAATCCGGAAGAGAAGGCAAGCGCGTATCCGGAGCCGACCATGTTCGGCCAGTTGCCGGCCACGGGATTCTACATGCGGCATGCGAAGAACGTGGAGCTGACGAATGTGGAGATTGCCACGGTGGCGCCGGACGCGCGCCCAGCATTTGTCCTGGAAGATGTGGAGCGCGCGGATTTCTTCCGGCTGCGCATGCCGAAGACGAGCGGAGAGATCCGGCTGAAAAATGTGACGGACTTCCGAGTCTTCGGATGCGCGCATTATCCCGATGCGACGGTGGAGCGGGCAGAGGAGCGGACGGTCTAGCGGGCTGGCGGAGGAAACAGAGCCGCCGGAGCTAGCTGAGCTTCTCGCGGAAGTACGGCAATGAGAGCTCGAGGCCTTCGCGAAGGGCGATCCTTGGCTCCCAGTCGAGCAGCTTGCGAGCCTTGGCGATGTCGGGGCGACGGCGGGCGGGATCGTCTTCGAGGGCGGGCTCGTAGCGCAGCGGGCTGGCGGATCCCGTGACTTCAAGGACGGTCTGCGCGCACTCAAGCACCGTAAACTCGGAGGGGTTGCCGATATTGACGGGCAAGTGTTCCTCGGTGCGCGACAGGCGCACGATACCATCGATGAGGTCGCTGACATAGCAAAAGCTGCGAGTCTGCGTGCCGTCTCCGTAAATGGTGAGAGGCACGCCGCGGAGGGCCTGGGTCATGAAGTTGGAGATGACGCGGCCGTCCTCGGGATTGAGCCGCGGCCCGTACGTGTTGAAAATGCGCACCAGGTGCGTGTTGACGTTGCGATAGCGAAAGTAGGCCATCGTGAGCGATTCGGCGTAGCGCTTGGCCTCGTCGTAGACGGAGCGGGGCCCGATCGGGTTGACGTTGCCCCAGTAGGATTCGGACTGCGGGTGATCGAGGGGGTCGCCATAGCACTCCGATGTGGAGGCGTGGAGGAAGCCGGCGTTATAGTTTTCCGCGATGCGGAGCAGGTTCTCTGTACCCATGGAGCCCACGCGAAGCGTTTCGATGCCGAGGCGCACATACTGGGGCGGGCTGGCCGGCGAAGCGAAATTGAAGATGTAATCTACAGGGCCGGGATCGAAGGGCTCGCAGATGTCGCGCTGCTCGAAGGCGAAGTTGGCTTCGTGGCGGAGATGCGCCACGTTCTCGAGGTCGCCGGTGGAAAGATTATCGACGCCGAGGACGGTATGGCCGTCGGCGAGGAGGCGATCCGTGAGATGGGAACCGAGGAAGCCGGCGGCGCCGGTGACAAGAACGCGAGTCTTCAAGATAGCGTGAGCTCCGATTGATGCCGTAATGGTGATTCTAGACGAGCCGAGCTCTCGAAGGACAAACGGACAGGGCGACAAGCGAAACCGAGCTACGGCGCGGACAGGATCGTCTTGGAGTAGACTTCGGCGTTGCGGCCGCGGGCGTAGTAGTGGGGTTCGCTGCCCAGGCGGGTAAAGCCGTGCGCGCGATAAAGGCGGATGGCAGCGTCGTTTGTCGATTCGACGTGCAGCCAGATGAGACGGGCCGCGGCGGACTCGGCAAAGGCTTCGGCGCGGCGCAGCAGCTCAGACGCGATGCCGCGGCGGCGGAAATCAGGGCTGACTTCGATGGTCTGGATGTAGGCGATGCGGCCCGCGTCGGGATCATCGAACCACTCAACAATGGTGAACCCGGCGATCTGCGCATCCTCTTCCGCAACCCACGTCGCGGAACGCGGGCTGGCGATGAGGCGCTGAAGGTAAAGGCGGCTATAGCGGATGGGAGGCTGAAAGCACACCTCCTCAATGGCGTAGAGCGCGGGGAAATCGGCGGGGGTATTGAGGCGGAAGTGCATGGCTGAGCAGGATAAGCACGTTTGCGGACCAGAACCGGGTTCATCGTGTCCCATCCCTGCGATGGTAAGAGATCGAAAGGATGGGTCTCGAAGGGTTAGTTTGGATCGAAACTGTGGAACTGGAGGTCCTTCGATTCAAGGTGCGCAGAACGGCACGCTAGTACCTGGTGGGAGGCGGCTGGCTGCGCGTTGGATTCGTGGGCAGTCCTGCATTGATCTGACAGCGATATTGTCCATCGATCGTCTTCCAGCAAATCCCGGGGGCATTCTCGAATTGGTAGCGGTCGCAGTTCGATCCTGTATTGTGCATCACCGCCTCCAGGACCGGGCCACACAGGAAGACTGTAGCAGTTGCCGAGAAATCAACGACGTGAAAGCGCGAGTCGATGCGAGGCCAGCGATCGGAGTCGGCAGGGGCACGCGACGAACCCAATTGGACGGCGATGTCCTGATGAAGCTTGGCTTGCTGAGGCGTTTCGTAATCCATGGTGCATTGCACCAGTGTGACAGCCTGCGCGGATGTGGGCAGCGCGGTGACGTCAGGACACTTGCGGGGCACGCGCGAGCCGAATCGGGTGCTGAGCTGCGGCGCAGGCTCGGCCTGGTCAGCCAGAAACTTGTCAATTTCGGCCGCGCTGGCAGCCAGGTCGGCCATGGCCTTCTTCAACTCCGGGGTTTGAGCGGTGGCGGGCGGCGCGGCAGCCTGCCCCAGCGGAAGCGGAGCAGCGGCTTCTACGCGGGTCAAAGGAGACGTGAAGAGAAGGGCAAGCAGGGTGGTGAGAAGGACAGCGTCCAGGGACAGGATCTTTTTCACAGGTGCTCCAACAACACGGCGAGACGAGCGCGGAAACATGCCGGAATGTGGAGTGTGGGACCGGCGGCAGGACTGAGGGGATAGTCCAACCAGTCTACGCTACCGCTGCCCTTTCTACCCCATCCAGCCGTGGCCGACTCGCTCGGCGACTGCCGTAATCGAAAACGCGGGCTTAGGTAACAAGCCCGCGTCGATTGGCAGTACGCTACACCTTGGCTTCGAGGTCGTGGATAGCGTCGAAGAAGCGCTGGTCCAGGCGGCGGTTGTGGGCGATGGCTTCCTTGATGGTGATGTCGGTGATGTCGGTGCCGTGCAGCACGGCGATGCGGCCCCACTTCTGCTGGTGAACCATGTCGATAGCATGCAGGCCATAGCGCTGGCCGAGAAGACGGTCGTAAGCCGTGGGAACGCCGCCGCGCTGGGTGTGGCCCAGGTTGACGCTGCGAGTCTCAAAACCGGTCTTCTTTTCAATCACGCCGGCAAGAGCTTCGCCGATGCCGCTGAGACGGACATGGCCGAAAGAGTCGACATCCTTGGACCCCGTAACCTGGCCCACCTCGGGCAGATGACAGCCTTCAGCCACAACTACGACGCCGTAGTGCTTCCCGTGATCGTAGTTGTACTTCAGCAGGGCACAGACATGGTCAATGTCGATTTCTTTCTCGGGGACCAGGACCACGTGGGCGCCGCCGGCGATTCCGGAGGCCATGGCGATCCAGCCTGCGTCGCGCCCCATCACTTCGACCACGATCACCCGGTTGTGCGAGTCGGCGGTGGTATGAATGCGGTCGACGGCCTCGGTCGCGATCATCACGGCGGTGTCAAAGCCGAAAGTCGCGTCGGTGCCGCTGATGTCGTTATCGATGGTCTTGGGAACGCCGACGGCATTGATGCCGTTCTCGGCCAGAAAAAGCGTCACGGACTGGGTGTCGTCGCCGCCGAGCGCGATCAGCGCATCGATCTTGTTGAGCTTGAGAACTTCCTGCACCTTCTCAATGCCGCCGGGAATCTTTTTCACGTTGGTGCGCGAGGAGTGGAGGATGGTGCCGCCCCTCAGCTGGATGCCGTCGATGGCTTCCAGCGTCAGCGGAATAAATTGGTTGTCGAGGACGCCCCGCCAGCCGTTGAGAAAGCCGATAAACTCGTCGCCGTAGCGATTAATGCCCTTCTTCACCGCCGCGTAGATGACCGCATTCAGTCCGGGGCAATCGCCGCCGCCGGTCAATAAAGCTACTCGCATCGAAAGGTCTCCTGAACCAGAGTTCGCGGCCCGATACCCTGCGCCGCTTCAATAGTCGGACGCCGGATTCCGGTCCAACGGCCGGTTTCGACGCCTTACCCAGTTTACTCCGACGTTGTAAAGGGAAATCGTGACGGAGGACACGGAGGGTGCGCGCACGCGAGGCGGAGGCAAGGGTAGAGGAAGCAAATCCCTTATGGGGGAAAGCGGTTGCTGCATCCCCTGAAATCACCGTGCGGCCCTTGTCGGCTGGGTGGTCAACTCAAGCAAAAAAGCGGCCTTGACGTGACAGCAAAGAATCTCGGTTTTGGCTGGCATCCCATCGATTTCGTACTGCATCCAACGTCGCCATCGATGTTCTCGGCCATGGCTGTCCATGGCCTGTCAACCGGTCTACCTTTTCGCACTGAGCAGGTGAGTCGCAGTGGCACGATCGAGAGCCCGCGACCGTCCTTTAACCACTTCCATCCAGACAGGAGCGTGATCCCCAGTCTCTCCGTCTGCCCCCACTCGCCTGTCCTCAGGCTCGAACGGAGTTCTGTTCATGCGATTCGCGAGATTTACAGCTTCACTTATCATATTCGCGGCGGTTGTAAGTGGCGCCGTGATGGTTTCAGTCCATCGCAACCAAGTACACGGTCAATCTTCAGTTTATGACCCGTATCCACCTGGCATTCTGCCCACCAATATCAACTCCGAGCTCCGGCGAGTGTATCGGGAGGCGAATGGAATCGAGAGAGAAGCCATTGCGCAATGGCGTGCATTGCCTCCCCCGACAGTGGCGGGAAACCCGCCGGTTCTTCAGGGGAGCGGCGTGCAACTTGTCGAGGTCCTGGGCAAGCTGATGAACTTCGACACCAACATGTCGGTCAACAAGAACTTAGCCTGCGCTTCCTGCCACATGCCATATGCAGCATTCAGTGGACCCATTCCCTCGGTCAATCTCACCATGGTGGCGTATCCGGGATCGGTTCACTATCGGTCGGGTAAACGGACGGCCCAGCGCTACACCTATGCCCCCTTCTTTCCGGTGCTGAACTACAACACAACCCAGGGAGCCTTCTTTGGGGGCAACTTCTGGGATTCACGCGCCACCGGATACCTGTTGAGAAACCCGGATGCGAATCAGGCACAGGGACCGCCGCTTGATCCCGCCGAAATGGGCAGTCCGGATTTGGCCTGCATCGCGTACAAGCTTTCCAAGGCCGTTTACCGGCCCCTGTTTGAAGAAGTATGGGGAGCTGACTCGCTCGATATCAACTTCCCGTCGGATACCGCGCAAATCTGCGCGACACCGGAGGGTGCTGCCTCACTGGGGGGAAGCTCCGAGCCAGTGGCTTTGAGCCCCGCAGACCGCACCAAGGCTATGACCGTCTATAACGACTGGGGTCTCTCCATTGACGCTTATGAGGAGTCCCTGGCAGTGAGCGCCTTCTCTTCCAGGTTCGACGCGTATCTCGCGAATAAATACACCCTTACCGCAGATGAGATGGCTGGATACAAGCTGTTCAACGGGAAGGGGAACTGCAACTCCTGCCATCTGGACGGCCGTTCAACGGCACCCAGCGCCACTGCGCCGGATGCAGAAGATACTGGAACTACGGCGGATGTACGACCGCTGTTCACCTGCTTCGGATCCTCCAATCTTGGTCTCCCAAAGAACCCGTCCGACTCCTTTTATTACGAGTCCACTGCCGACGGGTACGGATTTACTTTGAATCCCGAGGGTTATGAATACACGGACTACGGTCTGGGAGCTTTTCTCCGCAGCGGATTCGGCTCCGCTCCCAACCCAAACTCGAGTTGGACGAAGTACGCTTCAAAGTCGGATGGCCAGATGCAGACGATGACAGCGCGCAACGTGGCGTTGACACCGCCACAGTGTCCGACGACGGATGCGCCGGGGCCTTATTTCCAGAAGGAGTTCTTCCACAACGGCTACATCAAGAGCCTCAAACAGATGGTTCACTTTTACAACACTCGTGACGTTTATCCGGAGGCGGTTGAGTCAGGTAATTGTCCGGCGGGAACCACAGAAAAGGTGAATTGCTGGCCGGCTCCTGAAGTTTCCGCAAACGAAGACATGACCGTCGGCAAGCTCGGTCTGACTGATAAGGAAGAAGATCAGATCGTCGCGTTTTTGGAGACGCTTTCCGATGGTTATACCACTCCCTACCCGGATATCGGGACCTATACGGGAGCCTGCATGACAGGAGGCAACGCCTCCACCCAGGGCAACTCTTCAATCATCTCTGCCGCCGCGCTGCGAAGGCTGTTGCTGAAATAGGTCTGAAGCCGTAATGATGGACCGGCGGAGAAGGCGCATGGGTTGCATCCGTGCGCTCTCCGCTCGTTGTCCCACTTATCAGCTTATGTAAACGCCACGGAGATTCTTATGAAAAGGCTTCTGCTTTTGTGTGCGCTCACAGTTGCGGTCGACCAGGTTTGTCTCTCTTCTTTGCCGGCGCAGTTCACGCCCTATCAAGCGAAGCAATTACCTCCTACCGCCAAGAATGCGCGTGTCCGTCTCATCAACGGGCCGGAGGTGGAAATTGCGCGACCTACATGGGTCATTCTCCGCTGGACAAGCAGCAATCCCGGCGGCGCTGACGAACATTTTGCCGTGGCCCACTACGGGACTACTCCGCAACAACTCGACCAGGTTGCGAAGTCGCATATTCGCCTCAACCGGGAACATTCATCGACCGTGTTCCGCGTCAGGATTCTCGATCTGAAGCCGAACACAACCTACTTCTACACGGTTGCCTCCATGGGAGGGGATGGAAAGGTCGACAACCTTAAGAGCCCAGAGTCGCATTTCAGGACTCCCTAGGCCAGCGTGTCACGATCGAAGCTGCGAGCCCCGGGACGCCGTAACGCCTTGCAATAAAGTCAGATCGCAGAAAAACGAGGATGACTTGGGAATGGGGCCTCCGGTCTAGAATGATCTGAATGCCGGGAACCGGAGCTCTTCTTCTGCTTGTTTTTGCCAGTGCAGTTGTGGTGCTGCTGCTGGTGCTTTTGCAGCTCACCCGGCTGGGGTTCCTCATCCGCAGCACCATTCCCGACCGCCCGCGGCGGCGCATGTTCATTGCTTCCATGTCGTTTACGATTACCTTCCTTGGCGTGCGCCTGCTGGTGACCCTCATCCTGCACAACCATGGTCCCTTTGAGTGGGTGATGGTGAAGGGGCATCACATTCATCACCTGGTTTGGGGAATCCTCATCCTGCTCCTGGTGGGCTATGGCTGGCTGCTGGACCTGGGGCGGTCGCACTCGCCGATGTCGATCTTCTTCAGCCGCCTGATGAGTGTGAGCTACGGCGTAGGCGCGGCATTGACCCTGGACGAGTTTGCCCTATGGCTGAACCTGGAGCCGGACGCGTACTGGTCGCGGGAGGGACGGCTCAGCGTGGATGCCGTCATCCTGTTCGGCGGCGTGCTGGCCATGGGCGCGTGGGGCGCGCCGTTCTTTCGGGGACTGTCCGCTATGTGGATGCACCGCGCAGCATTTAGGCGCGGCGTGGGGCGCGGACTGTCCTTCCCTATTCGGCGCGTGCGGTTGCTTCGTCCGCGTAGATTGCGTCGACGACCGCCGCATAGCGATGATTGATGACGCGCCGCTTGAGCTTCATCGATGGAGTCAATTCGCCCGAATCCTGTGACCACTCGTCCGGTACCAGGCGGAAGCGCTTGATGGTTTCAAAGTTGGCCAGGCCGGCGTTGATACCCGTAATCAGCTCGGAATAGAGCGCCTGAATGCGGCTGTTGCCGACCAGCTCGGCGCGATTGCGGGCCTCGACTCCGTGGGCGCGGGCCCAGTCTTCCAGCGCTACAAAGTTGGGCGAAATGATCGCCGAAATGAATTTGTGCTTGTCGCCGACCAGCGCGACTTCCGAGACCAGAATGCTGGTCTTCAGCTTGTTCTCAATGGGCTGTGGAGCCACCAGCTTTCCGCCGGAAGTCTTCAGCAGTTCTTTCTTGCGATCGGTAATGCAAAGGAAGCCGTCCGCGTCCAGATGGCCGATATCGCCGGTGCGGAACCAGCCGTCCGCGTCAAAGCACTCTGCATTGGCCGCCGGCTTCTGCCAGTAGCCGCCGAAGATGAACGGGCCGCGGACCAGCAGCTCGCCGTCCTCCGCGAATTTCAGCTCGACGTTGGGCAGCGGCTTGCCCACGGAGCCCATGCGCTGGGCGACACCGGAGTTGATCGCGATCACCGGCGACGTTTCAGTGAGGCCGTAGCCCTCCCAGACAGGCATGCCGGCTGACGCAAACCAGCGAGCCGTGTCGATCCCGAGCGGCGCGCCACCGGACAGAAAGATGCGGACGCGGCCCCCAAAGGCCGCTTTTACCTTGGAGTAAACCAGCTTGTCGGCCAGCTTCCACGGCGCGAAGGTTGGCGTATTGCCGGCGTACACCGTCTGCGCGTGGCGGCTGCCAAGCTTGACCGCCTGGGCCAGCAAGCGCCGGCGAACCGGCGACAGGCCCGCGCGGCGCTCCACTTCCTGGCGGATCTTCTCGTACACGCGAGGTACGCCGACAAAAACCGTAGGGCGAATCTCGCGCATGGCCACGGGAAGCTTGTCGAACTGGGCGCAGTAAACCACCTGGGCGCCGCGGGTGAACATGACGTAATCCAGGGCGCGTGCCGTGATGTGGGAGAGCGGCAGGAACGAGATGCAGACGTCCGCCGGCCCAATATCGAAGTCCTGCACCGCAAAGTTCTGGTTGGCGGCGATGTTGCCGTGCGTCAGCATCACCCCTTTGGGCTCGCCGGTGGTACCGGAAGTGTAGATAAGCGTAGCCAGATCGCCGGGCTGAACCGAACGCGCGAGAGCGCTGAACTCGTCCTCGCGCTCCGCTCCGGCGCTGTCCGCTCCGGCAAGCACGTGACTGAAGGGGATAGCTCCCTGCGGCGGATCGGCCGAATCCATGATGAGGATGCGTTCCAGCGGCGTCTCGGTGCGCACCGCGTCCAGCTTCTCGAATTGCTGCCTCGTGGAAACGATCGCAGTGCGGCAGCCGGCATCCCGGAGCAGCATGGCGATCTGTTCCCCGGTCAGCGTCGGATAAATGGGCACATTAACAGCGCCGATGGCCAGAATGGCGAAATCGCTGACCGCCCATTCCCAGCGGTTTTCTGAGATGAGCGCGATGCGGTCGCCCTTCCGTTCGCCCCATCCCTCAAAAGCCCGCGCCAGCACGCGGACACGCTGGTAGATCTGGTCTGACGACAAAGGATGCCATTGCGCGGAGTCGTTCTGCCACAGGATGGCGCGGGGATTGCCCGCCGCGGCAACGCGCAGAAACAGGTCATTCACGGTCTGGATGGGCTGGAAATCTTTCATGCGATTCAGCTTGCCGCGGGGAACTCCAGTTGAGAAGCCAACGAGAGTGTATCAGCCGAAGCTGCCTGCGGTTTATCGGGCCGCGGGTCGTCAATTCGTCAACATGACAAATAGTAACGGCCGGCTGACCGAAACCGCCGGCCCGAGCCCTTCCCTAAGGCCCCGGCGCGTGCCCCACGTATCGAATCATGGGATTCCCTGTCGCAGTGTGCTTCTCATCACAGCGGGTTACCGCCCCCGAAGAAGAGACTCACCGTAGCGGTTCCTACTCTGCGCTCGCGCGCTCAAGAGGCTTTGAACAATGAATGACAAAGACATGGTGATTATGGATGGGAACGAGGCAGCCGCCTCCGTCGCCTATCGGCTCTCTGAAGTTGTGGCCATCTACCCCATTACGCCGTCCTCCCCGATGGCCGAGTGGGCCGACCAGTGGCGCTCGGAAGACAAGAAGAACATCTGGGGCGCCGTGCCGGTAGTCGAGGAGCTGCAAAGCGAAGGCGGCGCGGCAGGCGCGTTGCACGGAGCCCTGCAGGCCGGAGCCTTCGCCACCACATTTACGGCGTCGCAGGGCCTGCTGCTGATGATCCCCAACATGTTCAAGATCGCCGGCGAGTTGACGCCGGCCACCATGCACGTGACGGCTCGCACCATCGCCACCCACGCCCTGTCCATCTTCGGCGACCACTCCGACGTGATGGCCTGCCGCTCCACCGGCTGGGCCATGCTGGCGTCCAATTCGGTACAGGAAGCCGCCGACCTGGCGCTGATTGCGCAGGCGGCCACCCTGGAATCGCGTATCCCCTTCATCCATTTCTTCGACGGGTTCCGCACCTCGCACGAAGTCGGCAAAATCTATCCCATCTCCGACGAGACAGTCCGCGCCATGGTGGATGACAAGTACATCATCCAGTTCCGGCAAAACGCTCTCTCGCCCGACCGGCCCATCATTCGCGGCACCGCACAGAATCCCGACGTCTTCTTCCAGGCGCGGGAGGCATGCAGCCCATATCACCAGGCCGTACCGCGCATCGTGCAGTCGGTCATGGAGCGCTTTGCCGTGGAAACAGGCCGCGAGTACCGGCTGTTCGACTACTGCGGCGCGCCCGATGCGGAACGCGTCCTCGTGATCATGGGTTCGGGCGCAGAAGCCGCGGAAGAAGCCGTGGATGCGCTCAACCGGGCCGGCGAAAAGGTTGGACTGCTGAAGGTCCGGCTCTACCGGCCGTTCGACGCGTCGGCCTTTATCGGAGCGCTGCCGAAGACCGTCAAGTCGATCGCCGTCCTCGACCGCTGCAAAGAGCCTGGCGCCGCGGGCGAACCACTCTATATGGATCTGGTGACGGTGCTGGCGGAGCAAGCTGCCAGCCTGCCCTTTGCAAAGCCCGTGGTCATCGGCGGCCGTTACGGCCTGTCCTCGAAAGAGTTCACCCCTGCCATGGTTAAAGGGATCTTCGACGAGCTCACCAAGCCCGCGCCAAAGAATCACTTCACCATCGGAATCGACGACGACGTCAGCCACTCGAGCCTGAGCTACGATCCCGCATTCTCCACCGAGGACCCGCGCACCGTGCGGGCGCTCTTCTATGGCTTGGGTTCAGATGGCACCGTCGGCGCAAACAAGAATTCCATCAAGATCATCGGCACTGAAACCGACAACTACGCCCAGGGCTACTTCGTCTACGACTCCAAGAAGTCGGGATCGATGACAACGTCGCACCTGCGCTTCGGGCCTACGCCCATCCACTCCACTTACCTCATTTCGAAGGCCAGCTTTGTGGCCTGCCACAACTTCACGTTCCTTGAAAAAATCAACGTGCTTGAAGCAGCTATGCCAGGTTCCGTATTCCTGCTCAATTCCCCCTTCCCGGCGGCCGATGTATGGGAACACTTGCCGAAGACGGTGCAGCAGGAAATCCTGCGCAAGAAGATCGAATTCTACGTCATCGACGGCTACAAGGTGGCGCGCGATGCCGGCATGGGCACCCGCATCAACACCATCATGCAGACCTGCTTCTTTGCCATCAGCGGCGTGCTGCCGCGCGAAGACGCGATCGCGCAGATCAAGAAAGCGATCAAGAAGACCTACGGCAAGCGCGGTGAGGCCGTGGTGCAGAAGAACTTTGCCGCGGTCGATCACGCGCTGGCGCATCTGGAGCGGGTGGAGATTCCGCAATCGGTATCGTCTGAATTCGACATTACGGGCTCGCTCTCGTCCCAGGCGCCGCGGTTCGTGCATGACGTGCTGGGGCAGATCGCCAGCGGTAACGGCGACCTCCTCCCTGTCAGCGCGCTCCCCGCCGGCGGCGTGTTTCCCACGGGCACAGCGCAGTGGGAGAAGAGAAACATCGCGCAGTTCATCCCGGTGTGGGACAAGGACCTTTGTATCCAGTGCGGCAAATGCGTCATGGTGTGCCCGCACGCGGTCATCCGCTCCAAGGTATACAGCCCTGATCTCGCTTCCGATGCGCCCCAGGCGTTCCAGTGGGCCAAGCCAAAGTGGAGAGGGATGGAACAGGACCGGTACACCCTCCAGGTAGCTCCGGAAGACTGCACCGGATGCTCCCTTTGCGTGGAAGCCTGCCCGGTGAAAAGCAAGAGCGACGCCAGCCACAAGGCCATCAACATGGAGCCGCAGGCTCCCCTGCGCGAGCAGGAGCGCCGCAACTGGGAGTTCTTCCTGGGTCTGCCCGAGGTGGACCGCAGCAAGCTGTCGCACGGACAGGTGAAGGACCTGCAATTGTTGCAGCCTCTGTTTGAGTTCTCCGGCGCGTGCGCTGGCTGCGGCGAAACACCGTACATCAAGCTGCTGACCCAACTCTTCGGAGACCGGCTCTACATTGCCAATGCCACCGGGTGTTCCTCCATCTACGGCGGAAACCTGCCCACCACGCCTTACAGCACCAATGCGCAGGGACGCGGGCCAACGTGGGCCAACTCGCTCTTTGAAGACAACGCCGAATTTGGATTCGGCATGCGTGTTGCGCTCGATCAGCAGAAGGTCTTTGCGGAGACGCTGCTGGCGCGAGTGGCTCCGGCGGCCGGAGATCAGTTGGTGACAGCGCTGCTCTCGGCGTCGCAGAACACTGAGCCGGAAATCAATGCGCAGCGGGAGCGGGTCAAGATCATGCGCGAGAAACTGGCCGGCGACGAATCTTCCGATGTGGCAAATCTTCTGGCCATCGCCGACTCGCTGGTGCGCAAGAGCGTCTGGATCCTCGGCGGCGACGGTTGGGCGTTCGACATCGGCTTCGGCGGCCTCGATCATGTTCTCGGTTCCGGCAAAGACGTGAATGTGCTGGTGCTCGATACCGAGGTTTACTCAAACACGGGCGGCCAGGCTTCCAAGGCCACGCCGCGCGGCGCGGTGGCCAAGTTTGCCGCCAGCGGCAAGCTCAACAGCCGGAAAGATCTTGCCATGGAGGCCGTCAGCTACGGATCCGTGTACGTGGCGCAGGTGGCCCTGGGCGCCAATGACACGCACGTCGTCAAAGCCTTCCAGGAGGCCGAGGCGCACCATGGACCGTCTCTGATCATCGCCTACTCCAGTTGCATCGCTCACGGATACGACCTGGTGCACGGTCTGGAGCAACAAAAATTGGCGGTGCAGGCCGGCTACTGGCCGCTGATGCGTTACAACCCTGCGCTCCGCGAAACCGGAAAGAACCCCTTCCAGCTTGATTCGAAGGTGCCGTCGATCCGGCTCAAGGATTACGCATATCGCGAAGCGCGCTATACCATGCTGGCGCGCAGCAATCCACAATTGGCAGACGTGCTGCTCAAGGAAGCGCAGGACGATGTCGAACGGCAATGGCGCGTGTACTCGGCTCGCGCGGCCATGCCGGGGCGCGGCGAAACACCGAACATCGCGCCGGTGGAAAAAGCAATCGAGCCTGAGCCGGTGAGCGCCGGAGGAGCACATGATTGATCTAAGTACGCATTACCTGGGCCTGAAGCTGTCAGGCCCGGTGGTGGTTTCGTCTACTCCGCTGTCGGAGTCCCTCGATAACGTGCGCCGCATGGAGGACGCAGGCGCTTCCGCAATCGTCCTCACCTCTCTGTTTGAGGAACAGCTTGCGCTGGAATCGCGGGCTCTCGATGAGGACCTGTCCCGCGGTACGGAGTCGTTCCCCGAATCGCTGGACTACCTGCCCGACCTTGCCGACTACCGCATGACCCACGAGGTCTACCTCGAGTACCTCCGCCAGGTCAAAAGCGCAGTAAGCATCCCGATCCTGGCCAGCCTCAATGGCGCCACCGCCGGCGGCTGGGTCAGGTACGCGAAGGATATGGAACAGGCCGGCGCCGATGCCATTGAGCTGAACACCTACGCCTTGGCCACCGACCGCAGCCAGACCTCCCGCGAGCTTGAGCTGCAAGTGCTCGACCTCGTCGAAAATGTATGCCGGGCGGTCAGGGTTCCGGTCTCCGTCAAGCTTTCGCAATCATTCACCAGCGTCCCGCACCTGGTGGCCTGCCTTGAAGATGCCGGCGCTCGCGGCGTCGTCCTCTTCAACCGCTTCTACCAGCCCGACTTCGACATTGAAGCGCTGGAAGTGCGGCCCACCCTCCACTTCTCTACGCCATCCGAGCTGCTGCCCCGTCTGCACTGGGCGGCGATCCTCTACGGCCGCACCAACATCGATATCGCCGTCACCGGCGGCGTGCATTCGGCCGAAGACGTGCTCAAATCCATCATGGCTGGAGGCAGCGTGGCAATGATGGCTTCGGCGCTGCATATTCATGGCATCGACCACATCGGGCGCGTGCTGACCGACATTCTGTATTGGCTGGAAAAGCGCGATTACTCCTCACTGGCCGAAACGCGCGGCTGCCTCAGTCGTCGCTCCGTGCCGGATACGTCACCCTTCGACCGCGGTAACTACATCAAGACGCTTAGCTCCTATAGCCTGCGCCAGATGGTAGGAGCGTTTTAGAAGCAGCTATGGGATACGTCTGAGGGCAAGGTCAGGTTTGCGGTGGCGCGCCAAGGGCCTGACCTTGCTATAGATACAAAACAGTCGAGAGCAGACGCAACCGGTGGTACCTTTGCTTGCAGCTGAAAGCGAACTTTGAGATTCCAGGGTTATCGGTAGCTGGACCAGGAACCAGGTTGACCTTTGGGCGGAGCACTGGCGAAAAAACACCTAAATGGAGTCAACATCGACCGCTTGCTTTGGAATTGACGCTACAGGGATAGAAGCGCGTTGACAAAAGCTGGTTTTATCGGTTTCTTAGCTGCGATGTGCATCGTTTACGCTTCTCCCCTGCTTGCAGAGGAAGCGGTAATGGTTACCGCCGTGCCCGGAAACCCCTGGTCGTACAACTCAGAATTGATCTTCAAGCAGGGGACCAAAGAAATTGCCAGGCAACACACCGATGACTTGGGCAACATTACTCCTGTATCCGGTATCGTCCCAGACGGACTCATAAAAGGCTATTTCCCCGATGGCAAGCTCATGATGGAAATCCCCTTCGAACACAATTATGCCGAGGGCCTCGGGCATTCCTTTTATGAGGGCGCGCTCGAGGCGGATGAGCGATACCGGGGCGGCATCTTAAACGGAACACAGACGGGCTACCACTCAAACGGCAAGATTAAGACGCAGGGTGAATGGCGCGACGGAAAGCCGGTCGGGCTTCTTAAGCTGTTCGACGAGCAGGGCCGCCTGGAAATGACCACCGATATCAAAAACATTCGCATACAGACCCGCTTTTATCCAGACGAACACAAGAAATCTGCATGGACTTACCAGAACAATGAGTTGATAGAGGCCAGCGAATATGGTGAGGACGGCAAATTGCGCATTCATGCCACCAAATATGCAACCCTGAACGAATGCCGCGCGAGGACGGACAAACCGCTATATAAATCAGGTGATGCGGTGGGATTCTCCCTGATTTGCCGCTGCGAAGGGGCAAAGGGTTGTTTTTCGCCCGATTTGGAGTCTCGCGGGTTTTTGAATTCAGGCTGGACAAAACACCTGGTGATCGAACGTGACGGCACAGAATACCAGCCGGTTTTTTGCCCAATGAGCGCGGTGGCTAGGTTTGACGACTACTCGAAGTACCTTTTCAAAGATGGCGACCAGATCGCGCACGTGCTTTACACGCCTGAAGAACCTCCGAATAGCTGTGGTACGCGCTGGGTAGTTAGAACCGCTTACTCCGCATGCTCTGATCAATGGGACTGCAAAGCTAAAGTATTTGACAGTGGTGCCGCTTCACTGCCCACGGGGGATTACACGGCATGGCTGGATGCGGGAAGCAAGCCCGCAAAGATCTCTTTCAAAATTCAGTCGCAGAAATAGGAAAAAAGCTCTTCTCGCCAACAGAACTAATGAGAACAAAGGCTGGGCGCCAAGACTCGTAAGGGCGGGAATTCAGTCCCATCGCAAGCCTCTTTAACAAAAGATTTGGGCTTCACAGGCTGCGGAAAAGCTCCCGTCTGGAGGCGTTTTGAAGGGGCACGACTTCAGTCGTGCCGCTAAGTGGCCTAAAGTCAATGGGCTTTAACCCCTGAGGGATGGTTCCCGACTCCTCTCAATCCATCTGATGTCGGTGCGCCAGATCTCTACATTGAAACCCGGGGAAACGCTGGAACTCGTTACCAAAAAACCTGCGTTGCACCATTTCCGCGACATGCTGTCAAGCCCCACGGTCTGTGGAAAACCTATGCGCACCCGCATGAACATTGAGCGAATTATAGTTGGCCAATTATGCAGTCTTAATATCGGAATGTGCTAGCCTATAAACAGTGGTAGGAATAACGCCCGCGATCCGTCGCGGGCGTTTCCATTTCTGGACCACGATAAGGAGAACGTCATGCGCGCCGCCCGTCGCTGCCAATCGACCGCCCACTCTCAGTCCGAACCCCCTGCCGCCCCCGCCGGCGGTCTGGACCAAAGCCTCTCCGGCCCATGCGCGAAAAGGGGCGCAAATCACTGCATTTTCAGCTCGCATCCTGAACAATCCATTAGACATCCTCGTTTTTATTTTTCACGCATTCCCGCCCCTCAACGGCCCTCGCCCCTCGCCGCTCGGCCTCTGCTTTCTCGTTCCCTGGTTCCCTCGGTCCATCGGTCCTGTTTTACTGCAATTTCAGGGCGTAAGCTCATGACTCCACTAGACATCGTCGTTTTTATTTTGCGCACTTTTCACCGCTCCCGCTCCTGTATCATGCATTCCAGCAGTTTGAGGGAGTTGGTAATGTTCCCGAGATTCGCCTCTTTCGCAGTGTGCAGCACCCTCCTGTTTTGCTCGGCCGCCGCGGCACAGGGCCCCGCGAAGTATGAGCCGTCCATTGAATCGCTCAACCGGCATCCGCTGCCGCAGTGGTACGCCGGCGCCAAGCTCGGCATCTTCATCCACTGGGGCCTCTATTCCGTCCCCGGATGGGCGCCGCTCAACCACCCCGACCACGATTTCGCCTCGTCGGACTACATCAAGTACAACCCCTATGCGGAGTGGTACCTGAACGTCCTGCGCATTCCCGGCTCGCCCACCGCGGCGTATCACCGCGAGCATTACGGCGCCAACTTCGGCTACTACGACTTCGCGCCCATCTTCAATCGCGAGTCGAAGAAATGGAACCCCGACGCCATGGCCGCGATCTACAAGATGGCCGGCGCCCGCTATGTGGTGCTGACCAGCAAGCATCACGAGGGATTTACGCTCTGGCCCAGCACCACGCCGAATCCCAGCCCCAGCCTCAAGCCCGACCAACTGCATGCGGCGCGCGACATTGTGGGCGAACTGACGGCTGCCGTGCGCAAACAGGGCCTGCACATGGGCCTCTATTACTCGGGCGGCTACGACTGGACCTTCAACGACGGACCCATCGAAACGGCCTCCGACTACCAGACCGTAAAGCCCGAGACCCAGGCCTACGGCGACTACGCCTTCGCGCAGATTCACGAGCTCATCGCCCGGTACAAACCCGACCTGCTCTGGAACGACATTGACTGGCCGAAGACCGGCCGGCCGTTGCAGGTGGAGGCGGACTACTACAACGCGGTGCCGGACGGCGTGATCGACGACCGCTTTGGCATCAAGCACTCCGACTTCACCTCGCCCGAGTACGAGAAGCTGGACAAAATCAGTGAGAAGAAGTGGGAGGAATGCCGCGGGACGGGCCGCTCGTTCGGCTACAACCGCGCCGAGGGCGAAGCCGAAACAATTGCGGCCCCAGATCTGATCGCCCTGCTCGTCGACATTGTGAGCAAGAACGGCAACCTGCTGCTGGACGTGGGGCCGGAGGCGGACGGGACCATTCCGCCGGTGCAGGTGGAGCGGCTGAAGGCGCTGGGCGGTTGGCTCAAGCAGAACGGCGAGGCCATCTACGATACGACGCCGTGGACCCACGCAGAAGGCAAGAGCGCCGAGGGAGATACTCTCCGCTACACGCGCAAGGGCAACGACCTGTACGTAACAGTGCTCGGCAAACCGAAGGCAACAACGCTGACGATATCCGATCTTACTTTCCGACCGGGAGTGACCGTCACCCAGCTCGGCAACTCGGATGCGCTCAAGACCAGCGGGGATTCGAGTGGGACGCGAGTCGAGCTTCCCGCCCAACTGCAAGGTGATTACGCATATTCGTTCAAGCTGGCAGATGCGCTACGCTGAATCCCCTTCAGCGCAGCAATTGCCGCACGGTCAGCTCGAGCAGAGCCTGGGCATCAGGAAGCGCAGCGCGGATTGAGGGGCTAAGCTCTTCGCCCAGCTCAATCGACCCCGCGCCAATGGTAAGCAGACAAGCTCGCCGCGGTTGCGCGCCGTAGAGATCCTGCGCCACGCGCAGCAGTTCCGCAGCTCCCAGGTGATGCGTCACCAGCCCAGGCTTCAAAGGCACAGCCGTCAGCTCGCGCAGAAGCACTTGGCCGGGCGCCTGATCGAGCGAACAATCCACAAAGAGCACCGTGTCGGCCGCAGCCACGTCTTCCGCCATTTCCGGGCTCCACTGATGACTCGCCATGGCGCGCACGCCGGGCTCGCCGGCAAAGCGCTCTTCTGCCCAAGCGCAAAGCAAGGGCCCGACGCCGTCATCTCCGCGGAGCGTGTTCCCGCAGCCGAGGATGAGGCATCGGACCCTGGGTGTATCCATGCTGGTAGGCTAACGGATCACCCTGTCCACAACTTCGCCGTCCGCCGCGACCAGCGTCATCGCCAGCGGCATCTGGCCGAAGGCATGCGTGGAGCAGCTCAGGCACGGGTCGAACGTGCGGATGACCGCTTCCACCCGGTTGAGTGCGCCCTCAGAGAACTTGCCATCGCGCACGTAGGCCTTGGCCGCCTGCAGCACGCCTCTGTTCATGGCGTTGTTGTTGTGGCCGGTGGCCACAACCAGGCTGGCCCATGTCATCTTGCCGTCGTCGTCCACTTTGTAGTGGTGATGCAAGGTGCCGCGCGGCGCTTCAATCTGGCCCGTTCCCTCGTTGCGGTTTACGCCGGCGGTGGCGCGCACATGCTTGTCGAGGATGCGCGGATCGGCGAGAATCTCCTCGATCTTCTCAATGCCGTAGAGCGCTTCAATCAACCGCGCGTGGTGATAGTGGAACGAGCTTTGGAGGGGCCCCTCGGCCAGTTGCTTGTATTCGGCCAGTTCCCTGTCGGCAAGCGGCGTGCCCATCTTCTTCACGATGTTGAGCCGCGCCAGTGGGCCGACACGGTAACTGCCTTCGGGGTAGCCCATCGGCTTGTAATAGACGAACTTGGTGTAGGAATACGGTTCCACCGCTTCGCCAATGACTTCGGGGAAGCGCGCGGCGGTGATGCCATCTTCAACAGTGCTGCCGCCCGCGTCGATCAGGCGGAGCGCGCCATCCGTGAATTCGATGGACTCGTCTTCATTGACCAGGCCGAGGTACATCGACGGGAAGTTGGCGAACACCTCGATCTCCGCCTTGAAAGTGGAGGCGATTTGCTTGTAGGCGGCGAAGGCCAGCTTCACGTTCTCAAAGGCCTCCGGCATCATGGCGAGGATCTCGTCGCGATTTGCGGCGGCGAGCGGCTCGGTGACGCCGCCCGGGATCACCCAGCCGGTGTGGATGCGCTTGCCGCCGAGCAGTTCAATGGTGCGCTGGCCGAAGCGGCGCAACCCGATGCCTGCGCGCCCAAGCTCAGGGCGCGCTGCGGCCACTCCGAAAATATTGCGAACGGCCGGGTCGGCTTCCATGCCCAGCAGCAGATCGGGCGAGGAGAGATGGAAGAAACTGAGCGCGTGAGACTGCACCATCTGGGCGAGATTGAGAACACGGCGCAGTTGCGCGGCCGTGTGCGGAATGCGCACGGACATGATGGCCTCGCATGCCTTGGCCGAAGCCAGCAGGTGCGACACCGGGCAGATGCCGCAGATGCGAGCAGTGAGGCTGGGCATCTCGTAGAAAGGCCGGCCCTCGCAGAAGCGCTCGAATCCGCGCACCTGGGTCACGTGAAAATGAGCGTCGGCAACCTCGCCTTTGGGGTCGAGCTGGATCGTAATCTTGCCATGCCCCTCAAGGCGCGTAACGGGATCGATAACGATAGTCTGGCTCATAATTAAGCTCCGAACCGGGTCAACGCCGAAACATTCAACGGCTCTCCCGCGATGATTGCTGTGAGCGCTGCGTGAAAAGTGTCGGCCGAAGGAGGGCAGCCGGGAAGAAAGACGTCCACGTCAACGAACTCATGGATGGGACGCACGATCTTGTTCAGCCGCGGCACCACGACGCACGGGATCTGCGGCTGCGCCGACGCGTTCTCAATGTAGGCGCGGTTGAGGATGGCCTCCGGCCCGATGGGATTGCGCATGGCGGGCACGTTGCCGGTAATGGCGCAATCGCCCATCGCGACAAGGGTCCTGGTGTGTGCACGGATCTTCAGGATCTTATGCTCGTCTTCCTCGGAAGAGACGGCGCCCTCCACCAGCGCGACGTCCACCCGATCCGGAAATTCCTTGGTATCCACCAGGGGGCTGTATACGAGGTCGATATGCTCCGCGACCGCCAGGAGCCGTTCATCCATATCGAGAAACGACATGTGGCAGCCGGAACAGCCGTCGAGCCACACCGTTGCCAATTTAAGCTTGCTCATTGTGCCTCCCTCATCAAGTTCAGGTACGGGAGAAAATCGGGATATTTCGGGTGGTCGGATCCGACCTTGCTCTTGTCGAACAGCGCGCCGGTGGGGCACACCTGCACGCATTTGCCGCAACGCGTGCAACTCGACTTTCCCCACTGGTCATGCAGGTCGGTGATCACCATGGAATCGATGCCGCGCCCCATCACGTCCCAGACGTGTGCGCCTTCTATCTCCGCGCAGACGCGCACGCAACGGGTGCACAGGATGCATCGGTTGTGGTCCACGGTGAAGCGCTCGTGCGACGCGTCCACCTCAAGCTGCGGATTGCGATAGGGCAGCCGCACGTGCGTCAGGCCCAGTTGCTGCGCCAGCGATTGCAACTCGCAGTGTCCGTTGGCGACGCATACGCTGCACACATGATTGCGCTCGGCAAAAAGAAATTCCAGGATGGTGCGGCGATGCTTCGATAGCCGCTCCGATTGCGTGGTAACCTCCATGCCTTCGAATACTGTGGTCACGCAGGCGGCAAACAGCTTGTTGCTGCCTTTCACTTCCACCATGCAAAGGCGGCACGCGCCCACGTCGTTCAATCCTTCCATGTGGCAGAGTGTGGGAATCTCAATGCCGTGCTCCCTGGCCACTTCGAGGACCGTCTGGCCGCGGCGGGCGCTTACTTCGCGGCCATCGACAATGAGTGTTTTGACTTCAACGGCATCGGTCATGCCAGCACCTCCTGTGCCGTTTCATCGTGCACCGCAGTTCCCATGTTGCAAACCCCGGCGGGACACTTCCTGTGCACAATGTGCTCCATGTACTCGTCGCGGAAATAGCGCAGCGTGCTCAGCACCGGGTTTGGCGCCGTCATGCCCAACCCGCATAAACTCGTTTCCTTGATGGTGCCGCAGAGGTCCACCAGAAGGTCGAGATCGGCCAGGGTACCGATGCCGGTGCAGATCCGGGTCAGCAGCGCGAACATCTGCGCGGTGCCGGCGCGGCACGGAATGCACTTGCCGCACGACTCGGTCATGCAGAACTCCACGAAGAACTTGGCCACGTTGACCATGCAGGACGTATCGTCCATGACGATCATGCCGCCGGAGCCCATGATGGAGCCGACCGCCATCAGCGCGTCATAGCTGACGCCAAGATCCAGCATCGAGGCGGGAATGCAACCGCCCGACGGTCCGCCCGTCTGCACTGCTTTGAACTTGTGCCCGTCCGGCACGCCGCCGCCGATGCCTTCGATGATCTTGCGAAGGCTGATGCCCATGGGAACTTCCACCAGGCCAGTGTTGGTGATCTTGCCCGTAAGCGCAAAAACCTTTGTCCCCTTGCTGCGCTCCGAGCCTATGCTCGCAAACCACTTTCCTCCGTTGCGGATAATCGGCGCAATGTTGGCGAACGTTTCAACATTGTTGATGAGCGTCGGCTTGCCCCACAACCCGCTTACCGCCGGATAAGGCGGCCGTGGCTTGGGAGTTCCGCGCCTGCCTTCAATCGAGGCAATCAGCGCCGTCTCTTCGCCGCATACAAACGCTCCCGCGCCCAGCCGGACCTCAACATCGAAACTGAATGGGGTGTTGCAAATGTTGTTCCCGAGCAATCCGCGCCGGCGCGCATCGCGCAGGCAGGCGCTCAGGCGCGCCACCGCCAGCGGATACTCGGCGCGCACGTACACGTAGCCCTTGTGCGCGCCCACCGCGTACGCGGCAATCGCCATGCCTTCCAGTACGCGCTGCGGATCGCTCTCGAGCACGCTGCGATCCATGAATGCCCCCGGATCGCCCTCGTCGCCGTTGCAGATCACATACTTCAGATCGCCGCCCGCCTTGGCTACGGTTCCCCACTTCAAACCAGTGGGATAACCGCCGCCGCCGCGTCCCCTCAGACCGCTGTCCGTGATCTCTTTGATCACGTCGTTGGGCTCCATCTCGGTCAGAGCCTTCACCAGCGCGCGATACCCGTCGCGCGCAATGTAGTCGTCAATCCTCTCCGGATCGATGTGTCCCGAGTTTTCGAGCACCACGTGGACCTGCTGATCGAAATGCTCGCGCAGGTCGCACTGCAGCTCCGCCACCGGTTCGCCGCCAAGACTTGCCGCTACTGCTTCGGCGTGGCTCGCCTTTACATGGCTGTAGAGCGTCTCTTCCGGATCCACCAGCACCAGCGGCCCCGCGGCGCATAGTCCCATGCATCCGGTGCGGCGTACAAAGGCCTTCTTGCCGGATGACTCAATTGCCTTGGCCAGCGCATCCTTCAGCTGGTCAGAATGCTGGCTCAGGCATCCCGTGCCCATGCACACGTTGATCTCGTGATCGAACCTGGCGTTCTCCAGGCGAACGGATTCGGCGATCTGCTCAAGCTCTTCGATATTCATTCCACCGTCCACCTTTCCAGGTGCTCCAGCATCTGCTCGCTGGTCACCAGGCCATTCAGTTCGCCATCGGTCAGGACCACCGGCGCGCGCCCGCAGGCACCCACGCAGCGCGCAGTCATCAAGCTGACATTGCCGTCCCTGGTGGTCTGTCCCTGCGCAATGCCCAGCCGTTTTTCAGCCGCGGCAAGCAGTTTGTCCGTTCCCTTGATGTAGCAGGCCGTTCCAGTGCAGACGGTCATCGTGTGTTTGCCCGGCGGCTTCAGGCTGAAGTAGTGGTAGAACGTCACCACTCCGTATGCCTGGCTCAGCGGCACGCGCAGCGACTGCGCCACGAATCGGATGGCCTTGTCGTCAAGGTAGCCAAATGACGACTGAACCGTGTGCAGCGTCTCAATCAGCGCGTGACGGGCGAATCCGTTCTTGCGCATCGTCCCATTCACGATCTTCCATCGCTTGTCGTCGCTGGGCAGGGGGGGGTGTGAAGGCGGGCACTTGTTCCTCCAACTGCGGCAGGGGCCCGGCAGCCGGAAATGGCTGCCTTTATCTACCGCCGTCCAAGTCACTTATAACGCGCAATCCATACGACTCGCCGTGACAGAGGTCACGAGGCTTGGTGTCGGCGGAAACGTCCTGTTGTGATAGGCTTGCGGCGGCCTGGAAACCGGGGCAAGGAGAATCGCGCTCTAATCAGGACCGGTTGTTTTCAAGAAGGGAAAGGCGGAAGGATCAGCCCAGTTGCGGAAGACGGTCGGAGATCCCCAGCAGGAAGATCAGCCCGATGGCGCAGCTATAAGCGGCGCCCGTCCATGCAATCACGTGATAGAACCGCGGATGGAACGCGCCGCTCTTGAACGCTCCGCCCAGCGACGCCGTCATCAGGCCGTTCATCGCCACCAGGCCAATGCAGAACGCCGCCAGCCCCATGATCCCGTTCGCGGTGCCGCCCAGGCTCTTGGCCAGGAAGAAGAGAGCAAGCTGGCTCGGTGTCTCCGCTCCGACCCCGTGCACCATGCCGATGGCGAACACGGACTTGCCGTTATACAGCCACTGGAATCGCTCCGGCTGCTGCGCCTTCCGATTCCACAATCGCCGCACGCGCCACGCCGCCCACAGCAAGCCGTTAATGGCGATGGCCAGCCGGCTCTCGATCCGGCTGTGACCATGCCCGTGCGCGTCCTTGCGCAGGATGCCCGCCACAACCCCGATTCCAAGCACAATCAGCGTCAGCCCGATCAGCCGCTCGGTCCACTGGTCCAGCCTGTCGGGCAGCCCCACGTGCATTTCCAGCACCATTACGCCCAGCGCTGCCACCATGAATGCGTGGCCCAGGGCGTAGGTCACGCCCAGCCGCAACCCGCTGCGCCAATTGCGCTGCACCGCTGTAATGTCGGAGATGGCCGCCAGATGGTCGTAGTCGAACCCGTGGCGCAATCCCAGCACAAGGCAGGAACCCAGCGCTGCATCGAGTCTCCAATCGCCCGGAAACACCATCACCAGTGAAGTATAAGGCAGCTATGGTTCGGCACGGAGCGTCATCCGTCACTCATCTCGAGGCAATTGGTCCTGTCCGCTACTTGCCTGGCCGGCGCGTGATTGCGTAATTCGAGTACTCGATTTCCACGCGCGTAGGCCCCAGCAGCCAGCTTGAGACCGTTGCCGACGCATGTGTCGCCATGGGCAGACCGTCGACCTCCCCGTACCGGCGCTCCAACTGGGCGGGCCCGGTCAGCACCGACGCGCTCTTCGCAGCAACCCCGTTCAATCGCGCAATGTCTTCGTTCGCCGCGTCCACCCAGATCTTCCCTTTGAACAGGAATGGCGAGATCCGCCGCGGGGTAATCGCCACCAGGAAGCAGTCGCGCCCGTCCAGCGCCTGCTCGCCCTCGACTGTCATCTCGTAGTTGGCTGAAGTAATCAACTCCTGCGCGCGGTTGGCCGGCTCGTTCAGGGTCTTTTCATTCTCCAGCGCCCGCCCCAGCACTTCCTTCTGCAGCAGCGCCGGACCGCTCTCGCTCACGATCTGGTAGCTCTTCCCCACGTTCTTCGCGTAGGTCGTCTTTACGGTCATCTCGGCTGCCGGATGCGCGTTGTCATCGTTGCGGAAGACGGTGTAGTGCTCGGTGACCGTGTAGCTCAACAGCTGGTCGTCGCGATACGCCACCGAGCGATCGACGCCCTGCATCACCGATTGGCTGTCGATTTCGGGCGCGGCGCATACGCCCGCGCTGCAGCACGCAGCCAGAACAAGAAGGAAGAACGCGAAAGCTCCGCCGGACGGGCGGTGATATTGAACCATGTCGGTTATGCGCAGTGTATCAACCCACGGAAAGTCGTCTCGAACAGCGTCAAAAAAAAACCGAAACCCCGGCTTCGCTCAAAGAACAGCGAAACCGGGGCCCGGTTGCAACGTCTCTTCTTCCGCCGTCGTTATTAGTTTGAGGAAGCCGCTTCAGCCTTCGCGCCGCGCACTGCCGACAGGAATGCGTGCGCCGAAGCAGGCGGAGGCACCTGGCCGGTCAATACGTCGCGATAGGTCGTGCTCGCGCCGTACACCGAGTGCATCGAGTCGTCGTCCGGATGAACCACCGCACCGTTCAACGTCAATCCCGCGAAGATTCCCTTCGCGCGCGAGTAGGTCAGGATCTCCGCGTTCATCTTCCAGTCGGTGTCTGCCGAAGCATGACGTCCCACCGGTCCTGCCGCCGCGGAAGCATCGGCGCCGATCTTGAACCTGCTGTTCAGCAGATCGTCCATGCCCTTCTGGTTCTGGAAGATCATCACCAGGTCCACGCCTTCCACGCCGATCTGCAGGCCCCAGCTTCCGCCTTCCACGCTGAAGAACGCCGGCGCGCTCCATCCGTTCGCCGTCCGGCACGTTGCCACGCCGCGCCCGCCTTCAGCGCCCACGATAAAGCCGCCCTTCACCATGTGCGGCACCACGGCTACGCACTTCGCGTGCTCCATCACCTCTTGCGGAATGCCCTTGTCCGGAGTCGCCATCACCTGGTGCAGCACCATCGCTGCATTGTCCAGCCGGTCGGTCGCGGTGCCTTTCGCGTCGTCGGCGGCCCACACCATGCTTGCCGCTCCCAGCAGCGCGCTCAAAACCATGATCTGCTTTTTCATATGCCTACTCTCCTCACGTTGTCCAAAGGGGAACTACTACGATGCGGGCTCCCGCGCCCGCTTTGAGGCCGCCGCAGCGCAGACGAATGTTCACGGCCTCACTGCTGCTGTTGAATTAAATGGCTTTCTGGGTTAATTGGTTGCTCCCAGCCTTGCTTTCGCGGGATAACTCCTCACCCTGGAGTAAGTAACCACACGCGCATCGACTTGCCGCACCCTGCGGTATGCTGGCCTTCATGACCATGAACCCCGATCCGGCCCAGCTCAGGGTCCGGCGCGCCGTCCGCGTGCGCGGCGTGGTCCAGGGCGTCGGGTTTCGTCCGTTCGTCTATCGCCTCGCCAGCCAGCTCGCGCTCTCCGGCCACATCGGCAACGACACCGATGGCGTGACCATCGATATCGAAGGAACGAGCGCAAATATCGCCGGCTTTCTCCATCGCCTGCGCTCTGAAGCTCCTCCCATCTCGCGCATTGACTCCGTCGCTGTCGAGGAACTGCCTCCCACCGGCCAATCCGGCTTCACCATCGTCACCAGCCAGGTGCTCGGCGCCGTGTCCACCGGCATTCCCGCCGACGCCGCCACCTGCGCGGACTGCCTGCGCGAGCTTCTCGACCCCGCGGATCGCCGCTACCGTTATCCCTTTCTCAACTGCACCAACTGCGGCCCGCGCTTCACCATCACCCGCCGCATTCCTTACGATCGCCCGCAGACGTCAATGGCCGTCTTCCCCATGTGCCCCGCCTGCCAGGCCGAGTACGACAACCCGCTCAATCGCCGCTTCCACGCGCAGCCCAACGCCTGCTTCACCTGCGGCCCGCGCGTCTGGCTCGCCACGGCTGATGGCGCCGAGATAGCCTCAGCCGATCCCATCGCCGATTCCGTCGAGCGCATGCTCGCCGGCCAGATCATGGCCATCAAGGGCATCGGCGGCTTTCACCTCGCCGTCGACGCCACCAGCGAGCCAGCCGTCGCGCGCCTCCGCGAACGCAAGCATCGCTACGGCAAGCCGCTCGCCGTCATGGTTCGCGATCTCGACGCAGCTCGCGAACTCGCCGATCTCACCGCCGCCGAAATCGATCTGCTCCAGACTCCCGCTCGCCCCATAGTTCTGGTGCGTTCCCGCGCCGGCAACGGCATCGCTCCGTCCGTCGCCCCGGGCATTCCCTGGCTTGGCCTCTACCTGCCCTACGCCCCGCTCCAGCACCTGCTCTTCGCCGATCCCCACGTCCGCGCCCTGGTGATGACCAGCGCCAACCTCAGCGAGGAACCCATCGCGATCGACAACGACGAGGCTCGCGCCCGCCTCGCCAGCATTGCCGACGCCTTCCTCATGCACAATCGCGACATCCTCCAGCGCTGCGACGATTCGGTTGCCGCCATGGTCGACGGCGCTCCGCAACTCGTCCGCCGCGCCCGCGGATACGTTCCACTCGGCATCCCGCTGCCCTTTGACGTGCCGCCTCTGCTCGCCGTCGGCGGCCATCTCAAGAACGTCTTCACCCTTGCTCGCGGGCGCTTCGCCTACCAGAGCCAGCACCTCGGCGATCTCGAAAACCTTACCGGCCTCGACTTCTTCTCGGAATCGCTCGCGCACCTCATGCGCACGTTTGAGATCGAGCCGGAGGCCATCGCCCACGACCTGCATCCCGGCTACCTCTCCACATCCTGGGCAAAGCAATGGGCGGCCGAGCACAATCTGCCCATCATCGCCGTGCAGCATCATCACGCCCACATCGCCGCATGCATGGCGGAGCGCGGCCTCGAAGGCCCGGTCATCGGCCTCTCGCTCGACGGCACCGGCTACGGCACGGATGGCCGCATCTGGGGCGGCGAAGTCCTCATCGCGCACCTGGATCGCTTTGACCGCTTCGCTCATCTCGACTACGTCCCCATGCCCGGCGGCGATGCAGCCGTGCGCGAGCCGTGGCGCATGGCCTTCGCGCATTTGCTTGCGGCAGGATTCTCTGAAGATGAAGCGCGGAAGATCACCGGAGCCGGCGATCACGATGCGCATTTGATCTCGCGCATGATCGAACGCAATCTCAACTCCCCACTCACCTCAAGCCTTGGCCGCCTGTTCGACGCCGTCGCCGCGGTTGTTCTTGCCCGCCGCACTGTCGACTACGAGGCCCAGGCCGCGATTGAGCTCGAAGGCTGCGCAGTGAGTGAGGACGACGAGGCGGGCCGCCGCGAATACACGCTCGAGTTGTCGGAAGGCGAAGAACCAGACGGTCCCAGCGTCTTGCGGACGGACCGGATGTGGAAGACCCTCCTGAGCGATCTGCGATGTGGCGAAGACCCGAGCCGCGTCGCCGCCCGCTTTCATGCCGGAGTGGCGGAAGGCTTTATCAATGCTGCCGCCAACGCACGAATAGAGACCGGGATCAATTCCGTTGCACTCTCCGGTGGGTGCCTCCATAATCGCCGGCTGGCGCGGTTGCTGCGCGCTGGGCTTGAAGAGGAAGGCTTTCAGGTCTTCATGCACGCCCGAGTCAGCCCCGGCGATGGCGGCCTAAGCTACGGTCAGGCCGTCGTAGCCGCCGCTATCCTCAACCGGCAACCCCGCTGACTCGCTGGCCCCACACCGCGAGCCCGGATTCCTAGGCATCAGGTTTTGAAAGGGCACGGATTTATCCGTGCCGTAAAGGAGCAAATTCGACGTGGGCTTAAGCCCCTGAGGGGCGTTTCTCTGTCGCGACAACTCAGCACACCCTTTTGCACAAGCTGTTCGGAAAAGCGGAAGGAGCAGGGGTCTTCAGGCCCGGGCTCTTCGCCGGGGCGAACCGCAACAGCCACGGCCCCGCTAAACTGGAACCATGATTCGCATTCTCCATCCGATCCCCGCGCAATCGATCCGCCTGATCGTCTTCGACCTCGACGGCACCCTGATCGACTCGGCGCGGGACCTCTGCAGCAGCGTGAACGCCGCGCTGGAGCACATGGGGCGCCCTCACCTGGATGACGCAATCATCGCCAGCTTTGTGGGCAATGGAGCGGCGATGCTGGTGCGGCGCTCCCTGGCGGTCGAGAACGGCGTCGATCCCAACGACGTTCACGACGAAGAACTGGCAACCGCCTACAACTTTTTCCTCCAGCACTACCGCGAGCACAAACTGGACTACACCTACGCCTATCCCGGGGTGCTGGAGGCGCTGGCCGCTCTGCGCACAGCCGCGGACGGGAGCGAGCGCAAGCTGGCGGTGCTGACCAACAAGCCGGTGCGCCCGGCGCGCGCCATCTGCGAAGGCCTGGGCATGAGCGGATTTTTCTTTCAGGTGTACGGCGGGGATAGTTTCACGCTGAAGAAGCCGGACCCGTTCGGACTTCGCACGCTGATGACAGAGACGGGCGCCGTGCCGGCCGAGACGCTGATGATCGGCGACAGCAAGGTCGACGTGCAGACAGCCCGCAACGCGGGAGTGCATGTGGTCGGCTGCCAGTTCGGCTTCGGCCCGCAAAACCTGATGGAGACCCCGCCGGACGTGGTTGTGGATTCGGCGGCGGATTGGGCGGCGGCGCTGGCAGCAACGGCGAGTCTACAGAAGTAACGAAAAGCGAGCTGATTCTGGCCGATCGCTCGAATCTGTCAAGTACCTGTGGAAAACTTTGTCCGCAACCCCTTTGTTTTCTAGTCGAAACAATAGTAACCAAAATGCAGTTACTAGGGGGTGCAAGGCGTATAGTTGTCTCAGGTTGGAAAACTATGGGCGCAGCCATCCGTTGCGCCCATTTGCTTGCCGCCCAGGGAGAACCATCCCGCTGCCCAAAATCACCACCCGGATCGCCTCGTTTTGCCCGGCCGTTGTATCCGCTGTCACCGGGCCCTGCTTTTACTGCAGTTTTAGCCCTTAACTTCATCAATCCACAAGACATCGCCGTTTTTATTTTCGCACTCTCAGCCCTGGCCCCGTGCTTGCTTAGATTCCCGCATGAGCCTCCGGAAAGGGGATAACATTTACTGCACTTTCAGGGTCCATCTCAATGATTCCATTCGTCATCGCCGTTTTTATTTCGCAAGTTTCGCTCGGAAATGGAGAGTGACGCGTACCACTGCGCGGTGCGCTTTAGAAAACTTATGATTTGGCCAGGCGCAGGATTGATAACCTTTTCACGAGCCGCCGCGCTCTCTCTTTTTGAATTCCTTGCCGGAGATCCGCATGTATCGCTTGGCTGTCCTTGTTCTTCTGTTTATGCCTGCAGGCCTCATCGCCTCGACGGGTGCCAGCGCGCCTCCCGCACCGGCGGCAATCACCGGTGTGGTGGCCGACCCCACAGGCGCCATTGTTCCGAACGCCGAGATCGATCTGCTCGAGAGCAATGGCTCCGTGGCCGGCAGCTTCCGCTCTTCCGGTGACGGTTCTTTCATGGTGACGCCGCCGCATGCGGGCAGCTTCACGCTGGTCGTCTCCGAGCCCGGCTTTCAGACCATCAAGACTGCGGTCACCATCGCGCCTTCGCTCAGCGCTGCCGCGGTCCGCGCGCCCAACCAGGCGTTTGCGCCGCTCAAGATCGTGCTCCCGATTGCCGCGCTCTCGACCAACGTGCAGGTAAACGCCGACGCGGACCAGGACCTGACAGCCTCAGAAGATAACCACGACTCGTCGGTGCTGAGTTCGACCGACCTGAAGGCGCTGCCCATCTTCGACAACGACTACCAGACCGCGATGAGCGCGTTCCTGGATGACAGCGCGACGGCGACCGGCGGATCCGGGCTGATCGTGGACGGTGTAGAGGCAAATCGTTCGACGATTTCGCCCTCCGCGGTGCAGGAAGTGCGGATCAACCAGGATCCCTACTCGGCGCAATACTACCGGCCGGGACGCGGGCAAATGGAGATCATCTCCAAGTCCGCCGCCGATCACTATCACGGGCAGGGGAACTTCTACTTCCGCGACTCGGCCATGAACGCGCAGAATGCCCTGGCGCCGTCGAAGCCGTTCGAGCAGCGCCGGATCTACGAGGGCCATCTGACGGGACCGATCTTCTTTGCGCCCAGGAGCAGCTTCCTGGTTACCTTCAACCGCGCTGAAGAAGATCTGGACGCGGTAGTGGATGCGACGATACTCCCGACCGCCGCCAACCCTGCAGGGACTTACCAGGCCAACGTGCCCGCGCCGACGCGCGACACGGAGTTCAGCGTGCGGGCGGCGCATCAGTATGGGACCAGAACCTCGGCATATGCACAGTACAGCTACCAGGACTGGACCGGACAGAACCAGGGCGTGGGGGGGCAGACACTGGCGGCGGCCGGCTTCAACAACGAGTACCACGAAGACGACACCACGCTGCACCTCGACTCAACGCTGTCGGCGGATCTGATTAACCAGTTTTCCGTGGTGGGCGAGCACGATTTCAGCCGCAACCGGAATGCGGCGGAAGCGCCGCGCGTAAGCGTGCAGGGCGACTTCGCTGGCGGCTCGGCACAGAATGACGCGCTCTCAACCGAGTACAACTTCCGCATCTACGACATGATGTCGTGGACGCGCGGAAAGCATTATGTGAAGTTCGGCGCGGGCGTTCCGCATATGAACCGGCGAGCCTTCGACGACAACACCAACGCCCTGGGCAACTTCACTTACGGGCCCACGCTGGCGCCGGATGGCATCACCGTGCTCCAGTCGGCGCTCCAGAATTACGCGGCCAACCTGCCCTCCGGCTATTCCATCAATTACGGCGACACGCACTTTGTTTATCACCAGCAGGAGATGGGCGCGTTTGTGCAGGATCAGTACAAAGTGAATGCGCGATTCTCCATCACGCCGGGGCTGCGGTACGACTGGCAGAACTTCCTGGCTGAAAAGCGGCTGGCGTTCTCGCCGCGCGTCTCCTTCGGATGGGTGCTTGATCCAGATTCCAAGCTGGTGCTGCGCGGCGGCGGCGGCGTTTACTACGACCGGTTCGGCTCCGGGTCCTTGCTGGACCTGGTGCGCTACTCGGGCGTCGATCCACGGCGCAAGTCGGTGACCCTGTCGTTGAATCCGGCCACACTGCCCGCTACGGGCTGCATGCCGATTTCGAATTGCGTGGATGCGAGCACGTCGCCGGTGGCACGGGCGGAGCTGGCGCCCAATGTGCGGATCCCCTACCAGTTGCAATACGGACTGTCGATCGAGCGGCAGCTTGGGGAAAAGGCTACGGGATCGATCAGCGTGTATTCGATGCGCGAGATCGGGGACTTCCGGTCCGTGGACATCAACGCACCCACGCCGCAGTCGGGATACACGGAGCGGCCCAATCCCGCCTACGGGCGCTACCGTCAGATGCAGGCCGCGGGATTCCTGGAAGGGTCGGGCCTCGACATTTCCTACCGCGGCCGGTTGAACAAATACTTTACTGGTTGGGGCCGGTATACCTGGTCGCATTATGAGTCAAACACGGATGGGATCGGCTGGTTCCCGGAGAACCAATACGCGCCCAATGACGAGTGGGCGAATGCGAGCTTCGACCGGCGCCAGCGCCTGGGCATGTACGCGATGTTTCATCCGGACGGAGTGCTGAATCTTTCGGCGGGCATCTTCGCCAATTCGGGACGGCCATACTCGATCCTGACCGGAACCGACGCCTACAGAACCGACCTGTTCAATGCGCGGCCCGATGGTGACGCGCGGAATACTCAGGACATGCCCGACTACGTGGACCTGGACCTGCGCTGGGGACACGACTTCGCCATCACGCCGAACAAGGCCGAAGAAGCGCCGCGGCTGGGATTCTCCGCGGCAGCATTCAATGTGCTGAACCACGAGAACCCGGCCGGCGTGGACAGCGTGGAGACTTCGCCGGCTTTTGGCGAAGTAACCTCGGTAAACCCGCCGCGGCGAGTCCAGCTTGGGATGCGATTCGAGTTCTGAGGATGAGGCACCGGAGGCACCCGCCTTTGCTTCCTCAACCAGAATCTCCCGGGCCGGCTCCGCTCGGCCATGTCCGGGCAGGGCGGAGCGGCGTAGACTGAACGCACTCGCCGGAGGTTTTAAGGGAACCGGAGCCGGTTCCCTGCCGTATCCGGAGTGAGGAGGCTCTATGCGCCTGCGCCTGTTCGCTCTAATTCTGTTGGCCGCTGCCTTTGCCCTTCCTGCCCATGCCGATAACGACATGGTCCAGTTTGGCAGCACCATTCACGTCGCCCCGGGCGAGACCGTGCACGACGCCGTCTGCTTCTTCTGCAGCGTGGATGACCGAGGAACGGTGCAGGGCGATATCGTGGTTTTCTTCGGCGATGTGCACGTTTCCGGAACGGCGAATCACGATGTGGTGAATTTCTTTGGCAGCGTGCGCGCGGAAGACAACAGTTCGATTGGCGAGGACCTGGTGAACTTCTTCGGCTCCATTCGGCTGGGCGAAAACGTGACGGTGGGCAAGGACATGGTGTCGATGTTCGGCAGCTACCACGGCGCTTCCACGGCCACAAATGGCGGCGACCGCGTGATCCAACCGGCATGGCTGTTCTGGGGACCGCTGTTGCTGGTCATCCTGGTGGTTTACTTTGGGGCCCACGAATTCAGGGGCTACCGCCGCCGGATGTATCTGCGTGGATACCCTATGCCTCCGCCTCGGCAGTGATCCGCAACTGGTGGTACGCTCACCGCAACAGTTCGGAACAAAAAGCGTTCATAATTCTGTATGCGATCTTCGCGGGTTTGGTGTGCGTTCCTTATTGGATCGATCGTAGCTGTGCTGGGCGGTGAGCTTGGGGCGCAGGATGGCGCGGGCGTGCCGCGGCCGGCTATGGCGGAGCAGTTGTTCGCGCTGGCGAACCAGTCGCGAGCGCAGGCTGGCCTGGGGACGCTCAAGTGGGATCCGAACCTGGCGGCAGCCGCAATGCGGCACTGCCAGCGCATGGCCGGCGAAGGAGAACTTTCGCACCGCTACGGCGGCGAACCAGACCTGACAGAGCGGACGGCGGGGGCGGGAGCGCATTTCAGCCTGATTGAAGAGAACATCGCCGTGGGATCGTACCCGGCGTCGATCCACGAGGGGTGGATGCAGTCGCCAGGACACCGGAAAAACCTGCTGAACCCGCAGATCGACCGTGTTGGGATTGCGGTGGTGGCGGCGCAGGGAGTGCTGTTCGCGGTGTCGGACTATTCCGTGTCGGTGCCGGTGCTGACGGCGGCGCAGGTGGAGAGCCGCGTGACAGACCTGATCCGCATGAGCGGTGTTGCCGTCAAGAAAGATCCGCACGATGCGCGCCTGGCCTGCCCACTGGAACACGGAGTTCCGGGCGGGCTGAACGGAGGAGAACCGGGGTTCGTGATGCGATGGCAGGGCGCGGACCTGGACCATCTTCCGCAGGGGCTGGTGAACAAGCTGGGGTCAGGCCAATATGTACAGGCGGACGTGGGGGCGTGCCCGGCGGAAGGCGTGGAAGGAACGTTCACCGCGTACCGGGTTGCCGTCCTGCTTTATCCAACCGGCGACGTCAAGCCCCGACCGTACTATCACCCTGAGCATTGACGCTTAAGACGACTAGCCGAAGTCCTTGTGCTCACGCCAAAGCTGCGGCCAGGGTTGGCGCGGCGGGCCGCAGACGAAGATGTCGGGATAGTATTCGCTCTCCTCGTTCTGGACACCGAGCGAGTTGCCGTTGTGGCCGGCTAGCCGGCAACCGGTGAAGATCGAGTCTGCCTCCTCGCGGCTCAGGCCGAGGACGATGAGAGTGGTGGGCGGAGGATCGGGGTAGCCGCGGTACCACTCCGAGTTGGTGGTTCCGATGGGCTGCGGCAGGCCGTACGCCCGGCCCAGGATCTCGATGGCGCCGTACTCGCCGTAATTGCCGGTTGTGATGCCGAGGTGCGCGCTCTGATCCGCGGGCAGCGTATCGCGGATGCCGGCGACCGTGGAGACAAGCTCATTCCAGCCAAACTCCTCGCACAGGTCGCCATTGTTTTTGAGGGCGAAGTCGCGCAGCGGGCCGCTGGGTGCGATGGGGACAACCATGGCGCAGATGAACGCGCCGACGAGGGCAACGCCGGCAAAATAGACGCCGGCAACGCTGCGCCGAACTGCTTTGGGCATCCAGGAGAGCCAGCGCTCGCCCACCACAGCGCCCATGGCCAGCAGCGCGGGATAGGCCTCTGCGACGTAGTAGAAGCGGCCCTTGCCAACCCAGAACAGGCCAACGGGAACCACGTACATCCAGGCGAGCATGCGGGTGCGGCGATTGGCAAAGAAGGCGACGAGGCCGGCGATCCACAGCGGGGTCGCGAACAGGTTGGCGTTGGCCAGGAACTGGCCTTTGAGGAAGCCGGCGGCGCGGCCTCGGCCCACGTCGCGCCCGTGAATGTGCTGGAGGAAGGTGTAGGAGATCCAATCGTGGCGGGCGAGCCAGATGAGATTGGGCAGGAAGATGAGGACCGCGACGGCGACGCCGGCCCAGAACCACTTGCTGACGAACCAGCGGCGCGCGGGGGTAAGGACCATGCCGGCGAGCAGGCCCGCGACGAAGAAGGCGATGGAGTATTTGCTCTCGAGGCCGAGGCCGATGGCGGCGCCGATGGCAATCCACCAGCGGGGATCCTCGGATTTGAGCAGCCGGACGGTGAACCAGCAGACGAGAATCCACCAGAAGAAACTGAAGGACGTGTACTGGAACTCTGTGGCTTCAAAGATGGGCACGCCGGAGAGCCCGACGGACACGGCGGCGGCAACCTGCGCCAGGCGGCCGCCGCCCAGGTCGCGGGCGATCAGTCCGCTGACCAGGATGACGATGGCCTGGGCAAGCACGGAGAAGAGCCTGAGCCCGACCAGCGAAAGACCGAAGAGGCTGAGGCCGATGCGCTCGATGAAGGGCGTGAACGGCGGATAGCAGACGTAGCCCCAGTCGAGATGGCGGGCGTCGGATAAGAATTGCAGCTCGTCGCGATGGAAGCCGTACCGGCCGTTGGTGAGGATGTGTGCCAGTGCGAAGGCCGCGGCGATGGCGGCAAGCACGGCTGTATCCGAGCGCCTGGCGGCAGGGACCTCTGTATTTCGATGGACTGCGGCAGGAAGCATGCAGACTCCGAGCGGGGGAAGGATCAGTGTACGCGCAGCCAGAGGTACGCCCGCACGGCCACTTCAGTTCCCTTCCCGGAGGCCGGGGTGGGTCAGGGTACTCGCTCGAACGGCTGGGGGACCTTGACCGAGGCCATGCCCGCGGCGGTGGCAGCCTGGAGGCCGAGATCGGTGTCCTCGAAGACGAGGCACTCGGAAGGCGGAACACCAAGGCGTTCGGCGGCAAGCAGGAAGCCATCGGGAGCAGGCTTGCCGCGCTTGTAGTCCTCGGCGCAAACCAGCGTATCGAACTTGTGGAGGAGATTAGTCACGGTCAGGGAGCCGACGACCGAGTCGCGGCGGCTGCCGGAGACGACCGCCATGGGAATGCGTCCGTGCTGCGCGTCGATATGCTCCAGGACTTCAGGGATCGGCTTCAACTGGGGAAGGAGCTCGAAATAGAGGGACTCCTTGCGCGCGGCGACCGCCTCCACCGGCATGCTGAGCCCATGCATTTCATTCAGGAGGGAGATGATCTCGCGGATGGGCCGGCCTCCCCAGGAGTAAAAGAGCTTCTCCTCATACACGCAGTTCCATTCGGCGAGAGATTTCTTCCAGGCGATGTAATGCAGCGGCATGGAATCGACGATGGTGCCGTCGCAGTCGAGGAGATAGGCGCGGAAGGCGCCCGCGGGAAGATTAAGTTTCATGGGTGAAGAAGAGGTTCTCCTCATTTCATGGTAACGCGGAGGCGCGCCCTGGCGAGGCAGCCACCATAGACTGGGGTGATGCTGCTGCTCGCGCCGCCGGAACACGGCCTGTCTCTGCTGAAGATTGAGGCTGCGCTTTCCGCCGCCGCCGTTGCGGCTTCCATCGTATTTCCGCGGCTTGGGTGGAAGGCGTTCCAGCGGATTGAACGCGTCTTCTCGCGGCTGGCGCGGCGCAAAAATCTGGCGGTCTTCCTTGTGGGCGCATGCGCGCTGCTGCGACTGGCCATTCTCCCGCTCCATCCTGCGCCGCTTCCCTTCATCCCCGACGATTTCAGCTTTCTGCTTGCGGGCGATACGTTCGCGCACGGTCGGCTGGCGAATCCTACGCCTGCGATGTGGACGCATCTCGAAACCATTCACGTCACGATGCAGCCCACATACGCATCGATGTACTTTCCGGGATATGGACTGATTCTCGCCGCTGGACAAGCGATGTTCCACAATCCGTGGCCGGCTAACGTGTGCGTGGACGCGCTGATGTGCGCGGCGCTGTGCTGGATGCTTCAAGCATGGCTTCCTCCCGCGTGGGCGCTCCTGGGAGGAGTGCTGTCGGTGCTGCGGCTCGGGCTGTTCAGTTACTGGATCAACACGATCTTCGGAGCAAGCGCTCTGCCGGCGGCACTGGGCGGCGCGCTGGTGCTGGGGGCCCTGCCCCGGCTGATGCGGACCGCGCGGCTCCGCTACGGTGTGTTGATGGCGGTGGGACTTGTGCTGCTGATCCTGACGCGGCCCTACGAGGGGATGCTGCTGTTTTTGCCGGTTGCGGCGACGCTGGCACATTGGGCGTGGCGCGGAAAAAGCCGGCCGCCTGCCGGCCGGCTGCTACGGCTGGCTGCGCTTCCAATCGCAATTGTGGCGGCGGCGCTGGCGTGGCTTGGCTACTACGACTGGCAGACGTTTGGCAACCCCACCACTTTGCCGTACACGGTGGATCGCGCACACTATGGCATCGTTCCCTACTTTCTGTGGCAACATCCGCAAGCCGAGCCTCAATACCGCTACGAGACGATGCGCGGCTATTACGAACATGAGATTGGCTACTATCGGCAGGTCCACAGCCTCCGCGGTTTTGTTCCTGCGACCGTGCGAAAGGCAGCGGGGATCGTGGTGTTCTTTGCCGCATTTGCCTTGTTGCCGCTGCTGATCCTGCTTCACCGGGCGTGTTTTGACCGGCGTGTTCGCCTGCCGGCCGTGTGCGTGGGCATCGCCTCGGCCAGCCTGGTGATGGGCGTTTTCACGTTTGCGCACTATCTGGCGCCCTTTACGGCGGCGTTCTACGCTTTGGCCCTGCAGGCCATGCGGCACCTGCGTCTTTGGGAGCTGAAGGGACGACCCGTGGGCAAAACTCTGGTGCGGCTCAGCATTTGTGTCTGCATGGTGACGGCCGCTCTCGGCGTCCTGGCAGCGCCATTGCGTGTAAAGCTGCCTGAGTGGCCTCGCCTGGGATGGGCTACGGCCTGGCAGCGTACCGGCGCCCAGGGATTGGAGCGCGCGCGGGTGAGTGCGCGCCTGGAGCAAGAGCCTGGGTACCAGCTCGCCATTGTGCGCTACGGCAAGGGCCACAGTCCGCTGGACGAGTGGGTCTACAACGGAGCCGATCTGGACCAGTCCAAAGTGATCTGGGCCAGAGATGGGGAACCAGCCGCCATTCAGGAAATGGTCAAATATTACCGAATGCGAAGGGTCTGGCTGGTTGAGCCTGATGCCGCTCCGGCGAGCGTGATTCCGTATCCGGCAATCGTGGAAACGCCGGCGAATCGACCCCAACGAAACGCCTCATGGCCGTTCTCCGCCCGCGACTCAAAGGAGCGGCAAGAATGTCATTCCAGCCCATGAGTGGCGATGGGGATTTCGGCGGGCGCGCAGCCGCCCTCTCCAGGCGTGGTCGGCTCCATCTTCAGCGCATTGTTAAAGCGGTTGAAGTAGTTGAACAGGCCGATGGCGCAGAGCAGCTCGACCACCTCGCCTTCGGAATAGTACTTGCGCAGTTCGTCGAACTGCTCGTCGCTGACGGCGTGGGCATCCCGCGTAACGGTTTCGGCCAGGTGGAGCGCGGCCTTTTCGGCAGGCGTGAAGTCGCTGCGCTGCTGCCAGCCGGCGAGGTTGGAGAGCTGGTCGTCAGTCCACCCCAGATTGCGCGCCAGAATGGTGTGGCTGGCGAGGCAGTAAGGCGTGTCATTTACCTGGCTGGTGCGGACGATAATGAGTTCCTTGAGCTTCGTGGGCACGGTGCCGGTGTTCAGGACCGCGGCAAAATGCGCCTGCATGGTCGAGAAGATCTCCGGCCGGTGGGCCATAACGCGAAACATGTTGGGTACGTTGCCCCGCTGGGCGAAAACCTTGTCAAAGAGAGTCGCGAGATCCGGAGTAACCTGGCTGCGATCGAGGCGGGAGATGCGCGGCATGGACCGCTCCTTTGGTTCCATTATGGCACTCGCGACAAACGCCCCAGCTCCGTCCGGCAGACCCCTGGGAAGCAAATGACAGGTTTTTGACGCCCTGCACGCTCTCTGCTACTTTGGTAGTGGACAATTCAAAGCGCCCAGCACTCCTCAGTAGCTCAATGGCAGAGCATTCGGCTGTTAACCGAAGGGTTGTAGGTTCGAGTCCTACCTGAGGAGCCAAATTGTCTCTGAACCAGCGTTAATTTCCTTCGATGAAACGATTTTGCCCTCCTGTGCCAGCGGATTCTCTCTTCCTTGCCATCAAAGAAATCCGGCGACCGGACAATTTGAAACGATGAGGAGCGAGTGAGGCAGATCACAAACGCAATATCTATGACGCGAAGCACCCTGGGGGATTCCGCCGATTGAGGTTACCCGCCGACACTTAAGTTATACATTTGTCTCTGATTTTTGACTTGTTTGGCCCATCATGCGTGTGCTAGGGTCAATTCCACGAAGTGAAGTTTTCAACCCAAGTGATTTGTCACGCTCCCCCTGGTATGCAATAGGCGTGAATAAAGCGTCATGGAACAGAGGTTGAGGACCAAAGATTTGAGAATCCTGATCTAATTTGCCGTTGGGCAATATCTCAATTGGGCGGCTTTAAGCCAGCGGACGTTCCTCTCGGGCCCGGCACCAATTGCCATAACCGCATTGGCCAAGCAACGTCGCTCCTTTGAGCTTGAGTGGCTGTGCCTTGGCTGATTTTCAAGCGATCGAACGCTGATTTATTGCTGAGGTTTCCTGGAGACCGCTCAACACAGCGGTCGTTGGAAACGCTTTGTGCTGGTAGTACCGCTGGCAGGGCGATTCAAAAACGACTTTTGTGACAGGAGATCTACAGGAGGTTCATATGGCTTCATCGGAATTCTGGACAGCTACGCGAACATCGCCGGTGAACACCCAGGCGGGGACTCCCCATGCCCTTGCCGGCTCGCGCGATGTAGTAAAGGTCTGGATGATCTGGGATGCCCTCACGGCCGTGGTTGCTTCCGCAGCCGCGATTCTGATCCGGTTCCCCGTAGGAATCGAGGCAGGGGCAAAGGACTTTTGGGACGGCAGGCTGATTCACGCAACCTCCGTCGGTCTGCTTCTTGCAATTCTGGCCGGTTTCATTCTGGTGCTTCTGGCCACCAGCCAGCGCCTTCATCTTTACAGTCCGAGGCTGCTGGGCAGTTTTCTCTTCGAGCAGCGGCGTACGTTTCAGGCGTGCATCATCGCCGGGCTGCTGTTAAGCGGCTCGCTCTATGTGCTGCATGCCAGCCAGGTGCCGCGGAAAGTCGTTTTTCTGACGATTGCGATGGTGACGGTTGGCGTCAGTCTGCGGCGCATGTTGTTCCGGATGAATCACTATCGCAAGCTGGAGCGAGGCATCGGAACGCGCAGCCTTCTGATCGTCGGCACGGGCCCTGAGGCGCAGGATTTGCGGCGTCACCTGGAGAGCGTCCGGCATTTCGGGTTCGTCTGCAAGGGTTTCATCGTGCCCGATGGCGCAGGCTCATCCGCCGACTCCGACCCCGAGGTAGTGGGCAACCTGGATACTATGTTCGATTACGCGCGGCGGCATTTTGTGGACGAGATCCTTGTGGCCACCCCGGTGGATTCCGGGCAGATCCGCGAGATGCTCTTCACGGCTCATGAGGTCGGCGTTGATCTCCGCCTCGTACCGGAGCAGTTTGGCGGACTGACGATGAACAGCCCAATCGAGTACATCGGTCAGTTCCCCACCATTCCACTGCACCGCAGCGATCTCCGCGAGTTTGAGCAGACCCTCAAGCGCGGCCTCGACATCGTACTGTCATCCGCGGCGCTTTTCTTCCTGTCGCCGGTCATGGCCGTCGTCGCTCTGCTCATCAAGTTGGATTCCCCTGGACCGGTGCTCTACTTTTCAGAACGCATGGGCAAGAAGGGCCGGATCTTCCGCTGCATCAAGTTCCGCTCCATGGTGAACGACGCCGAGAGGCAGCGGCTGGAACTGGCAAAGCATAACGAACGCGATGGAATCCTGTTCAAAATGACAAAGGACCCTCGCGTCACCAAAGTGGGCCGCATTCTCCGCAAATATTCGGTTGATGAATTGCCGCAATTCATCAACGTGCTAAGGGGCGAAATGAGCATCGTGGGCCCACGGCCGCCGATGGGCGCTGAAGTGCAGCAGTACAAACTGCATCACCTGCGGCGCCTGAATGCGACGCCCGGCATCACGGGACTCTGGCAAGTGCAGGCACGCCAGGATCCGTCCTTCGATAACTACATTTCTCTCGACCTGGCCTATATCGAGCATTGGAGCATTTGGCTGGATCTCAAAATCATTCTGCGCACAATCGCGGTCGTGGTTGCCGGAACAGGCTGCTAAGCGACCGTTGGCTGGCCACGACAGACGTCTCAAGCGTGATACCGCTTGAGACGTTTGTGCGTGTGACGGTACAATAGCTCTAATCTCGCTGGCTCCTGCCCGTGGCCGTCTCCCGGCGGAGCCGCTCTGGAAGTCTATGAACCACGGCTGCACTCCCTGTTGTCGCTTCCGCACCTCGGCGAATAAATGTCGCCGGGGATCGCGCTGACGCGATCGCAGTTGCTGTCCGCGCGATTCCTGACACTGCCCTGGACCCCAAATCCCCTTCCGGCAATGCGCAGGCCCCATCGGCGCAGCCGAAGCAGAGCGAGGCAGCATGGAGATTCTTGCAGGTTTTTTGATTGCAGTGGTCATTGCGCTGACCGGTGTCGGCGCGGGCACCATTACCGCCCCCGTATTGATCCTGTTTCTTGGCGTGCCGGCAAGCGCGGCAGTCGGTACGGCGCTCACCTATTCCGCCGCCGTCAAGCTGATTGTCGCTACTGCCCAGATCATCCGCAAAAACGTGAACTACCGGCTGCTCGGGTACATGCTTCTGGGCGGAATTCCGGGGGTTGTCATTGGATCGCTGCTGTTCCGCCGCGCGGCCAAAGAGGGGCACTGGGCGGCGCTCTACTGGGTGCTGGGCGCAATCATCGTATTCTCGTCCTCCTGGCACCTGTACCGGCACTTTTTCCCTGCCAGGGCCGGCGGCTTGCGCAAGGAACGGCCGCGATGGATTACCGCGATCATGCTGCCGATTGGCGCCGAGGTCGGGTTCTCGTCCTCCGGCGCGGGCGCGCTGGGCACCCTGGCGCTGCTGTCGCTTACTGCCCTTCCCGCCGCCCAGGTCGTCGGAACCGACGTCGTCTTCGGACTGGCCGTGGCGCTTGTGGGCAGCGGTATTCACATCGCCGGCGGAGCGTACAGCGCTCCCGTACTGATAAAACTCCTGATCGGCGGCGTTGCGGGCGCATTCGTCGGAAGCGGAATTGCGCCGCGCGTGCCCAATCGCCCGCTGCGGTTTGCGCTGGCTGCCTGGCTGTTAGTGATTGGCGTGCAGATCTGCCTTAAAGCTGCGCACTTCTAGCGAAGGTTCGAGGCTTCTCCGAGTGGAAATGAGCGGCCCGCGCCTGCTAAGGAATAAAAGAAAAAGGCCGGAGCGCGATAAGCGCTTCGACCTTTTTCTTCCGTGGGCTCTGGGAAGCCGTCATCAATGTTTTGTAGCCATTCATCGGGCCACATCTGAAGCATAGGGTGGCGAGAACGATAAGTCCAATTGATTGTTTCTACAATGACCATTGACGCAGTCTATCGATCATGGTGCAATAAAGCCTGAAAACATGAACCTCCAGGATTTCAAATACCTCGTAGCCCTGGCCGATAAACGCCACTTCGGACGCGCTGCCGAGGCCTGCAACGTCAGCCAGCCTACCCTCTCCAGCCAGATCCGCAAACTGGAGGACGTCCTCGGCGTCCGCCTGCTGGAGCGCACCAACAAGCGCGTGGAACTGACGCCGGTTGGACGCAAGATCCTGGAGCATGCGCAGGAGGCGCTAGCCCAAGCGCACCAGATGGAGACAGTGGCGCAGGCGGCCCGAGATCCCCTTGTCGGCCCGCTGAAGCTGGGCGTTATTCCCACACTTGCCCCCTACCTGATGCCCATCATCCTGAAGCCGCTGCGCACAGCCTGCCCGAACATGCCCATCCAGCTCTGGGAAGACCAGACTCGCTCGCTGATTGAAGGCCTGCGCAGTCATCGGCTGGACGCGGCTCTGCTGGCCACGCCTGCCGCGGCGCCGGAAGTTACTGAAATCGAGCTGTTTCGCGAGCCGCTCCTGGCCGTTCTGCCGCCGGACCACCGCCTGGCCGGCGCCAAATCTGTCCGCGAGGAGGACTTGGCCGAGGACCTTCTGGTTCTCGCCGAGGGCCACTGCCTCGCCGACCAGGCGCTGGCCGCATGCGGCTCCGCCAACGGGCTCGCCCGCAATCCTTTGCAGTCCTCCATGCAGGCCGCCACGCTGGAGACGCTGGTTCACCTGGTGGCCGCCGGCTACGGCGCCACGCTTATTCCATGGCTGGCGAAAGACTCCCTGAGCGGGCTTGGCATCGCCGCGCGAACCCTCACCGGCGAATCCTTCCGCAGCATTCGGCTGGTCAGCCGACCCGGCTTCCCCAGGCCCCAGGCGCTGCGCGCGCTGGAGAACGTTGTCCGCCGGGAGCTCAAATTTCATTTACCATCCGGATGCGTCGAACCCCTTCCCCCTGTTGAAAAACAGGCCAGAAAGCCGGCAAGAAACCCTAAGAAGCACCGATGATTTTCCTATTTTTAACCAAGATGAATTCTGTCCTGCCTTATCCACAAAAACCCTGCTCTCCCCCGTTGACCCTGCCCTCCGCGGTTCGTAGAGTCTCAATCAAAGGCAATCTTCCGTACGCACCGGGACGGCCGGAAGCTGGGCCCTCTGCCATCACCGTAGAACCGTTACACCCGAACCCACGGAGACCTCATGCTGAAACTGAAAAAAATCCACATCCTCGGCTTTAAAAGCTTTTGCGACCGCACTGAGCTCACGGTCGCGGGCACGGGCATCGCCGTGGTGGTGGGGCCGAACGGTTGCGGCAAGTCCAACATCCTGGACGGAATCAGCTGGGTCCTGGGCGAACAAAGCGCCAAATCCCTGCGTGGCAGCAACATGCAGGACGTCATCTTTGCCGGAACCCGCGACCGCAAGCCTCTGGGGATGGCGGAAGTGACGTTGACCATGATCGATCCCGATGCCTACGAGGGCCCGATCCCGGTAGAACCGGAAGTGCAGATCGACGCCGACAGCCCCGCTGACTGGAATGAAGAGGAGATGCGCCGCCTGCGCGCTGCCGAAGCCGAGGAGATCATGGCCGCCGAGCAGCCCGGCCAGATCATCGACGGCGAAGATGAGGCGGCCCCCCAGCTGTCCGCCGCACCTGCTGAAGGCCAGGGCGCCGAAGCAGCAGTCGCCGGCCCCCAGGCCGTCGTCCTCAAGATCCGCCGGCGCAAGTTCCAGCGCACCCCCGCCAAAGGCGAAATCGTGATCACCCGCCGGCTTTTCCGCACCGGCGAAAGCGAATACCTGCTCAACGGCAAACTCTGCCGCCTGCGCGACATCCAGGACATCTTCATGGGCACGGGCCTCGGCCCGGAGAGCTACGCCATCATCGGCCAGGAACGCATCGGCCAGCTGCTCAGTTCCAAGCCGCACGATCGCCGCGCCATCATTGAAGAGGCCGCCGGCATCACGCGCTTCAAGACCAGGAAGCGCCTTGCCGAGTTGCGGCTGGAGGCCGCCAAACAGAACCTGGCCCGCGTCGACGACATCTTCGAGGAAGTCACGCGGCAGATGAACTCGCTCAAGCGCCAGGCGGCCAAGGCCGAGCGCTTTGCCGCGGTGCGCGACGAGCTGCGCAGCCGCCTGCGCGTGGTGCTCGCGAGCCGCATGGCGCTCATGGACGCCGACCAGGCGCGCCTTGACGCTGAGATCGCCGCACTGTCGGAGCAAATCAACTCCTCAGCCGCCGGGATCGGGGAGATGGAAGCCGGCCAGCACACCATGACCGAGCGCGGCTACGAACTGGAGGGCGGCATTCAGGAGGCCCAGTCGCGCGCCGGCAATGCCGCCGTCGAACTGGAACGCGCCGCCGCCCGCGAGCGCAGCAACACAGAGCGTGTGGGCGAGCTGGAAGCGCGCATGGCCGCGGCCGCCGCGGAGATTGACCAGACCCGTGCCCAGCTTGCCGGCATCACGGAGGAGCGCGCCCAGCAGCATAGTTTTCTGCAAACCGCAGCCGAGGAAGCCCGCGCATTTCATATGAAGGTTTCCGCCCGCCAGCAGGAAGCGCGAACCGCAGCCGATGAGGTCTTCAACGCCGAGCGCAACCTGGAAGCGAACCGCCGCCACGCCATGCACCTGCTCTCGCTGGCCGGCAACGCGCGCAACTCCACGGCCCAGGCTGAAGAAAGCCTGGCCGCGCTGGAGCGCGAAGCCGAGCGGCTGGATGCGGAGATGCGCCAGTCGCGCCACGAGCTCGAGAATCTGGGAGTACAGAGCGGACAGGCGCGCATCAACTTCGACTCGGCCACCGAGCGGCTGAAAGTTCTCGAAGGCCAGATCGTCGCCCTGCGCGACGCCTTGCAATCGCGCCGCGCCGAAGAAAACGTCGCTCGCTCGCGCGCCAACCAGCTTCGCAGCGAGCATGCTTCGCTGGGCGGCCGGCGCAACTCGCTGGAGTCGCTCATCCGCAATCACAGCTACTCCACCAACTCCGTGCGACAGCTGCTCAAACCGGGCGCGCTCGGTCCAGGCATGGCGCCCGTGGGCACGCTCGCTGATTTCCTTGAAGTCAGCGGCGAGCACGAAGGCGTCGTCGACGAGTTCCTGCGCGAGGAGTTGAACTACCTCGTCGTGAATAGCTGGTCCGCTGCCGAGCAGGGTGTGAATTTGCTCAAGTCCGGCGCCGACGGCCGCGCCACTTTCCTCGTCCATCCTGAAGATCCCACTGCCCTCTCAGCGCGCGCTGAAGAGGCGGAAGAGCTGCGGCTTGAGGGCCTCACGCCGCTCAAGGACACCATCCGCGTCCTCAACGGCTTTGGCCGCTCGCTGGAGGCGATCCTCCCCAAGCTGAAGAACGGCTACATCGTGGAGAATGCCGCCCTGGCGCAGCAGCTCAGCGAGCAGCACACGCGCGCCTTCTTCCTCACGCCGGGTGGCGAGTGCTTCCACAACACCACCGTGACCGGCGGCAAGCCGGCCAGCGAAGGGCCGCTGGCGCTGAAGCGCGAGCTGCGCGAAACAGAGAGGAAGCTGGCGCAGGTAGAAACCGCGCTCTCTGAAGCGGAGACGCAAGCCGCCGCCCTGGCGCGGTCCATTGAAGACCTGAACCGCCGGCTTGAGGCGCACAGCGAAGATCGCCGCCAGGCCGAGCGCGACACGGCCAATCAAGGCGCGGCGCTCAAACAGATGGATGCGGAAGTTCAGCGCATCGACCGGCGCCTGCAGGAGTGGACGCTTCAGGCGGCGCGCAACAAGGATGCAAGCGAATCCAAGCGTACGCTGATCGAGCAGAAGCGCGGCGAGGCCGAGCGCCTGGAAGGCGAGCACGCGCAGACAGAGACGGCATTGGAGTCGCAGCAGTCCGCGCTGGCTGAAATCCGCCAGAAGCGCGAGGGGCTACAGCAGGAGGCGGCGCAGCTCACCGCGGAGCTGGCCGGGCTTGAAGAGCGCAGGCGCGGCGCGGAGGCTGCATTCCAGCGCATCGACCGGCTCTACGCAGACCTGGAGCGGCGCGTTCTCGCGGTTGAGCAGCAGCGCGCGGCGGCCGAAGCGGAGCGCGAGCAGCGCATCCGCGAGACCGCTACGCTGGCGGAACGCCAACACGAGCTGACCGCCCAACGCACGGTGGCGCTGGCCGACGGGCAGACTCTTGCCGCTGAAGCGCAAACCTTGCGGCAACAACTGGCGCAGCTTGAGGGCGATCTCAAGACCCATCGCGCTGCACTCGATCAGTTGCGCGACGACCGATCCACCCGCGGCGCCGAGCTAGCCAAGCTGCACTCCGATCTGGAACATCTTGAAGCAAGCTGCCTGGCGGAAGTCAACGTTGAGGCTTTGGTGCTGCGCGCCGATGCAGAACTCCGCCGCATTGGAGGCGAGGAGCTGGCGACGGAGGAAGAAGCGTGCCGCGGATTCCGTCAGCGCCTGGAACAGATGGGCCCGGTCAACATGATGGCGCTCGACGAGTATAAGGAAACCGCCGACCGTCACAGCTTCCTCGATACACAACGCAAAGACCTCATCGAATCCATCGAGAACACGCAGGAGACCATCAAGGAGATCGACCAGATTTCGCGCACCAGGTTCGACGAGGCTTTCGCGCGCATCAACGAGAACTTCAGCAAGGTCTTCGACCGGCTCTTCCACGGCGGCCAGGCGTTCCTGCGCCTCACTGACACGGAGAACCAGGCGGAAAGCGGCCTCGACATCGTGGCCTCGCCGCCGGGCAAGAAGCTGCAGAACGTGCTCCTGCTCTCCGGCGGCGAAAAATCACTCACCGCGCTTGCACTGCTGGTCGGTATCTTCCAGTTCCAGCCGAGCCCCTTCTGCGTGCTCGACGAAGTGGACGCCGCGCTCGACGAAACCAACGTCGGCCGGCTTGCCGATCTGCTGCGCTCGCTCAGCCAGGAGACGCAGTTCATGATCGTCACCCACTCCAAGCGCATGATGCACGCCGCCGACATGATCTACGGCGTCACCATGCAGGAGCCCGGCGTGTCGAAGGTAGTGAGCGTGCAGCTCGCGCATCACGAGCCGCAGCGCGCCACGGCATAAACACGCCGCCGCATAACATACACACCGCCGCATAAAAGGTCCGGCGCCATTGCGCGCCGGAGGCGCATCGGTCGTTATCCCCGCGCTTCAGCGTGGGGAGCGCGATTTCACAGCTCGCTCCGGAGTCCCGCAGGGACGGCGCCAGGACCCGCTGAGGGTTCAGACAACTGCGCGCTTTATGCGCGCCATCTGAACCCCAAGGGAGAATGACGATGGCGACCAAGAAGGCAAGCAAGAAATCGAGCACCAGGAAATCCAGCGCAAAGAAGGCCTCCGCGAAAAAGAGCAGCACGAAGAAGTCGTCCAGCCGAAAATACTCTCCTTCAGCCGGCAGCGATGTGAAGCGCGAAATGCACGAAATGAAGCGCGGCAAGCTGAAGTCAGGACGCAGCGGCAAGAAGGTGACAAGCCGCAAGCAGGCTATCGCGATCGGCCTCTCGGAAGCGCGCAAAGAAGGCAAGAAGGTGCCGAAGAAGAAATAGTGACTGCGGAGTCCATGCGGGCTCGCGCTTGTACCGAGGCCGCTATTCGCTGGCTTGGAAGTTGAGAGTCACCTCTACCTGCGATACGTCGGGCCCGGGCGCGAATCTCCACTTCCGCACCGCATCCTCCGCAGCACTCATCAGGGCGCTGTTGCCGCTGATCGCCTTCACGTCCGTCACTTTGCCCTCGGTGTCGACGGTCGCCATCACCTTCACCGCGCCCGAGATCTTCATGCGCCTGGCGATTTCCGGGTACACCGGCGCCACCCGCGATTTCACCGCCCGGTCATCGGCCGCGCGGCCAGGCAGCGGCACCAGAAGAAACAGCGCCAACACTACAACCTTTACGAATCGAGAAATCCAAACCACGGACCTGCGCCGCTCTCCCACCGCTCCAACCATACGGCCCCTCCGGGCGCACTGGTTGCGCCCACAGTCTTTCTCATCGGCGCGTCTTTGGGAAAACATGAGGAGATTCGAGCAAGCCAGCGCCGCCCGTACTGCGAGTTCTATCCCCGCACAGCGTCGAACGTCAGGTGTTCGGCACTCGAGTGGTGCTCTTCCCGCCACAGGTCGAAAAGCCGCCCGTAGCTGAGCGTGATGTAGTCTGCATGCGCAACGCCCAGGCGCGTGGCCACGCTATCGATCCAGTCGGCAGGGCCTTCCAGCTCGGCGTAGTTGCCGATCGGCGTCTCATCCACCACGCAATGGCCCACCCCGTCGCTCCACTCCGTGCGCCACTTCTCGTAGCGAAATGCGGCCACCAGCCCCAGCGAACGAAAGACCTCCGCCAGCGCGTCTCCGTCGGAGACCTCGGTCTCGGTTTCCACGCGATGCTTGTGCCGGTCCTCGCCGGGTCTGTCGTCGGGCAGTCGCTTGTGCGTCAGCGTGCAGCGGCCCGCATAGTTGCGGATGCGCAGGATCTCGGTGCGGCCGCGCAATTCCCGCTCCGCCGTGTCGTAGAGCACGTTGCTCTCAAACGCGCGCGGCGTCACCACGTGAAGACCAGCGGCGCTCAGTTGCGCCGATATCTTGTCAAGGTCGCGCACCCGGAATTTGATTTCGGTTTCCACCGCGGACATAACATGAGAGTATACGGCACCGATCGAAGTAGCCTGCGCGTGCCGCTGTCGCAGGCGACAATAGACGAGTGAAGACCCTGCGCTTCAAGGTCGATCCCGCGCATATGGACGGAGCCGAATCGCGCGCAGTGCTGGCGCAAGCGGCCGAACTCCTGCGCGCCGGCGGCCTGGTGGCGCTGCCCACGGAAACGGTCTACGGCCTCGGCGCCAACGCGCTCGACGCCGATGCCGTGGCCCGCATCTTCGCCGCCAAACAGCGTCCCTCGTGGGATCCGGTCATCGTGCACATCGCGGGACCTGTGCGAGGAAACCCAATGCTCAGCGCCATCGCCGCGGAAGTTCCGCAGTCGGCGCGGAAGCTAATGGACGCATTCTGGCCCGGGCCGCTCACGCTGCTGCTGCCCAGAACCCCCGCGGTGCCCGACGCGGTGACCGCGGGCCGGTCGCTGGTCGGCATTCGCATGCCGGCGCATCCGGTTGCATTTGAGCTGATACGCCTGGCCGGCCTGCCCGTGGCCGCTCCCAGCGCCAACATCTTCGGGCACACCAGCCCCACCAGCGCGGAGCACGTCCTCGACGACCTCGATGGCCGCATCGACGCGATCCTGGACGCAGGCCCCTCGCAGCACGGCGTGGAATCCACGGTGCTCGACCCGACGCAGTCGCCCATGGTCATCTACCGTCCGGGCGCCATCAGCGCAGACCAGATCCGCGCGGTCGCCGGAGACGTGGTCCAGTTCGAAGCGCCGCTGCACGAAGCCGCACAGGATAATGTGGCCGCGGCGCTGCCCTCGCCCGGCGTGGGGATCCGCCACTATGCCCCCAGGGCGCAACTGACTCTGACCTGTGCGCGCGAATCCCCTGCCCTGCCAGCTGCAACAGAGGAGTCGCAACAGGCCTTTCTCGCCGCGGCGCAGCAGCACGCGGGCAAGCGCGTTGGTCTGATGCTGCCTGCGGGCTGGCCATTTGAGCCGGTGGGTGGGACGGTGGTCTTTGAATGGGGCAGGTGGGATGCGCCCGAGGAACTGGCGGCGCGCCTCTATGCGGGCCTGCGCGCACTGGATTCCGCAGGGTGCGAGGTAATCGTCTGTCCGGCGCCTCCCGCCGAGGGTATCGGAGCGGCCATCAGCGACCGGCTACGGAAGGCGGCCTGGAAAACGCAGGGCTAGGACCCGTTCTCCCCCTGCTTGAACATGTACTTGATTGCCGATTTGAAGACGAGCATGCGGAAGCGGCCGCGCACTTTGAGAGTGTGCCGGTCGTACCATTCGATACAGCCTTCCACCTGTTCGCCGTCCTCGAGGACGATTACCATCGGTGTCTGGGACTGGATCTGCTTTTGCAGGTAGAAGAGTTCCGCCTGCCGGTGCGCGGTCTCTTCCTGGTCAATGTGGGTGAGGGCAGAGAAGCCGAACGGTACATGAGGCGCAACGCGGCGGTTCTTGCGCGGCGCGGGCCACGCGGGCGCTTCCGCAGTGGCAGGCTCCGCAATCGGAGTGAGTAACGGGCTCATCGAACTTTCTTCCTTCCTGAACTTCTCTGGTTTAACCATCCAGGGAATCGCATTCGCAGCGGGAACCGCCCCATTAAGATGCAACTTCGCCCGCTGAGGGTGAACGAAAAAAACATTCAAATAGCGAGAACCCGGGGAATTAATCCACTGCCTGGCACGACATGTGACGCCCTGACGAGCACAAGGGTTTTCCACCGCGAAAGGGTCCTGAGGCTGCTCTTACTGGGAAAGATGCTGAGCCATGGTGCGAAGTTGCTCTTTTGCGGCGAATTCCTCATAGAGTAGCAGAGGTTCGGTTGAGCGATCCTGTTGTTTACGGATTCTTTACGAATCAATCGCGGCGTGGAGTTCCGCGGCCGACCGCCTAGCGGCCTTCCAGGCTGACGGCCATGGCGTCCAGGGAAAGGGAGCGGAGCAGATTGCGCCGCATGCCTTGCTCAACCTGGACGAGGGCGCGGGCAGCGCCGTCAATCCAGTCGACGGTGAGCCCAGACGCGAGGCGCTGGAGTTCCGCGGCCAGATCGATATTGCGGATGAGGGACGGCGTGCCGGCGATGCAGAGGAGCAGATCCTCCACCAGGCTGCCGAGGGCGCGCAGGAGATTGATGGTCTTTTCCTGGCCGTCGGCGCCGGCGCGATAGGTTTCGGTGGCGCGGAACAGAGTGGAGTAATCCGGATCCTTCAGTGCGGTATGCAGGATGATGAGGGCGTCTTTGCGGCTGGCAAGGTAGGCGTCGAGATTGAAGGTGAGCGCGCGGCCTATGGCGCCTTCCGCCAGGCGCGCGACTAGCTTGCGGTCCTGCGGCTTCAGCTCCGGACGGCGCGCGGCGAGCAGGGTCTCGATCTCGTCTGCAGGCAGCGCACCGAGGCGATGCATGATGGTGCGGGAGCGGATGGTCGGCAGCAGCTCCTGCGGATTCACCGCGAGCAGGATCAGCGAGGTGTGCTCCGGAGGCTCCTCCAGCACTTTGAGCAGGCTGTTGGCTGCTTCTTTCATGAATGCCGAGCTAGTGAAGATGGTGAAGGCGCGGCGCGCTTCCACCGGCGGGCGATAGTAGGCGTTGTGGATGACCTGGCGAACCTGGCCGAGCTTGATGAGTAGTTGCGGCGGATCGGGCGGGACGACGAGCACGTCAGGATGGGTCTGGATGAGGATGCGCGTTTCCTTCTTGTCGGTTTCGCGCAGGTCGTCGCGCGCGGCGATGGCTTCGGCCACGCGATCGTCAAGGTTAGCGGATTCGCCGATGCGGACGCAGTTCTGGCAGCGGCCGCAGAAGTCGGGCAGGCCGTCGGATTCCGTGGGATTGAGGCAGTTGACGGCGCGGGCGAGCATGAGCGCGAGCGTGTACTTCCCTGCTCCGCTGGGGCCGGCGAGGATCATGGCTTGCGGCACATGGCCGGAGCGGATGGACTCGCGCAGGCGCGTCACGGTCGCAGTGTTGCCCAGGAATTCGCGGAAGCTCACGTGTTGAGTTTAGCGGAGTTGGCGGAGATAGCCGAGCGAGCGGAGCTAGCGGAGATAGCGGAGTTAGAGAACTGCGCGTCCGCTTCGGCTGAGACACGATTGTTACAGGAGTGTTACAGAATTGCCTCCTAGAAACCTCGCGATGAAACCAAGTTGCTCATTTTATATAGTTTATGTTTTTGTCCAGGCGAACAAAAGGAGATAAAACAGGGGGGGTGGGGGGGTATTCATTTTCTTCCCTCCCGCTCATCGAGGAGCCGGCCCGCTTAGTTCCCATTCCAAACGCTATTATAGCACACTCCCGCTTGACCGCCCATGAGTCAAACTATTTAAAATCAATAACTTGGGGTGAAGGTACTTGACAAAGCGGGACCAGCGACAGTCATGAGCGCCATTGCGCTCACTCAATCCGTTGCGGCCATATTCCTGACAACCCTGCCTCGGCCGGGTGCCGCAATGCACCTCTACGCAGAATACGGCTTCACGCTGGTCGCCCAGGATGAGCGAGCTTTTCACGGCAGCCAATTTGTGGAACAGACTCTAGAGCGCAGACTTGACTGATGCTGACGGTTAAGAACTGAGTAGTTGATAAAACCGGCTCCCCTCCATCGTCTTCATCATCACGGCCAATGGCAACCCTCGCGGATGGAGATCATCGCCTCCCGCCTGCATGCGTCGAAGCGCGTCCCCATTCCATCGCCGGGCAAACTCACCATCTTCAATTCTCTCCGAGCTGGTGATCCCATAATCACGGATGCAGATCGGTTTTGGATAGCATCGCGAGGAACTGTTTCTGAGAGCGCTGGTCGATGGCAACGGCGAGGAGCTTTCCATCGCGTCCAAAGAGGAACGTGTTGGGAATTCCGGTGATGTGAAATTGCTGGTGCACCTTGCCGCCGGGATCGAGGAGCACCGGGGGCGTGTACTTGTAAGGCGCGAGGAACGAACCGACCTTGAATAGTTCCTCATCGGTAACGGAGAGCACGACGAGTCCCTGCGGCTGAAAGTATCGGTAGAGACCGTCGAGCGAAGACATCTCAAGCCGGCATGGGCCGCACCATGTTGCCCAGAAGTTCACCAGAACGATTTTGCCGCGAAGTTCAGAGAGTGTGACCTTGTTGCCCTTGAGGTCCCTGAGGGTGAAGTTTGCCTTCTGAATATCGGCCTCGTTGTCGGCGAGCATCTGCATGGATTTGGCATAGAGAGGGTCGGTCACAGTTGCCGTCACGCCCTCGTAGCGCACCAGCTTGGCCAGGTCGTAGTAGGGCATGGGAACCTTGTCGCCCTTGGCGGGGACGGGACTCTCCGTGAGCGCGGCAGAGAGCGTATCTGCAACCGCCTGGAGCGCCGGCTTGCCCATGTCGCCCTCGGTGGAGAGGTGTAAAAGCGTGTCCGCAAGACTTACCTTTTGCGATCCGGCGGGAAGGGTGCGGATATCTTCGGCGAGCTTCTGGATGGCCGCCGGCTTCTGGTCCGAAGACACAGAGCGCAGGTTGCGGATCTGGTCTTCGATGTGGGAGGGCTTCACTTCAGCATGGAGGAGGGTGACGGCAAACAACAAGGCAAATGCAAGAGTCGAAACACGGCGGAGAGGCATGCGAATCCGCTTCCTGGGGACAGGCCCAATTGGCATTTTGAATCTCTTCGGAATTATATTGCGACGTCGAGGGCGGGAGCGGTGATGCGGGACCCAACCGGTGCGGATTTTGCCTCGCAGCCGTCAGACCTCTTCTGCTTCCCGCTTGATTTTGGCGAACCATGCCGGTGCGCCGCTTGCGTGAATCCAGTCTGGCTGGATGGAGACAACACGCCATTCAGTGCTGGGCTGCAACGCTTCTCTCAGTTCTCCTTCACGGACAGGGTGCGGGCCGGTATCCGGTGGAACCGGGATGCGAGTTATCGCCTGCCGATACGGGAGTCATGACTCAGGTAACTCCAGATGCTTAAAGATTTACTTGACAAGATAGACAAAATGGACGTTTACTCGCCGTACAGTTCCCGCTGTTGGTAATCCCCCAGGGCATGGAACCCTCCTTGCCCCACTTATCAACCGGTGACAGTTCAGGGCGGAGCCCTCTGTCCATTGCCCCCCCGGGAGCACAACATGGATAGCTCGTACGACGATGTAGTTAGTCGTCTTGCGTCTGAGTCGGATGCGATAGGCCGGCTCGCGCAGGATAGTGGCGGCTTCTCTGCCGTCATCGCAGCCTTCGAAGCAAAGGACGCCGATGCCTTTGGCTGGGTTCTGAAGCGGCTCGAAATGCTGCCTTACTGTGAGTTAATTTGCGAATGGGTTCGGATCAAGCTGTGTGTACTTCGATGTCTCGAGATCTGCGGGCCGCCTCGAGTGGATGTACCCCTTCCCAGCCTGGAGGAATTTGCGCAGGCAGTGGCACGCCTGGCCAGCAACGAAGCGGGACTGCGCCGCGTGGTGGAAGCTGTCTCATGCGGCAACCGCGCAGAGTTTGCCGAAGCTCTCGACGAATTGAAGCTCGCCGAGTTCTGCGCCGTGATCTGTCACTGGGTCTGCGGAATCGGCTATCGACGCGTCTGTGAGGTGGTATGCGGGCGGGAACCGGCCGCACTTGCCGATCCGGTGAACGAATTGCGCACCACAGGAAAGCTGATCGAAAGCCTGCTTGCCAACAAAAAAGCCTGGGCTGCAATCGGCAAAGCGGCACTGGAGCCAAACTGCGAGATCCTGCGCAATACCATCAGCTCGGCAGGTTTTGCGGGCAACTGCGAAACCATCTGCCGGCTGATCTGTTTCTGGCGGTGCTTCCGCGTATGCCGCGAGCTTTGCGTGATCGACCGAGCGGAGGAGTTTCCAGCGAACGGCGTGGAAGAGGCACGGAGCTTTGCGCTCGCATTCCGCAAGCTGGCTGCGCAGCCGCGCGTGCTTGGCGAGCTGGTGACCGCCGTGCAGGATGGCAACCGCGACTTGTACGGCGGGATTGTGGGGCGATTCGGCCTGAGGCCGTACTGCTTGCAGATCTGCGCGTGGGTCTGCGTGGTGAGCTGCCGCGAATTCTGCATCTGTGTGTGCCCGCCGCCGCAGCTTCAGCCCTGGTTCACGACGGTAGGGAGCTTCGATATCTATTCGGATATCGACTCTGGCACCGGCCTCACGAACAAGGCTCTCCCGATCACCCCGAGCCTGGTGTACGGAGGCGGCCCGAACTTTGCGTTCTTTGAGCAGTTGCAACTCGGTGGCTTTTGCCCGGTCTATTCGCCCACCGTGTTCGGAGCGCAGATGCAGTACCGCTTCCTGTTCGCGACGGCAAAGACTACGCTGGCATCGGCTATCAATGCTTCGCAGACCACGATTACGGTGGCCGGAGGAGCAGCGCCACCGCCCACTCCGTTTTCCGTCTCCGTTTGCAACGCAGGCGAGACGGGCGAGACCATGACGGTGACGGGAGTTTCCGCCAGCACATGGACCGTGACACGCGGCCAGGACGGCACAACCGCAGAACCGGGCAGCGCCGGAGCGACCCTCTGGATTAATCCGACGCCGGTGAGCGGGTCCCTGGTTTCTCCTGTTGAATTGGGCACTCGGATCATTTCGTGGCCTAAAGACGCGGGAGGATTTGCCGGGGCCAACGTCGCGACGTTTCAGAGCGTGTATGTGACGGGGGCATTTCCGGCGCCGCCGGATGCAGCTCCGCCGGGCCTGGGCGCGCCGTGGTCCGGCCCCGGCATCCATTACATCTCGGCTGACCCGGCAACCGGTTGGGTAGTTGTCGATCTGAATGCGGTGGGCGGCGGATTCCAGGTGCTCATGGGCTTTGATACGAGCCAGCCAGGAGTTGCTCCCGGCGGAGACCCGCTTTCCGGAGTCAACGCCGTGGACAACACTGGCCAGGCGCCTGTGGGAGCGCCGGTCCCCGCGGCGAATCAGAGGGTGGGCGTCGACATGACGATCATCTTCCAGGCCACACGCGTAAGCGTGAGCACCATCGACTACTCCAACTCGCTGTGCAAGATCCACGTAAACAACTGGAGCGAGGTGAACCACCTCTACTTCGCCGAATTCACTTCCGGCGGAAGCTGCTGCCAGCCGATCAACGACACTCTCAGCGTGGAGTTTACGTTCGACCACGAAACCATGGGAGACGGCGATTGGTCGCTGTGGATCACCAGTTGCAGTCCTTCAGCGCCCGGGAATATTACGCCGCCCAACCCGACCGCGGGCGTGACGTTCACTGCGGGAGGCAGAGGCGCAGATGGAACCATCGTCGAAAACACGACGTCGTGGACCAACTGCTCCTACACGGCGTCGCTGATCACGCGGCCGGGACTGACCACGGGGCTGGCGGATCGGACCGCGATCGACAACACTCTCACCTTCTGCATCTGCGGGCACTGAGATGTGGAACTTTCTCCTGGCCGTCCTCGCCACCTGGAAGTTAACCCACCTCCTGGCGGAGGAGGACGGCCCGGCCGACCTGATTGTGCGGTTTCGCGCGCTGCTGGGCAATAGCGTGGCCGGCAAGCTGATGGACTGTTTCTACTGCCTCAGCTTCTGGATTGCCGCGCCGGCAGCGCTGTTTGTGACGCGCAGGCCGCTGGAGTGGCTCATGAACTGGCTGGCACTCTCCGGCGGAGCGTGCCTGCTGGAACGAATCACCAATCACGATGCGGAGCAGCAGGCGGTGCTGCCGACGCAACAAGGAGGATCTGGAAATGTGCTGCGGTTCGAAACGTACGCAACTGAGGAGCAGCCTGGCTTCGAACACAACGACGGCGAGCAGTCCATCCACGGCCCCATTGGTTAGGACCGGGACGGCGGCGGTGCGGGGTGCCGGGCAGCCACGCATGGGCGCATTTTCCGCGGGTTATCGCGGGAGGCCCAAGGCGAAAGAGGCAACGCCTGTAACTTCGCCAACGCGATAGCCTGCACGGTGTGCTGAAGGGCGCGAGAGATTGCGCCCTTCCGACTTCGTTGGTGGTTTACTTCGCGGCGCGGCTGTGTTCGCGGATGTGCTTGATTTCCGCGGCGGGGATGTGGAGGAATTCGAGGAACTCCTGATGTTCGGCCGGAGCGGAGCGCTCGAATTCTGCATGCCAGCGGTTCATCTGGTCCTCCGTGAGGCCGCAGCCTTTCATAATGGAGACCCACTTCTCTTTGGTGATCATGTCATTTGCCTTTCGCAGGGCCTTTGAGCCCAGTAGTTGGAGGATGGCGTGCTGATGCGCGCGGAGGGCACCGACTTCGGCGTCGAGCTCGACCAGGCGCCGCTCAAGCACCCGGCGCGCATCGCTGGTTCGCGATTTGGTGTTAAGGATCGCGCGAATATCGTCAAGCGTGAGGCCTGCGTTGCGGTAGGCGCGAATCTGAAGCAGGCGGTCCAGATCGGCCTGCGCGTAAGCGCGATAGTTTCCGCCCGTGCGCCGGGGCGGAGGCATCAAACCGATCGATTCGTAATAGAGGAGGGCGGTGCGGCTGAGGCCGGCCGCCCTGGCGAGTTAAGTTACGGTGAACATGTCCAGATCCAGTGTGAACCCTATAGTTATAGACAGGTCAAGAGCAGTTGTCAGATTTCAGTTGTCGGTTGTCAGCATCGGCTTGCGAGCCGCATCTCTCGGCATGTATCACGTCTGACAACTGAAAACTGACGGCTGACAACATTTACAGACTCCGGTAGCCAATCCACAGCCCACGGTGGTAGTGTTCCTCAGTGCAAAATCCGGCAGGCCCCGGGTCCCGGATCGCGCTGGTTTTTCGCGCAGATTCCGGGAGGGAAGACCTTCCCTTAAGCCAGGTTGCCGCGGCCCGACCGGGTGCACACCGAGGTTATTTATGGCAACTCTGTCCATCGATCCCCGCGTCAGCGGCCGCACCGCAGACTTTGTCGCAACCGATCACCGGATGCTGATTGACGGCCGCTTTGTGGCTGCCGCTTCCGGTAAGAAATTTCCCGTCTACAACCCGGCCACCGGCGATGTGGTGACGCATGTGCCGGAAGCCGAAGCCGAGGATGTGAATCGCGCCGTGGAGGCCGCGCGGCGCGCGTTCGACGAAGGGCCGTGGCCCCGGATGTCGCCCTCAGAGCGCGGGCGCATCATGTGGAGCATCGCCGACCTGATCGAAGAACACCTGGAGGAGTTTGCCGAGCTTGAATCGCTGGATAACGGCAAGCCGTTCAGCATAGCGCGCGTGGCGGATGTGCCGCTGACCGTGGACATGTTCCGCTACATGGGCGGATGGGCGACCAAGATCACGGGCAAGACGCTGGCGCTCTCTGCGGGACGCGACTTCCACTCATACACGCTGAGGGAGCCCATTGGCGTGGTGGCGCAGATTATCCCGTGGAACTTTCCCTTGCTGATGGCGACGTGGAAGCTGGCGCCGGCGATGGCGTGCGGATGCACCATTGTGCTGAAGCTGGCCGAGCAGACGCCGCTGAGCGGCCTGAGGCTGGCGCAGATTATGGACGAGGCCGGCGTGCCGCCGGGCGCAGTGAACATCCTGACCGGTTACGGCGAAGGCGCGGGCGCTCCGCTGGCCGCGCACGAGCTGGTGGACAAGGTGGCGTTCACCGGATCCACCGAAGTGGGCAAACTGATTGTGCAAGCCGCCACGGGCAACCTGAAAAAGGTCTCGCTGGAACTGGGCGGAAAGTCGCCGGCGATCGTGTTTCCCGACGCGGATATCGAGCATGCCGTCAAGGGGACGGCGAGCGCGATCTTCTTCAACCACGGGCAGTGCTGCTGTGCGGGCTCGCGGCTCTATGTGCACGAGAAGGTGTTCGACCAGGTGGTGGAAGGCGTGAGTCACGTGGCCGACGGCATCAAGCTGGCGCCGGGAATGGATCCCGCATGCCAGATGGGTCCGCTGGTGAGCGACGAGCAGTATCGCAAGGTGGTGGGCTACATCGAGTCAGGCATCCACGAGGGTGCGAAGGTGGCGGCGGGCGGGCCGGTGAGCGGCCACGAGCGCGGCTACTTTGTGCGGCCCACGGTGCTGACCGACACCAACCCGCGGATGAAAGTGGTGCAGGAAGAGATCTTCGGACCAGTGGTGTGCGCGGTGCCGTTCGGCGACAAGGACATCGACGCGATCGTCAAGCGCGCGAACGATACGGTGTTCGGGCTCGCAGCCAGCGTGTGGACGCAGAACCTTAGCCTGGCGCACAAGGTGTCGCGTGGCCTCCGCGCCGGCACCGTGTGGGTGAACTGCCACAACGTCTTCGACGCGAGCTTGCCCTTCGGCGGATACAAGCAGTCGGGCTGGGGCCGCGAGATGGGCGAAGAAGTGCTGAACAATTACCTGGAAACGAAGGCGGTAACGGTCGCCCTGTAGTGATCAGTGGTCAGTGGTCAGCAGACAGCCCTCGGCCTTCAGCTTCGATTGTGAGCTGACGTCTGAGGGCTGTGCTCATTGGACGCGAACGCTGAAGAGCGCGTGGTGCGCGAGGATGAAGAGCGTCTTGCGGTCTGCGCCGCCAAAGATGAGCTGCAGCGGGCGTTCGGGGACGTCGATCTCGGCGATCTGCGTCCCTTTCGCGTTGTAGACGAAGATCTGGCCGTTGGCTACATAGACGTTGCCTTCGGGATCGGTGGCTACGCTCTCACCGCCGCGGTGCGCGAATGGCCTCAAATCGGCGAGGGTGCCGTCGGAGTTGACCATGGCGCTGTAGGTCGTGTCTTCGGATTCGCTGCTCACGTAGATGCGGTCGCCGGGTTTCGCTTCGAGAAATCCGTAGGTATCGAGGTTGTCAGAGAAGCGCCAGCCGGTGGTGTCGTCCGCCGGACCTTGCTGGAAAACGCGGCCGGCAGGGAGGATGACGCTGCCGTCGAGCGAGACGTACTCACTCGGCTTGGGCGTGGCGACGTCGGCGGCAAAAAGTTCGGCCAGCGTGGTGAAGCGCATGGTTTCGAGATTGAGCTGGTCTTTGAATTCGCCATTGTTCCAGTAGTTGGCAGGCAGGATAAATGTCGCGCGGGGATGCGGTTCTGCCGGTTGCGGCTCCAGCACGGTGAGGTTTTCGGCAGGTGTGCCGGGCTTGAAAGTGTAGACGGTGCTCTCCGGTCCGGCGGATGAAAGCACGATGAGGTTGCCGGACTTGTCGAAGGCAAGATTGACGGGATCGAGCGGGTTGTCGCGCACGATGATCAGGCCTTCTGCAGCCGACCACGCGTAGATGCGCTGCTGGTGATGGTCGACGAAGTAGAGCTTGCCTGCAGCGTCCACTGCAGCGCCGGAGATGGAGAAGAAGCCGTCCTCGAGTTTTTGGACATCGACGCCCGGCTCAACGACGGCGCGCGCGTCGGCTGCGGGGGGCGGCGGCTCTATCGGATTGCTCTCAATATCGAGCACGGCAAACTCGCGCTCACGCACCTCCAGGTGATGGGTCACGTCCTCAATCGCGTTTTCGTAGGGGAACTTGCTGAGGCGCAGGAACGTGCCGTAGCCGTTGTCGTCGAATGTGGCGTATCCGCTTTCGGCGTTCACGTGCACGTTGCGGAAGTGGATGCCGGACGACTGATAAAGGCGAACCGCCGCAGGAAATGGAGCGCGGGAACGCGTGACGCGATAGCCGTGGTAGTTGGCGACGGTGATGTTGCGCGAGAAGTCGAACTCCAGCGACAGCGCCTCGGGACTTTCGCCCGCCTCTTCTTCGGTCTGCGGCGCGTTCACGTCCCAATTCTCCGCGTGATCGAAGATGATCTCATTGCGCACGTGGTGTTCGCACGAGAGCTCGTAGACGTGGCCATGGGTCGTAGTGTTAGAGACCATGAAGCCTGCCTGCGCGAAAGTATTGGGCGTCCAGATGTCGGCGAACGTTCCGCCTCCGCCATCGGCGATCCAGAGGCTGGGATACTGCGAGTCCCAGCGCTTGTGCAGGTCGGAATCGGCGGTGTGGTTGTTGTTGTAAGGGTTGGTGCCGCTGCCGTGCCCGCCGAGGAAACGCACATCGTCGATGAGCGATTGCTCGCCGGCTTTCCAGAGGACACCGACGGCGCGCGGATTGATTCCGCCGGTGAAAACGCCGATGCCGCTGAGAATATTGTCGCCGCCGCGTGGCGTTTCGATCACCGCTTTCGGCGCGCCCACTCCCTGGTAGCCCGGCGTTGAATCCAGCAGGTCAATCTGCGTGAGCGTGGGATGCAGGCCGATGAGAACCGTATCCCGCTTGAGTGCAAGCGTATCGCGGACGACGTAATGGCCGCTGGGGAAGTAGAGCACTCGATGCGCGCTGATGGCGGCCTGGATAGCGGCGGTGTCGTCGGTCGCGCCATCCCCTTTCACGCCGAGGGTATGGACGTTGACCCACTCGCTCGCGGAAGGGAGCGGACGGATGGCAGGAGGAAGATCGGGCGGTATTACGACGAGCGACTTGGCCTTCCAGATCTCCCCCATTTTGCCCATCTGTCCTTCGCCGGGGAGGATGAGGCCAAAGTTGAAGTCGCTCACGCGGTAGATCGGCCCGGGCGCAGCAACGGACCGGCCCGAATCGCGATAGCGTGCAAACGTCGGCACGTCACGGAGCACGTCATTCTCAAAGCTGACTTCGGTGAGGGGGCTTTGTTCGTCGCTGATGACGACGGCGGCGTGTGCGATGTCGGCGAACGTGCAGTCCTTCGCCCAAAGCTCATCCGGATACCCCTCATCGATATCGACCGCCACCGGCACATTGCGGAAGGTATCGTGTGCCAGCGTCAGCTGCGCCTCGTGCTCACGGATAGCGGCTTCGCGCTGGCCATCAAACGTCGAGTCAAGCAGCGTGAACTGCCACGCGGGCGAGGTCTTCTCGGTAAGGATGCCGTAGCGGCCGCCATAGAAATGCAGGTCCTCAGCCTCGTTGCCCGCCATGTAAATGCCTGCGAGACCGGAGCCGAGATGGAAGTCGATGTGGCTCAGCAACGAGTGCTGGGCAACGTGGAAGCGCACGGCCACTGCGGCGGGATTGCCGTCCCCAATCTCGAAGTCGATGTTGCTCATCGCCGAGTAAAACGTGTTGGGGTTGGCGTCGGCAATGTTGTCTTTGGGCGGGGCGAGATTGGATGAGACCTGGCCCGGCGGTGGAAACGGCACGCGGATCCCGAAGTTGCGGGACATGCCCTCGCCGGGACGGAAGCCCGTGAACATGACCATCACGCCCATGCCTTTCTGGAAGCCGGGCGTGTCAGGCGCAAGAAGGAACATGGGCCGTTTTGCGCCGAAGCCGATGATGCGCACGCCGGGCCAGATATAGACGGTGTGGTCGAGGCGATAGCGGCCCTCGGGCACAAACACGATGCCCTCCCGCTTGTGATCCTCGGCTTTGTCGATGGCGGCCTGGAGAGCGGCGGAAGCATCGGCGCCGCCGTCGGCGCGCGCGGCAAACTCCGGAGCATCGAGATAGACGGCGCGCGGATCGTCCAGGCGTGTGGTGTACACAGATTGCGCACCCGCGACGGATGCGAGCGCGAACAGCAAAGCGAGCGGCAAAGGATTTTTCATGGATTCATCGCGGGATCAACGAACGGCGGATCGCGGAATCCAGCATAGCGGAAGCGGTCGCGCGGAGCGGAACGAAAATGCTCCTGATTAAAGTTCAGTCAAACACGATCGTCTTGTTGCCGTAGCAGAGGATGCGGCGCTCCAGGTGCCAGCGGACAGCACGCGACAGAACGATACGCTCCAGGTCGCGGCCTTTCGCCACCATGTCCTCCACCTGATCGCGATGGGAGACGCGCGCCACTTCCTGCTCGATGATGGGCCCCTCGTCGAGCTCCCCGGTCACGTAGTGGCTGGTTGCGCCAATCAGCTTCACCCCCCTGGCATGCGCCCTTTGATACGGATTGGCCCCCGTAAACGCCGGCAGAAACGAGTGGTGCACGTTGATGATCCGCGATGGATAACGCTCGACAAACGAGGAAGAGAGGACCTGCATGTAGCGCGCCAGCACCACCAGTTCGATTTCCAGGCCCGACAGCAACTCTTCCAGCTCCGCCTCGGCTTCTGCGCGAGTCTCCGAGGTCACGGGAATATGCACGAACGGAATCTCGTAAAACGTCGCCAGCGGCTCCACGTCCAGATGATTCGAAACGACAAGGGCGATGTTACAGTGCAGTTCTCCCATGCGCCAGCGGGACAACAGGTCGGCCATACAATGCAGATCCCGCGAACAGAGCAGCGCCAGGCGCGGCCGCTCGGCACTCGAGGTCAGCGACCAGTGCATCTCGAGCTCGCGCGCCAGCGGCTCGAACGCATCGCGGAACCGCGCCAGCTCGAAACGCGGACCCTCGCGATTATCTGACTCGAGCGCCCATTCCACGCGAATGAAGAACAGTCCCAGCTCTCCGTAGCGGTGTTGATCGGCATGCAGGATGTTCGCTCCGTGCTCGTGAAGCAGAGTGGCGATGCGGGCCACCAGGCCTCGCCTGTCCGGGCAGTCGATGAGGAGCATGGCCGAGTCTCGCATATGAAATTAGAGTACGGTAAGGCGATCCGCCTGGGAATAGGTCGCGGCGGGAAGTACGCGGCTACGCCGGCGAAGAGGACTGTATCGGCTCCCGGATCAGCGGATTCTCGACAGCGCAAGGGGATGAGTACATCCGCACCCCCACCACCGTGATGTCGTCGTCCTGCCCATGCGCCATGGCGGCCTGGGCAATGTCCTCGGGCGCGCGCGATGAGAGCCGCGCCACTTCATCGAAGCCGAGAAGCCGGCCATCGGCGTCGCGCGCCTCCAGCACTCCGTCCGTGAGGAACGTCAGGTAGTCATCGGGAGCCAGAGCGAACGTGGAAACATCGTAATGAGCCCCCGGCACGATGCCCAGGGGAAGCGTCCCGGGCAGGTCCAGCGCCTTGCCATTGCGGTACGGAGGCATGTGGCCGGCATTAGCGATGCTCAGCGATCTACCCGGGCCAAGATGTGCGGCCACGCAGGTGGCAAAATGATTTCCCGCGCGCCCCAGCAGGCGCCGGTTCAACGCCTCCAGAATGACGGCCGGATCGGCGGTCTGGTCAGCCAGAGTTCGAACCGCGCCCACCAGCACTGCCACCAGCATCGCCGCCGCCACGCCTTTTCCGGACACGTCCCCGACCACAACCAGCAGGGACCCGTCGGCCAGGGGAATCGCCTGATAGAAATCGCCGCCCACCGTCCGCGCGGGATGATACGCCGTCGATACGGAAAACCAGGGAGACTCGGCGGCCTCGGGAACCAGCACGTGCTGCTGCAGCTCCCGGGCCTGCTCCAGTTCCAGATCGATGGTCTGGCGTTCCAGGCGCTGGTTTACCTGCGTAGCGACGAAGCGGCGCACCGCGAGCGCGCCGGTCACCAGCACAAGAAGCACCTGGGCCACGTCGGTCACGCTGATCTGGATCCCAGCCGGAAAGACCGAGGTGCGGATGCGGAACCACGAGATGAGCTCCTGGCTGAACTGGCTGAAGATCAGCAGCAGGATGGGCGGCAGGGCCACCAGCGCGCCCATACGATCTTTGCGCGCGCCCTGCACCAGGGCTACAAACAGAAGCACACCGAGCGCGATCTTACCCGCCGCCCTCAGTTCCATGGCCGCCAGAATCATGAAGATGGGAATATGAGTCGAGAACAGAATGGCGGTCTCACCAAGAGCCCCCACCAGTGCCAGAGCGAAGGCGAGAGAGTTCATGCGGCGATTCGGGGGGAGCCCAAACCATTCGCGCCAGAAAAAGATCCAGCAGATCATGCCGGCAGCCTGCAAGGTTGCAACGAACTCGTTGGACATCGCCTGGGTCAGCAGGTAGCTGAAGAAAGCGCACGCCATCACCAGGACGGGAAGCGCGAGCAGCACCATTCCCAGCGCCAGCCAGAGAAAGGTATGCCGGGGCCGGTCGATGAGCCAGATCCAGAACGCGCCGGCCGAGGCAAACAGCATAAAGCCGCTCACAAACATGGGGACGATGACGCTGAGGATGCGGCCCAGGCGTTCGCGCGCGCGAAGCTGCTGCACTGGGCCGCGCAGTCCGATCACCGGCGCCTGGTGCATGCCGCCGCTGTCGCCGGTGGTGCCGCCCACCAGCACGAACGGCTCCTCGTAGAAACGAATTGCGAGCAGCAGGTCCCCGTGGGCATCCGGAGCAGGCAGCGGAAACGCCATGGCTCGCGACCGGTAGCACTTCACTCCGTCCGCGGTGAACTGGCCGAACTCGCCCACGTATTGCCCGTTGGCGAAGACCTGGTAGGAATCGTCGATGTGGTCGGGCATCTTGATCCACAACGGCACGGCAGCGCCCTCGACATGCAGGCGCAGCCGGTACCAGGCATAGCCCACCAGCGAGGGAAAGCCGTGCGCCGACCACCCCTTCAGGTATTCGGGGTCGCCGTAACCGGGATCGATCTGGCCCGGCGGTGAGTGCAGATCCATGGTCGCCCATCCGCTGTCGTCGAATCCGGGGCTGGCCCAGAGCAGGGCGCTCCCGGAGGCCGGCGAATCGCCCGGCGCGAACTTCCATGGCCCCGTGAGTTTCACTGAGGACTGGCTAAGATTGATTTCGGTCGCCGGCGACGGGACCGGGGGAGAAGCTTGGGCCGGCGCGAGGGCGCACAGCAGGCCCATCATCGGGGGCAGAATCCATCGCGCTGGTAGCATTCCCCGCAGACTAGCATGCCTGCGGATCAAAGCGGAAGCCGGAGCGGCGAACTCCTGCGGGGCGCGCAAAAAAAAGGAGCCGGAGCCTGGATCGCCAGGCTCCGGCGATGCACGTCATGCAAAACCGGACACCACGCCGGACCAGAGAATTCAGATGGCTGCGTCGCCGCGGGAGGCCGCGGTCGCGGCTAGTTGGCGGCGCAAGTTGCCTGCAAGATCGGCCACGATGCGCAGCCGCTCCGTTACCGGCGAATTCGCGTCACTGCCGGAGAGTGCGAGCTCGGACTGGAGCAGCAGGCCGGCAACGGTGGACTTAAGCTCGGTTTCAATGGCCGCGGCCGCAGCCTTGCGCGCCAGCGTCTGCTCGCGCTCGCGGCGGTTCAGCGCCGAGCGGATGTCGCGGATCAGCCGCGCCGCTCCGGAGAGAGCGAAATTTACCTGCAGCGGAATGGCCAGGCCGGCGCGCTCCCAGATGGTTTCCGCGGCTGCCGGGTCGCACTCCGCGATGGTCTCGTCCACCACCACGGCGGCGAACTCCTTCTGCCGCAGTGCGGCCAGCGCCGCTTTGCGCCCATCGGCCACCTCAACCTCCATCCCCAGCTGCTTCGCCACCACCTCGGCACAGTTCCGTGCGCCCTCAATTCCCGTCACCATCAGAATGCTCATGTCGTGCCCCCCGGCAGTTGTCAGATATCAGTGGTCAGTTGTCAGTTCCCGATTCACAGTTGTCGCGTTTCAGGTGACAGGTGACAGGCGGCAGTTCCTCTGAAACCCGGCGCCTGTCCCTGATCGCTACTCCTGCATGGGATCGGCGATTCCGTACTCCTTGAGCTTGCGGTACAGGGTGGTCTTGCCGATGCCGAGCAGGCGGGCTGCCTGCAATTTGTCCCCGTTGAGCGTGCGGATGGCGGCAAGAATCGCCACCTTCTCCATCTCGGCCAGGGTCGTCATCGGCGGAGCCTCGCCGTTGTCCGGCTGCGGGCCGGCGCCGGCCATCTGCCGTGCCTCAAGCCCCTGGTTCTGCAACTGCGTGGGCAGGTCGCCCAGGTGCAGCACCGGGCCGGACGAGAGCGCGCAGGCCCGCTCCACCGAGTTCTCCAGCTCCCTCACGTTGCCCGGCCAGTCGTAGCGCATCATGGTGCGCAGGGCCTCGTCGCTCAGAGTGAACTTGCGTCCATTCTCCCGGCTGATGCGGTCCAGGAAATGTGCGGCCAGCAGCGGAATATCCTCCTTGCGGTCGCGCAGGGACGGGAGCCTGAGATTGACCACGTTGAGGCGGTAGTAGAGATCCTTGCGAAACTTGCCGCACTCCACCATGTCGGCAAGGTTGCGGTTGGTGGCCGCCACAATGCGCGCCTTGATGGGAACGCGATGGGTGGCGCCCACGGGCCTCACTTCGCGCTCCTGCAGTGTGCGCAGAAGTTTGGCCTGCAGATCGAGCGAGAGCTCTCCGATCTCGTCCAGAAACACCGTGCCGCCCTCGGCTGACACCAGCAATCCATCTTTGGAGCGATTGGCCCCGGTAAAGGCGCCCTTCACATAGCCGAAGAGCTCGCTCTCGATCAGGGTGGGCACCAGCGATCCGCAGTCCACCGGGAGAAACGGCTTCTGCGGGTTGGGCCCGTAGGCGTGGATGGTGCGCGCCACCAGCTCTTTGCCCGTGCCGCTCTCTCCCAGGATCAGCACCGGGTGCGTGCTCTGGGCCACTTTGGAAAGAATGCGGTAGAGCTTCTCCATCTCCCCGGAGCGGCCGATCATCGCGCCCAGCCCCTGGGAGAGCCGCAGGCGCTCGCGCAACTGGCGCGTGGCCGTATCGGTGAGCAGCGTGGATGCGGCCCGGTCGAGCACGCCGGAGAGTTCATCCACTGCAAAAGGCTTGGACAGGTAGTCGCAGGCGCCGCAGCGCATAGCCTCCACGGCCGCGCCCACCGAGCTTGAAGCTGTCATGGCGATCACCGCGGTCTGCGGATAAAGAAGCTTCACCTCGGAGACAAGCTCCAGGCCGTGCGCTCCCGCGTTCGGCAGGTTCACCAGCACGATGTCGGCGGCATGGCCGCGCATCAGGCTGCGCGCCTGCCCCATATCGCCGGTTGCCTCCACCTGGTACCCCAGCGTGGAAGCGATCTCCGCGCACGCCGAACGCACCGCCGGGTCCCCGTCTACCACCAGCAGGTGCAGCGGAATCGAAGGCTCCCCGGCCTGAGAGAGGATCTCCATGGTTTTGTCGTCAAAGAACGTTGCCAGCATTGTATGCATCTCCCCATCCCCTCTTCCGTGTCCGCGCTCACCGCCGGCTCACCGGTAGTTCAATCACAATTCGGGCTCCGCCTTCGCTGCGGTTTTCGGCATGGATGCGGCCCCCGGCCGCCTCGACAATAGACCGCGTGATGGAGAGTCCCAGCCCGCGATGTGTCGCCGCCCAGCCGCTGTCACCCTCTGCAACGTGGGTGGTTAAACCCGGCTCAAAGACCTGATCCAGCAACCCTTCGCGGATGCCCGGCCCGGTATCGTCCACGGTCAGCACCAGTTCCAACGCGCCGTTCTCCGCCCTCTTCCGCTCCTCGATCGCGATCTCGATCCGCCCCGTCCGATGCATGGCTTCGGCCGCGTTCTTCACCAGGTTCACCAGCACCCGGGTCAGATCTTCCGCCGTCAACCGTACCGGGTGGGCGCCGCCTTCGGCCTTCACCGTCACCGGGACGGACACCCCGGCCATTGCATCCAGCAGGTTGCCGTTGGCTTCAACCTCCCGCGCCAGATTGCGAATGGAATCGCTGGGCAGCCGCTGCGCCGCCGCCGTTGCCGGCTGGCTAGGCAAAGCCCGGTAGAGCGGAGCCTGGCGAAGCCACGCCGGCGCTTCGTCTTCGTCCCCGGCTTCCGCGGACTGCCTGTCCAGCACCATCAGCTTCTCCACCAGCCGCCGGCTCGCCGACGCTACCAGCTTCAACTCGCTGGCGTAATGAAAGAACTCCGGCGCCAGCACCCCGGGATCCCCCAGCAGGTCGCAGTAGAGCTCCAGCGCCGTCACCATGTTGCGCGCGTCGTGGGCCACCTCGGCCGCGGTGTATCCTGCCTGCCGCGTCTGCGCCAGCGTCGCCACCACCGCCTGGACCCGCCTGCGCTCTGCCTCGTTTGTGAATGTCGCCGTACCCATCGTCTGCATGCCCGCCTCGTTTCCGTTTTTCCCGTATGCCCCGGTTTTATCTGCCGCCCGGGGTTCCGATCTGGCCCATGGTGCGCCTGACTGGCCCTTACTAATACACGTCGTGTGCCAAACCGAAACACCCTTCCCTAAGTGGTTCTTAAGAAAAGTCTTATCTTCGAAATCGGGTCGCTGCGGAGAGCGCCGCTCTCGCCCATTTCTGTCCCGTTTTGGAACTGCCGCACTCCGGACTTCCCCACATCTCCCGTGGTTTCAGCCACTTCCGTGGAGTTCCCGTTTTCTCTCACCATCCCCAAGCCATTTCCCGTTTCGGGACCGCCCCAAAGCCCCCCGTCCCGGAACGTACAATGCCCCTATGCCTTCCTTCTTTCGTCCCGGCGGCCGCACTCCCAGCCAGCTCCGTCCGCTCACCCTTACGCCCGGGTTCGTCCAGACCGCCGAAGGCTCCGTCCTGGTCACCCTGGGCAACACCCGCGTCCTCTGCAACGCCACCATCGAGCAGGGCGTGCCCGGGTGGCTGCGCAACTCCGGCCGCGGCTGGGTCACCGCCGAGTACTCCATGCTTCCCCGCTCCACCGTGACCCGCACCCCACGCGAGAGCGAGAGGGGCAAGATCGGCGGGCGCACGCACGAGATCCAGCGGCTTATCGGCCGAAGCTTGCGCTCCGTTGTGGACATGAGCGCCCTCGGCGAACGGACAATCATCCTTGACTGCGACGTGATCCAGGCCGACGGGGGCACGCGCACCGCAGCCATCACCGGCGCGGCGGTTGCCCTCCAGATGGCGCTGGGAGCGCTGGTGAAGGCGGGCACCCTCAAAGCTTCGCCCATGCGCCAGCTCGTCGCGGCAACCTCGGTGGGCATCGTGGACGGAACCGCGCTTCTCGATCTTTGTTACGAAGAGGACTCGCAGGCCGAAGTGGATATGAACGTGGTGATGACTGCCGACGGCGGCCTGGTGGAGACGCAGGCCACGGCAGAGCGCGGCAGCTACACGCGCGCCCAGCTCAACCAGCTCATCGACCTGGCCGAATCAGGATTGAAGGAGACCTTCGCCGCGCAGCGGGCGGTCTCGTAAACATTCTCACGTTGGGGACCCGCACGGACCCACCCGCGCAAGCCCCCGAACTCGCCGCTCCTACGCTGCCACCCCCGCGCTCACCTCATCCAGCCGTTCCACGCTCGCCCGGTCCAGCCTGAGTTCCGCCGCTGCAATCAGATCGTGAAGCTGCCGGTCGCTGGTCGCGCTGGCAATCGGCGCCGTCACCCCCGGCTTCGCCAGCAGCCACGCCAGCGCCACCTGCGCCGGTGTCGCGTTGTTGGCGTTTGCGATCTCTTCCAAAGCCGCAATCACCGCAAATCCGCGCTCGTTCATGTACTTCTTCACCGACCCGCCGCGCGCCGCCTGCGACACATCCGATCCCGGCTGGTACTTGCCGGTAAGGAATCCCGAGGCAAGCGAGTAATACGGGATCACGCCAACCTTGTACTTCTTCACCACGGGCAGAAGATCCGACTCGAACGGCTGCCGCTCCACCAGGTTGTACTGCGGCTGCAGCGAAACGTACGCCGCCAGCCCGTTCCTGCGGCTGGTCTCCATCGCCTCGGCCAGCCGCGCGCCCGTGTAGTTCGACGCCCCGATGGCCCGCACCTTCCCTGCCTTCACCAGCTCGTCGAACGCGCCCAGCGTCTCGTCGAGCGGCGTCTCCTGGTCATCGGTGTGCGCCTGGTAAAGATCGATATAGTCCGTCTGCAGGCGGCGCAGCGACGCCTCAACCGCCTGCGCAATGTAGCGCGCGCTCAGGCCCTTCTTGCCCTCGCCCATATCCATGCCAACCTTGGTCGCGAGGATCACGTCCTTGCGCCGGCCCGAATTCGCGAACCACTTGCCCAGAATCGTCTCCGATTCCCCTCCCTTGTGCCCCTGCGCCCAGCGCGAGTACACATCCGCCGTGTCGATGAAGTTCAAGCCCGCTCCCACCGCGCGGTCAAACTGGTGAAAGCTGTCCGCTTCTGAAAGCGTCCATCCAAACACGTTGCCGCCCAGGCAGATAGGCGGCACGCGCAAATCCGACGATCCAAGATTGCGAAGTTCCATGCAAATTTCTCCTTGTCCAATAAGTCTGTCCGTTGAATCTGTCCGGAGTATCGGATGCCGAACCCGCAGCCCCGGATGCGCGTAACAAGCCCGTGCATGTAAGAATCGGCAAGCGTCGCGATCGAGCACGCTTTAAGAATTGCGGTGATCCCGGTGCGCGTGTCCTGCTACACTGCTTCCAATTTCCCCGGGAAATCTCGCGCCGGAAAAGGATGCACATGCGCCGTCGAGCCTTCCTTCGCGCCGCCACCTGGGCCGCGCCCACAGCCGTCCTTACCAATCTGTTCGCCCAACCCGTGATTGCCGGGCAACTGGCACCCGCGCCGCCTGCGCCAGAACTCCATCCTGTCACCGCCGGCCAGGACCGCTTCGGCAATCTTCACTCCCTAGGCTTCAGCGATCTTGCCTTCAAGGTCGGCACCGAAGAGACGGCTGGCAACCTCTTCGTCATCGAGCACCGCAACTTGAAGCCCGGCGGTCCCCCGTTCCATCTGCATTTCAATCAGGACGAGTGGTTCTACGTCATGGAGGGCAGCGTAACCTTCATCGTCGGCGGCCAGAAGCTCACTCTCGGCCCGGGCCAGTCGATCCTCGCCCCGCGCCGCATTCCCCACACATTCTCGTCGATCGTTCCATCGAGCCATCTGCTCATCGCCTTTGCGCCCGCCGGCAAGATGGAGCAGTACTTCCGCGATGCCAACGGCAATGGCGCCCTCGCCGCGAGCGCGGACTTCATGAATCGCTACGACGTGCAGTGGGTCGGCCCGTCGCCGTTTCATAAAGCGTGACGTTGGGCCACGCGTAATTTCCGCGCTAACTCGCAGACCCGCTACTTACTTCTCCTCCACCACCGGCAGCTCCACCGCGCTAGCCTCGCTGCCCGAGTGATACACCCGCTGCGTCGCCTTCTTATAATCCCCCGGCTTGGCCCAGAAGATATTCGGCACAAACGTCTGCGGATTGCGGTCGTACAGCGGGAACCAGCTCGACTGCACCTGCACCATGATCCGGTGCCCCGGCAGAAACACATGATTCGCCGGCGGCAGCGCGAATCGATAGGTCAGTGGCTTGTTCGGCTCAATCGCCTTCGGATCCGCAAAGCTCTCGCGGTACCGTCCCCGGAATATATCCATCGCCACCGCCAGTTGATATCCACCCATCTCCCGTTGCTGCGGAACCTCGTCCGGATACACATCGATCAGCTTCACCACCCAGTCCGAATCCGTACCGCTGGTTGACGCCACCAGGTTCGCAATCGCCTGCCCGCGAATGTGCACCGGCTCCGTCAACACATCGCTCGTGTAAGTCAGCACATCCGTCCGCCCTGAAGCCTCGCGCTGGTCGTCCACCAGCCAGTACTCCCACGTCGTAATGGGCGGATCGTATCCCGTCGGCTGGCTGGGCCGCGCCCGGAACGGCACCGGCTTGGCCGGATCGGAAATATACTCGTCGTAATCCTGACTGACTCCGCCAGCCCCGCTGACTCCGCTCTGCTCCCACCCCAGCTTGAACCCAGCCTCCAGATACAACGGCTTCATCTGCGGCGCCACTGGCCAGTTATCCATCTTCTGCCAGCGATCTTCCCCCGTCTCATACGCCGTCACCGGCGCAAGGTCCATCGCCGGCGCGTCGTCCTTCAAATAGTGCGCCAGAAATGGCGCCAGCACGTTCTTCCGCCACCACGCCGCGGTGTCGCTCCCGAAACGCATTGCTCCCAGTGACTCGCCGCCCGCAATCTCCTGCCCGTGATACCACGGCCCGATCGACAAATACATCTTGCCGTCCTTATCCAGCGGCTTCACTGCTTTGTATACCGCCGCCGCGCCGTAAATATCCTCCTGGTCCCAGAACCCGCCCACCAGCATGAACGGAACTTTGATCCCCTCCGCCTTGAAGTCCGCCGCCAGCACCTTGTCCATCGCCTGGTCGCTCCAGAACGAGTCATAACCCGGGTGGTCCAGAATCTTCTTCCAGAACCCCACCTGCTCCAGTCCGTGCTGCTTGCCCAGCTCGCCCGCCGACCCCGCCCTCATATACAGGTCGTAGTCGTCCAGGTTTCCGCTCCACCAATGCTCCGAGTTAGCCCGCGTCGCTTCCTGCTCGTAGACGTACGGCATATTCTGCTCGCGGAACGCCCCGTTGTGGAACCAGTCATCGCCCATCCATCCGTCCACCATCGGGTTCATCGGCGCAGCCACCTTCAGCGCCGGGTGCGGATGCACCAGCGCCATCAGCGGCAGGAATCCGTCGTAGCTGATCCCCAGGATCCCCACCTTCCCATTCGTCTCCGGAATGTTCTTCACCAGCCAGTCGATGGTGTCGTAGGTGTCGGTCGACTCGTCCACCGGCGTGGGATTCTGCGGCCCGTGCAGCGGCCGGTTCATCACGTAATCACCCTCCGACTCATACTTGCCGCGGATATCTTCGATCACGCGAATGTATCCGCCTTCCACAATCACGTCCACAGGATTGTCGTACCCCCACAGCACCGCCGCCATGTGCGGACTGGCCGCGTGGCTGGTCTGCCCATCGGCTGAGTAGGGCGTGCGCGTCAGGAGGATCGGCGCATGATGAGCACCCATCGGCACCAGGATCACCACGTGCAGCTTCACCCCGTCGCGCATCGGGATCATCGCCTCGCTCCGCGTGTAGTCGAAGCCCGTCGTCGCCGGCTGAAGTTTCTGCGGCGTCTCGCTGGGGTAATTCGGATACTGCGGCTGCTGCGCGGCGCACGCCGCAGCTGCGAAAAGAACCACACCACTCCACGCCGCCAGGGCGATTGCGCATCGTTTCGAATTCATCGGCACAAACCTCTTTGAGAAACTTGGGGACGCCGTCGATTGTATCGGATTGCACCTGAAGGCTGACGGCTGCTCCCCGCCACACGCAGGAAGGCGGCCCATCCTCCCACAAGGAATGGACCGCCTTCTTTGCATTCCGGTTCACAGTGCGCGCCGGAAACCCTGAAAACAGCTTCTAGCCTCTAGCTTTCAGCTTCGATCTCCACCCTCGCAGCCAGCAGCTAGAAGCTAGTAGCTAGAGGCTGTCCCTACAGCGTCCTCTTGAACAACGGCGTAGCGATCAGCAGCGTCCCGATGCCAAATGCGAACAGGAACAGCACATCCGTCTGAATCGAAACAAAGCCGCCGTCCTTCAGCAGAATCGACTTGAATCCGTGCACGATGTAGGTAAACGGATCCACCACCGCAATCGCCCGCAGCCAGCGTGGGAACGCGGAAATCGGCGAAATCGCTCCCGACGGGAAAAACAGCAGCGTGTTCAGCACTCCGAACATCGCTCTCGGCACCAGCGGATCGTCCACCCGCACCATCATCAGGAACATCATCCCGTTGAACGCAATCGACGCGCCCACGATCAGCAGCAGCAGGTCCAGATCCGCCGCCGGGTTAAACACCGTCCCCAATCCCGCCATCAGCGATCCGATCAGCGTCAGCGAAATCCCGCTCAGCACCGCCTTGATCGCCCCCGCCGCATTGAGCCCCATCACCAGTTCAAGCTTTGAAATCGGCGTCACCAGGTACCCCTCGTGCACGCCCCGCGCCTTGTCGTCGATGTACAGCATCCCGCCGCCGATCATCACGCTGATGTACATCGCCAGCGCAATCGAACCCGCCAGCAGGTACTTCATGTACTCCACGTAGGGATACAGCTCCACAATCTCCAGCGCGACGTTCTTCACGATCCGGTCTGCTATCACCGGCTGGTTCAGCGCGTCCACCAGCGACTGCATCTCGCCCTCAATGCTGCCGCTCATAATCTGGTCTGAGTTGTCCACCACCAGCCCGATCCGCGGCGCATCCTGCGCGTACACCCGCCGCGAGTACTGCGGCGGAATAATCACCGCCGCATCCACCTTGCCCGTCCTCACATCCTCGCGCGCCGCTCGCTCGTCCGTGTAGGGCACCGTGGTGAACGTCTTGATATTCACCGCCACCGCGTCAAACGCCTCGTGTACCTGGACCGCCTTCGGGCCCTGGTCCTCGTCCACCACCGCAACCTTCGCGCCCTGAATGTGCCCGCCGTACGCGTGCCCCAGGACCACCAGCTGCACAATCGGCAGCATCATGCTCATGATCATCAGCACCGGCGAGCGGAAAAACTTCCGCATCTCGCGTTCCACAATTGCCCAGAACCGGTTCATCTAGTTCACCCCCGGCCGCGGCGGCATCATGAACACCGACTTCACCTGCTCATCCCGCAACTGCCGTCCCGTGTAGTGCACAAAAACATCGTCCAGACTCGTGTTCTGCACGCTCAATGAAGTCAACTGCTCGCCCATCCGCGCCGCCATTTCCACCACCTGCGTGGTCGTCTGCGGCCCATTCGAGGTCAGCACCCGGTACACTCCCGCCGACTGCGACTGCACCTCGGTCACGTCCGCCATCGCCTCCAGCCGCGCCTGCCACTGCTCATCCTCGCGGTTGAATTGCACCTCCACCACGTTCGACCCCGGCACGCTCTGCTTCAGACCCACCGGCGTGTCCAGCGCCACCAGCGTCCCGTGATCCACAATCGCAATGCGGTCGCACAGCCGGTCCGCCTCTTCCATGTAGTGTGTCGTCAGCAGCATGGTCAGGCTGCGGCTCTTCTTCAGGTTGTTCAGCATCTCCCACACCGCGATGCGGCTCACCGGGTCCAGCCCCGTCGTCGGCTCGTCCAGAAAAAAGATCCGCGGATTATGCACCAGCCCCCGCGCTATCTCCAGACGCCGCCGCATCCCCCCGCTCAGCGTCTTGGTCTGCGCATCCCGCCACTTGGTCAGGTCCACCGCCTCCAGCACTTCCTTGATGCTTTTCTCCCGCTGCTCCTTCGGCACCGAATACAACTTGGCGTAAATGCTCAGATTCTCGTACAGCGTCAGATCCGGATCGCTGGTCAGCGCCTGCGGAATTACCCCGATCATGTTCCGCACCGCGTTCGCCTCTTTCGCCACGTCGTGCCCGCCCACCAGCGCGCGTCCCGCCGTCACCGGCATCAGCGTCGTCATCATCCGGATCAGCGTGCTCTTCCCCGCTCCATTCGGCCCCAGCAGCCCGAAAATCTCCCCGTCCGCAACTTCAAACGAGATTCCCTTCACCGCTTCAAATGTCCCGTAGCGCTTCACGATCTTGTCCACCTTGATCGCCGGCCCGGTAAATCCCGGCACCGGCGTCACCGGGTGCGCACTCGTTTGCGCTCCACCTTTTCTCTCCGCCGCCGTCATCGCTTCACCAGTTCCTGCAGCTTCGCCTTCGGGATCAACACCTCTGCCGTCATCCCCGGCACAAACTTCTCGCCAGGATTCGGAATCAGCAGCTTCAGCCTCATTGTCTTGATATCCCGCTTGCGTCCGCCGTTGATGTCCCGCTGCGTCGCAAAATCCGCCTCCGCCGACTTCGCAATCACCTTCCCGTCCACGCTATCGCCGCTCGGCATCGCCACTTTCAGCGTGTCGCCCAGTTGCACCGCGTCCGCCTGCGTCTCCGGCAATGGCGCATACACCCAGGTCTGGCTCAGGTCCATGATGGTCACAATCGCCTGCCCGGCGCTCACCACCTCGCCCTGCCGCGCCGCCCACACGTCCACCTTCCCGCTTACCGGCGCATACACTTTTGAGTAGCCCTGCTCCACTGACGCCTGCTCGGCCAGCGCCCGCGCATTCACCACCGCTTCCCTCGTTGAAGCCACTGTCCTCGACGCCGCGGCCGCCGACAGCTCATGCGCCCGCGCCTGTTCCAGAGCCGCCTGCGCCGCCGCCACATTATGCTTCGCAGACTCCACCGCCGCCTGGTCTGCATCCAGGCTCGCCTGCGCTTCATCGCTCGACTGCGCGCTCATAATTCCCTGCTTTGCCAGCGCTACCGTCCTGCTGGTGTCGGCCTTCTGCTTCGCCAGGTTCGCTTGCGCCTGCGCCAGCGCCGCCTGCGCTGAATACACCTGCGCCTCCGCGTTCAACGTCGCGCTGGATACTTCGCCCTTCGTCTGCTGCTCCGTCTCCACCGTCTCGTTCAGCTTCTGTTGCTGGCTGGCCACTGTCGCCTTCGCCGCTGCCTCCGCCGCCAACAGATCCTGGCTCTCAATCACCGCGATCAGCTGCCCCGCCTCGACCGTGTCGCCTTCCTGCACCAGGAGCTGCTGCACCCGACCCGGAATCTTCGATCCAACCTCCACCTCGTTCGCATCCACCGTCCCAATCAAATGCAGATCGGGCGAAGGCCGCGCCGTCAGCAGATACCACACCAGCGACCCCACCAGCAACAATCCCAAAATCATGAAAACGCGATTTCTTGCACTCACACTTTCCTCCCACAGTCCGTATTCCCAAATGCCTGCAGCTTGTAGCCAGTAGCCTGTAGCTTGTAGCTTGTAGCTTGTAGCCTGTAGCTCTTGTTCTCTTGCTCTTAGCTATGAGCTTCTAGCCCCTAGCTAAGAGCGAATAGCCAAAAGCCATGTAACTTGCAGCTCATAATTCATAGCCTTCAGCCTGTAGCTCGCAGCCGTTAGCTAGCAGCTAGAAGCCTTTACCTCGCCCGGCAGCTTTTGCCTTTAGCTACCGGCTACGGGCTACCGGCTACTGGCCCTTAGTCCCTAGTCCCTTAGTCCCTTTTCCCTGCCCCAGACACACCCCTCCCGCCGGAATCTCCGGCATCGGCGTGTCCGCAAAAATCTTCGCCGCAAGCTCCAGCCCCCGCCCCCGGTCGCAGAAAATCGCCTGCCCCAGAAACTCCAGCAGCCCCCACCGCCGCGCCACCAACTCCGTCCGCTCCAGCGGATCGCGGTCCAGGATCATCCGGAACACCGGCGCGCTCAGAAAATAGAAAACGTTCGCTCCCAGGCTCGCCAGGTGCATCTGCAGCCAGTCCACCGCGATCAGCTCGCCCGTCGCCACGCCCTCCCGCACCAGCGCCTCGTAGACCTTGATCACCGGGACAAACACCTTCTTCACAATCGTCTCGGCGGTCTTCGATTCCCCCTTGTGCAGCCGGATCATCTCCTGCTGCATCAGGCTCTGGAACTCCCGCTGCGTCAGAATCCGGTCAAAATGGTTCAGCGCCGTGCGCATCAGCTTCTCGCCCGGAGTCGCTGCCTCGTCGGCCAGCACTGCCAGCGAGCTGTCCCGGATCTGCACCGCGCTCATCTCCACCGCCGCCTCGTACAGACCCTCCTTGCTGCCGAAGTAGTAATAGAGAGCGGCCTTGTTCACCCCCGCCGCCCCGGTAATCCGGTCCGTGCGCGCCCCCGCCAGCCCCTCCGCGGCAAACTCCGTCAGAGCCGCTTTCAGCAGCCGCGTCTTCTTTTCCGCATGCCGATCCGGGCTCTCTTCCACGTCGGAAACGCCCGTTTCCACCTCAATTTCGATTTTGTCGTTTTCGCTCATGTTGATAACAAACGTCTTGACCATAACCAAACGGTTAAACCAACTAGTCGGTTTAACCGTTTAGTTCAAAAGATACTCCAAACTCCCCTCCCGCCGCAAATCATTTTCCCGTGCTTTTCCCGGCAATGCTCCCCGGCCCCCTGTCTTTCTGATATCCTCCGCCCAACGTGTCCCCGATTCCAGCACTCAAACGCGGTATCCGCTTCCGCGACCTCGCCCTCTTCTACGTGATGAGCGGCCTCAGCATCCGTTGGACGGCGACGGCCGCCGCCGCGGGCCCCAGCATCCTTCTGGTCTGGGTGGCGGCGCTGGTGTTCTTTTTCCTTCCCCTCGCCGCCTGCGTCATGGAGCTTTCGTCGCGCCATCCCGACGAGGGCGGTATCTACGTGTGGACGCGGCGCGCCTTCGGCGATACGGCAGGCTTCCTCTCCGCGTGGACCTACTGGATGAGCAACCTGCCCTACTTCCCCAGCGTGCTCTACTTCGGCGCGGGGTCGGTTCTGTTTGCCTTTGGCGCGCGGGCTCGCTCCCTGGCCGCGTCGCCTGTGTATTACGTGCTTTTCGCCGTGGGCTGGCTCGCCATCATCACGCTCATGAACATTCGCGGCGTGAACGCGGGCAAGTGGCTGAACAGCGTGTGCGCGCTGGGCAGCATGCTGCCGCTCACCGTGCTGATGGTGCTGGCCGCCGTCTCGTATTCGCGTTTCGGCTCGGCCACGCACTTCAGCGTGGCTGCGCTCACGCCGCATTTCACGCTTGGCAACGCCGTCTTCTGGTCGGGCGTGTTCTTTGCCTTCAGCGGCGTGGAGGCGGGCTCCTCCATGGGCGACGAGATCGAAAATCCGCGCCGCACCATTCCCTGGGCCATCCTGGCCGGAGGCACCGTGTTGGCCATCAGCTACCTGGGCGGCACCACGGCGCTGCTGGTGGCGCTGCCCAGCGCGGCCGTTGGCGGGCCGGACGGGTTTGTGAACGGCGTAGCTTCACTGAGCGCGCGGCTGCACCTGGGCTGGCTCATGGCGCCGCTGGCGCTGCTGGTGGCGCTGAATGCCGTAGGCGGCGCGGCGGCGTATCTCTCGTCGAGCTCGCGGCTACCCTTTGTCGCCGGCATCGACCACTACCTGCCCCCGGTGTTTGGGCGCGTGCATGCGCGCTACCGCACTCCCTGGGTGGCCATTGCAGCGCTGGGCGGCGCAGGGGTGCTGATGGCGCTGTTGGGCCAGGCCGGAACCACCGTGCGCGGCGCCTATGACGCAATGGTGAGCATGGCGGTGATCACGTTTTTCCTGCCGTATTTGTTCTTGTTCGGCGCCATGATCCGCCTGCAGCGTGAGCCGGCCGGGCCGGAAGTGCGGCGCGTTCCGGGAGGCAAGCCTGTAGCCACCCTGCTGGCAGTGGTGGGGTTCACCAGCACGGCAGTCACCATTGTGCTGAGCGCGATTCCGGGAGCAGATGAGCCGAACAAAGCACTGGCCGTGCTCAAGGTGCTGGGCGGAACGGCGGCCCTGATCGGCGCGGGAGTGTTGGTTTTCGTGCTGGAACGGCGCAGGGCCCGGCGCGCGGTGCGCGTCGGGTAAATCTCGGTGCGCGCAGCGCATCGGCCGGAAAGGAGGGAATTGAATGTGAAACTCGCCGCTCCCTCCGTTTTGGGGACCGAAAAAAGGTCAAATCGTGACTTGCACCAATTCTTGTGCAAATGAGTCAAGTCCCCCACCCTGTGGAAAAGCAATATAACTCCTTTGCTATCTATCAGAAAAAATAGTTGTGAAAATATGCAGTCAAGGGTTTCGAATTTGTTAGGCTAAAAACAGTCAGAGAAAAGAGCGCCCGGTCGAGGAAATATCGCCTCCGCCGGGCATTTCATTTCCAGCCTGAGGACGCTGACGGCTGAGGGCTGACGGCTGAACACAAGCTGTGCCCCATCCATCCGCTCGGCTTTTTTATCGAGCGGATGGGTGGGCGGAGCGGATGGATGGGCGGAGCGGATGGATGGGCGGGAAAAAGAGTCCAAAATCACTGCAGTTTGAGACCTTAACCCCATGACTCCACAAGACATCCTCGTTTTTATTTTTTCGTTGCATCCCCGAGCTGTGCCCCATCCATCCGCTCGGTTTCATCGAGCGGATGGGTGGGCGGAGCGGATGGGTGGGCGGGGAAAAGAGTGCCAATTCACTGCAGTTTGAGGCCTTAACCCTATGACTCCACAAGACATCCTCGTTTTTATTTTTCGTTGCATCCCGGACTGTGCCCCATCCATCCGCTCGGTTTCATCGAGCGGATGGGTGGGCGGGAAAAAGAGTGCCAATTCACTGCAGTTTGAGGCCTTAACCCCATGACTCCACAAGACATCCTCGTTTTTATTTTTCGCACTTTTCGGCTCCCGCGATGAAAACGCGGGGCCGCGCGGGAGCGGCGACGAAGTAAGCCAGCTCGCGGTAATCCGTGAACTCGTGAATCAGGAAATCGGCCTGCTTTCCGGGTTCAAGCGACCCAACCTCGCCGCCGAGCCCGAGCGAATACGCCGCATTGATCGTGGCGGCGGCAAGCGCTTCGGCGGGTGAGAGACGCATCTGGAGGCACGCCAGCGACAGCATGAAGGGCATGGACGCGACGGGCGACGAGCCGGGATTAAAGTCCGTGGCGAGAACGATGGCCAAGCCAGCCTCGACCATGCGCCGGGCGGGAGGATATTGGGTAAGGCTGAGCGCGAAGACACTGCCGGGCAGCAAGACCGGCTGTACGCCAGCGGCATTCAGTTGAAACAACGTTGCATCGGTGACGGTTTCCAGGTGATCGGCAGTCGCGGCGCCGAGCTCGGCGGAGAGCTCCGCGCCGGTGCCCGGACGGAACTGCTCGGCGTGGAGACGCAGGCCCAGGCCGTGCTTCTTCGCAGCGTTGAGAACCGCACGGCACTCGTCGACCGTGAAGGCGTGATCGTCGCAGAAGGCATCGCAGAACCGGGCCAGCTTGAGCCGTGCGACTTCCGGAATCAGCTCCTGGCAGACGAAGCGAACGTAGTCGGCGCGGCGGCCGGCGAACTCGGGCGGGACGGTGTGGGCGGCGAGGAGCGTAGGGACGATGCGGGCCGGGCCTTCGTCATTGAGGCGCTGGATAACGCGCAACATCTTCAGCTCGGTGTCGCGGTCGAGGCCGTAGCCGGACTTGGCTTCGAGCGTCGTCGTTCCGCCGCGCAGCATCCAGTCGCGATAGCGGCGGGCGGCGGCCAGCAATTCATCTTCGCTGGCGGCACGGGTAAGGCGCACGGTGCGCAGGATGCCTCCACCGGCCGCGGCGATCTGCTGGTAGGTAGCCCCGGCGATGCGCTGCTCGAACTCATCGGCGCGGTTGCCGGCGAAGACCAGGTGGGTGTGCGCATCGACGAAGCCGGGGGTAACGCACCGGCCCTGCGCATCGATGACAGTGGCGCCGGCGGGAATGCGTGCGCGGATCTCCGCGTCGGTTCCAATTGCAGCAATGCGGCCATCGTCGATGAGAAGCGCAGCGTTATTGATGATGCCGAGATCGCGCAGTTCTGCGACAACACGCGGGCGCGCGGGACCGGCGAGGGTGACAAGCTGGCCGATGTTGACGATCGCGGCTCTTGTACTCACTTCTGCTCCGCCATCGGGATGTGGATGCCCTTCTCTCGCGCGGTTTGCTGAGCCAGCTCGTAGCCGGCGTCGGCGTGCCTTGCTACGCCTATGCCGGGGTCGTTGTTCAGGACGCGATGGATCCGCTGCTGCGCGCTTGCGCTGCCATCGGCCACGGTGACTTGTCCCGCATGCAGCGAGTAGCCCATGCCCACGCCGCCGCCGTGATGGAAGCTGACCCAGCTTGCGCCGCTCACCGCGTTCAGCGCGAAGTTGAGCAGGGGCCAGTCGGCTACGGCGTCGGAGCCGTCGAGCATCTTCTCGGTCTCGCGGTAAGGACTGGCCACCGATCCCGTGTCCAGATGGTCGCGTCCAATCGCGATGGGGGCGGAGATTTCGCCTTTCTTCACCAGGTCGTTGATGGCCTCGCCCATTTTGGCGCGGTCGCCGTAGCCGAGCCAGCAGATGCGGGCGGGCAGGCCCTGAAAGGCGACGCGGCCGCGGGCGAGACGAAGCCAACGAGTGAGGATCTCGTTGTCGGGAAAGAGCTCGAGGGCCAGATCGTCGGTGCGGGCAATGTCCTTTGGATCGCCCGACAATGCGACCCAGCGGAACGGACCCTGGCCGGTGCAGAAGAGCGGGCGGATGTACTCGGGGACGAAGCCGGGGATGAGGAAGGCGTCGGCGGCGCCGGCGTCAAAGGCGAAGCGGCGGATGTTGTTGCCGTAGTCGAATGCGATAGCGCCGGCGCGCTGGAGGGCGAGCATGGCGTTGACGTGGACCACCATGCTGGCTGTGCTGCGGCGGACGTATTCCTCGGGATCGCTCCGGCGCAGTTCGGCGGCTTGACTCAAAGAGAGGCCTTGCGGCACGTAACCGTTGAGGGGATCGTGGGCGCTGGTCTGGTCGGTGACGACATCGACCTGCATGCCGCGGCGAACGATTTCGGGGAGCACGTCAGCGCAGTTGCCAACGAGGCCGACGGAGAGCGCTTCGCCCTTGGCGCGGGCGGCTTCGCAGAGGGCGAGGGCTTCGTCAAGATTCTCGGCGAGCGTGTCGCAGTAGCGCGTGTCGAGGCGGCGCTGAATGCGGGTGCGGTCGATCTCGATGCAGAGGACAACGCCGCCGTTGAGCGTGACGGAGAGCGGCTGCGCGCCGCCCATGCCGCCCATGCCGCCGGTGACCACGAGTCTCCCTTTCAGGGAACCGCCGAAGTGGCGATCGGCCAGCGAGGCGAAGGTCTGGAATGTGCCCTGCAGGATGCCCTGCGTCCCGATGTAGATCCAGGAGCCGGCCGTCATCTGGCCGTACATCATGAGGCCCTTCTTGTCGAGCTCGTTGAAGTGCTCCCAGGTGGCCCATTTGCCCACGAGGTTGGAGTTGGCGATGATGACGCGCGGGGCCTGGTCGTGGGTGGGAAAGACGGCGACAGGCTTGCCGGACTGGATCAGCAGCGTTTCTTCATTGCCCAGGCGCTGGAGCTCGCGGACGATAGCGTGGTAGCAGTCCCAGTTGCGCGCGGCCTTGCCAATGCCGCCGTAGACGACGAGGTCCTGGGGGCGCTCGGCGACTTCGGGGTCGAGGTTGTTCATGAGGCAGCGGAGGGCAGCTTCCTGCTGCCAGCCCTTGCAGTGGAGCTGGGTGCCGCGAAAGGCGTGAATAGTAGGGGCGGCGGCGGTGGTGGTCATTGGGTCACCTTTGGAGTTCTCACGTGATTCAGGGTAGCGCGGTTGGGTTGGGGGCGGATAGCGGTGAGACTGCGCAGGCGGAGGGAGCTGTGGCCTTTAGACCTGAACCGAGCGGCAGCCACGGCGGAGCTGTGGTTATGCGCCTTAGCGAACGCCGTCCCACTGGATGCCGCGCACTTCTCGACGACGAAACATTTCCCGGCTAGACTGGACATCCGCGGAGGTTGATGGTGCAGAGATCCAGACGAACGAGCAAGGTGGCAATCGATCCCGGTAAAGATGCGAAGCAGTTAGCGACCAATACCATCAGCACGATGGTCAACAGCGAATTTGGCAATATCTTTGGCCCGGTCATCAGCAGCGACATTCTCAGCATCCTGGGTCTTGGCGGTGAAGACAAAGTTGCCGAGTACCTGGCAAAGATCCAAAAGCAGCTGAACCAGATACAGAGTGAAATCGAACAACTGCAGCAGAGCGTGAACCAGATCCTGGCGGGCATCGCGAAGATCGAGGAGCAGGTCACGGGCGTCGAGATTCAGGCCAAGCTCGACAGCTTCGCGGAACAATCGAACATGGTGAAGGAGCAGTTCTCGCTCTACGCGGATGCAATCGGCGGACTCGCGTCGCAAGACCCGGACCAGATTGCCAAGGCCGGCGCGGATCTGTTTGACCTGCTCAGCCTGGACAATCTTGCGCGCATTGCGACCGCGATGACCACCATGCAGGGGCTCTTCCTTCCGACGCTCAGTGAGGGCGAGGGCCTGATCGATCTGCAGCACCAGATCGTGCGCAACGCCATTGAGGATTACGCCGTCAACACAGACAACTACCTGCGCCAACCGCCGCCCGCCTGCAAGATGGTGAACGGCTGGGATTTCGGTCAGTCTATCCCCACCGATGACACCCGCCAGCTCTACAGTTGTTGCTACATTCTGGATCAGGGCCATGTGCAGGCGAACCAGGCAATGGGGACGTCCGTCGCAGGGGTCTTCAAGGCATTCCTCACGGTGCAATCGCAGGGCCTGATCCTGCTTTCGATGGGTTGGCTCGGCGGGATTCACGAAGCCCAAATCCCCGACCAGGTGACGGCAATCCAGAGCGTACTCGACGCCATCGCCGCCTTTGAACCGGCGGTGGTCAAAACAGTCGACGACCAGGTGTCGCAAAGCCTGAAAGCGCACGGCGTGACGCTGAGCGGCTACATCGCCGGCGATCAACAATGCTGGATTGACTTTCGCAATCCCGGGCCCCCCAAGAACGGTTACCCGTTCAGCACTGACTGGATCATGTGGCAAGATGGCGTGACCCTGGCCCATCAACCATGGACTCTTCAGCCCACCGATGTGGTGCTTCTCGCGGGGGGTGATTACCTCCCGGATTACGGGGGTCAGGTGAGCTGCATCGAGATCGCGCCTGTCGATTCGCGATTTTATCGGAACAATCTCGGCGCTGATTCGACTTATATCTCGGAATGGCAGTTCCAGCCCGGACGCTACGCGGGAATCCCAACCGAATTACAGTTCATCCGCGATCTGAAGGCGCAAAGCTGATTTTTGGCATTGGCGTTCGCGCGGAGCGAGGAGGTCTTGCAGCCGGGCGCGGGCGGGACGCATCCAACTGTGACATGAAGAACGTGTTGCTTGGGATGTTGGGGATTGTGATGCTGGCGGGATGCCAGCAGAGGCAGCAGCCGTCGCCGGACCAGATCCGGCAGGATACGGCGAAGGCCACGCATGAGGCTGTGCAGGATGCGAAGGCCGTGGGGCAGGGCGTGGTGGACGGGCTGAAGAAGACGGGGTCAGGGGCGGTGGACATTAACTCGGCGACGCCCGACCAGCTGAAGAGCCTGCCGGGGATCGACGATGGGCGGGCGCGGCGGATTGTGGCCAACCGGCCGTACGACCATGCCGATGACCTGGTGAAGAAGCATGTAGTGCCGCAGGCGGAGTACGACAAGATCAGCGGACGGGTGGTGGCGAAGTAGAGCTGCACCCGCGTCAGCGGCGGTAGTGTTGGGATCGATAAGGACATCCCTCAGGGGCTAAAGCCCAGGTCTTTATTTGCGGCTATCGGCGGTACTGAAGTACCGCCCTTACGCGTTCTTTTCAAATCCGGCCAGCACTTTTTCGGCAAGCTGTGAAGCCGTGCTCCTTCAGGGCTTTCCCCGAAACGAGTGTTTCCGCAGGCGTGAAGTTCTGCCCGTCAAGAAACTCCGCCCCGTCAAGACAGCTGCATGCCGCGTCCTGCCTCCGCCGCTGATTTATCCTTTTTCTCGTGCCAAACACAATTGTTGAGTGCGTACCGAATTTTTCAGAGGGCCGCGACAAGGCTAAGGTGGATGCGATTGTCGAGGCGATGAAGCTGCCCGGCGTGTACCTGCTGGATCGCGAGATGGATGCCGACCACAATCGCTGCGTGATTACCCTGGTGGGCGAACGCGAGGCGATTCAGGAGGCGGCGATCCGCGGGGTGGGCAAGGCTGCGGAGCTGATTGACCTGACCGTGCACCAGGGGGCGCATCCGCGGATGGGCGCGGCGGACGTGGTGCCGTTCATTCCGATTGAAGGCGTCACGATTGAGGATTGCGTGGCAATGGCGCGGCACGTGGGCGCGGAGATCGCCAAGCGGTTCGGGATCCCGGTGTACCTGTATGAAGCGGCGGCGACGCGGCCGGAGCGGCAGGGTCTCGAGAACATAAGGCGCGGGCAGTTCGAGGGGATTCGCGACGAGATTGCGACCAAGCCGGAGCGGATGCCGGATTTCGGCGAGGCGCGGGTGCATCCGACGGCGGGCGCGACGGTGGTGGGCGCGCGGAAATTCCTGATCGCGTACAACGTATTTCTGAACACGGCCGATGTGGACATCGCGAAGAAGATTGCGAAGGCGGTGCGCTTCTCAACGGGCGGGATGCGGTTTGTAAAGGGCGCGGGATTCCTGGTGCGCGGGCAGGCACAGGTTTCAATGAACCTGACGGATTTTGAGCAGACGCCGGTGGCGCGGGTGTTCGAGATGGTGAAGCGCGAGGCGGCGCGGTACGGCGCGATGCCCGTGTCGAGCGAGATTGTGGGGTTGATTCCGAAGGCGGCGCTGGAGCAGGCGGCGGAGTGGTTTCTGCAGGTGGAGAATTTCGACTCATCGCTGATTCTGGAGAACCGGCTGGCGTCGGTGATGAGCGGCAAGACTGCGGTGGGCGGATTGCGCGCGGGCGTGGAGCCGTTCATTGAGCAGCTTGCGGCTCCAACCGCGACGCCGGGCGGCGGGAGCGCTGCGGCGGCGAGCGCGGCGATGGCGGCGGGGCTGGCGGGGATGGTTGCGTCGATGTCGCGGGGCAAGAAGGCCTACGTGCAGTACGAGGCGCGACTGAGCGAGGCGATTGCGCGGCTGGCGACGCTACGGGAGGAGTTGAAGGCGGCGATTGACGCGGATGCGGAGAGCTACAACGTGGTGATGCAGGCGTACAAGGCGGCGCGGGCGCAGGCGGAAGGCGGCGACACGCTGATTAACGCGGCGCTGAAGGAGGCGACGAGCGTGCCGCTGGGAGTAGCGGAGCATGCAGCCGAAGTGCGCGGCATGGTGGACACGCTGCGGCCCATCACCAACCCGAACATGGCGTCGGATTTGACGACGGCGGCGGCGCTGGCGCGGGCGGCGCTGGAGGGGGCGCTGGCGAATGTGGAGATCAACCTAGGGTCGATGAAGGCGGCAACCGAAGACGAAGACGCGTTTGTGAGCGGCACTCGGGCGCGGGCGGAGACGCTGAAGCAGAAGCTGTAAAGGGATGAAGGCTGCGGGCGCCGAGGTTGGCTCCGGTTTCCTCCAGGATGGGGTGAATAGAGCAAGGAAACAGGAAGCGGAAGACGGTGTCAAGCGATTTCGCTGCGGATGCGCGAAGAAATTGCGGGGGAGGCCCGGCGGCAGAAAATGGATGGTGGCGAATCGCTTTGGAGAAACGCCCCCAGGGGCTAAAAGCCCGGACTCAACTTGAGTCTGACTACGGCACGACTGAAGTTGTGCCCCTTCAAAGCAGCATCGGTACGGGTCGGCGCGGCGTCAGAGGCTGAAGCCCCGGTCTTTTCGGGTTGCGTTACGGCACGACTGAAGTCGTGCTCCTTCAAAGCATCTATAAAATCAGAGCGGACTTTGGACGGATTCGCCACAAATGTGAACAGCTGAGGCGCCGATCAAGTATGCTTGCTGCGATGTAAAAAACAGCCCATTGAGGTGCTGAGTGCCAAGCGTAAGACGCTTCACCTTTGCTGTACTTGTTTTTCTGTTTCTAGCCGCAACCACACAAGCGAGATTGACGGGCGAGAGCCAGCAGAAGCAGGCATTCGTCCGGCTGGACCGGGTCACCGCTTCCCGGGCAATTCCCAACGGAGTTGAGATTCACGCAGGGCCGGCGCTGATGCAGATTACGGCATTGCGCGACGATGTGCTGCGCGTGCGCGTGGGGCCGGCGGGGCAACTGCCGGAAGACGCGTCGTGGGCGGTGCTGGGGGCGGCGCGGGATGCGGCCGTGCCGGTGACGCACGAGGATAACGCAACATCGGCAGGCTTCAAGACGGCAAAGCTGCGGGTGACGATCCACCGCGATCCTCTGGAATTGCACGTGACGGACCTGGCGGGCCACGTGATTGCGGAGGACTATCCGGGGCGGCCCATCGAGTATCACGGGACGGCGTTCCGCGTGTATATGAAGTCGCCGGAGGACGAGCACTACTTCGGTCTGGGCGACAAGCCGGGACCGCTGGACCGGCGCAACGAGGCGTTCACGGACTGGAATACGGACGCGTTCGGCTGGCAGGAGACGACCGACCCGATTTACAAGTCGATTCCGTACATCCTCAGCTTGCGGAATGGAAATGCGGCGGGGATCTTCCTGGACAGCACGTGGCGGGTGAGCTTCGACTTCAACAAGGAGTACCGCGACGCGTATTCGTTTGGTGCGCCCAACGGGGGGCTGGACTACTACATCCTGTACGGGCCGGAGCCGAAGGCGGTGGTGGAGACCTGGGCGTGGCTCACGGGCAAAACGCCGCTGCCGCCGCTGTGGGCGCTGGGCTATCAACAGTCGCGCTACAGTTATTATCCCGAGGGGGATGTGCGGCGGATTGCGGCGCGGCTGCGCAGCGAGCACATACCCGCCGATGTGATCTGGCTGGATATCGACTATCAGTTGAAGAACCGTCCGTTCACGGTTGATCCCGAACGATTTCCGCATTTCGAGCAGATGGTGGCGGACTTGAAGGCGGAGCACTTCAAGACAGTCGTCATCACGGATCTGCACGTTGCCGATGTGGCCAACGCGGGCTACAAGCCGTACGACGAAGGCAAGGCCGGCGACCACTTTGTGAAGAATCCGGACGGGTCGACGTACGTAGGCACGGTATGGCCGGGCAAGAGCGTGTTTCCGGACTTCACCCAGGAGCAGTCGCGAGCGTGGTGGGGGACGCTGTATGCGGATTTTGTGAAGGACGGCGTGGCGGGATTCTGGAACGACATGAACGAGCCGTCGGTGTTCGAGGTCCCATCGAAGACGATGCCGGACGATGTGCAGCACCGGATCGAGGAGCCTGGATTCACGACGCGCACGGCGAATCATCTGGAGATCCACAACGTGTTCGGGATGGAGAATTCGCGGGGCACGTACGAGGGCCTGCTGAAGCTCCAGCCGGACCAGCGTCCGTTTGTGATGACGCGGGCGACCTATGCCGGCGGCCAGCGCTACGCGGTCACGTGGACGGGGGACAATTCAAGCACGTGGAACCACCTGCGGCAGACCATTCCGCAACTGCTGAACCTGGGTCTGAGCGGGTTTGCGATGAGCGGGGCGGACGTGGGCGGATTTGCGGGATCGCCGCAATCGGAACTGCTGACGCGCTGGCTTGAGGTGGCGGCGTTCCAGCCTATTGACCGCGACCACACGGCTAAGGGAACGGCGCCGCAGGAGCCGTGGGAGAACGGCACGCCGGAGGACCTGAACATCCGGCGACGTTACATTGAAGAGCGCTACCGGTTGCTGCCCTACCTTTACACCACGGCGGAGGAGATGAGCCGTACGGGGCTGCCGATGATGCGGCCGCTGTTCCTCGAGTTTCCGGGCGCGATCGCGGATGGGCAGGCGATTGACCCGACGATTCAGAACGAGTTCCTGCTGGGGCCGGACCTGCTGGTGGCGGAAAGCCCGTATCCCGATGAGACGGACAGTTTTTTTGTGAACCTGCCGCCGGTGGGGTGGTACGACTACTGGACCGGCGCGAAGGTGGAAGGCGGCACGCCGCACAAGGCCATCGACAACACCGAAGCGCCGCCGGGCGTTGAGGAGCCGCACAGCCTGGACACGCTGCCGGTGTTTGTGCGCGCCGGGGCAATTGTGCCGGAGCAGCCGCTGGTGCAAAGCACGGATGAGAGGCCGCGGGGACCGCTGACCCTGCGCGTCTATCCTCCGATTGGCATGGGCAAGGCTTGCAACGGAAGCCTCTACCTGGACGATGGCGAGAGTTTCGCGTTCCGCAAGGGAGAATTTCTGCGCGAAGGATTTACATGCCGGCTGTCGGCACAGGGGATCATCGTAACGGTGGCGCCGGCGGAAGGCAGCTACGCGCCATGGTGGACGCTGCTGCAGGTGGAGGTCTACGGCGCCGCGAAACCGGCAGCCGATGCGAGCTATTCGGCACTGAAGAGCGCGAAGGGAACTGCTATCTCGACGGGGTACGATGCGGAGCATCACCGGATCACGGCGCTGGTGCCGGATGCGGGGACGGGGCTGGAACTGCAGGTGAATTACTGAGGGAGTTGTCAGTTCTCAGTTGTCAGTTTTCGGCAGTAATTCTCGTTCAGATTCTTATCGGAGCAGCGACGACAACGTGCGGAAGAACTCGGCGGGGGTGGCAATGCGGAGGCCCGTTCGCTGGGCAACGGCGCGAGTAAAGTGCCGCGTGTTATGAGTCAGCAGCCAATCAGGTTTAGCGGAAATGGCTGAGAGCAGCACGGGGACATCGGCTTCGTGGCGAATGAGATGGCGATTGGCACGAACTATCGCGGGTTCCGGAAACGGAATCACCTCAGGACGGGAGAGTTGAATCAGCTGCCGAAACTGGCGGATGAGTTTGTCGGCTTCGCCGGCTGGGAGGCGGCTCTCATGAAGACGAAGATTCCACTCGACCTCTTCGCGAACCGCCTCGGCCACTACCAGGCGACAGATATTTGCGGCACAAAGGGAGAGCACTGCCTTGTCGAGTCCCCACAGCGCAACCATGCCGCCGACGAGGACATTTGAATCGAGGAAGAGACGGAGTCTGCGCGACGGGCTCATTTCTTCTTGCGCGTGCTGCCCGTGCGCCTGCGAATCGGGGTCTCGGAAATCGCCACGCCATAGCGTCGTTCGTAAACCTTCTGCCGCGCTTCGGGCAAAGTCGCCTGCAATTCGTCCGGCGTAATGCCCGCGGAAGCCAGCGACTCGCTGATATCGTGGCAAAGCTGGTCGAAGCGCTGCTGCTCGGGCAAAAGAATCAGCCCATCTCCCATTCTCAGGACGGCGAACGGCGAACCGTTGCCCAGGCCCAGGTCTTCCCGGAATTGCTTGGGAACAGTAAGCTGGCCCTTTTCGCCGATCCGGGTGGTGGTCAGATATTCGAGCAGAGCTGGTTTTGCGGCCATCGTAGAGCCTCAGTAGGAATATCCTACCACACTGCAACCAAGCGCCGATCCCGACATTGATACCCTAGAAGCATGAAATTTGGCGTACTGGTCTTTCCCGGCTCCAACTGCGACCACGACACCTACAACGTGATCGAGACGATCGCGCACCAGCCGGTCACGTTCCTCTGGCATGACTCGGCGGATCTCGAAGGAGTGGATGCGGTGCTGGTTCCCGGCGGGTTTGCCTACGGCGATTACCTGCGCACCGGCGCCATTGCGCGGTTTTCGCCTGTGATGGGCGCGGTGCAGAAGTTTGCCGCGGGCGGCGGCCTGGTGCTGGGCATCTGCAACGGATTCCAGATCCTGACCGAAGCCGGCCTGCTGCCTGGCGCGCTGATGCGCAACGCGGGCCTGAAGTACATCTGCAAGCAGGTCCACCTGAGGACGGAGACGGCAAACAGTCCGTTTACCAGCCAGCTGACAACAGGCGAAGTGCTGGAGATCCCCATCGGGCACATGGAAGGCAACTACTTTTGCACGCCGGATGAGTTGAAGCGGCTCAAGGACGAGGACCGCATCGCGTTCCGCTACGCAACACCCGAGGGAGCAATTACGCCGGAGGTGAATCCGAACGGGTCGCTCGAGAACATTGCGGGAATCCTGAACGAAGGGCGCAATGTGCTGGGCATGATGCCGCACCCGGATCGCTCGAGCGAAAAGATCCTGGGTTCGTTGGACGGGTGGAAGATCTTCGAGTCGATGGTGAATGCGCTGGCGGTGAAATAAACCCTCTGCTGGAAAGGACTTTCCATGAGAGCTGAGTGGCTGCTGCTTGCCTTGACTCTGGCCCCGACGGCGACGGCGCAGAGTGCCACGCCGCAGCCGAAACCCGCGGTTCCGATGCCGCTGGAGCGCAAGATCGCTCTCATGATTCGAACGGAGTTTGGGACTGAATTTCGCGCCCGCGCTTTTTGTGAATGGCGAAGAGATTCGGGGGCTGGCTTCGGAAGGTGACCTCACGAAGGTGATCGATCGCGCGCTTCGCGATGCCGGTGCGGCTGGATCCGGTCAACAGGAACGGCCAAAAGCTTCCCGATAGTTCCTCGCCGCCGGCTGCCGGTTCCTATCGCTCTTACAGAGACTTACAACTCCGCCGCCTTGCCCTCTCATCCAACATGGTTGCCCTGGCATGAGTGGGGCGAGCGCCATGCCGCATTGATTCCAGACCAAGCCGCCGTCTTCCTCCGGTTTCATTCCCATTCGAAAGAAGGAAACCTCAAATGAGACAGATTCTACGCATATCACTGCTGGCGATCCTGGGTTTAGTGCTGTACAAGCCGGCATTTACCCAGGTCGCCATCAGCGTTGACTTTGCACCGCCGGCGCTGCCCGAGTACGATCAACCTCCGTGCCCCGAAGACGGCTGGATCTGGGTGCCCGGCTACTGGGCCTGGGACGCCGATGACGAAGACTACTACTGGGTGCCCGGTACCTGGGTTGCGGCGCCCGAGCCCGGCTACCTGTGGACCCCGGCTTGGTGGGGCTGGGAAAACGGCGCTTATCTCTTCCACGACGGCTACTGGGCGACGGACGTGGGCTTCTATGGCGGCGTCAACTACGGTTACGGCTACTTCGGGCATGGCTTTGAAGGCGGCCGATGGGATCACGACCATTTCTTTTACAACACCGCGGTGGTGCGGGTGAACACCACGGTGGTTCGCAATGTCTACGTGGATAGGACGGTCATTGTGAACAACAACACCGAGAATCATGTGAGCTTCAGCGGCGGCCAAGGCGGCGTGGTGGCGCGGCCCACGGCGCGGGAAGAGGCGGTTGCGCACGCGCGGCACGTTCCGCCGCCCGCCGCACAGGAGCAGCGCCGTGAGTTGGCGCGCTCCAATCCGCAGATGCGGGCCAGCGCCAACCAGGGCAGGCCGCCGGTGGCAGCCACAGCCAGGCCCGGCGAGACGAACGGGGTGGCGGCCAAGTCAGCGGGCGCGCCTTACCATCCCCCGGCCAATCGCCAGAACGCGCGGCCGGGAAACACAAACGCAAAGCCGGGAAACGAGAACGCCCGCCCGGAGAATCAAAACCAAAAGCCCGCGAATGAAAATACAAGGCCGGGTAATGAATCCCGGCCTGGAGTGAACAATACTTCGTCGGGCCATGCGCGCGATCTGCAGCCGCACCAGGCGCCGGCGCCTCCCCAAGGCAATTCGGCCGCCGACCAGAAATACCAGCAACAGCAGCAGAAGCTGATCGAGAAGCAGAACCAGGAGCACCAGAAACTGGCGCAGCAACAGCAGCAAGAAGATCAACGGGCACAAAAGCAGCAGAACCAGCAAAAGCAGCAGCAGATGGAGCAGAAGCACCAGCAGCAGACGCAGCAAATGGAGCAGCGGCATCAGCAACAGCAGCAAAAGATGCAGCCGCACCAGCCCCAGCCGAAACCCCAGCCAAAGCCGAAGGAGCACCCGCAGGGTTAGGGCCCGTCGGCGCAACCAACTTCACGAAGAATCCCCCGGCAGCAGCCATGCTCGCCGGGGGATGTTTTTTGCCCCCGTGCCTTGCCCTGAAGGATGTCCTTCGCCAAACTGCCCTCATCTGCAACAACCCGTGCCCCGCCGTCGTCTAGCCTTATAACGAGCCGTGCCAGCGAAACCCAAACTTGGCCAGAACTTTCTGCGCGACATCAGCGCCATTCGGCGCGTCGTCGCGGCGCTGGGCGATATCTCCGACGCAACCGTGGTGGAGATTGGCCCCGGCCAGGGCGCCATCACCGGCGTCCTGGCTCACCAGGCCGGCCGGCTCATCGCCGTTGAAATCGACCCCGAGCTCGCCATCCGCCTTCAGGGTCTGCTCAGCTCCCAGCGCGTGTCCATTGTTGAGGACGACGTACTCATCTTCGACTTCGCTGCCGCCGCTGCCCAGGCCGGGCAAAAGCTGATCGTGGCAGGCAACCTGCCCTACTACATCACGTCTCCCATCCTGCTGCACATGGCGGAGAGCCACGCAGCACTGGACCGCGCCGTGCTCATGATGCAGCGCGAGGTCGCCGACCGCATCGCCGCCCATCCCGGCTCGCGCGATTACGGCCTGCTCAGCGTAACCGTGCAGTTGTATGGCCCCGTGGAGACGCTGTTCACGCTGCCGCCCGGCGCGTTTTCGCCGCCGCCCGACGTTTACTCCACCGTCGTCCGCTGGCGCTTTGCTCCGCGTTTCGCCGAACTCGCCGTCGATGAACACCCTTTCCTGGCTTTCGCACGCAAGGCCTTCGCGCAAAAGCGCAAGACACTGGCCAACAACCTCCGCGCCGCCGGGCTGCAACCCGCGCAGATCCAACAGGCGCTCAGCGAATCCGGAGTCAGCCCATCCGCAAGAGCGGAAGAACTCTCGCTCGAGCAACTCGCCGCGATTTTTCACCAAGTGACGCGAAACGGCGCTGCTGCCCTCTCTTGAAATGCTACTTGTGGCTGCCCCCGCCAGGGTGGCTTCCACCACCACCGCCGCCACCGGAGGGATGGCTTCCCCCTCCGCCACCGGACGGATGCGGGCTGCCACCACCGCCACCGCCGGAAGGATGCGGGCTGCTTCCCCCGGACGGATGAGGCGGTGGAGGGTTGTAGGACGGATGCGCGCCGGACTGCGGGTAGTACGGCACATAGCCCGGATGGCCGCCCGGATTCCCATGGTTGCCAGGATTAGCCTGCGGGGCGAACGTGGTTCTGCCACCACCCGCCGGAGGCGCGTATACCGGACGCGGCGCCACGGGCTGCGGGTGGCTGGAGTACTGCGGTGGCCCGGAGGCTCGCGCGAACGACTGCCGCGATGGCGTCAGCCGCAGCGGCATGGCAGTGGATCCGCCAATGGTGACCGGGGTTCGCCCGTCCCGCGGCGGAAGAGCCGTAACATCTGAGGGTGTGCGGCGGTTGACGGCAATTAAAGGCGGGTGCCCGACTGGATGGCCAATGGGCCGTCCCGGGGTCGGGTTATGCGGGCCCGGAGGGCCGCCTCTTGGGCCGGGGCCCTGCCGCGGACGGAAGGGCGGCTTGTACCAGCTCGGGTAGCGGCCGTAATTGAAGCCCCAGCCGCCGCCTCCTCCCCACCAAGGCGAACATCCGCCGGGCGCCCAACCCCAGCCAAAGGCCGAGTAGTAGTTCCAGGCGCCGCACTGGTAAGGCATGTAGCCCCAGCGGTAGCCGGAGACCCAAACGTACCCGTAGCTGGGCTCGTCCATCCAGTAACCGTCGCCGTAGGGGTCCCAGCCGGCGTTGGAAGCGTCATAGGGAGACCAGACATAACCCTGGTCGGGCGTGTTGTACCAGGTGCCGTTCGAGTTCAGGTCACTCCATGCGGGGTTGCTGCTGTCCGGCATGGAGCTGGTGGCGGCGGTGGTGTTGGCCTCGGCCGAGGTCACGGCCTGGTCGCGGTCGGAGTTCCAGGCGTCCCACGAATCGGGCTCGATGGATTCGGAAAGGTTGTACTGGCCAAGGTCGACGCTCTCGCCGCCATGCAGGTCGATTGTGGTGTTGTCCGGGCCTTCCAGGTGGGCGTTGCCAGAGAAGATAGCGAGACCGCCGGGCTGCTGGTCAAGCTGGACGCGCAGGACGGTAAACCCGCTGGCGCTGACCACGTTGGGGCCGAATCGCAGCCGTGTTGGATGGTCGGGGTTGGCGCTCTGCAACTCGAAATAGCCCTCGCCGGAGTTAAGATCGATCTCCGTCTCCCCGGGACGGAGCACGGCAAGAGTCAGCGAACTGTCGGGCGGGATGCGGGCGATGGCGCCGTCTTCGAACTGGACTTCGGCGCGGCCGTCGTCACCGGTGACGATCTGGGTGCCCTCAAAGAGCGGCGTATTGGCCAGGGCCTGGTCCGCCAGCTGCTGGCCGTCCTGGGAGAGCGTGACCTGGCCTTCGACGTCGCTGAGGCGGACGGCTCTTGCGGGCTGCCCGTTATCGTCTGCGAAAACCGCGGCGGCGCCCGAAGCAAGAAGCACGATCGCGACAGCGGTTGCCAATCCACCGATTCCACGTTTCATAACTACCGCCTTTGGAGTTCCTTCAACACAATATAGACACCGGCAGACAAAGGAAAGTCGCTAAAGACGGGGAAGAAGGTACCAAGGGAACAAGGAATGAGGGAAAGAGAGTCCTAATCGTTGGCTTTGGAGAGCAGGAGGCGGGCGCGGCGCTTGACCCGGTCGAGCACGGAGGGGTCGTCAACCAGGCGCTCCAGGATGTCGCGGATGGAGCCGATCTGCTGGGCGCGCCCGTCATTGGCCGACTCCACCAACACCTCGGTTTCGCGATCCAATCCAAGACGATCGTGCTGAAGCAGCGTCTGCAGGCGCGCTCCCTCGATCAGGGTATTCGCGACGGACATGAGTGAGTCGCCCAGGTTCTGGATGTCATTGTCTTTGGAGTAGTTGAATTCGCACGATCCCTCCCCCGCCGGTCCCTGGTAGAGAAGCTTCTTGGTGCCTTGATACGCGACGTTCAGGTGACTTTCGCAGCCGCCATGGAAGAGACGCTTGCGTTCGGCTACCTGGAAGACGTGCTGGGCGAACTGCGTGCTCACCTGGATATCGCGGTCGATGTTGGGGGGCTCGATGTCCTGGGTTGGGATGGCATTGCCGCGGACCGAGCGGAAGTGGCCGGAGCCGTCGGGGTGGATTTCAAGGGTCCACTGGGCAGGAATGAGGGCGGGATTAGAGAAGTCGATCTGGAAGAGGGCGGTGGGCTCAGCGGAGGCGAGGCTAACGCCGGCGGCTACCAGCGCAGCAAGAAGGGCCAGGCGGCGGCTCATCGGCCGGCCCCCTGGATAGCGAGGGTTTCCGCGGTATGAATGTGGCAGATGGCGATGGCGAGGGCGTCGGCGGCGTCGGCGGGTTGGGGCGGCTCGGCCAGGCCAAGTAGGCGGGCCACCATGAACTGAACCTGCTCCTTCTGGGCCAGGCCGTAGCCGACAACGCTGGACTTGATGCGGAGGGGTGCGTACTCGGCGACAGGGAGACCGGCGCAGGCGGCGGCCAGGAGAGCGACGCCGCGCACCTGTCCCAGCTTGAGGGCGGACTTGGCGTTGACGCTATAAAAGACCTCCTCGACGGCGACGACGTCCGGGTGCCACTCGGCGATGAGGGCGCAGAGCTCGCGAAAGACCTGCTCGAGGCGGACGGGGAGAGGCTTGGCTTTTGGAAGATGGATGCCGCCCATGGCACAGCAGACGAGACGCGGCTCGCGGGCGGCCTCGCAACTTTCCACAACCCCGAAGCCCGTAATCTCTGTCCCGCAGTCGATACCGAAGACTCGCATTGGGGCCAGTTTACCGCAATAGCTGGGATCAGGGACAAGGGACCAGGTGTCAGGTGCCGGTGATCCGGACGTGCCGGTGAGTTGAGCTATCCCGCGATCCTCACCAGTTCCTGCGCCTGCTGGCGCGGCCCCAGGATGGAGATGCGCGGAATGCGCCCGCGCACCATGGCCACTTCATCGCAGCGGTGCAGCCGCGGGCAGCTCTGGCAATCTTTGAAGATCTTGTCGGGCAGGTCGGCCTTGTCTTCCACGGTACGGAAGCCGTGCTTGAAAAAGAAATCGGGAATGCGCGTAAATAGGCACACGGACTGGATGCCGTGCTCTTCGGCTTCTTCAATCAGAGCGTTCAGAATGCGGCCGCCCGCGCCCTGGCTTTTGGCCTCCGGCTTCACCACGATCGATCGCACTTCGCACAGGTGCGGACCGTAGAGATGCAGCGCGCCGCAGCCCACGAACACGCCGCCGTCCGACTCCGCCAGCGTGAAATCGCGGATGTTTTCGCAAATCTCCGCGAAGCTGCGCTTGAGCAGCGTGCCGTCGCCGGAGAGCGAATTGACAAGGTCGTAGATATTGGAAGCGTCCTGGAGACGCGCCTTACGCACCTGCATGGCTCGCCTCCTCGACGCGCGTTTGCGCCTCGGCGCCAGAGCGCGCCGCCAGCGCATGCACGCGCTTCCCGGCCGAAGCAAGCGCCTCGCGCACGCGATGCCGCGCTGTTCCACCGATAACGTCGTGGCAATCGAGCGTGGCCTCCAGCGTAACCGCGGCGAAAAAGTCGCTTTCGAACTCCGTGCCAAATTGCTTGAGATCTTCGAGCGTCAGGTCGCCCAGCTCGCAGCCTTTGTCCAGGCAGTAGCGCACCGCGTTGCCGATCTTCTCGTGCGCCTTGCGGAACGGCACGCCCTTGTGTACGAGGTACGTGGCCGCGGCCATGGCGTTGAGGAAGCCTGTTTCGCAGGCCGCGCGCATGCGCCTGGTGTTGAATTTGAGCGTGCGCGTAAACGCCGCCAGCAGCGCGAGCATCCTGCGCATCTCACCCGCGGCCGCGAACACCGGCTCCTGCGTCTCCTGCATGTCCTTGTTGTAGGCCAGCGGCAAGCCCTTCAGCAAAAGCGTCACCGACTCTGCCGCGCCGTGAATGCGGCCAACTTTGCCGCGCACCAGCTCGGTGAGGTCGGGATTCTTCTTTTGCGGCATCGCACTCGAGCCCGTGGAAAACTCCTCGGGAAGCTCCACGAAGCCGAATTCCGCCGTGGCGAACAGCGTAATCTCCTCCGCAAAACGGCTCGCATGCAGAGCCACCATCGTGAGCGTTTGCAGGAACTCCAGCACGAAGTCGCGGTCGCTGGTCGCGTCCATGCTGTTTTCGGTGGGCCCGTCGAACGCAAGCTCGCGGACCGCAATCGCGCGATCCAGCTTGAGCGTCGCTCCGGCAACAGCGCCCGAACCAAGCGGACATACATTTAGCCGCGCGCCGCAATCCGCGAGCCGCGACGCATCGCGCAGCAGCATCTCCACATAAGCCAGCAGCCAATGCGCCACCAGCACGGGCTCCGCGCGCTGCAGATGCGTGTAGCTGGGCATCACCGCGTCGTTCGCGGTCTTGGCCTGCTCCACCAGCGCGCCGGCCCACGCGGCGACCAGCGCCACCAGCTCGTCAATCTGCGCGCGAATGAACAGCCGCAAGTCCGTCGCAATTTGCTCGTTGCGGCTACGCCCCGTGTGCAGCTTCAGCCCCAAATCGCCGACGGCCTCCTTCAGCCGCAGCTCGACAAAGTGATGAATGTCCTCGGCCTGAGCGTCGCGCGCGACGTCCGACGGCCGGGCCGCATAGGTCTCCGCAATCGCCGCCAGCGCGCCGGCGATGCGCACGCACTCGTCCGGCGTCAAGATTCCCGCAGCTTCGAGCGCGTGCGCGTGCGCGCGGCTCGCCGCCAGCTCCGCATCCAGCAGCTGCCAGTCGAACGGAAGCGAGCGCTGCCACGCGTCAAACATCGCATCAGGCGCCGCGCGAAAGCGCCCCGCCCACATCTTCGAATTCTGCTCGTCTGATTTCACTTCAGGTGCGATTCCCTCGTCATCAAACTGAATAGCGAGCCAGTAGCTATGGCTTTCTGCTCCAGGGCACCGGCTACAGGCTCCCAGCTACAGGCTGAATACTTCCACATTCGCCAGCCCGCCCAGCAACAGCAGCAGCAGCGCTTTCTGCGCGTGCATGCGATTTTCCGCCTGGTCAAACACGATCGATTGCGGCCCGTCGAGCACCGCGTCCGTCACCTCTGCATTGCGCCGCGCCGGCAGGCAGTGCATGAAGACGGCGTTCTCGCGCGCCTTCGCCATCAGCGTTTCGTTCACCTGAAACGGGCGGAAGATGGGCGCGCGCTTGGTCGACTCGTGCTCCATGCCCATGCTCACGCACACGTCGGTGTAGATGGCGTCCGCGCCCTCGGCCGCCGCGTTCGGATCCTGCATCAGCCGCACCTCGCAACCGTTAGCCTCGGCGATCTCGCGCGCCTTGGTCACGATCTCAATGTCGGGCGAATAGCCGCGCGGCGTGGCCACCGTGACGTTCGCGCCCATCTGCGCGCCGGTCAGCATCAGCGAGTGACACACGTTGTTGCCGTCGCCCACGTAGGTGAAGTTGAGCCCGGTGACCGAGCCGAAATGTTCCTCGAGCGTCATGAAATCCGCCAGCGCCTGGCACGGATGCTCAAAGTCAGAGAGCGCGTTGATCACCGGCACGCGCGCGTTGGCCGCCATCTCCGTGATAGTGTCGTGCGCGTAAGTCCGCAGCACCATCACGTCCACCCAGCGCTCCACGTTGCGCGCCACGTCGGCAATCGACTCGCGCTCGCCCAGCGGCGAATTGGTCTGGTCGAAGAAAATCGCGTTCCCTCCCAGCGTGTTGATGCCCGCCTCAAAGCTGAGCCGCGTGCGCAGGCTGGCCTTCTCAAACATCAGCACCATCTGCTTTGCGTCCAGCGCATGCCGGTACGCACGCGGATTGCGCTTCACTTCGTGTCCCAGTTTCAGGATCGCGCGCACCTCGGCGCTGGTTAGATCCGCCACCGAGCACAAGTCCTCGCCGGCAAGCCGCGCCGCCGCGCCCAGGATGTCGTTGTCGTTATGCACCGGAACCTCCGGCGCGCGCCGTTCCATAATCGCTCTGCTAGCCAAGTTCGCCTCCAGCGGCTTTCGCATTCTGCCCGGCAGCCGCACCGTGTTCGCTAAAGATTTCGTCCAGCGCCGCAATCGCGGTGTCCACCTGCGCGCGCTCCAGGATGTAAGGCGGCAGGAATCGCAGCGTCGTTTCGCTGGTGACGTTGATGATGATCTTCCGCTTCAGCATTTCCGCGCCCACGCGCTTCGCCAGGTCCGCCGAATCCAGCTCCGCTCCGATCATCAGGCCCATGCCGCGCACATCCACAATTGCTTCGTGCTTCTTTTGGAGTTTGCGCAGCTCGTCCATGAAGTAGGCGCCGACTTCCGCCGCATGATTCAGCAGCCCATCGCGCTCCAGCGTATCCATCACCGCAATGGCCACCGCGCAGGCCAGCGGCCCGCCGCCAAATGTGGTTCCGTGCATCCCTGCATGGATGGCGCGCGCCGCTTCTTCGTTGCATAGCATTGCGCCCAGCGGCACTCCGCCAGCCAGCGGCTTGGCCAGCGTGGTCACATCAGGCTGGATTCCGTAATGCTGGTACGCGCACCACGTTCCGGTACGGCCCATGCCCGCCTGAATCTCGTCGACGATCAACAGCGCGCCGGTCGAGTTCGCGAGCGCGCGCGCTTCGGCGAAGAATTCCTGCGTCACGGGCCGCACGCCGCCTTCGCCCTGGATCGCTTCCAGTAGAATCGCGCACACGTCGTTCGAGAACTTCACACGCAGGTCGGCCACATCGTTGAAGCGGACAAACTCCACGCCCGGCATCACCGGCGCAAACGGCTCGCGGTACTTTGCCTTGTGCGTTGTGGCCACGGAGCCGAAGGTGCGCCCGTGGAAGCTGCCTTCCAGCGCGAGGAACTTCGTCCCGATCTCGCGGCCTTCACTGCGCAGCAGCCCGGCATGCGCGCGCGCCACCTTCAGCGCGCCTTCCCACGCCTCGGTGCCGGTGTTCGAAAAGAACACGCGGTCCATCCCCGTGCGCTCGGTCAGCCGCATCGCCAACTCGGCCTGACCTTCGTGGAAGAAAAGATTCGACGTGTGGATCAGCTTTCGGCTCTGCCGCGCAATCGCGTCCTCGATCGCCGGATGGCCGTATCCAAGCGCGTTTACGCCGATGCCGCTCAGCAGGTCGAGATATCGCTCGCCCTGCTCGTCGATCAGGTACACGCCCTCGCCGCCGGTAAACAGCAGCGGGTTGCGGTCGTAGGTTTTCAGCAGCAGCTTGTCTTCGGCCGCGCGAATCTGTTCCAGCTTCTTCATTCCCATCCGCCTCCTCAGGCCACCATCACTTCAGTTCCATGCGCCACGCGTGTGCTGCACAGGTCCGGCAAAAACTCAGCCGCATCCGCCGGCAATATCCGCACTCTCTTCACGCCATTCAGCAGCGCCTCGCGGCACGCGCCCAGCTTGGGCAACATACCGCCGGAAATGATCGCGCTCTTCGCCATCTCCGCAATCTGGTCAATGGAGAGCCAGCGCATCACCTGGCCGTCCGCCCCGCGCACGCCGGGCACATCGGTCAGGAACACCAGCGCATCCGCGCGGCACGCAATCGCGCAGGCTGCCGCCATCTCGTCCGCGTTCACGTTGTAGTACTCGCCGTCAAAACCTAGCGCCATCGACGACAGCACCGGCACGCCGCCAAGGTTCCAGATCGCCTCAATCCACCTGGGATCGCTGGCGGCAATTTCGCCCACGTAGCCCAGGTCCGGCACCGTCCGCTTCTTGCGCGCGCGGAACACCAGCCCGTCGCCGCCGGTCATGCCAAATGCGGGCTGGCCAATCGCGCCCAGCGCCGCCACCAGTCCTTTATTCACCGCGCCGCCCAGCACCATCAGCGCCGTGTCGCGCGTCTCCGCATCGGTCACGCGCAGTCCGTTGATAAATTCGCTGGTCTTCCCCAGGGCCTTCAGCACCCGCGTCAACTGCGCACCGCCGCCATGCACCACGGCCACTTTGTTGCCGTCCCGCGCCAGCTCCGCAATCGCGCGCACGCTGCCTTCCTTGAGCGCCGGCTCTTCCAGGCCCGCCCCGCCGAGCTTGACCACGTACTTCATTCCAGACCCTCCGCTTCGTCCCAGCCCAGCATCACGTTCAGGTTCTGCACCGCCTGGCCTGACGCGCCCTTCAGCAGATTGTCAAGGCAGCTCACAATCACTGCCCGCTTGCCGTCCCGCGCCAGCTCAAACCCGATGTCCATGTAGTTCGTCCGCACGATGTGCTGAATCTGTGGCAGCCCGCTCTCGTGCAGCCGCACCATGGGGCTGTGCGCAAAAAAGTTCCGGTACGTCTCCAGCACTCCGGCCCGCGTCTGCGGTGTCTTGAAACGCACATAGATCGTGGCCAGGATCCCGCGCGGAATCGGCAGCAGGTGCGGCGTGAAGATAATCTGATCCGCCTTCAGCCCGATCTGCTCCAGCAACTCGCCCGTATGCCTATGTGTGAACACTCCATACGCGGACAGGTTGTCCGCCGCGTACATGAAGTGAGTCTTCGGCGTAGGCGCCTTCCCTGCCCCGCTCACGCCGCTCTTCGCATCGGCAACAATTCCGTGCTCCACGTCAACCAATCCCGCCGCCACCAGCGGCCGCAGCGCCAGGATCACCGACGTCGCATAGCAACCAGGGTTCGCCACCAGCCGCGCGCCGCGAATCTTTTCCCGATGCAGCTCCGGCATCCCGTACATCGCCTGCTCCTGCACCTCGGCCGCCTGGGGCGTACCCTCGTCTTCAAACTCGTAGACCGCGCGATGCGCCGCTTCGTTGAGCCGCCATGCGCCGCTCAGATCCACCACGCGCATCCCGCGCTTCAGCGCCTGCGGGACCCATTCGCGCGACTGCTCGTGCGGCGTGGCCAAAAACAGCACCTGCACATCGAGGTCCGTCAACAAGTCCCAACTGAATGGCTGCAGCCGCAATTTCCCGCTGCCCTTGCTGTCATTGAGCTCGGGATGAATCTCACCCAGCGGCACGCCGCCCTTGGCTGCGTTCTTCTCGTCCAGCCTCCCGGCAAACACAGGCGGTGCGCCCTTCAGCCGCGGATGATGCAGCAGCAGCCGCGCCAGCTCCGCACCGGCGTAGCCCGTCACTCCCACCACCGCTGTCTGCACCGCGTCGCTCATCCCAACATCGCCCTCAGCCGCGCTCCCACTTCCGTGGCGTGCCGTGCGTCCTGGCAAATCACCAGCACCGTATCGTCGCCGGCGATGGTGCCCACTACCTCCGGCCACTCTTCGTAATCCAGCGCCGCCGCCACCGGCTGCGCTCCGCCCATCACCGTCCGCAGAATCACCTGGTTCATCGCCTGCTTTACGCGCAACCCAAAGCTGTCCAGCACTTCCTTTACTGAGGGCGGCCCTTCATCTTCTTCCGCAGCGGCGCCGTTTCCGTTCCCGCCCGCCAGCGCATACCCGGCGGGACCTTTGAAGATGTGCAACTCGTGCATATCCCGGGACAGCGTGGCCTGGGTCACCGCGAACCCGCGGCGGCGCAGCTTGCGCCGCAACTCGTCCTGGTTGTTCACCGCCGAGTGCGCCACCAGATCCCGTATTGCATCATGCCGTTGCGTCTTCATCCGTTCCCGCATTTCTTTTCAGAACCAAATCGAAAGGCGCAGCTCATCAAAGCCGCGCCTTGCATAAATATACACCGTAATGCATAACTATACAAAGCACTTTTAGCAACTTTTCTCCTATTTTTTTCGCATTGCGGGACACCGCCTAATCCGCCCCCGAAGTTGCCATCCTGAGCGGAGCGAAGGATCCGCGGTTGCCTTTCGTCCGCGCCACCTGCGAACTTCCAGGATCCGCCGCGCCAGCGCCAACCCGCTGACTCGCCGACTTGCGGACCTGCTAACTCCGCGACTCCTTCGCACCCTGGCGCCTCCGGCCCCACCGAAGTGCTACAACATTGCCATGACGTCCGACGAATTCCGCAGTTCCCTCAGTGCCGACGCCCCGGCCGCCGGCCTGCCTGAGCCGCTTGAAGCCCTCTGGTGGGACGCGAAAGGTGACTGGGCTCGCGCGCACTCCCTCGTCGATGAACTCGAATCCATCGAAGGCATGTCCGTCCACGCCTACCTCCACCGCAAGGAAGGCGCAGACTGGAACGCCGAGTACTGGTACAGCCGCGCCGGCCGCCAATTCCATCGCCCTAATCTCCCGGACGAATGGTCCGCCCTGGTCGATGGACTTTGCGAATGACTGGCTGAATCGCCGCTTCCCGGCTTCGCGACCCCAAAGCGATTGACAGCCACCTTCGCGCAGCGCTAGAGTCGTCGCAACAAGCGAGGGAAAACCGACAGTTCGATTCACCCCGCATCTATCTGCCTTTCTGCTTCTCCTCTTCTTCAAGCCCCACCGATCCCGCGCATGCTGTACGTTTCCGCCAGGAGGTAGGTTCATGTCCCTCGGCAAGTCGATTCGTATCGCGCGAAATCTCCCCTGCGCCGCACTGGTTCTTGCATGCATGCTTGACGCAAGCGCCGTGCGCTCCCAGACCGGTTCTCCCAGCTACGGGGAGAATCAGTCTCCCATCAACATCGTCTCCGCCCGCGTCCCCTTCGATCCGAACGCGCCGAAGCTCGAGGACCTCCAGAGCCTGAATAATCCGCTTACGTTCACGCTCAAAAACACTTCGTGGGGCCCCTGGTGTGGAGCGGCCGAGTGCGTCGGCTCCGTCGATCCGCGTTGGGGCGCCCTCAAGGCTTATCCGCCGGAAGGAAGCGCGCCGAAGATCAGATTCAATGGGCAGACCTACACGCTCGTCGAGTTCCATTTTCACTCCCCTGCCGAACACATCGTCGACGGCGGGCTGGCCGACATGGAGGTTCATTTCGTCTTCAAGAAAGACGCGCCGGCCACGTGCGCGCCCGACCAACTGCTCGTCATCGGCAGAAGAATCGTGAACGGCGACCCGGCTCCTGAAGTCCGCGCTCTCTGGGACAAGATCTTCGGCAAGGTCGTCGAGTTGCCCGTGAACTCGGCAAGCCACTACACCAAGACCGACGGCCTCGTCCTCGGTATCCTGCTGCGCGGCATCGAGAAGACCTACCGCTATCAGGGCTCGCTCACTGCCCCGGCATTCATCGACGGCTGCGGCAATCCTCCCGGGAACCCGAACCAGCAACTGGCCTCCGGCGACCTGCCTGAGGTCGTCTCCTGGGTGCTGCTCGCCGACCCCATCGCCATGCTGCCCCAGCAGATCGGCCGCTTCCAAACCCTGTTCCCCAATGGCAATGCGCGCGCCCCGCAAGCTCTGCTCAAACAAAATGTGAAGAAAACCTTCACGCAATAGTGCATTAACCGCAACAGCGTCTCTCTTTGCCCGCCCTCCGCAGAATTGCGCTCCCGTGATTTAGGTCACATCTTCCTGAAAAATCTGCTGCTAAAACCATTGCAACGACCCGATAAGGGATTCGTGGCAGTGTCCGCATGGGAGGGGTGTCGGCCTCCTTGCGGGGAGGCGATCATCGTGGTTTCATCAAGGATTTGCAACTCAGACCAATTTGGTCGTACACTTAAGTCCGACCATAAAGGTCGCATTTCGAGGGTCCTCCCTTTTCGGCGGCCCTCCGGAGTCCGGCGGGTGAGCGTGCTAAGCGAATTGAAGGTTGGCGAAAGCGGGATACTGGTCGCATTGGACCTGCCCGAGTCGGTCCAGAACCACTTGATGCATATGGGCTTTGTGCCTGACGCGCTGGTAACTGCCCTGCGCCGCGCCCCTGCCGGCGATCCCACGGTCTATTCCGTTGACGGCCTCGAAATCGCCCTCCGCCATGAGACCGCTGAAGCCATCCGCGTGAAAGATCCCGAAGCAGATGGCGTCCAAAACGAAAGCGAGCGTGAGCTCCTCCTCGGAGCCGCTCGATGAACCCTTGCTGCGAGGCCCCGGCCTTTGAGGCTCCCAAGGTGCCTGCCCAGGGCGCCCTGCGCACCGTTGTCCTCATCGGTCCACCCAACTCCGGCAAGTCCACTCTTTTCAATCGCCTGACCGGCCTGCGCCAAAAGGTCGCCAACTACCCCGGCGTCACCGTTGAGCAGCGCATGGGCCTCATGGCAGGCGTCGGCCGCGACGACCTCACCCTCATCGACCTCCCCGGCGTCTACTCTCTCAGCCCGTTCTCAGAGGACGCGCGCGTCTCCATCGACGTACTCAAGGGCAGGATGCCCGGTACGCCCAAGCCGGATGCCGTCCTCCTGGTTCTCGACTCGCTCCATCTGACTCGCCAGCTCATGCTGGCTGCACCCGTTCTCGCCCTCGGCCTGCCCACCCTGGTCCTGCTCAACATGAGCGACCTCATGGAATCCCGCGGCGGCACAATCGACCCTCTCAAGCTGGCCCGCGAGCTCGGCGCACCCGTAGCCCAGATCAGCGCCACCCACGGCGACGGCCTCGACGCCATCCCCCTCTTCCTCAACCAGCAGAATGGCCATCAGGCCCAAGTGCAGCAGCCATTCATCCTTCCCGTCCTCGGAAACGCGGCCAGCACCCACACCTGGGCCGCCCAGGTCAGCCGCAAAACCGGCTACCGTGCGCCCCTCTCCGCCGACTCCAGCCGCAAGCTCGACCACATACTTCTGCACCGCATCTGGGGACCGCTTCTCTTCCTCGCCGTCGTCATCGGCGTCTTTGAGGTGGTCTTCTCCATCGGCCAGCCACTCTCCGACGGCTTCGGCGAAATCCTCGGCCACCTCGGCAAACTCGCTGTCCCGCTTCTGCCCATCGGCTGGCTGCAGTCCCTCGTGCTCGACGGCATCTGGAAGGGCATCTCCTCCGTCCTGGTTTTCCTCCCCCAGATTCTCCTGCTCTTCCTCTTCATCGGCGTGCTTGAGGACTCCGGCTACCTGGCCCGCGCCGCCCTCATCGCCGACCGTGTCATGCGCACCGTCGGCCTCAACGGCAAAGCATTCATCCCGCTGCTCTCCGCATACGCCTGTGCCGTCCCTGCCATCATGGCCACCCGCACCATTGAGAACCGGCGCGACCGCATCGCCACCATCCTGGTCACGCCGTTCATGACCTGCTCCGCGCGCCTGCCCGTCTACATGCTGCTCATCGCGGCCTTTATCCCGCACCGCCAGTACCTGCACGGCATCATCGGCCTGCAGGCGCTCACCATGCTCGGGCTTTACGTGGCCGGCTTCGTGGCCGCCATGACCACCGCCCACCTGCTCAAGAGCTCCATCCTCAAATCCAGCGAAACGCCGTTCATCCTTGAGCTGCCGCAGTACCGCATGCCTACGCTGCGCTCGCTCGCCATGCGTCTGGTCGACCGCGCCCGCATCTTCATGCGCCAGGCCGGCACCGTCATTCTCGCCGTCACCATGGCCCTCTGGGTGCTGGCTCATCTGCCCATCGTCCACACCGCTGCGGGTGTATGGTCCGCCCCCGAGCTCGCCGAAAGCATCATCGGCCGCCTCGGCCACTTGATCGAGCCCGTCATCGCGCCCCTCGGCTTCAACTGGAAGATCGGCATCGGACTCATCTCCAGCGTGCTCGCCCGCGAAGTGATGGTCAGCACCATGGGCACCCTCTACGGCGCCGACCCCTCCACCCAGGCCCTCAACCTCCAGACCGCCCTCCACCACGACATGACCCTCGGCGGCGCGCTGGCGCTCATGATCTTCTTCGCCTTCGCCATGCAGTGCACCTCCACCATGGCGGTAGTGCGGCGCGAAACCAACAGTTGGAAGTGGCCGGCGCTCCAGTTCGGCTACATGCTGGTGCTGGCTTACGTCGCCGCCTTCGTGGTCAACCACGTCGTGATGGCCTTCGGCGGCTAGCCGCTCGCTTCAGAAACGCATCCCCAGAAGCACCTCGTCATCCAACCACATAAGCACGCTGTCATCCGTAGCGGAGACGGCGCGTCTCGTGAGCTGCCGGCTGTAAGCTGTGATCTGTAAGCTCCAAGGAGCCGCAACCATGACCAATAAAATCGGCATCATCACCGGCGGAAGCCGCGGCCTTGGCCGCAACACCGCCGTCAATCTGCTCAATCGCGGAACCGATGTCATCTTCACTTTTCGCTCCAACGAAGAGGAAGCCCGCAGCCTCATCCACGAGGCTGAAGCCATCGGCAGAAATGCAGCCGGATTCCGCCTCGACACCGCCGACACCGGTGCCTTCGAGGGATTCGCCGCCCAGGTCCAGAACACGCTCCAGAGCTGGGGCCGCGATCGCTTCGACTTCCTCGTGAACAATGCCGGCAACTCGCTCCATGCCCCCTTCGCGGACACAACTGAAGCCCAATTCGACGCAATCTTCAATGTCCACGTGAAAGGCGTGTACTTCCTCACTCAGAAGTTGCTCCTGCTCATCAATGACGGCGGCCGCATCGTGAACATCTCCTCAGGCCTGGCACGATTCGCTCTTCCCGGCACCTCCGCCTACGGCGCCGCAAAGGGAGCCATCGAGGTTCTCACGCGCTATCTGGCCAAGGAACTCGGCCCGCGAAGGATCACCGCAAATGTCGTCGCTCCCGGCGCCATTCAAACCGACTTCGGCGGCGGCAGGGTCCGCGACAACCCCGAACTCAACAAGCGCGTCGCGGAAATGACCGCTCTCGGACGCGCGGGCGTCCCCGACGACATCTGCCCCATGATCGCCGCCCTTCTCTCCGACGAGAATCGCTGGGTGAACGGCCAGCGCATTGAAGTCTCCGGCGGCATGTCGCTTTGAAAACGAACGCTTCCCGCGATTCCGGCGCCTCAAACTCTCGCGCCGATGCGGCCTCGCGTCCGATGTGAGAAACTTGAAGAGAAGGATGACTTCAACTGGCCGCACACGCGTGCGCCGCATCTTGATCCGGCCCGGCTTTTCCCGGCTCCTCTGAGTCGAAATCTCCCTCCGCGGCCCACCTGCAGGAATTAGACAAGAATGATCAGTGTCAGTAATGTGAGCATGCGCTACGGCTCGAAGGTGCTCTTCGAGGACGTGAGCGTCGCGTTTGTGTCGGAACGGCGGTACGGACTTACGGGACCGAACGGCGCGGGCAAGACGACGTTTATGAAGGTCCTCACCGGCGAGCTGGACGCGCAAAAAGGAACGGTGGTGCGGCCCCGCAAGATGGGCGTCCTGCGCCAGGACCAGTTTGCCTTCGATGCTTATCGCGCCATCGACACCGTGATTATGGGCAACAGGCCGCTGTGGGCCGCCCTCGAAGAGCGCGACCGCATCTACGAGAAGCCCGAGATGACCAATGAAGACGGCATGCGGCTGGGCGAGCTCGAAGGCGTCATCGGCGACGAGGACGGCTACACCGCGGAGAGCGATGCGGCGGTGCTGCTGGACGGCCTGGATATCCGCGAAGAGCTGCACAGCCGCAAGATGAGCGAGCTGCAGGGCGGACAGAAAGTGCGCGTGCTGCTGGCGCAGGCGCTGTTCGGCAAACCTGAAGCGCTCATGCTCGACGAGCCCACCAACTATCTCGATCTCGACTCGATCCACTGGCTGCAGGACTTCCTCACCAACTACGACGGCACCCTCATCACCATCTCGCACGATCGGCATTTCCTCAACAGCGTCACCACCCACACCGCCGACATCGACTACCAGACCATCATCACGTACACCGGCGGCTACGACGAGATGGTGATGCAGAAGACGCAGATCCGCTCCACGCTGGAGTCGCAAAACGCGCAGCGCGATAAAAAAATTGCCCAGCTCAACGAGTTCATCGCGCGGTTTGCCGCCGGCACGCGGTCCAGCCAGGTAACCAGCCGGCGCAAGGAAGTGGAGCGCCTGCAAACCAACGAGCTGGCGCGATCGAACATCGCGCGCCCCTACATCCGCCTTGACCAGGTGCGGCCCAGCGGCAAGCATGTGCTCGAGTTCAAGCACATCACCAAGTTCTACGGCGACCACAAGGTGCTCGACGGCTTTACCGCCAATGTGCTCCGCGGCGAAAAAGTCTGCCTCATGGGCCGCAACGGCGCCGGCAAAACCTCGCTGCTCAAAAGCCTGCTGGCAAACTATCCCGGCCTCAGCGATCCCGAGTTCACGCTCGATAATGGCGCAGTGTTCTGGGGCCACGAAGCGCAGATCGGCTACTTTCCCCAGGACGTCTCGACGGTGATTGACGCAGCCAGGGAGCCGAATCTGACCGTAGCGGATTGGCTGCACCGCTGGAAACCCGATGCGCACGTCGAAGACATTCGCGGCATCCTCGGCCAGATGCTCTTCTCCGGAGAAGAAGGCGAGAAGCCGGTCAAGGCGCTCTCCGGCGGCGAGCAGGCCAGGCTGGTCTTCTGCAAACTGATCCTCACCAAGCCCAACATTCTCATCTTCGACGAGCCCACCAACCATCTCGATCTCGAAGCCATCAACGCGCTGAACATAGCTCTGCAGCGCTACGAAGGAACAGTGCTCCTGGTAACCCACGACCACGACCTGATCGACGAAGTAGGCACCAGGCTATGGATCTTCGACAACGGCCAGATCCAGGACTTCCAGGGACCATACGAGGAGTGGAAGGGCAAGCACAACTAGTGTAATGGGTCATAAGTACTGACGTTTATCAATAGGGATGCAGCCAAACTCGCGGAGGAAGACGGTATGCGCACCGCACCGCCGGTGGCTGGGGCCGAGGCCCCAGGGCAATTCAACTAAAGGAGCACTGAGTGTGCCACCGACGATGACGGCCCATGTTGTGTCACTGAGTTTCTGACCGTACCGTTGGCGGACCGGACTTCCCCATCAGCTTCGCGGCCTCTGCCCAGAACACCTTGCAGTCGACCAGGCTTCCTTGTTCCTTCTTTGCTCCCTGCAGACCCTTTTCAAAAAAGTTCCCGGCGTCGGCCTTCTCGCCGCGCTGCCAGTGGCTCATGGCCAGAAAAAAGAAGTCGCTGGGGTCGGCGCCTTTGTCCATCTCGACTGCTTTATTCAAAACGGAGATAGCCTCGTCCCAGTGGCCGTTGCGATACTCGGCCAGGCCGAGGGTGTTTTGATAGCCGGCATCGTCCGGCTTCGCAAGCACGTCGCTGCGAGCCAGTTTCAGCGCTTCCGCGGGGCGGCGCCGGTCAGGATCGGGATCGGCCACCAGGTCCCACGCCAGAAGGCTCGAAGTGAAGATTGTGTAGGAGTGCCGGGGACCCAGCACCCGTAGTTCGATCTCCACCGCCTGATTGTTGAGTGCATCGGCCAGCGCGAATTTGCGCTCAATGGAATAGATTTGGCCCAGATTGACCATGGAAGCGAGCGTATCCGGGTGCTCGGCGCCCAGTACGCGCCGTCGGATTTCCAGAGTCTGGCGATTCAGAGCTTCGGCCTCTGCGTATTTTCCCTCCATCTTGTAGATGGCGGCTAGATTGCTCATGGAAATGAGCGTGTCCGGGTGCTCGGGGCCCAGTACACGCCGTCGGATTTCCAGAGCCTGGCTGTTCAGCGCTTCAGCCTGCGTGTACTTGTGTTCATTCTGGTAAATAGCGGCCAGGTTGCTCATCGACCAGAGCGCATCGGGGTGCTCGGGGCCCAGCACGCGCCGCCGGGTTTCCATGATTTGGCTTTCGAGGGCCTCGGCTTGCGCGTACTTGCCCTCCCTCCAGTAGATGACGGCAAGATTATGCGTCATCTTGAGCGTTTTCGGATCATCGGCGCCCAGCACGCGGCGCCAGACCTGTAGAACCTGGGTGTCCAGATCTTCGGCCTGCGCGTACTTTTCCTGATCCGCATAGACAATGGCAAGATTGCCCATGGATTTGAGCGTGTCGGGCTGCTCGGGGCCCAGCGCTTGGCGCTGAATCTTCAGCGTCTGGTTGAGCAGCGACTCCGCTTCAGGGTACTTACCCTCAAGGTCCTCAACCCATCCAAGACTGCTTATCACCGAAAGGGTCTTGGGGTCTTTCGCTCCCAGGGTCTTGCTGTACAACTGCGCCGCGCGTTCCAGTTCCTTCTGCGCCTCCGGGTAGCGCCCCAGGTCTCTGTAGGTCGTGCCGATCGTGGTTCGAATCCCGGCCTCGACCTCCGGCTGCTTGTCGAACTTGCCTTCAATCCGGGCAGCGGCTCGGTCCAGCGCCGTGCTCACCTTTAGGTCGGGGTCCGGCTTGCTGATCGGCCCTGACTGATTGGAAGCGCTGGCTTGGCCCAACAGGTCATTCTGCAGGAAATTGTTGACCGCCTCGGCCGACGCTTCAGCTCGACGCGCTCGCACCGCTTCCCATGTGCTGGCGACGATGCCGGCGCTGAGCACCAGAAATACCGCGGCCACGCCGGCCACCAGCCCCTTGTGACGCCGCGCTAATTTCTTTAACTGGTAGCCTGCGCTGGCCGGCTTGGCGCTGATAGGCTGGTCGTCGAGATAGCGGCGCATATCCGCAGCCAGTTCGTTGGCCGAGGCGTAGCGCCGGGTCTTGTCCTTTTCCAGGGCTTTGGCGACGATCGTCTCGATGTCGCCGCGGTACGCGCGGTTCGTGGTGCTCAGAGGTGCTGGGTCCGCTTCCTGAATCGTGCGCACCATCTCGTGCAGATGCCGCGACAGGGGATAGGGCATTCTGCCGGCCAGAAGCTGGTAGAGGATCACGCCCAGCGCATAAACGTCGCTGCGTGTGTCGATCGAGGCCGGATCGGCCAGCACCTGTTCCGGGCTCATGTAGGGCAGCGTCCCCAGCAGTTGGCCCATATCCGTCTGCCGTGTCGCCTGGGCATCGCTTTCCGTAATCCGCGCCACTCCGAAGTCCAGGATCTTGGCCTGGCCGCTCTCGTCGACGAGGATGTTTCCCGGCTTCAGATCGCGGTGGATGATGCCGCGCTGATGCGCGTGCTGCACGGCGTCGCAGACATGGATCATCAACTCGAGCCGCTGACGGGTGTTGAGGTTGTGCTCCTCGGCATACTCGATAAGAGGCTCGCCCTGGATAAGCTCCATGGCGAAAAATGGCTGAGAACCAAATCCGGTCTTGGCGCTGCCCGCCTCGTAGATTTGGGCGATCCCCGGATGATGCAGCAATCCCAGGGCCTGGGCCTCCTGCTCGAAGCGCCGCAACAACTCGGGACTGGCCCAGGCCGCCTTGATGACTTTGAGCGCCACGCGGCGGCGAGGCTGGTCCTGCTCAGCCTCGTACACTGCGCCCATTCCGCCCTCGCCAAGCAGACGAAGAATCCGGTAGCGCCCGATGATGGCAGGAAGCGCGCGATGGGCGGGATCGGAGATCGAAGCCGGGCCGACGGCGATGGTTGTCTCGCCCCCCGCAGGGTCCTCCGGGCAATGCACTGCGGTCGGCTCGTCGGGCATAGTCTTCTCTCCAAAGGGGGAGCAGTACTCGAAAGCATAACCAACCACCGATCCGTGTGTACAGACAAATGGGGTCACAGAATTCCCAAACCCGCCGCGGAGAGGTCCGAACGCACTGGAGAAGGAATTCGCGCTAGTCGCGGCCACGATTAAGGCCCGCGCCAAAGTGGACTGACAGCCCGGACGGCCTGAACATCGCCCTGTATCCGCCATCACAGACGCGCCCGCGAAACCCACCTATCCTGAACCCGTCGGTAGATCTATGCCCGCACCCAATCAGTGCGGGCGTTCGCGTTTCAGGAGGAATCGCGCGCCATGGGCGCAAACACAATCCGTCGCTCACAGACCGGGAAAATCCACGGCCCCCCTCCCCCCACATCCCCGTCGCGTCGCTGCGATTCACGGCGTCGGCTGTCTACTGAAGAGGCAACTTACAGCCAAGAAGATGTTGGCGAGAAGAATAATACCCCCCCTCCCCCCCCGTATATCCGCGGCCTTGGAAGTCCACGCGCAATTCACTGCAGTTTCATGCCTTAACTCTATCAATCCAAAGGAGAAGCTCGTTTTTATTTCCCGCGCAAACGGCCCCTCGCGCCACGTCCAATCCGGCTCCCGTATACTGCTTCCATTCCCGGAGCAGAAGATGGCAACCATGACTCTATCGCCGGCCGATCAGGCCCTCAACGCGCTGGTTTCCGCCCCGCCGCCGGACACCATCAACGACGTAATCGCGCGCATGCAGGCCATTGACGCGGCGCTCCCCAACGACGACGGCCTCAAGTGGTTCAACCGCCTCTACCTCCTGGTGACGCAGCAGGTGGACCTGAACCCGCCGGGCGGCGCCTGGCAGGATCCAGCGTGGCTGCTCGGTCTGGACGTGGTCTTCGCCCGCTACTACCTCGGCGCGATCCGCGGCTACCTGGCCGGAACCGGGATCCCGTCGTCGTGGGCCGCGCTGTTCGAAGCCAGGTTCCGGACCGGCATCGACCGCATCCAGTTCGCTGTGGCCGGGATGAACGCCCACATCAACCGCGACCTTGCCCTGGCGCTGGTGGATACGAGCGCCGCTCTGGGCGTGACGCCGGCGCCGGACGGCCTGCAGCATGCGGATTACCAGGCGGTGAATGCGCTGCTGGCCACGGTGATGCCGGCGGCGCTCAACATGCTGGCCACGGACACGCTGGGAGTGCTGGCCGAGGATACAGGCAAGATCGGCCGGGTGCTGGCGTTCTGGGATATTCAGCGGGCACGCGATCTGGCGTGGGACTTCTCCAACCACCTGCACGACCTGAACGGGCTGGTGCGGCAAGCCGCAGTGGACGCGCAAGATGCCATGACGGGCGCGCTGGGCCGAGCGATCCTGACCGTGATGTAACGGAATCGATTGACAGAAGAATCGGCACATTTTCTAATGGAATCAGTGGTGATGGAGTTCACCCTTAACCGCTGTCCTATCCAGTAGCGCCGGACAGATGATGACTCCTGACAGGGAAAGCCTGCTACGGCAGACAGCCTGTTGCGGAGTCATATCGCGGCTGCAATCTCCCTGTACAAGATGACCTGCGATGCCACGGCTCGAAGTGTGTGCGCGCGCCGGGCGAAAGGAGACACCGTTGCAGAAGTATCTGTTGATTGCTCTGGGGGGCGGGTTGGGATCGGTCGCGCGGTACTGGGTCGGCTCCACGATCGGCAGCCGCATGGGCATCCGCTTTCCCTACGGGACGCTGGTGGTGAACCTGACGGCGTGCCTGGTGATCGGATTCACGCTGACCTGGCTGGGTGAGCGCGTGGAAGTCAGCCCCGCCTGGCGCTTCATGGTGGCGGTTGGATTCATCGGGGCATACTCCACATTTTCCACCTTTGAATGGGAGACGCTGCAGACGCTGCGGTCAGGGGCGTTCTTGCTGGCGGCGCTGTACGCGGGCGGCAGTCTGGTACTTGGGCTGGCGGCCACGTGGTGCGGCGCGGCTCTGGCCGACATGGTTTAAATCCATCGTCAGGATGCTGCGGGGCGCAAATGCATCCAAATGCACTTGGGGCAGCATTGCATTGGACCACGCATTGGTGTTTCAATCCATCGTTGCCCCAGCATCGCGCCGCCCCTGCGGCGTGGCCTGGAAGGAGCAGCCATGCTGACCAGCGGCAAAGCCACCAAGGTGACGGTCTATCTGAGCGACACGGCAAAACATCACGGAATGCCGGTCTACACCAGTGTGCTGGATTATCTTTACAAAAACGGGGTGGCAGGCGCGACGGTGACGAAGGGAGTGGCCGGCTTCGGCGCGGGCCATCGCATCCACGCCGCGCACATCCTGGAGCTTTCCGACCACCTTCCCATCAAGCTGGAGTTCATCGACACGCCCGAGAAAGTGCAGTCGATTCTGCCGCAACTGCAGGAGAAGTGCGGCTGCGGGCTGATCGAAGTGCACGAGACGACGGTCATTGTGCCGCAGAGATAGTTGTCAGTTCATGGTTTGTGATTCAAGCCGGTAGCCAATAGCCGGTAGCTCCGGACTCATAACGACGAGCTCCAGGCTACTAGCTTCTAGCTACCGGCTACTGGCTCAATGCACTGACGTAAACGGCGACGCCGGAAGCCCTTCGCCGTTGAACAAGTTGCATTGCGGGCTGTTGGCCCAGCCATAACGGATGGCCACCGGCGCTGGCACGTCAGGACTGGAGGCGACGAGGGTATCGCCTTCGACGCGCGCCTGCGCGGGAACGAACTTGCCGTCGCGGCCTGCCACTTCCAGGCCGGTCACTTCCCCTCCCTTCGCGTTCAGGCCTTTGCCGTGGTCAAACCACGCGCGGATGGCGCTGCCCTCCGGCGTGGCTTCGCGGAACATCGGCCCGGAATACTCGAGACTCGATTCGCCATACGTGAGCGCGCGCGCGGCCAGCGCCATGCGGTGCCCCACATCAACCTTGTCGGTCGGGTGCACATCTTCCGGGTTGCCAATGTCGATGGTCACGGCCATGGCGGTGTTGCGCAGCCCGAGCGTCTCCACCTGCTGCTGGCGCAGCGCGGCCCAATCCTCCAGCGGCGTGGACTTGAAGTTGGAAATCTGAACATAGAGGAATGGGAACGGACCGATGGCCCACTCGCGGCGCCAATCCTCAATGAGCGCGCGCATGATGCGGTTGTAAAGCGGCCAGCGCTCAAGCGCGCTGTTGCTTTCGCCCTGGTACCAAAGGACGCCGCGGATGGGCATGGGATCGAGCGGCGCGATCATGCCGTTCCAGAGGTTGCCGGGACCCCAGCTATCCAGCGGCGGGTGCCATGGAAACTGCGGGATGGGCTTGCCCTGGGCTTTGGCTTCGGCCTGCTGGCGCTGCTGATCGTGGATCTCGGCTTCAGAATCGGCGGCGTGGTCCAGCATCTTGCCGCGGGAGGCGAAGAGCGGATCGAGCGCGGCGTCTTCGCCGAGCGCGGTCAGGCGCACCCAGGATTCGGCCACCGTTCCGCCCCAGGTGGAGTCGATGACGCCAACGGGCACGTGCTCGCGCTGCTCGATCTCGCGCGCGAAATACCATGCGACGGCGGAGAAGTTTTTGGCGCTGTCCGCGGTGGATGGTTTCCAGCCGTCGGTGTCTACGTCGTCCTGGGCGTAGTCGGAGGCCTTTTTGTTGACCATGAGTAGGCGGATGCGGTCATTGCCGGCATTGGGCAAGTCCTGGGCCGCGGTGGCCGCGCGACTGAAAGGAAATTCCATGTTGGACTGGCCCGAAGCGAGCCAGATGTCGCCGACGAGGATGTCATGAATCGTGACCGGCTGCGGCGCCGTGGACGTGACTCCTGTCTCTCCCGCGGCGGCAGTCACGGTCATCTCAAACGGCCCGCCGGCAGCGCCGGGTTTGAGGTAGACGCTCCAGCGACCGATTGGTCCCGACACAGCCGTGCGGGTTTCGCCACGGAAGCTCACGGTGACCTGCTGGCCTGGCGCGGCTTTGCCCCAGACGTGCAAAGGCAAATCGCGCTGGACCACCATGTGATCCGAGAGGACGTGCGGCAGAGTGACCTGGGAGGACGCTGCCATGGCAGGCAGCAGAGCAAGCAGAAATAAGCAGCGCAGATTCAAGGAGAACCCTCCTGTGTGTGCGCACTCCAGGATGGGAACGAGCGCACCGATGAACCGGAAGAACGGCCGGAAAGAGAACGGTATCAAAGGCGGCTCCCTCTCGTCTCACGGTGGAAAACCCGCCCGCAACGTTTCGCCGTGAATCCGTTGATTCCCGAGCATCCAGACAAGCTGGGACCGGAGCAGATGGCGGTGTTGACAAGAGGTGAGGTGGCGCGCCAGAATCCGGCTGTCGCCGGTGTCCAGTCCGGCGTGGCAATAAGCCCGCCGAGGCCAATCCAGGGCGTCGCGGAACGCGCTGGACTGAAAGCGGTCGTAGACACGAATGAGTAAGACACAAGCTCCGCAAGACCTGAAGAATCACGGCAGACTCCACATTCCTTTCCATGTCGTTACGTTCTTCGTTCTGATTTCCAACCTGGTGATCGCCATCGTCCGCGACGTCCGGCACTTTTGCTTCTGGAATACATGGGTGATTGTGCTCTCCGTGGTGGTGTTCATTCCGTTTTTCCTCATCCGCATGTACCCGCTGAAGGTGCAGGATCGGGTGATCCGGCTGGAGGAGCGGATACGGCTGCAGGCGCTGGCGCCGGCCGAGTGGCATGCGCAGATCTACCGGCTCACCGAGGACCAGTTGGTGGGGCTGCGTTTTGCCGCGGACGATGAGGTGGTGGAACTGGCCAAGAAGGCGCTGGAAGAGAACCTGAGCCGGAAGCAGATCAAGGAACGGATCAAAAGCTGGCGGGCGGATTACTGGCGGGTGTGATTGCCCGCGGCGCGAGCTCCGACAGGTTCGGGTTCGGATCTTAGGATCGGGTTCCACATGCGCACGGACTGGCGTGAAGCCCGTGCCGTTGCGCGGCCCTCGTTGCTGCATCCAATCCAGGTAGCGGAGAGGGTGTTCGGCTTTTGCCCTTTCCGCCACATCCTCAATGGGAGCGGCGATGCGACTACGCGCAGCGCGCCGGGCCTGCTGGCGCCCGGCGTATTCCCTTCTACTCGGATCGAGCATTCTCTGGGCCGGAAGCGTAGCCATGGCACAGAGCGGCGACGCCAGTTCCACTACCGCCATCCGCAACGTTTACTGGCAGCCGGACACCGTCCAGCAGGGCTCGCCCATGCTGATCACGGTGGAGATGGAGCGGCCGGCTGTGCGCGTTACCGGCACCCTGGCCGGGAAGCGGCTCACGTTCATCCGCCGAGACAAACCGCGGATGTGGTACGCACTGGCCGGCATCGACCTGAACACCCAGCCAGGCAGCTACGATCTCCATGTCGCCGCTACGCTTCGTGTCGGCCGGGTTGCGCGTTCGGTCAAAAGCGTCGATGTGGCGGCGGCGAATTTCGGCGAAGGATCCGTCCAGGTTCCCGAAGACTACGTCAACCCCAACCCTGACGAGCAGAAGCAGATTGCGCACGACGAGGTGCTGAAGAAACGTGCCTTTGCCCACCTGGTTCCCCGGGCTCTGTGGGAGGGCGACTTCCTCCATCCGGTCGATGCCGAGTCGACGCCCAGCTTCGGCGAGACGCGCCTGTTGAACGAGGAGAGGACCAGCCGCCACCTTGGAACGGATTATCCGGTGAAAGAAGGCACTCCAGTGGTGGCTGCGAATACCGGGATCGTGGTGCTGGCTGCGGCGCTCTACTACGAGGGCAACTGCGTCATCGTCGATCATGGCGACCGCTTCTTTACCATTTACATGCACTTGAAGCGCATGGATGTCCGGTTCGGCCAGCGCATCGGCAAAGGCAAACAGATTGGCTTGTCCGGAGACACAGGCCGGGTTACGGGGCCGCACATGCATCTTGGGGTACGTTGGAACGGCGCTTATCTCGATCCCGTGGAGTTGCTCAAGCTCACGCTTCCGGAAGGCCCGCGGGGAAGCCGCTGAAGCGCATCCGCGCAAGCGGAGTCTGCGAGCGCCGGCTTGGTCGGCTGCGTCCGGTTGGATGCGGGCTCTTGCGGAGTGCAGCAGAGTCCGGAGAGGCGTAGAATCTGGCCATGAAACGTGCGGTTGCGGTCGCGGCGGTCATTGCTCTACTGGGGATTCCAGCCATTGCGCAGCACGGCGGTGCGCACGTCGGAGGTGGCGGTCACGCGGCTTCCGGCGGTTTTGCGTCGCACGGCGGCGGTTTTGCATCGCACGGAGGCGGGTTTGCGTCGCACGGTGGCTTCGCGGGCGCCGCTCCTCGTTATGGCGGGCTTGCACCGCGTTCCGGCGGATTAGCGCCGCGCTATGGCGGAGTTGCGCCTCGCGTCGGGAACTTTCGGCCGCAAGGATATGCGCCGCGCGGATATCTGGGACCGGGCCGCACCGGCTATGCGCCGCGCGCGGGCGCACCGATGTACCGCGCCCCATATCGTGGAGATAGCCGATATCGCGGGGACGGATACGGCCGCGGCGGCAATGGCTACGGCCATGAAGGCGATCGCGACCATCACCGCAGGCGCTACGATCGTGGATTCAACGGCTTGAATTACGGCTACGGTTACCCGGCTTACCCGTGGTATCCCATCGACATCGATCCGTGGCTCTTACAGTCGGACTGGGACAACGATTCCGGCGACTCATTCGACAACTCCGGGCAGGCCGGGGATTACGGCAATGTTCCCGCGCCGTATCAGGGTTACGGCGAGCCCGATACCGACCAGCCCGGCTACGGCGAACCCGGCCCAGGATATGGTGCGCCACCGCAGGGATACGCCGCGCCCCAGCCGTATCCGCAGTCTGCTCCCGAGCAGTACCAGCCGCAATCGACGCCAGGCGCGCGCCGTCCTTATACCGGCATCTCTGAGGCTCCGGTGTCGCAGGAGACCGTGACGTTGATCTTCAAGGACGGCCGCTCGCCGGAGAAGATCCACAATTACATGCTGACGTCGAGCACGCTTACAGTTCTGGACGCGCCGTACCGGAAGATTCCGGTGGATCAGATCGACGTGGCCGCAACCCAGGAAGCAAATCGCGAGGCGGACATCCGCTTCCAGGTGCCGAACGCCGCCAACTGAGCAGTTGCCTACTCCTTGTTCCCTGTCTCGCCTGGCGTCTCCGCATCCAGCTCGTGTTCCTCGTGGTATTGATCCGCCGGCATCTTGCCATCCCACCACGCCGTATTCAACGGGTAAACGTCGGGATCGAAGATGACCTGGTAGAAGTGCCAGACGAGAATGGCGAGCGTGGCCAGAATAGCTTCGTAGAAATGGACTGCGGTGGCCACGTCGACCCACCAGCGCGCCAGCACATTGCCAACCCACACCTTGGCCCAGAGCATGATGCCGGTGAGGCCCATGAGGGCCGTGCCCCACACCAGCGCCCAGTACTCGGCTTTCTCAGCGTATTGGAACCGTGCGAACTTCGGCTTTTCCTTCCGCAGGCCGAGGTAGTAGAGCATGGTGTGGAACGCATCGGAAACATCGCGCGGACGGGGCGCAAGATCGCACAGAAGTCTGCGGCCCTCGCGCGCGGCAGCCAGGTAGAAGACGTGGTAAATTCCGGCGGCGATCAGCACCACGCCGGCTACGCGGTGCACGATGCTGCGTAAATGCTCGCCCAGGCCCAGCAGATGAGCAAACCACGAATCCGGATACTTGAGGGCGAATCCCGTGAGTACCAGGATGATGAAGCTGGCCAGCAGAACCAGATGCTGCCAGCGCTGGTTGGTGGTCATGCGGACCACGGTGACCGTGCACGCGCGGCGGCGCCGGACGAGCTTGCTGCGCCAGATGATGGCATTGTGCAGGAACATGCCGCCGATCACCAGAATGATGAGCGGGATGTAAATGAGCCGCACCCAATGCACAACCACAGAGTCGATATCGTGACCGCGGCCGTCTTCAAGATGGACGCGCGTCAAGGTGAACTTCTGGGTCACGCCCTTGTGGCATTTGCCGCACGTGGCCTGCAGGTTGGCGCGGCTGATGCTGGAGCGCGGATCGCTTGAGGGCAGGATGTCGTGAACGCCATGACAACTGGAGCAGTTGGCCGCGACGACAGAACCGCCTTCTGTGGCCAGTCCGTGGTAGCTGTCCAGGTAGCTGGAGACGCGCTGGCCGGGCAGGCCGAATTCCTGCGACAGGCGCACGCCCTCATGGCAGCGCGCGCAGGTGTCACGCGATAAATTGCGCTCGGCGGTCGCTGCGTTGGGGTCGCCGTGCGGCTTGATGGTGTGGATCCCGTGACAGTCGGTGCAGACCGGCGCCAGGCCGTTGCCGCGCGCGATTCCCTGCCCGTGGATGCTCGACATGAACGCCTGACCGATGGCGGAGTGGCACTTGCCGCAGGTGGCCGGCACGTTGAACTTGTAAATGGGCGACTGCTGATCGTTAGCCGGCAGAACCTGGTGCGAGCCGTGGCAGTCGGTGCACACGGCCGCTTTCAAGGAGCCGTTCCCAACTGCGCGCCCGTGCACGCTCTCCTGGTATGAGAGGAACGGCTGCGCGCTCTCGCCGTTCGATTCCATCAGGAACTTCTGCCCGTGGCAGCGGCCGCACGTGGCGGGAATGTTGGCGTGACTCACCGGCGAGTGCGCGTCATCGGCGGCAACCACCTCGTGTGGGCCAGTGTGACAATCGACGCACTTGGCGGCGGGCGTGCCGGCTGCGGTCAGCTTTGCGTGGGTGCTGTGCGTCCATGCGGCCTGTGCGTCCGCGTGGCATTGCGCGCATTCAATCTTCTTCGGCGGCGTATCGTGCGCCAGGCTCTTCACGTCGGTGTGGCAATCCACGCACGCAAACATTGATCCGTGCACCGAGTGCTTGAGCTTGCCCGCATCCACAAAGAGGCTCTGCGGCTTGCCGTTGACATCCACGGTGAGCGCGGTGTCGCCATGGCAGGCGAGGCAGTCCTGGTCTTTCAGCTTGTGCTGCGCTTGAAGGGAGCAGGCCCAAAACGGAAGGCAAAGAAAAACAATTCGCAACAGAAAACGTCTAGCCGGGTTCACGCCAACACCTTGCGGCCACGCGTGAAATACCGCAGTGACACTGATCACAACACGAACATTTCAATCAATTTCACGCAGGTAAGGCACTTACCGGACATTACAAAACCCGAGCCCGGGATCAACCCGTTGCCCGAGAGCAGCATCTAGTCGGGTTAATAGTGCCTGCGCACCGATGCAGGCCTTGGACGGTGGGCTCTCAATAAAGAGTTTCTTTTGGTGGGAGATCGATGCATTCCCCAGGAGTGGACAATGATGCGTATCTTATTTATTGCCGGGCTAGTGACGGCCCTCGCGCTTCCTGCAGGTATTTCCGCACAGACCCAGCGCGCCGGCGAATCCCCTTACACCTTCAACCACGGCGAAATCACCGCGTACGGCGACTATTTCCGCTTTAACCCGACTGGCGGCAGCAACCCTGTCAACTTCGTTGGGCTGGGCGGGCGCGTTGGCTTCAATGTGCACCCGAACCTGGCAATGGAAGCCGAGATGAGCTACGACTTCGAGCGAAACTACAGCGCGGTCTCGGGCACCGCCGGCTCATTCGGCGGCGCCAGCACCACTGTAGTCAGCAAAATCCGCCCGGTCACCGGCCTGTTTGGACCAAAGTTCCAGTTCGGCAGATCCAGCGCATTCCGCGCGTTTATCACGGCCAAGGCCGGCTTTCTTGAGATGAGCAGCAGCGGCATGAGCCCCTCCACCACCTCGTTCGGCAATGCGTTCAACCAGTTTGGCGGCAGCGGGACTTATTTCGCCGCGTATCCAGGCGGCGGATTTGAGGTGTTCCTGGGTCCTCTCGGCATTCGCGCCGAAGCGGGCGACGAGATCATTGTGAACAATGGCGCGTTCAACAATCTCCGCGTCGCAGTCGGGCCCAGCTTCCGGTTCTAGGTGGATGAGCGGAGCTAGCGGAGTTAGCGGCGCTGGCGGAGTTGGGACAACTGAAAGCGAACCAGAGTCGCCGGATCCGACGCGCTCATCTGGATCCGGCCCTCATCTGGATCCGAACATCATCTGAAAACGCTTAGGGGCGGGATTTCACAACGCGTAGGGGCGGGAGTTCACAACGCTTAGGGGCGGGATTTCACAACGCGTAGGGGCGCGATTTCACAACGCGTAGGGGCGCGATTTCACAACGCGTAGGGGCGCGACTTCAGTCGCGCCATACGCAGCAATATCAGGATTCGGGCTTCAGCCCCTGCTCGGGGGCGGCCACACTCATGCGCTTCATTTCCTTCAAGCAGGCCGAACTGTATGGATATTCCGCCGAGGATTTAGCCAGGCCTGCTTCCGCTGGATTCTGCTCGATGTATGCGCGATGCCGGAGGAAACTGCTCCGATCGCGCACGCCTTCCTCTGCAAAACCCTTCTGCCAGACCTCGCCGTTGAAGCCGATCTCCTTCTTCGCTCGAAAGGAGAACCCGCCCTTGATCAACTGAACTGCTCTTTCAATGCTGAGATCGCCCGGGATCGTCAAGAGAATGTGCACGTGGTCGGGCATGATTACGAAATCGTGGATTACAAATCTTCCCGCGAATGCATAGGAGCGCAATACATCGATCATGAGCTCCGCCATGCGCTCCGATTGAAAGAGGGAGCGTCGGGCTGCGGTTTGCGAAGTGACAAGGAACGTCCTCGGCCGATCGAAACCTGACCTCTTGTCCGTCACTCGTGGTGGTCGAGCCATCGGCAAAGACCTCAGGGGCTAAAGCCCAGTCCTTGATTGGGGGCGGTGTCGGCGCGACTAAAGTCGCACCCCTACGCGTCTTCTCCGCCGCCCCGGGTTCAACGCGACTTCAGTCGCGCCGTGCGCGTCAAGTTTCAGGAATTCGGGCTTTAGCCCAGCGCGTTCTAGCCGTCGTAGTTTCTTCTCAGCCAAAGTACGCCGTCAGCGTGAGCACAAGCAGCAGCAGCCCAAACGTGATTGCCGCAAAGCCGGCGATCCGCGAGAAGTTTACAAACCACCGTTGCGGCTTCTCGCCGATCTTTCCTTCCAGCTTTCCTTGCCGCGCCAGCCTCTGATACTCCAGCGGCCGCTTGTGCCGGAACTCTTCTTCGCTTTCCACGCCGGTAAAGATCACCATGTCCATGGGAAAGCTGTCGGGCCTCAGGTGTGTGTTGACGAAATGGATAGCAAAGATGAACAGGATGGCCAGCAGGCCTTCTTCGCTGTGGATGATGAGCGCCGCGTTCAGGGCCCATCCGGGCAGGAAGTGCGCGAAGAACGGCGCGAACCACATGGCGTAGCCGGAGAAACCGATGACGATCATGCCCCAGAAGACGGCCCAGTAATCGAATTTTTCCCAATAGGCGTAGCGCTCGAATTGCGGCCGTGGTCCCAGGCCGACGAACCACCGCATGTGATTGAATACGTCCTTGACGTCCCTCCAGTTACCCACCATGGACGTGGCGCCCCAGAAGATTCCCTTCTCGTGGTGCAGCGCGCGCTGGAAGAGGTCCTTGAGATGCACCATGAAGGCAACCGTGAGCACCAGGGCGCAAAGCTTGTGGAAGAAGAGGATGGCGCCGAAGCCGCCCACCGCGCGTGCCAGTCCCCGCGCCCAGATGCTCTCGCTGAAGCGCAGCGGCAAGCCCGTGGCGGCAAGCCCCAGGAACGTGCTGAACAGTACCGCGTGCAGCGCTCGTTGCGCGGACGTGAAGCGGGTAAAGTAGCGGCCCGTGGGCGCCGGTGTCTGTGTCGGCTCTGCGGCCGTTTGCGTCTCAGCCATGATTGTTTCTCCCCGCCGAATTGTTCCTGACCTGGTCAAAGCGCGAACGGACCAGCCACAGGATGGTGTGAATGATGAAAAATGTGAGCACGCTGGCAAGCAACAGGTTCATGAACAGCCGGATGTAATAGAGCGCCGGGTTCAGCTTGCGGTCGTGCGCGTTGGCATGCGGCTGGTACTTTACAAAGCTGGCATTGGCGCCCGTGTGGCAGCGACCGCATGTGGCCACCAGGTTGGCCGCCGCAATCGGCGAAGCCGGATCCGATGCGGGCATGATCTTGTGCGCGCCATGGCAATCCCAGCACCGCGCCGTCTCCACGTAGCCGCCCAGCGACCCCAACTGCGAGTGGAACGTATCGCGATAGGTGGAGAGTTTCTCTGTATGGCAGGAGCCGCAAATCGGCGTCGATTGCATGCGGAACTCCGACTCCGTCGGCTGCAAAATCGCGTGCGCCGTGTGGCAGTCGGTGCATACCGGCGCCTTCATCTTGCCCTGTGCAATCGCCTTGCCATGCGCGCCAAGTTGGTAATCGTCATTGATCTTCGCGTGGCAGGTGCCGCAGGTTTTGGGGATATTGGCCTTGAACGTAGGACTTGCCGGATCGGTATGGCTCTTGATGTTGTGCGATCCGTGGCAGCTCTGGCAGTTGGCCGCCACCAGCAGGCCTTCCTTGCTCAACGCAAATCCATGAATGGAATCAATGTAGTGCGGATAGACGCTGGCCAGGCCATGCTTCTGTGCCATGCCGTTATTGCTGTGGCATTGCCCGCACGTGGCCGGCACGTTCAGCGGATAAACCGCCGAGCGCGAGTCGGTCTTGGGAAAAATCGTGTGCGCGTCCCCGTGGCAGCTGGTGCAGGGATGATCTTTCGAATCAGCGTGCACGCTGCCCTTGAGCGCGCTCTCCTGGTCGGCGTGACAGGTGGCGCACTGCACCTTGGCCGGATGGTCCGGATGCGGATATTCCTTGATGTCCGCGTGGCAGTTGCCGCATTGCAGGCTGCCGTGAATGCTCTGGTGGAACTTGTCGCCGTCCACGCCAATTTTCTTCCCGGCGCCGTCGGTCATGGTCTGGTCGCCGTGGCAGGCAAGGCAATCGGTCTGCGCGGAGCTTACCGCCGCTCCTACGCCCAGCAAAAGCGCCACAGCCCCGAGACGCAAAGCCCATGCAAGCAGCGGCCTGACGACGCGCGGCCCTGCGGCTGAGCTCATTTCTTTTCGTGCGGCTTCCGCCATTCTGCCGTCTTCTTTCTCCGGAACCAGAGGGCTTGGGACCCCGACGGCGCCGGCCAACCGCTCGCACACCTGCGCGAGCCATGGAGTGAGGTGCAACACCTGAGGAGACTCCTTTTGTGGGTCCGCACTCAGTGACTCTCATCACAATCGCTTGGTCACGGTGAACAAGAGCACTCGCAAAAAATGAGAGCAGGCTCACAACAATCTCACACTCAGGCAGCGCGATAAGCCTCGAATGTGACCTCGCCTACAACTCCCTCGAAGCCGGGCCAGGGCCGCTGCCCTTACCCTGCTCCAGGCCAACTCCCACGTCTACGTTGACGTGGCCGGGCTCATCTGGAGCTACCCGCTCAAGGAAGTCAACCGCTACATCGAGCGCCTTGTGGACGCGGACTTTGAAGACCGCGTAATGTTCGGGACCGACCAGATGGAGTGGCCCAAACTGATGGGCTACTCCATCAGCATCATCCAGAACGCCGACTACCTGACGCCGGAGCAGAAGCGCGACATCCTCTACAACAATGCCGTCCGGTTCCTGCGGCTCGATACCTCCAAGCCAGCCAAATAGCGCCAGCCTCTCATCGATAGCCGGCGAGCCGGCGAGCCGGTAGCCTGTAGCCTGTGAGCCGCTAGTGTCCTGAGTCATTAATTCGTTTACAAAACCTGGCTAGGGAATCGAGGATCTGGTCGGCGGTTTTGTGCCAGATGAAGGGTTTCGGGTCGCTGTTGTGGTGTTCGATGAAGTCGTTGATGGCCGCTTTCAGTTCT
>DASZLE010000018.1:0-44801 GCA_035552475.1 Occallatibacter sp.
TATCAGACTGATCAATCGTCGCTAAAATCTGCCCAGGCTGCTGCTCGCTCTGTCCTCGGGGAAAAGCAAAAACAACGACAACGACAAAAACAACCCCATCGACTCCGCAGGGTTGACAGGGTCACTCCATATCAGGCCAATGATCTCGCGCTCCCAAACCGCCCTCTCTGGGGCAAACGCAGCGAATTCGCGTAAAATATGAGTCATCCGGGGCCGGTTGCCCATGCGGCCGGCCCTGCGCACGATGATCCTTCTGGACCCAGAACTGGAGCCTGATCGACGCCCCTCAACGGCGCCGGGCGCAATCACGGCTGAATCCCGAAAAACTTCGCCAGGCGAGCGCCTGCCCTCCGCGCGCGCGCTGAACGGCTTTCTGCGCACGTCGCAGGAGGCGGTACGCCTCAAGGGCCTGGTCACGGTGCTGCTCACCACGGATGCGGCCATCCGGCGCCTCAACCGGCGTTTCCGGGGCAAAAATAAGCCGACCGACGTGCTCAGCTTTCCTGCGGTCGATGTGTCGCGCGGAGAAGTTGCCGGCGACCTGGCCATCAGCGTGGAGACGGCGCGGCGGCAGTCGATTGAGCAGGGACATTCTCTGGCTACGGAGATCAAAGTGCTGATCCTGCATGGCCTGCTGCACCTGACCGGGTTCGATCATGAGACCGATGCGGGCGCGATGGAGCGGCGGGAGCGAGCGCTAAGGACGCGGCTGGCGCTGCCGCTGGGTTTAATTGAGCGGAGTTCCACATCAGCGTCATCGCATTCCGGAGTCGGCCGCGCAAAAAGCGGCCCCAACAGGAAGAAGACGCCGGCGCGAGGGCAACGCGCATGAACGCCGCTGCCATTTCCGCCATCGTTGTCCTGGCCGTCGTTGAAACGGTGGCCAGCTACATCAGCCGCATCTATGCCGAGTTCGGCAAGATCCTCTCGCGCGAGGTGCAGGAGAACCTCGACATCTGGGAAGAACAGATTGAGCCGCACCTGGGGCTGACCCGCGAGCATGCGGCCATCTCCGCGCTGGTGGCGCAGCAGTTGGCCCTCGGGCTCATGGCGCTGGAGTTCGGCGCGCTGCTGTTCGATCGTGGCGGCGCGGTGCGGCCCGCTGCAGGCGAGATCGTGCAGGCGCTGGTGGGCGTGGTTCTGGTGGTGGTGTTCTGCAACCAGGCAATCCCGTGGCTGCTGTTTGAACGCACTGAAGGCCGCTGGGCCGTGCCCCTGTTGTGGCCCATCCGGCTGCTGCTGTGGAGCACGACGCCCATCACGGTGCTGGTCCGGTTCTTCTTCTCCGTGGCGTCGCTGGCCGAGGAACCTGCCACCAGGGAGGAAGAAGCGGCCGTGGACGTGGAGGCCCTGCTCGAAGCCGGCGAAGAAGAGGGAATCCTGGAGAAAACGGACCGGGATCTGGTCCGTTCCGCCGTCGAGTTCGGCGACAAGCTGGTGCGCGAGGTTATGACGCCGCGGCCGCGCGTGTTCGCCGTCAGAGATTCCATGACCCTGGAACAGTTCCTCACCGAGCTGAAGGAGCACAACTACTCCCGCGTGCCCGTGTATTCGGGCACCCTGGACAACGTTACGGGCATTGCCTTCGCGCACGACCTGCTGCAGATCACCGACGAGGCGGCGCGGACGCGCACGGTCGAGAGCATGCAGCGGCCAGCGGCATTTGTGCCGGAGACCAAGAAGGGCTATGAGCTGCTGCGCGAAATGCAGCGCGAGAAGCAGCACATGCGCATCGTCATTGACGAGTACGGCGGCGTGGCGGGGCTGGTCACCATTGAGGATCTGCTGGAGCAGATCGTGGGCGAGATCCGCGACGAACACGAGACCGACGCGCCGGTGGAGATGCCGCAGCGCGAGGAATCCGGTGCCTGGGTGGTGCCGGGCGACTTCCCGGTGGACCAGCTTGGGGATCTGTTCACCGAGCCGATCGACCTCGGCGAGGAATGGGAAGCGGCGTCGGTGGGCGGCCTGGCGAGCGAGATCGACGGCCGCATTCCGCTCCCCGGCGAGATGGTGGAACTGAAAGCGGCGGGCCTGCGCATGGAAGTGATAGCGTCCACCGATCGCCGCGTGGATCGCGTGCGGATCTTTCCGCCGCAGACACGCGAAGACGAGCCGAAGCCGCGGATGCAGGCCGAAGCTGGCGAAGATTAGCGAGCCCGGCCCCCCGATCCTGTAGTACATTGACGGCAATACAACCTGCAATTTGTCCGCGAGGCTCAGAGGTAGCTCATGTCCCGTCACTCGACCAGACCGTTAGCTGAAGATCAGCAGGAATCGGGGTTGAGAATTGAGACGTGTTACAAGGAAGCCTGCAATGATCACCGATTCTATGCCGATTTGCGATTTAAGCAGTTATCGCTATTCGCGCTTGTCGATGGATTTCTGCTTAAGGAGTTCGTAGACTCTACATCCTCCCCGAAGATCGCGATAATCGGCGCAATTGGTGTTGTGGTATCGAGCGCCCTTTGGGTTATGGAGATCCGATCGTCGCTTTACGCTCAAAAAGCAAAGGGAAGACAGCGTTTACTAGAGCCCGATAATATTTCCGCAGTTGACGCTGAATTACGCCGATTTGAGGCAAGATGGACAATACTGAATGCCACAAATGCAGTCCTGACCTTATTCATTGGATCATTCCTGTTCTGGTTCTGGCAGACGTTTGAGAATTCCAGTTCGCCCGCCAAAATCGCGGTGGGAGCGTTGGGAATGGTCATCTTCGCCGTTCTTCTGGCATTTAGCGTTCGGGAGTACTGGACGCTCTTTACTCACGCAGTACGAACGTGGAAATGGTAAAGAGGGAAGTCTAACTCGCAACGAAACTAGCTAGATCAATAGAGAAGCTCTCCCGCCAGATTCCATGTTAACTGCGAGCTGTCGGTTCTTGACTGAGTCGCCTACGGAGGGTCAGATTCTTCCCGACTGGCCTTCCACGCCCGCCACTCCTCCGCCGTAATCTCCCAAACCTCGCTGGGCAAACGCCCGGAGACAAAGTCGCGCTCTTCCAGCCGCAGCAAATGCATCCCCATGCGCTCTGAAATCCGCCGCGACGCCCGATTCGCAACCGCCTTCGGCACGCGCATCCGCTCAAAGCCGAGCACGTCGAAGTAGAAGTCGCTCGCCCACGCGCAGGCCTCGGTCATCAGGCCGCGTCCGCGGTGCTCGGGCGCCAGCCAGAAGCCGCGATTCTCGTTTTCGCCCTTAATGAGGCCGATGACGCCGATGATCGTATCGGGACGCTCAAGCAGCCGCAGCGTCCAGTGCCATTCGTCGCCGCATTCCATCGCCGGCAGCGCTGCGTTGCGAATGTATTGCTGGGCGCCGTCCGGCGGATAGGGCCAGGGCACCTTGGCGTTGAGGTACTTCACGATCTCCCAGTGCGGAAACAGTGCCTGGATCTGCTCGGCGTCAGCCAGCGCCATCGGCTTCAGCAGCAGGCGGGCGGTGCGGCCCTCGGGAATGGGCGTCGGCGGGTTCACCGTCCATCATAACAATGCAAGGACGCAGGGACATAAAGGCAAGGGGCAAAAGGGATCTAGGGGTTCTTGTGTGCGCTCCGCGATAATGGTTTGAGGAGAATGAGCCTTTGAAGAGCGGATTCGTAGCCATCCTGGGCCGCCCCAACGTGGGCAAAAGCACGCTGCTAAACGCGCTGACGGGCGAAAAAGTGGCCATCGTGACGCCCAAGCCGCAGACCACCCGCAACCGCATCGCCGGTGTGCTGGAGGTGCCCATGCGCAAAAAGCAGCACCCCGCCGCCCAGATCGTGTTTGTGGATACGCCCGGCGTGCACAAGCCCGGATCGCATCTCGACCGGCGCATGCTGCAGGAGGTGTACAACGCGCTGGAGACCCGGGATGTGGTGCTGGTGCTGGTGGACGCGTCGCGCAGGGTGGGACTGGAAGAACAGGGAACAAAGGAACAAGGGAATAAGGGAACGGAAGAACAGGGAACAACGGAACAAGGAACCGAGGGAACAGAAGAGCAGGCAACGAGGGAGCAGCGGAGCAAGGAAAAGAAGTACAGAGGCTGGGCCAGCGAAGATGAGTTCCTGTTCGGCATGGTGCGCGAAGTGGAGTGCCCCGTGTTCCTGGTGCTGACCAAGATCGACCTGGTGCCCAAGGAGAAGTTGCTGCCGATGATCGAGGCGCTACGCGGCCAGCGTCAGTTTGCCGAAGTGATTCCGGTGAGCGCGCGGAAGAAGGATGGGCTGGATGTGCTGGTGGGGCGGATTGTGGACGCGCTGCCCACTGCCGAGCGCTACTTCCCCAAGGACCAGTACACTGACCAGCCGCTGCGCTTCATGGTGGCGGAGCTGATTCGCGAGCGGATCCTGGTGGAGACCGGCGAGGAGGTTCCTTACGCGTCGGCGGTGGTGATCGAGCGGTTCGAGGAGCCGGAGCCGCAGCAGGCCAAGCCGCGGAAAGGCGCGCCGGCCAAGCTGCCGCTCACCCGCATTGCCGCGGCCATTTACTGCGAGCGCGACGGGCAGAAGGCGATCCTGATCGGCAAGGGCGGGTCTAAACTGAAGGAGATCGGCACCGGCGCGCGGAAGCAGATCGAGTCGCTGCTGGGCACGCGGGTGTATCTCGAGCTGCACGTGATCGTCCAGCCAGGCTGGCGGGAGTCGAAGGGGTTCGTGGAAGAGCTTGACTGGAGAAACCAGTTGGAGCGGCTCGCGGAGAAAGACGAGAAATAAGCCCGCTTACGCGCCGCGCAAGCTGCCGCGGCTCGTCGTCTTGACCTCATACATGCGGGAGTCGGCTACGCCGATGATGTTGTGGATGGCGTTTCCGTCGCGGGGTGCGGAGGAGAGGCCGACGCTGGCGCTCACCCGCAGCGTGAGTCCGTTCTTCATGCGGAACTCGGTGGCCATCAGGGCCTGGTGGAGGGCGCGGGCTTGCGCCATGGCGGCCTCGGCGTCGGTTTCCGGCATCAGGATCACAAACTCGTCGCCGCCATAACGGAAGCACAGGTCCTGCGGCCGTGCCAGTTCCCTCAGGCGGGCGCCGGTGCGGCACAGCAGCTCGCTGCCGATGAGGTGCCCATGCTCGTCGTTGACCAGCTTGAAGCGATCGAGGTCAAGGAACGCCAGGCTCACCGGGATGCGCTTGCGGCTCGAGCGGTCCAGCTCGCGGGCCAGCACGTCATAGAGATGGCGCACGTTGAAGAGGCCCGTGGTGTCGTCGGTGATGGTGAGCTGCTGAATGCGGGCAACGTCGTTGGCGTTCTCGATGGCGATGGCGGCGTGGTCGGCCAGGATGTGGAGGAAGGCCACGGTGTAGTCGTTGAGCTGGCCGGCATGTGGGTTCAGGATCTCAATCACGCCGTGGGTGCCCTTGCGGCCGCGCAGGGGCAGGGCAATCACGGAGCGAACCTTGCGCAGTTGGCCGGGCGGGGTCGAGTGCAGGCGAGGGTCGTTTACTGACTCGGGGACGATAAGAGTTTCGCCGTGCTCGGCCACCCATCCGGCCACGCCCTCGCCCACCTTGACACGCAGGTCGCGGAGTGCAGCCTCTTCGCCGCCGGCAGCAATGGCGTAGTAGAGTTCCTGCTTCTTCTCGTCCAGCATGAGCAGGGTCCACAGCTCGGCCTCGATGGTGCGTTCCATGTGATCGAGGATGGTGCGCAGGATCGTGTCCAGGTCGAAGCTCGCGGTGAGCGAGCGCGCGAGGCGGTGAAACACCAGCAGGTCGTCGAGCGGAATTCGGGCTTCAGTCTGTTCTGCCATCACAACTCACACTGGGGAAAAAGAAAAACAAGCGCAACGCTGCGGCGTCGTCAAAATCTCTTGAGCCTTGGAATCACATCGTAACAGGTTGGTTTTCAAGCACTCAACGAAGTTATGCTCGAGGGCGGCAAAATTTTGCTATCCGCCGATATGCACCATGGACCGCGACGGCTTGAGGAAGCCGGACTCGCCGATGTGGTGGCGGGCCTCTTTGGCGTAGACGGTGCGGACCACGTAGGCGCGAAGCTCGTCGTCGGACTCCCCGGCGCGCATGCGGCCATAGAGGTCGTGGTCGATCTGCGAGAAGAGGCAGGTGCGGATCTTGCCGTCGGAGGTGAGGCGGACGCGGCTGCAGGCGCCGCAGAAGGCCTGGGTAACCGCGGCAATGATGCCGATTTCGCCCTTGCCGTCGTCGAAGGTGTAGCGGCGGGCGGTCTCGCTGGCTTCGTTGGGCGGCAGTTCGCGCAGGGGCAGGACGCGCCCGATGCGCTCGACAATCTCCCGCAGCGGCACCACGATCTCCGGCGTCCATAGCCGGTCCTCCTCGAGGGGCATGAACTCGATGAAGCGGACGATGACGTCTTCGCGGCGGGCGAAGTGGGCAAAACCCTCCACCTGGTCGTCGTTGAAGCCGCGCAGCAGGACGCAGTTGATCTTGAGCGGGGTAAGACCGGCGGCTTTGCCGGCGCGCACTCCCCGGAGGACGGTCTGGAAGCTGCCGGGAACGCGGGTGATGCGCTCAAAGATGGATTCATCCACGGCATCCATGCTGACGGTGACGCGATCCAGGCCGGCCTGCTTCAACGGGCCGGCGAGGGACTCGAGGAGATGGCCGTTGGTGGTGAGGGCCAGGGCGAGGCGGCCGCCGTCGTAAGTGCGCAGGCGGGCCAGCTCGCGAATCAGGTCGAGAAGGCCGCGGCGCAGCAGCGGTTCGCCTCCGGTGAGGCGGACCTTGGTGATGCCGAGCGAGACGAAGATCCGGATCAGGCGGAAGTACTCGTCGATGGCCAGCTCAGGATACTGTGCTCCGACCTCGCCGGTGCGGCAGTAGACGCACTTGTAATTGCAGCGGTCGGTGATGGAGACGCGCAGGTCGTGGATGACGCGCCCGTGGCTGTCAGTGAGACGGGAAACGGTCTCGGCCGGCGTGGTGGTCAGGGAAGCCATCTACTTATTCAGGCTACACCTCTCGGTGCGGACAGCGCAGGGCCGTGGGAGCGGCAAGGCACCCGGCGTCAGTCGAGGCGCGGGGTGCCGCGCCGCAGAGCCAGGCCGGTGATGCCAAAGCTGACAATAATCACGCAGGCCAGGGCGAAATAGTAAGCCATGGGGTGTTTCCAGCCGGGCGAGTATTTCAGGTCCTGGCCGACCCACAGCAGAAGGATGGTGGCGATGACGGCGAACTGACCGGCGATGACCAGGAACGTGTGGCCGAGCTCACGGCGCTTGTCCAGGGTCTCCACCTGGGCGGGAGTCAGGTTGCGTTCTTCCGGGGGAAGCAGCGGGTTGGGCATGCGATCTCCTTGGGGCGGCCTGTGGGCGCAGGCCGGTTACACTTTCGATTCAAACATATGCGGGTGGGGGTGCGCCAGTCAGCCGGGCCTCGCCTTCAGGCGTCCTTCATACCATTGATTTCCCGCTTCGAGGCGGTCTGGAGGATTCCTCCCAGAACCATGAGCAGAACACCGCCGCCTATACCGATCAATTCGGCAGATGCCAAGTCGAAGTGCCAGATCTCGCGCAGAGCGCGATCGCCGACGAAGAACACAATGCCTCCGGCGATCATAAGAATCTTGGATACGCCTCTAGCCAGGAACGCCCCGCGCATGACGGTTCACTCCTGCAGGAACGCCAGCGACTGCAGGCTTGTGATCTCAAACGGCTTGCGGCAGCGAATGTTCACGCAGCCGAGCTTGTCGTCGCGGCGCACCATGTAGGACTGCGCCTTGGCGAAGCGGGCGCGGTCGCGCTCGTCGGCGTGGCGGGGAAGCTGGGTGCGTTTGCGGCGGACGATCCAGGTCACCTTGTATTCGCCGCTCTGGCCGCATTTGGGGCAGCTAAGGACGTGCGTGCGCTGTTCCGTGGTCTCGTTAAAAAACTCCCGCTCTTCCATGTCCCATACTCCCAACACGGCTCGCCCGGTTCCTTGCCTCCGGCGGGCCGCTTCCGTTCCATCATAGTCGCACCCGGGGGGCGGAAACCAGAGAGGCACGGCGCAGAGAAAAAGGGCAAGGAACGAGTCACCGTCCCTTGCCCCTGGTCCCTTATCCCAGTGTCACTGCGGTTTGGCGGCGTGCCGCTCCGCCCGCTCTCCCGCCTGTACCTCGATCCCCTCGCCCATCCCCAGCGGCAGTTCCTGCTGCTGAGGCTTGGTGGCATCGTAGGCGCGCACAATGCGCTGCACCAGCACGTGGCGCACCACGTCACAGTCTTCAAAGTGGCAGAACTTGATGCCCTCCACGCCCTCCAGCACGTTGATCGCGTCCACCAGCCCCGACTTGCGCGGGTTGGGGAGATCGATCTGCGTGATGTCGCCCGTCACCACCACCTTGGCATTGTTCCCCATGCGCGTCAGGAACATTTTCATCTGTTCCACGGTGGTGTTCTGCGCCTCGTCCATGATGATGAACGCGTCGTTCAGGGTGCGGCCGCGCATAAAGGCGAGCGGCGCCACCTCGATGGTGTTCTTTTCCAGCATCTTGTCCACGCGCTCCGGATCCAGCAGGTCGTACAGCGCGTCGTAGAGCGGACGCAGGTATGGGTCCACTTTCTCCTGCAGCGAGCCGGGTAAAAAGCCCAGGCGCTCGCCGGCTTCCACCGCCGGCCGCACCAGCACAATGCGGCTCACCTTCTTCGCATTCATGGCGGCCACAGCCATGGCTACCGCAAGGTAGGTCTTGCCGGTGCCCGCGGGACCGACGCCGAAGACCATGTCGCTCTGCTCAATGGCCTCCACGTACTTGCGCTGGTTCACGCTGCGCGGCTGCACCATGCGCTTCACGCCCGCCGAGCGCTGCTTGCCGGCATCCGCCAGCCCGCGCAGCGTCGTTGAAGGATCCGCTACCACCAGGCGCAGCATCCCGTTCAGCTCTCCGTTGTGCGGATGGATTCCCTGCCGCCGCAGCGACTCGAAATCCTGAAACACGCCGCGCACGCGCACCACACCTTCCTCCGGGCCCTCCACATGGACGGCATCGGAGCGCAGGTCAATGCGCACGCCAAGCGAGTCTTCCATCAGCCTTAAGTTTTCGTCGCGGGTCCCGAACAGGGGCTCAAGGTTGGGCGTGATCTCCAGAGCGATCTTCAAGTGTTTAGTACCCTCCACAGGGTCGAGTTAACTGGATGCGGCGCAAGGCCGATTCGACCGGTCTTCTGCACCTTCTATCGGCAGCAGAGCCGGCCAACCACAGAGCTAATTCTTTGGATGCGGCAACGTCCCCGCACGCCGCCGAACCGCAGGCGGAAGAAGCCGCCGGCGCCAGCCACGGGCGCAGAACTTGCATTTTCAGTGGATTTTGGGTCGCGCAACCTGCTCGAGAGCCCCTGCTCTTTCCCGCCCGGCAGCGCCGCGAATTGGCGATAGCGACCAAGTAAGGTATCTGGGCTAGAGAGTAGCCCGACCGCCGATTGCCGTCAACTCGCTGCAAATAATATTTCCGTGAAGATCGTGCCTCCGAAGGTACGTCCCAATATCCCCTGCGCCCCTGTGAATGGCTGCGTTAGAAGCACCATTGGAACACTTCCGGCTTGCCGGGAACCTTGACCAGGAGATGGCCTGAAGCGCCCTTGGGGGGCGGGGGCTCCGAATCTCCGAGGCATCCCAGCGCGCCATCTACTGTATAGGTCACAGTTGCATTCTTGAATGTCCACTGCGGGTACGCACATACGCCAGTACCCTGGAAAGTACTGTCTCCCCTTGTAATTACCAGATCAGGATCGCCCGTCACCGAGTGGGGTCTGTCCCATGACCGGTATCGCGCCGCCCTATCTGCCCCTTCATCGATCACGATGCGATGCTTCTCCGTCTGGCACTCGTATTTGATCTGGGGCCGCGCTGCGCCCGTTGCGGCAGCGGCGGCTTCGACGTTCACCGCAGACACCGCGTAGCCAAACTTCGTCGCCTCCACCCAGACCTCGCCGTTGCCGTACATCACGCCTTCGTCGCGGCACATCAGCGCCCTCACCGGCGAGTTCAGCACGGCCTGGCGGACCTTCGCCCCAAAGACCTGGACGAAATGCCTTTGCAACGCGCCCGCGTCGTTCAGCGAATAACTATCGCCAGGAGCCTCGTTCACATCCAGCGGAAACCGAACCAGAAACGCCAGCGCAACTGGGTCCTGCTTCGTCAGTGCTGCCCGCAGCTCCGTGTCGAACTCCAAGAATCCCTTGGTGTCCGTTGCTCCAAGGATCGATAGGTCGCACTCGTCCCCCAGCCGCGTCGGAAACGAAGTCTGCTGGCCAAAGCACTCATTGGCACAAGCGGCAGCTAGAACTGCTAGGACAATCGAAACCAGCACTCTCATGATTGACGCCATTCTACGTCGTCCGAATAGAGCTCCTGATCACTGATCCCTTGGCCGCTGTGGCCTGTCATCCGTCACATTCCAGCGCTCCGCCCCGCCGCTATACTCCCCCAAGGATTAAAGCCCATGGACTTTTCCGCACTCTCGGTGCCCAGCATTCTCCAGAATGCCGCCATCCTCACCGTGCTTGTAGCCTTCGCGGGCTACGCCATTACCTTTGCCAGCGCCCACATCCTGGCGCGCCGCCGCGACAAGCTCGACCTCGTCAACAAGCGCCTGAACGAGTTTTACGGGCCCCTCTACGTGGCCTCCGAGGCCGGCAACATCGCCTACCGATCACTGCTCGCGCGGCTGGGCAAGGCGCAAAGCTACCCTATCCTCGACTCCGAGCTCGGCGAGTGGGAGCTGTGGATGCGCGCCATCTTCATGCCCCTGAACGACGTGCGCGAAAAGATCATTATCGAAAAGGCATACCTTGTTGTCGAAGAACAAATGCCGCAGTGCCTGCTCGACTTCGTCACCCACGTTGTTGGCTACAAGGCCGTTCTGCGCAAGTGGAACAAGGGCGACTACTCCGAGCGCCGCTCCACGATCGGCTGGCCGCCCGAGTTCGACGTCTACGTGCGCAAGTCCTATGCCGGCCTCAAGGCCGAGCAGACGCGCCTGATGCACAGCACATTCGGGCGACTCCTCCGCCGCGTGTTCGCAAGGAAACGGACAGCCTGATTCCGCGCCCGCGCCTCCGCCGCCTCCGGTGCCAGCGTCGGATGCAGCGACGTGACCACCAGTTTCCCCCATTGCCTGTAAGCAAACAAACGCCTAGACTGCTGGATACAGCACACTGTGCGGCCTCAGGAGCGCAAATGTCGGAAATCCACATCGATTCAGAGCGACAGCAAGCTCATTTTCTGCTCGATGCCCTTCCTGACGAGAAGGTCCGCGCCGTCCGAGGGCTTCTTGAGGTGATGCTCGAACCAATCTCGAAGTCATTGGCGAAGGCTCCGGTCGAAGAAGAAGACGTCAATGAGGAGACCGCCGCGACACTGGATCGCGCCCGTGCTTCGCTCGCGCGTGGCGAGGGCATTCCCCATGATGAGATCCTCCGCGAGTTTGGTCTGTGAGCGGAGAGCAAGCCGGGAGCCGTCTTTCCGTAGTGTGGTCGGAGGAGGCCCGTGTCCACTTGCGGGCAATTGACCGCGCGACCGCGCTCGACATCCTTCACTGCGTCGACCGGTATCTGGGGACTCGTAGCGGCGACGTCAAGAAGCTCAAGCCTCCGCAGACGGGCTTCCGTCTTCGCTGCGGCGACCACCGTCTCTTCTTCGAATTCAGGGGTGAAACCACGATCGAAGTCCTCGCCGTGAAGCACCGCCGCGAAGCGTATCGCTGATCGAACCGACTCGCCCCGTCAAACTGCCGCAACTCGTTGAGGATCCGAGACCTGGGAGACCACGAATCTCACCTCCGCGCCCGCGCCTCCGCCGCCTCCGGTGCCAGCGTCGGATTCAGCGACGTGACCTGCGCCACCGTCTTGGTCAGCCGCGCCTCATTGGGCCGGCCATCCTTGCAGCCTTCCACATGCGAGTAGAAGTGCTCGATGGACTCCACCAGGTACGCGCCCGGCAGAAATTCACTCGATCCGCATATACCGTGCGCCGGCAGCATCACCACGTCCCCCGGTTTGGGCAGCGAGTGCAGCGTCTCCAGCGGCACCAGGTTGATGCACGTCCCGTCTCCGGAAACGAACTCCAGGCACTGGGCGCTGTCCAGACGGCTCTCGCGTTCCCGCTTCGCCTCCTGCCGCGCTTTGTAGGCCTGGTAGTAGGTCGCCACCATCGTGGGAAGCACGACCAGGAACGCCAGAATGTTCGAGATATACGACAGCTTTTCAAGCAAGCTGCCCTTCATGAGCCCGCCGACGATCTTCGATACGAAGGAGTCCATCTTTCACAAGCTCCGGAACGAGCTATCATAGCAACGCGGCGGGTTTCCGTCTGCAAACTTTTCGCGCCGGGTGACGGCCGCCATATCTTGACCGCGCCGGCACGCTGCATAGTCTCTTTAGGGAGCTTCCGGCCGGAAGTTCCATTGCCTTTCAGGCGGGAAAGTACCCCCCCCCGGATTCGCCATTATCTTAGATAAACGCTTGATTCTATTTTAGTTTTAATACTTATTGCATCGGAATCTGCCATACAACACTGCACCTTGCGCGCCGATGTTGACGCAGCTCTGCCCGTAACCATCGCTTCATCAGTCAGAAAGAACAAACCAGACGGCAGAGTCTGTCAAATCTTCCTTAGGCCTGAAAGGATCTCTGCGAACCGAAAACCGCGCTCAGGCCGCTCTCTTCGCCTTGGGATTCACCCGCTCCGAGATCGCTGTCAGCAGGTGATCGGCGTGCCCTTCCTCCTTCAGCGTCTGGTCCAGCACGTCCGCGGCCTCGGCGTCGTTCAGCAGCCAGGCCCATTGCCGCAGCGTCCCATAGGCGGCGATTTCATAATGCTCCACGCGCTGCGCCGCGGCAATCAGGGCCGCATCTCTCACCCATGCGTCGCGCGCGTCCATAATCATGTCTTCCGCCTCGTTCGTCATTGCTCCCATGACTTTGCATTTCTGCGGTCCCGTGGCATCCGCCGCCGGATTCTTCCTCTTTTCCCCGGCCAGGAGCCGCTCCAGACGCCGGATGTGCTCTTCGGACTCCAGGAGGTGCGTCCGGAAAGCCTCTTGCAGCTCCTCGTCGGTCGCACGCACCACAAGGTTCGGCAACTCGCGCACCATAAGCTCCTCGGCGGAAAGCAGTACCCGAAGCTGGTTCACATACAGTGCGTGCAGATTCCTGAAATCCTCTGAAAGCCACTTCATTTCTCCACCTCCCGTAACCCTCGACGGGTGAGATGCGGCCAATCCGCGGTGAGGAGGTTTCAGTGCGCGAGCGTTCTTCGCCCCCGTTCGTGCGCCAATGCGCTATACTCCGGTACGCACTCAGCTATCCATACCAAGGAGAGAACAGCATGCGCTTGACAGGATTTGCGAAGATCGCCGCCCTTGCGGTCACGGTTGTAGTGTCGGTTCCGGCCTTTGCCCAGGCATCAGGCGCCATCCTGACCCGTACCGACACGCAGAAGCTGCTGCCCCCGTCGGTTTACTACAAGGGGCAGTCGGCTCCCACACAGTTGCGGAACTCGGGCGGGGTCAAGTTTTCCGATGGCTCTTACGTGCTGGCCACGCTGGTTGACAACAGCGGTTACTCGAGCGATGTGGCCACAAAGTACCAGGGCTACTTCATCGCCGAAGTTCCACTCAAAATCGGCGGCCAGGATCTTCCCGCCGGCGTCTACGGATTCGGGTTCGTCACCGGCGACAAGTTCGTCCTCACAGACGTGGGCGGCCACGACGTGCTCAGCGTCAGTTCCACCAGCGACGACGCCATGAAGCGCCCCATGCCGCTGCAGGTGACCTCAGATCCGGCTGGCGGTTACCGGCTGTACAGCGGGCGGAAGTACGTCTCCCTCAACAGGTAACAGTCGCGCGTCCGGGGACCGGCGCAACTTCCCTTCGGGCGGCTCCGTCCATTCTTTAAGGATCGCTTATTCTGCGCTCTAAGACGGATGGAATCCCTCCCGCGGGAGGGCAATCTATGCGAGATTTGAAGAACATTGCGGTAGACGACGACCCGCGGCTGATTCCGCTTTGGTCCATCATTATTGCGGTCGCCGCCTTCGTCGCGGTGGAGTACTACTTCTGGTTCGTCCTGCCAGACCAGCGGCATCATCCGGGGCCGCCGCTCGGCTTTCGCATTTACTTCAATCTTTCCTGGGGTTTGCTGGCGTCGCTCTATTTCCTCATGATCGGCTACGTCAGCAAGGACGCGCCGCGCCGCACCATGAGCGCGCGCTTCTGGATGCTGATCTGCTTCGTGATGCCGGGGGGCATTGGCGCGGTCCTCTATTTCCTGCTGCGGCAGCCATTGGTTTCGCGCTGCGCCGCCTGCGGCACCTTCGTACAGAGCGATTTCCACTTTTGCCCCCAGTGCAGTTACCAATTGACGGCAAGTTGCGGAAACTGCTTCCGCACCGTCCGCACCACGGACTTGTATTGCACGCGCTGCGGCCATGAGCTGGCCGCCGACCACATGCCGGCCCGCCTGCGCATGATGGGAGATTAAAGGCAGTTTTCAGTGATCAGTGATCAGTGATCAAAGTGACAGGCGGAGGGCTGGCTTCCTACAATCTACGTTTGGCATGACCCTGTCCGCGCTCATTATCGATGACGAACAACTGGCTCGCTCCGAGCTGAAATACCTGCTCGAGTCGGTGGGCGGTGTGGACGTGGTGGCGCAGGGCGCCAACGGAATTGAAGCCGTCGATCTGATCGAAGAACACCATCCCGATCTTGTTTTCCTCGATGTGCAGATGCCGGGCCTGGACGGGTTTGCAGTGCTGAAGCGGCTGCGAGACCGGGAAGCGCATGTCCATTCCGGAGCGGAGCGGGCAGCGCTGCCGCAGATCGTATTTGCCACGGCTTACGATCAATACGCTGTCCGCGCGTTCGACGTGAACGCGGTTGACTACTTGCTCAAGCCGTTCGATCGCGACCGCGTGGAGCAGGCGGTGGAGCGGGTAAAGGCGCGCATCGCCTCCGGCCCGGCCGCGGCGGCGCCGGAGGCGCAGATCGACGCGCTGCTGCGGCTGCTTCACCGGCCGCAGGCAGCGCAGCAGCCCGCCAAACTCATTGTCCAGGCACAAAGCCGCTTGTTGCTCATCGACCAGGCGGAGATCTGCTACGCGGCCATCGACGAGGGCGTGATCCGCGTGGTCACGCAGAACTTCGAGGGCCAGTCCAAGTGCCGGACCCTGGAAGAGCTGCTCGATCTGCTGGATCCGGCGGTCTTCTGGCGCGCCCACCGCGGCTTTGTGGTCAACATCAATCACATCCGTGAGGTGGTGCCCTGGTTCAAGTCCAGCTACCAGTTGCGCATGAACGACAAGAAACAGACGGAGATTCCGGTGAGCCGCGCGCAGACCCGGCGGCTGCGGGAGCTGTTCAATCTGTAAAACGCTAGGCCGTTGGCGGAGCCGCTCAGCTATAACAAGGGCTCGCATTGGAGAGGATTGTCCCGCGATTTTGAGAGCAGACGATCACCAGGAGTCGACGCAGGAACTTTCATGGCTGGCGTAATCAGAATTGGAGTGAACGAGGCAGGCGGGGGAATGCTCGGGCCAGAAGCCTGGACGCAGTACGCGGCCCTGGCCCAAATGCGCTGGCGGATGTTTATGAATGGTCTCCGCTCGATCCACGGCGTGCTCGACCTGGGCGCCACGGGGATTGCGTGGACATTCTATTCCGTCCTGGGGCTGGGTTTGGGAATGGGCCTTTGGGTCGCAGCTTACTCAGTAGCATCACAGGCATCATGGCAGTATCTGCCGATCCTGTTTTGGGCAATCAGCTTTCTCTGGTTGATGTTCCCGATGCTCGTAGCCTCGTTTCAGGAGCAGTCGGATCTGGCAGTTCTGCTCCGCTTTCCTCTGCGTTTCGGTTCGTATTTTCTTCTCTATCTGATTTCCGGCCTGATGGAAGCTTCCACCATTGTCGGTGTGCTCTGCTGTTTGGGCGTTTGGCTTGGAATCGTGATGGCGCGTCCGGATTTGTATTTGTGGACGACGCTCGGACTGTTGGTGTTCTCGGTCTTCAACATCCTGCTGGTGCGCGCTGTCTTTGCCTGGATTGACCGCTGGCTGGCGCAGCGGAAGACCCGGGAGATTCTGGGCGCAATGTTCATGGTGTTGATAGTGAGCCTCCTGCTGATCAATTCAGTGTGGAACCAGAAGCGCTTTGCGGGCGAGAAGAGCCACAAGGAACAACCGGCGCCTCTACGCGAAGCACTGGGCAAATACGCGCCGCTGCTGAAGACCGCAAACCTGGTACAGCAATGGCTGCCGCCCGGGCTTGATGCGCGCACGTTGCGGCAGGCCGTGGAGCGAAAACCTGCGGCGGGGTTTGGGTCACTGGGTATGCTCGGGCTTTGGACGCTTCTGGCGGGAGGTGCCTTGGCTGGCCGTCTCAGGGCGCAGTATCGGGGACAAAACCTGAGTTGGGCTCCAAGCCGAGACCAAGCGATCGCGCGAGGGGCCGGCTGGACTTTGGGCGGATCTGGCCCGTTTGCCGCAATCGTGGAGAAGGAACTGCGGGCCCTGATGCGCACGATGCCATTACTCTGGGCGATGAGCGTGCCCATGCTGTTCGTGCTTGTGATTGCGGGCGTGTTTCCGCACGGCCCTATGAGTGACATGAAGTCGTTTCCGTATGCGTTTCCTTTGTGTGTGTCCTATGCACTGATGGGTTTTACGGGAGTGTTTTACAACAATCTGGGCGCTGAAGAAGCGGGGATTCAGTTGTTGTTCATTTCTCCCACACCAATCAGGACAGTGTTATTGGCCAAGAATCTGCTGCACTCCATCCTGTTCGCGCTCGTAGGCTTCGGCGCGGGCGTCCTGAGCTGTCTTCGGTTGGGAGTTCCGCCGTTTGCGGTCCTGGCGGCTACCGGCGCGTGGCTTGTTTTTGCGCTGCCGTGCAATTTGGCCGCGGGAATCATCTTTTCACTCTCAGTGCCGTACCGCATTAATCCCGGCCGGATCACGCGGCCGGCGGGAGCGCAGGCAAATACGCTGCCAGCCGCTTTAATTCAGATGGGAGTGCTGGGAGCCGGGGTGTTGGTCTTTTGGCTGAGCTGGTCTTTGAAGATCCGGTGGTTGCCCGTGCCCATATTCCTGGTGTTGGCCGTAGCCGCATCCTTTGTGTGGATGCGTGTGTTGCACTACTCGGATGGCAACGCCAACCAGCGCAGGGAAATATTGATAGAGACTCTGATGAAGGTCCGGTAAATGCTCCGTCGTGGCGGCGCGACGCCTTCTGAGCCATGCGTTGATTGCGGGCCGGACGCCGCGGTTGACCGGCGCCTTTTCATTCTGCTACGCTCTGCCCAGTCTTTTCCAGCTGCATCTTCAATCTATCCCTCGGCCGAGGTTCGATCCCCTTCTGCACTGCATCGACGCTGGCTCTTCAGCGGCCACAGCAGGAAGGGTCGGGAGGAATCCATGAAAAATCGGGCGCTTATCGCCACTGTCATCGTGTTGCTTTCTGCCGCCGCGTGGGCAGTGTCAAAGGACTTCAACGGCCGCATGTGGCTGGCCCAGGTACCGGCGCTTCCCAGCGACGGAAATTCGGCTTATGCGCAGTGGGTTGACGACGGCAAGGGGACGCTCACTTCTGGTGATGCCTTTAATAACGTAAAAAATGGCATCAACGACGTTATGCGCGACCAGGCGCAGGCCAACCTGCCCAGCCAGTCGCAGACGCAGCAGCAGGTTTCCGCCGCACAGCAAATGGCGCAGAAGTACGGCACTCCGGAAGGGCAGGCCGAGCTGAAGAACATGACGCCCGATCAGCTGATGGCCCTGGCGCGTCAGATGCAGCCGCAGAACGCGGCCCGGGCTGTCTCTCCCGCGGACCAGGCACAGCTCCAGAAGATCGGCGTGTACTCAGGCAGCGCGCAGGTCCTGGAGGACGTGACCGCGGTGATGAAAGAGGTGAACGAGCTGGAATCGCAGTGGGACGCGGACGCGGCCGCGCTCGACACCCAGGAGGCCGCCGAGCAGGCCAAGCTCCCCGTCTGCCGAAGTGGCGAAGCGGGCGTCCCATCCGGTGTGACGACGCGCGACTTCGAGCTTCAGTTTGCCGACAAGCGGATCGCGCTGGCGGGGAGGTACCTGTCGAAGTTTGCTCCGATCATCGGCAAGCTCCACGCCGACGTGCTGCCCGAAATCGACTACGGCGACGACGCCCTGGCCGCGTGGACGCAGATTCAGGATCCCGGTCTGAAGCAGCAGGTGTCGGCCTCGGCACACGGCGCGGAGAGCCTGGCTCTCAGCGACGTCAGCACTGTGGAGCAATTGATCGAGCATCTTTCTCAGAGGGCTGCCAAGACGGCCGCCGACAAGAAGGTCATCCAGCGGAGATATGCCGACGCGAAGGGATGCTGAGGGGGTTGGCGACGGCTCACGCGCCGACCGCAGCTTTGTGGCCCGGCGATATGTCGCTTGTGGAAGGTCTTGTTGTCCGCTATAACGGCAAACCAACAGGCAGAATTCTCAGAGTATGAGGCGCGAGCCACGCCATTCACGGACATCTGAAATGAATTTCATCTTTTGATCCGGGCTGCTGAAGGCGCGATCTGGGATGAAGAAGGCGTTCCCAGACGACCCAATAACTAGGATATGCCGACCGGCTTCTTTCACGTCCGCGATCTTGCCCCAAGCGATCTCGCCACGGAGTTTTCCTATCGTTGTAGAAATACCTGCCTCGGAAACGCTCAGCGTGCGCTCAGCCGTTTTGCCCCTGATGAAGAGCCACAAAACCATGAAACAGAATGCGCCTATCATCCATAGAATGATCGAGACTGCATCTCCGAAAGTCAGTCGGCGAGTAAGGACTCCGCTCACGGTGACCCCAACCGCCCCCGGAAGGAGGCAGAAGACCAGAACCTTGGCCAGCAGTTTCGGAGATTTCGCCATAGCTTGCAGAAAAGACAGGAAAATTTCTGCCCGCGTCAGTGAGTATCTGATTTCCATTAAAGCCCCTTGGAGCTTCGCTCGTTATTGAATTTCCCCCAGCTTAACTTGGTCTGAGACGAGCTGCCAATTCCTTCAGCTACTCGATTCTGGAGCTATGAGCCTATTCTGATCTCAGGTCCCGCGATCTCTGCCTCAGTCGTACCGTTCGATGACAATCTGCTTGCGGTGCCAGCCGTAGCTTTTCAGCTTTTCGCGCACGCTTGTGATCATGTTATTCAGGCCGCAAACATAGGCGTAGATGTCGAACTTGAGGTCCGTTGCGGGCATGGCAGGGTCGACCGGCGGGACTGGCAGCGGCTGATTGAGCTTTGCTGCGCGCTGCTCCACGATGGTGGCCACGTGCTCCTGCACGTACCCGCGCAACCCGGTCCAGCGTTCGTCCGCGCGGCTCAGCGTGGAGAGGTAATGGAAATTCGGATTGCGGCGGGCCAGCGCCTCGAACTCGTCGCAGTAATAAATCTCCGACTCGTGGCGCGTCCCGAACACGCACCAGATCTGCTTGCCCTCGCTGCGGTCCGGGCCATCCTGAGGAAAGAGCCACTGCACGTATGCGCGCACCGGAGCGATGCCGGTACCGGTGGAGATGAAGATGGAATCTGTAAGGGGCGAGTGAAGCAGGAAGAACCCGTGGGGGCCGTAGAACTCGACCGTTCCACCCGTGGGCAGATCGGTGAGGTCGGCCAGGTGATTGGAAAAAAACCCGCCTTCCACGCGGTTCACGCATAGGTCAAAGCGGTTGCCGCGCGAGGCCGATGCTACGGAATATGCCCGCGTCTGCTGCTTACCGCGGGAGTCAACGGCGACTGTGGAGATGAATTGGCCGGGCGTGAAACCAAAGTTCTCCATCTCATCGACTACGAACTCCAGATGGAAGCACTGGGCCGATTCCGAGAGGCAGACCTTGCGCTCCAGACGCGCGATATACAGCATTCGTTCCAAGGCACGCACTCACAAGGCAAAGGGATTGGCGCTTGAGCGAACCGCCGAGGAGAGTATTTCATGCCCGGGCCGCGGACTGGCAAATGCGGAGCGCGTGGCGAGCGCGGTTCATGCAGCGCGCAGTAATCCACGGACTGCGCTATTGCGCGCCCGGCGTGTAGCCTCGCATACTACGTGCGGGCAAGAGGCACGCCCTGAAAGGTTCCTTCGTTGGCTCGTTCCAAGATCTTCCCCAATGCGGACTCCGCCCTTGCCGGCATGGTGGAAGACGGCATGACCGTTGCCGTTGGCGGTTTCGGCCTTTGTGGGATTCCCGAAGCGCTGATCCAGGCCTTGCGCGATACCGGTAAGAAAGGCTTCACAGTAGCCAGCAACAATGCGGGCGTGGACGGCTGGGGCCTGGGGCTGATGCTCGAAAGCGGCCAGATCCGCAAGATGATCTCCAGCTACGTTGGCGAGAACCGCGAATTCGAGCGGCAGTTTCTCACCGGCACTCTCGAAGTGGAGTTCTGCCCGCAGGGCACGCTGGCGGAACGGCTGCGGGCAGGCGGCGCCGGCATTCCCGGCTTCTATACGCGCACGGGCGTGGGCACCATGGTGGCCGAAGGCAAGGAGCACCGCGAGTTCGATGGCCACATCTACATCCTGGAGCGCGGCATCCGCGCCGATCTTGCGCTGGTGAAGGCGTGGAAGGGCGACACCGAAGGCAACCTGATCTACCGCAAAACCGCGCGCAACTTCAATCCAAACGCGGCCACCTGCGGCCGCATCACGGTGGCGGAGGTGGAGATTCTGGTCGAGGTGGGCGAACTCGATCCCGACCAGGTTCATACTCCCGGCATCTTCGTGCAGCGCATCGTGCACAATCCCCATCCCGCGAAGCGCATTGAACAGCGGACGATCCGGAAGGCATAGTCAGGAAGGCATAGGAAGCAGAGCATGGCATGGTCTCGTGAACAGATGGCGCAACGCGCGGCGCAGGAGCTGGAAGACGGCTTCTACGTCAACCTTGGCATCGGCATTCCCACGCTGGTGGCCAACTACATCCCCGCGGGCATCCACGTCACGCTGCAATCGGAGAATGGATTGCTGGGTATCGGCCCGTTTCCCACGGAAGAGGAAGTGGACTCCGACCTGGTGAACGCGGGCAAGCAGACGGTGACTGCGCTGCCGGGGGCGAGTTTTTTTTCGAGCGCCGATTCATTTGGCATGATCCGCGGCGGCCACATTGACCTTGCCATCCTTGGCGCCATGCAGGTTTCAGAGCGCGGCGACCTGGCCAACTGGATGATCCCCGGCAAGATGATCAAAGGCATGGGCGGCGCCATGGACCTGGTGGCCGGAGTGCGCCGCGTGATTGCGCTGATGGAGCACACGTCAAAGAGCGGCGAGCCGAAGATCCTGCACCAGTGCAGCCTCCCGCTCACCGGTGCGGGCGTGGTTGGCCGCATTGTCAGCGATCTGTGTGTGCTTGACGTTACTCCGGGCGGCCTGAAGCTGGTGGAGCTTGCACCGGGCGTCACGCGCGAGGAGATTGAGTCGAAGACCGAAGCGAAGCTCGTCGACTGATTTCAGTCAGCGCTGCTCGCGCGCTTTTGCCACACGCGACTGCGTCTGGCGCCCGAGCTTGCCGCAGATGAACGCGCCCGCGGCGATGAGCCGGTCCAGATCCACTCCGGTGTCCACGCTCATTCCGTTGAGCATGTAGACCAAGTCTTCGGTGGCGACGTTTCCTGCCGCTCCGGGCGCATACGGACAGCCGCCCAATCCGCTGACGGAAGCGTCGAAGGCGCGCACACCCATTTCCATTGCGGCGTAGATATTGACCAGCGCCTGGCCATAGGTGTCATGAAAATGCCCGGCGAGCGCGGCAATTGGAACGCGCCCGGACACGCGGGCGATCACATCGCGGGTGCGATTTGGCGTGCCCACGCCGATGGTGTCGCCGAGGGAGATTTCATAGCAGCCAGCATCAACGAGCTTTGCCGCGACATCCGCGACGTGCTCGGGAGGCACTGCGCCCTCGTACGGACAACCCAGCGCGCACGAGACATAGCCGCGCACACGCACGTTCGCAGCGCGGGCCGCGGCAAAGACGGGCGCGAAGCGTTCCAGGCTTTCCGCAATGCTGCAATTGATGTTCTTCTGCGAGAACGTTTCCGACGCGGCCGCGAACACTGCAACCTCGTTGGCTCCCGCGGCCACGGCAGCCTCGAATCCCTTCAGATTCGGCGTCAGGACCGGGTAGGTCACGCCCTCTCGCCGCGGCAGAGCCTGCAGAACTTCAGCGTGATCGGCCATCTGCGGAATCCATTTTGGTGAAACGAACGCCGTTGCCTCAATTGTTTTCAGGCCTGCGTCGGCCAGCATGCCGATCAGCTCGATCTTGGTCTCAGTGGGCACCGTTTGCTTCTCGTTCTGCAAACCGTCCCGCGGTCCCACCTCGACAATGCGCACGGGCTCCGCCATTACTTTTCGCTCGCTTCTTTGGCAAACTTCAGCAATTCTGCGCCCTCGCTTACCTGGTCGCCGGGCGCGAAGAGAAATGACTCCACGCAGCCCGCGGCGGGCGCATAGATGGTGCATTCCATCTTCATGGCTTCCAGCACCATCAGCGGCGCTCCCTTATCAACATGCTCGCCCAGCGCTGCTGCCAGCGCAACCACCCTTCCCGGCATTGGAGCGGTCAGGTTGCCTTCGGCGGCGTGGTGGCGTGCCTCAACCTCCAGCGGATCGTCGTAGATAAAGACGAAGTGTTGGCCCTCCAGGAACACGTGAAGCGCGTCGCGCAGAGGAACCACAGTCCCGGTCACCCGCCGGCCGTCGATCAGTGCGCCGATCTCGCCGTCATCGCGCAGCTCGCCGCTCACGTCGAGATCCGAACCGCCAAAGGTCATGCGGAATCCACGGACGCCGTACTGGACTTTGATTTCCGCTGGGCGCTCGCGATTCTCAAAGCGCAGCGTCCGCTCCAGCCGCGAGCCAAGACGCCAGCCGTCGCGAGCCGCCCACGGCGAATCCGCTTCACCTTCGAATGGCGGCCGCACGACACGGAGCAGCACAGCGAGAGTTGCCAGCACAAACGCTTCCCGCGGAGGCTCGCCGGCTTGCGCCTGAATCCACTCCCGCTCGCGTTCGATCAGGCTCGTGTCAAGATGCGCGCCAGCGAATGACGGGCTGGTTGCGAGCCGGCGCAGGAACTCCACGTTGTTGGCTACGCCGACGATCTGGAATTCGCCGAGGGCTTCCGCAATCCGCCGTACAGCCAGCTCGCGCGTGTCGTCCCACACAATCAGCTTGGCGATCATGGGGTCGTAGTACGGCGTGATGGCATCGCCCTGCTCCACTCCCGAGTCGATGCGGACATGTTCCGACACAGCCGGCGCGCGCAGATGAACGATCTTTCCGATCGACGGAAGGAACTCGTGCGCCGGATCTTCCGCGTAGATGCGCGCTTCGATGGCATGCCCGCGCATCGCGATCTGTTCCTGTGTGAGCGGCAACGGCTCCCCCGCGGCCACGCGCAACTGCCACTCCACCAGGTCAAGGCCGGTGATCATCTCCGTGACCGGATGCTCGACTTGAAGGCGCGTGTTCATTTCCATGAAGTGCAGGCCTCCGTCACGATCGAGCAGGAACTCCACGGTGCCGGCACCAACATAGCCGACGGCGCGCGCCGCACTGCGGCCCGCTTCAGCGAGAAACTTGCGCAGCTCATCGGAGATCAGCGGCGCGGGCGCTTCCTCAATAACCTTCTGATGGCGCCGCTGCACACTGCAATCGCGCTCGAACAGGCTCACCACATTTCCCTGTATGTCTCCGAAAACCTGCACTTCCACATGCCGCGGCTCGAGCAGATATTTCTCCAGCAACACCGAATCATCGCCAAAAGCCGAAGCCGCCTCGCGCCGGCAACTCGCCAGCGCCGCCGCGAATTGTTCCGGCGCATCCACCCGCCGCATGCCCTTGCCGCCTCCGCCTGCGTTGGCCTTGATCATCACGGGATAGCCGATCGCGTCCGCCTGCGCCTGAAGGAACTCCGGCGACTGCTCCGCGCCGTCATAGCCCGGCGTCAGCGGCACGCCCGCCTTGCGCATCAATTCCTTGGCTGCGGCCTTCGAGCCCATGGCGCGGATCGCCGCTGCGGGCGGCCCGATGAAGACGACACCGGCCTGCTTGCACGCCTCGGCAAAATCCGCGTTCTCCGCGAGAAACCCGTAGCCCGGATGGATGGCTTGCGCGCCCGTCTGCTTGGCAGCGTCGAGAATGCGCTCAATGTTCAGATAACTCTCGCGCGACGGCGCAGGCCCGATCCGCACCGCCGCATCTGCCAGCCGTACGTGCCGGCTCTTCGCATCCGCGTCGGAGTAGACCGCAACGGCACGAATCCCCACTCGGCGGCACGTTGCGATGATGCGGCACGCAATCTCGCCGCGATTCGCTATCAGGATCGTCTCAAACATCGTTGCTCTTATTTGCGCGCGTCCATGCCGCCGGGCGCTTCTCCAGAAATGCGCTCAACCCCTGCCGCGCTTCCTCTTTTGCGCGGATTGTTGCAATCCTCATCGCCGTGTCTTCGATCAGCTCGGGCGTGATCGGCCTGCCCGCTACCGCATCGATCAGCTCTTTTGCCGCGCTCTGTGCCGCCGGTGCTCCGGCCGCCAGGTCGTTCACGATCGTTTCAATGCGCGCATCCAGCGCTTCGGGCTCAACCGCCTCATGCACAAGGCCAATCCGCTCCGCCTGCGCGGCAGTGATCCGCTCCGCCGTCTGGAAGAGCCGCTTCGCCCATCGCTCACCGATCGCACGCACCACGTAGGGCCCAATGGTCGCGGGAATCAGGCCGAGCCGCACCTCCGACGTCGCGAACTTCGCCTCTCGCACTGCCACCGCGATATCGCACGCGCATACCAGTCCCAGTCCACCGCCGATCGCCGCTCCATTCACCCGCGCGATCGTCGGCTTTGCACAGAACGCGATAACACGAAAAAACTCCGCAAGTGCACGCGCATTTTCGAGATTCTCATGCGGACTCATCTCTCCCTGGCGTCGCATTGAGTCCGCATCCGCTCCGGCACAGAAGCTCCTGCCGCGGCCTGTAAGCACGATCGCACGGACGCCGGCATCCTGGCCCAGCGCGTGAAACGCCTGCGTCAGCTCTGCAATCAGCTCTTCATTCAGCGCGTTGTGCACCTCCGGCCGGTTCATCCACACCCATGCCGCAGCGCCCCGCCGTTCCAACTCCACCGTTCTTTCGCTCATCCTCTGCTCACATCCGGAACACGCCGAACCGCGTTGCTTCCGCCGGCGCATTCTGTGCCATTGCAAGTCCCAGCCCCAGCGCGCGCCGCGTCTCCACAGGATCCAGGATTCCGTCATCCCAAAGCCGCGCCGTCGCGTAGTAGGGATTGCCCTGCTCCTCGTATTGCGCGCGGATCGGCGCTTTGAATTCCTCTTCCGCCTCCGCACTCCACTTCTTGCCGCCGGCCTCGAGCGAATCGCGCCGCACCCGCGCCAGCACCGTTGCCGCCTGCTCGCCGCCCATCACGCTGATGCGCGCATTCGGCCACATCCACAGCAGACGCGGGCCATAGGCGCGCCCGCACATACCGTAATTCCCCGCGCCGAAACTGCCGCCTATCAGCACCGTGAACTTGGGCACTCGCGCGCATGACACCGCAGTCACCATCTTGGCGCCGTCCCGGGCAATGCCGCCGTTTTCGTACTTCTTGCCCACCATGAACCCGCTGATGTTCTGCAGGAATACCAGCGGAATGCCGCGTTGTGCGCACAGTTCAATGAAGTGCGCGCCCTTCAGCGCCGACTCCGAAAACAGGATGCCGTTGTTAGCCAGGATGCCGACCGTGTATCCGCAGATGTGGGCGAATCCAGTGACGAGCGTTGTGCCATAGCGCTGCTTGAACTCGTCCAGCCGGCTGCCGTCCACCATGCGCGCAATCACCTCGCGCACGTCATAGGGCTTGCGCGTGTCCGCGGGCACGATGCCGTAAATCTCCTCCGCATCAAACAGCGGATCCTCAGGTTTCTGTTGCGGACCCGCCGATTTGGGCCTGTTCAGGTTGGAAACAATCCTCCGCACCATCGCCAGAGCATGCGCATCGTCTTCGGCAAAGTAATCTGCCACGCCGGAGATGCGCGTGTGCACATCCGCGCCGCCCAGCTCCTCCGCGGTCACCTCTTCGCCCGTTGCCGCCTTCACCAGCGGCGGACCGCCCAGGAAGATCGTGCCCTGCTCCTTTACGATCACAGCCTCATCGCTCATCGCGGGGATGTAGGCGCCGCCCGCGGTGCATGAGCCCATCACGCACGCCACTTGGGCAATGCCCTTCGCGCTCAGATTCGCCTGGTTGTAGAAGATGGCGCCAAAGTGCTCGCGATCGGGGAACACCTCGTCCTGCAATGGGAGGAACGCGCCGCCGGAATCGACCAGGTACACGCACGGCAGATGATTCTCAAGCGCGATGTGCTGCGCGCGCAGATGCTTTTTCACGGTCAGCGGGAAATACGTGCCGCCCTTCACCGTAGCGTCATTGGCGACGATCACGCATTCGTTTCCGCTGATCCGCCCAATCCCCGTTAACAGCCCCGCGCCCGGCACGTCTTCGCCGTACATGCCGTTGGCCGCCAGAGCCGATAGCTCCAGAAACGGCGTCCCCGCATCCAGCAGCAGGTCTATGCGTTCGCGCACAAACAGCTTTCCCCGCGACTTGTATTTTTTCCGCGCTGCCTCCGAGCCGCCCAGCGCCGCCTGCGCCGTCTTGTCGCGCAAGTCGCGCACCAGTTCCTGCATCCGCTCCATGTTGCTGCGGAACTCCCCGCTGTGTGTCTGCACCTGAGACGAAAGAACGCTCATTCCCTTACGCCGTCTCCTTGAACAGTTCGCGCCCAATCAGCATGCGCCGGATCTCCGACGTGCCCGCGCCGATCTCGAACAGCTTCGCATCGCGCCACAGCCGCCCGGTCGGATGCTCGTTGATGTAGCCGTTTCCGCCCAGCGTCTGGATCGCCTCCCCGGCCATCCACGTCGCCTTCTCCGCGGAATACAGGATCGCTCCGGCGCAATCCTTGCGCACCGATTCGCCGCGGTCGCACGCCTGCGCCACCGCGTACACGTAGGCGCGGCACGCGTGATAGGCCACGTACATATCGGCCAGCTTCCCCTGCATCAATTGGAACTCCCCGATGGGCTTGCCGAATTGCTTGCGCTCGTGCACGTAAGGAATCACCACATCAAGGCTCGCAGCCATGATGCCTAGCGGTCCTCCGCACAGCACCAGCCGTTCGTAATCGAGACCCGACATCAGCACGCGCACGCCGCCGCCCACGCGCCCCAGCACGTTTTCCTCCGGCACTTCGCAGTCGCGGAACACCAGCTCGCACGTGTTCGATCCCCGCATGCCCAGCTTGTCCAGCTTGGGCGAATGCGAGAACCCCTTGAGCCCGCGCTCCACGATGAACGCCGTAATGCCGCGCGATGCCCCCGTCAGGTCCGTCTTCGCGTACACGATCAGCGTGTCAGCATCCGGCCCGTTGGTGATCCACATCTTGGCCCCGTTCAGCACAAACGCGTCGCCGCGCTTGTCCGCGCGCAGGCGCATGCTCACCACGTCTGAGCCGGCTTCCGTCTCCGACATAGCCAGCGCACCCACATGCTCGCCGCTGATCAGCTTGGGCAGGTATTTCAGCTTCTGCTCCTTGGTGCCGTTCTTGGCAATCTGGTTCACGCAGAGGTTGGAGTGCGCCCCGTACGAGAGGCCGATCGCAGCCGACGCCCGCGAAATCTCCTCCATCGCCACCACGTGCTCCAGGTAACCCAGCTCCGCGCCGCCGTACTCCTCGTCCACCGTGATGCCCAGCAAACCCAGGTCGCCGAGCCGCTTCCACATCCGGCGCGGAAACTCGTTCTTGCGGTCTACGTCCGCCGCAATGGGCGCAATCTCCGCCTGCGCAAACTCGTGCACAGTATCGCGCATCAGCGCGATGGACTCGCCCAGCTCAAAATTCAGTCCTTTCACGTCGATCTCCTGAAAGAGCGGCAAGGTTGGAATCACTCACAGCCGCCTGCGTTGCGCCGCATTAGGTATGGCCGGGGGAACTGCGCCCGCGCATTGCCAGACGGGGAAACCGGCCCGCACATCTCCTGCTCCGGCAGTGACAATACACCCTCCGCGCCGCCGTCGTCCAGACGCTGTCGCCTGCTTTCGCCCGCCCTTGAGCGGCTGTTACCATAAGATGGCACAGTTCGGGAATTCCCGGCAATTTGCTCCATCGCATCCGAAAGAGGTACTCGTGGCCGATACAAAGAAGATTGAAGACACACAGGAACGCAAAAAGGTGAAGCGCGCCGCGCGCAAAAAGGCCGCTCCCAAGGCAAAACGCACCACGCCCCGCGGCGCCGCCAAGAAAAAGGTCAAGAAGATGATTCGCGGCCAGTCCAAGCGGTAAGCCAGCCCTCAGCCATCAGCTCTCAGCCTTCAGTTCGATTCTGGCCACTCCAGCCGGAACGTCCTGAAGGCTGAAGTTTTGGTGTAGACGCGATGCGAGTTGTTTCCGGCTGCGAAGTGAGAGCTGATGGCCGAAAGCTGACGACTCTCATCTTAGGGGCTGCTTCCCCTCGCCGGAAGGCTGTATGCTGTCGCTAACGTCCCCGCTTCCGCGATGAGGAGAACGGCACTGGCTAGTCAACTCGTTGCCCGCAAATCCATCGACAAGCTGATTCGCGAGTCGGAGGAGCCCGGCGGCCTCAAAAAGACTCTCGGCCCCTGGTCGCTCACGGCCTTGGGCATCGGCGCCGTCATTGGCTCCGGCATCTTCACGGTGATCGGCACCGCCATGGCGGGCCAGCACTTCGATACTCCGCAGATCGCCAACACTCCGCTCATTCACTGGCTGGTCTTCCACACTGCCCTCAACGGTCGCCCGGGCGCCGGTCCCGGCCTCGCGCTTTCGCTGGTCCTGGTGGCCATCGTCTGCGCCTTCACCGGCCTTTGCTACGCCGAAATGTCCTCCATGATCCCCATCGCGGGGTCGTCCTACACCTACACTTACGTCACCATGGGCGAGCTCGTCGCCTGGATCATCGGCTGGGACCTCATCCTTGAGTACGCCTTCTCCAACATGAGCGTCAGCGTCGGCTTTGCCGCCCACGTCCTCGACCTGATGGATTGGTTCGGCATTCATCCATCCCTGCGATGGATCTCGCCCGCGTATCTGCCCACGGGCCTGCAGGACCTGGCCGGCAACAACCTCTACGACCCCGGCTGGCACTTCGGCTTCAATATTCCCGCGTTCCTCATCGTCATGATCCTGACCGTCATCCTGGTCCGCGGCATCCGCGAGTCGGCGCGCACCAACAACATCCTCGTGCTGGTCAAGATCGTCGCCATCCTGGCTTTCATCTTCGCCGCGTCCAGCTTCGTCAAGCCCCACAATTGGCATCCCTTCATGCCCAACGGCTGGGGCGGCATCCTCACCGGCGGCTCCATTATTTTCTTCACCTACATCGGGTTCGACTCCGTCTCCACCGCCGCCGAAGAGTGCAAAAACGCCAAGCGCGACATGCCCATCGGCATCCTCGCGACGCTCGCCGCCTGCACCATCCTCTATGGCGGGGTTGCCATTGTCCTCTCCGGCATCGTTCCCTGGCAATCCGTCATGGGCGACGCCGCGCCCGTGGTCAATGCCCTCAAGCGCCTCACCATCCAGACCGGCTCCCACGAGCTCCACTGGGTCCGCCTCATCGTCCTCATCGGCGCCATGCTGGGCATGATCTCGTCCATCCTCGTTTTCCAGCTTGGCCAGGCCCGCGTCTGGTTCGCCATGTCCCGCGATCGCCTGCTGCCCCGCGTCTTCGGCGTCCTTCACCCGCAGTACCGGACTCCTGCCTTCGCCACCTGGGTCGCCGGATTCGTGGTCGGCATCCCCGCCGGCCTGCTCGACATCGGCACCGTCTCCAACCTCTCCAACATCGGCACGCTCTTCGCCTTCGTCCTGGTCTCCATCGGCGTGCTCATCCTCCGCTACCGCGAGCCCGACCGCCATCGCGGCTTCCGCGCGCCATTGGGCCCTGTGATTCCGGTCCTTTCCATCGTTTTCTGTATCGTGCTTATGATGGGCCTGGAAGTCCTGACCTGGATCGCGTTCTTCATCTGGCTGGCTATCGGCCTGGTCATCTACTTCAGCTACAGCCGCTTCCGCAGCGAGTTCGCCCGCGCGCGCTGAGCCAATTTTCTGCGCCCCTGAGACTGGGAACGTGCTATGGGAGTTGTAGCCGGCTAATATGGCTTACAATAATGTAAGACAAGTTGGATATGGAGGTAAGCCAATGCGTTCGACCGCCGTGATGAGTTCGAAGGGGCAGATCGTCATTCCCGCCGGCCTGCGAAAGAGATACGGCCTCCGTGAAGGAAGCACCGTCGTGTTCCAGGAAGAACAGGGCCGCCTCATCCTTGAGCCGAACAATTTCGAGGACCTCTACGCGCTGCAGGGCAGCCTTCAGGGTTTCCCGCTTGAGGCCGACCTGGAAGCGGAACGCCGCGCCGAGCGTAAACGCCAGGAACGGCAATGAAGGAATACGTTCTCGATGCCAATGCCGTTCTTCGCTACTTCGGCGTAGGCGCCGGCAAGGGAGTTGAGAAGGTGCGCGGCCTCTTTGAGCAGGCCGAACACAAGCAAGCGCATCTTTCCATGTCCGTCATCAATATGGGCGAGATCCTTTACATCTTGCTCAAGCATCTGGATGAAGAGAGGGCGTACCAGCATATTCGAGGCCTTCAGCATGCGGTTACGATGATCGAAGCCGACGTGAATATGGTCGTCCGGGCCGCTACCCTGAAGCATCGATACAAGCTCGGCTATGCGGACAGTTTTGCCGCGGCTCTGGCTCTCGCTTTGAAGGCAACCCTTGTATCGGCCGATCCGTCCTTTGAGAAACTCGGCAAGTCTCTAAAGTGGATGCAACTGCCGAAATTCGATCCCCGGAGCTGAGCCTGCTTGCCGCGGCCGGCCACGCCCCGCACGATAAACTGTCCCTTGGACACTACGCTCCCAATGCGCCCCTGCCGGGCGGAAATTTCCTCCGCCGCGCTCGAAGAAAACTACCGCACGCTGCGCTCGCTTGCACCTCCTGAAACCGAGTGCCTCGCCATCGTCAAGGCGGATGCCTACGGCCACTCGCTCGCCCTATGCGCGCCCGCATCCATCCGCGCAGGAGCCCAATGGCTAGGCGTCACCAGCGTGGAAGAGGGCGTTGCGGCTCGCGCGCTCTGCCCCAATGCGCAGATCCTCGTGATTGGCGGCATATTCCCCGGCCAGGGCTCTGCTGTTCTCGCGCACCGGCTCACTGCCGTGGTGTGGGACGCAACCCAATTCGACGAGCTTGCACTCGCTGCGGGCGCCGCAAACGCCGCGCCCGCATCCATCCCCGTCCACCTGGAAGTGGACACCGGCATGAGCCGCCAGGGCGTCAGCCTCGACGATCTGGCTGCCACCCTTGCGCGCTTTGATTCAGGCTCTCCCTTCGCCCTGCAGGCCGTAATGACCCATCTCTACGCCTCGGACGACACCACCGGCCACACCACCGCGGCCCAGCTTGCCCGGCTCGATGAGGCTCTGTCCCGCATGCGCGCCCTGCTTCCCGCGATCGCACCTAAGCCGCAATGGCTCAGCGTGGGCGCCACCGCCGCGCTCCTATCGGTCAGCGCGGACCAGCTCGCCGCTCTCGGCACACGCTGGAATCTGCGCCTGATGTTGCGGCTCGGGCTAGCCTTGTACGGCGTCGTCCCACGCTTCGCCCCGCCGTTCGCTGGATCGAGCGAACCCGCGCCGCTCGCCGCCGCAACCGCGCGCCTCAAGCCCGTCCTCGCCTGGAAAACCAGCGTCGTCAGCGTGCGCACCGTTCCCGCCGGCGCCGAGGTCGGCTACAACGGCACCTTCATCGCCACCGAGCCCATGCGCCTCGCCCTCATCGCCGCAGGCTACGCGGACGGGCTCGACCGGCGCCTCGGCAACCGCTTCAGCCTGCTCGTCCGCGGCCAGCGCGCGCCCATCGTCGGCCGTATAAGCATGGACCAGGCCGTCCTCGATGTCACTGAAATTCCCGGCGTCGCGCCCGGAGACGAAGTCATCCTCATCGGCTCACAGCAAGGCGAAACCATCTCCGTCTTTGACCACGCCGACGCCGCAGGAACCATCCCCTGGGAAGTTTTCACGCGCATCGCCGCACGGGTGCCGCGTGTACAAGCCGAGAGCTTGTAGCCGGTAGCTCGTAGTTAGTTAGGCTGAGACGGCCTTGCGGTGAAGCTACGAGCTACTGGCTACCGGCTACAAGCGACCGGCTCTGTTATCGTGCGACCGCCTCCGCCACCCGCAGCCCCGCGCCTGCACTCGCTGCCGCAATCATCGCCTCGGTCCCCATGCACGAGTTCAGCAGCATGTGATAGCCCCCGCGCGCGCACCACTCCTGGTTGTAGAACCGCTTGACGACCGCCGCGCGACGCTTGTCCGCCTCGGCCAGCTCGTGCTCCGCCCGGTCTGCCTTGTCCGGAAATGTCTGCGCAAACCAGTCCTTCTTGGCCGCCATCGTGGCGTATACAAAAATGTGAAAGCAGCCAGGCTGCCCCGCCAGGGCAAACGCAGAACCTCGTCCCACCAGCACGCAGTTCCCCACCTTCGCCGCGTCCACTATCTCATTCCGGATCAGTGCGTACATCCGGGCGCAGTCGAATACCTGCTCGTCGCAGGGCCCGTTGGAGTAGTACATCGAGTCCTGCCAGAACACCTTGCCGTAGCGGTAATACCACGGGTCGAGCCGGTCGTCGTACCTGGCGGCCTGCTCCTGCGACACACCTGCCGCGCGCGCCGCTCCCGTCACCAGATCCGAATCGTACAGCTTCCATCCCAGCCGCGCCGCCAGGTCATGCGCAAACTCCGCGCCGTGGCTGCCGAACTCCCGCTCCACCGTGATCACTCGAATGGGTCCGTGCATTGAGGTCGACCCTCCTCCCCGCGAGGGAAGCATACAACGAAATAGACGTTGGCCGCCAAATGCGGTCTCCTGGTTGGACGCTGTCTAGGGATCTCGAGGGCATGGAATCACCGCAATTGCTGTTTGGTTTGCGCTTTAAAAGGGTGAATTTGTATCGCAATACGGGAAAATTCACGATGCGGTATGATTTGAATGCTTGCTTTCTATCTAACATCATTGTTTTCTGGTTGTACATCATAAAAGTACCGCATTATGGACCACAGGGAGGGGGGTGGGGTACTCCGGTCCCCTGATAGCCGAAGGGCCGAATCCACGAGTGTGGATTCGGCCCTTGAAACTTGATTATCGCACCGTCCGCACGGTTCTGGCGGTGATGGTTGTCACAGTCAAGTGCCTTCCCAATCGCAGGCCAATGGCGCGGAACTACAAAATATATCGGCTCAGATCCTGATCCTTCACCACGCTCGCCACCATCTGTTTCACGTACTCATCCGTGATCAGGAAAACCTTCTCCGGCCCCGACACCGTCATTCGCTCGTCGTAAGGCAAGGGCGTCGATGCCTCGTTCCGGATCGCATCGCTGAGAGCCGCGGTCGGCTGGTCCGGTTCGGTAGAGCGTTTGGCCACGTCCGGCGCCAGGAAGCTCACATCCTCCAGCACCCGCTCCATGATGGTGTGCAGCCGCCGCGCCCCGATGTTCTCTGTCTGCTCGTTCACCTTGAACGCAAACTCCGCCATCTCCTTCAGCGCTTCCGGAGCAAACTCCAGCTTCACGCCCTCGGTCTCAAGCAGCGCCGAGTATTGCTTGGTCAGGCTCGCCTTGGGCTCCGTCAGGATGCGCAGAAAATCCTCTACCGTCAGCGACTGCAGCTCCACCCGGATGGGAAACCGGCCCTGCAGTTCCGGAATCAGATCGCTCGGCTTCGACACATGGAACGCGCCCGCCGCGATGAAGAGAATATGATCCGTCCGCACCATCCCGTAGCGCGTGTTTACGGTCGTCCCTTCCACGATGGGCAGAATGTCCCTCTGCACGCCTTCGCGGCTCACGTCCGGCCCATGCCCGCCCTCGCGCCCGGCAATCTTGTCAATCTCGTCCAGGAAGATGATGCCGCTCGACTCCACCCGCTCCACCGCCGCGCGGTTCACGCTGTCCATGTCGATCAGCCGGCCTTCTTCCTCCTGCACCAGGTAGTCGAAAGCCTCGCTCACCTTCATCTTCCGCTTCTTCGGCGCCTGGCCAAAGATGTTGGGCAGCATGTCCTTGAGGTTCATCTCCATGTCCTCAAGGTTCTGGTTGCTGATGATCCCGAACTGCGGCATGTTCGATTGCCGCACCTCGATCTCCACCAGCCTGTCGTCCAGCTTGCCCTCGCGGAACTGCTGCCGCAGCTTCTCTCGCGAGCGCTGATGGCTGTCCTCGCCCGGCAGCGTCAGTTGTCCCTCGCGCCCGGGCGGCACGGCCGGCGGCGGCGGCAAAAGCACATCCAGCAGCCGCTCCTCCGCGTTCATCTCCGCGCGGTCTTCAACTTCCTCCAGCCGCTCTTCCCTCACCATGTCGATGGCAATTTCCACCAGGTCGCGGATCATCGACTCCACATCGCGGCCCACATACCCGACCTCGGTAAACTTTGAGGCTTCCACCTTCAGAAAAGGCGAATTGGTCAGCTTCGCCAGCCGCCGCGCAATCTCGGTTTTGCCCACGCCCGTCGGCCCAATCATGATGATGTTCTTGGGCATGATGTCGTCGGCAATGTCCGGGGGCAGCTTCTGCCGCCGCTGCCGGTTTCTCAGCGCAATCGCCACCGCGCGCTTGGCCGCACGCTGTCCCACCACGTGCTTGTCCAGCTCGGTCACAATCTCGCGCGGCGTCAGCTCGTCCAGCGAGACGTCGGTTTCTTCAGCGGATGCGGGAAGATAAATTGCCATGCTTCTTTCAGTTACTCCTGCCCTTCGCTTACTCCTGGCTCTCACCTGCTGCTGTCATCCTGAGCGGAGCGAAGGATCTGCGGTTGCTTCTTAGAGCGCCTGGTCCCTGGTCCCTTAGTCCCTGGTCCCTTAGTCCCTGCCTTAGTTCAATTCCTCAACCGTCACGCGATCGTTGGTGTAAATGCAAATCTCCCCGGCAATCTTCATCGCCTTCTCCGCAATTTCCCGCGCGCCCAGCTCCGTATTCTCCATCAGCGCCCGCGCCGCGGCCGTGGCATAGCTGCCGCCGCTCCCGATCGCCGCATACGGCTCATCCGGATCGATCACGTCGCCCGATCCAGAAATCAGAAATGTCTGCCCCTTGTCGGCCACCAGCAGCAGAGCCTCCAGGTTGCGCAGCATCTTGTCGGTACGCCAGTCCTTGGCCAGTTCCACCGCACTGCGCCCCAGGTTCCCGGCGTACTGCTCCAGCTTGGCCTCAAACCGCGTAAACAGGTTGAACGCGTCCGCCGTCGATCCCGCAAATCCCGCCAGGATCTTGTCCTGGTAGAGCCGCCGGATCTTCTTCGCCGAGTGCTTCAACACGTGATCGCCCAGCGTCACCTGCCCGTCGGCGGCCATCACCACCAGGCCGTTCCGCCGCACGCAGATCACCGTCGTTGAGCGTATCCTCGATCGTTCTTTCGTTGCCGTCATCTCGTACCCACGCACGTTCCAAACCGCTGAAAATTCGCCCTTTCAGGGGCTAATTCCCGCGAAACGCGCAAAGTTGAGTATAGCGCAGCAAAGCAGCCAACCCGATAGCGGCCCGTCCGTCAGGTCGGGACTTCAGTCCCGCCGCAAGCCGCATAAACAGAGGACCCGGGCTATCAGCTCCTGAGGCTTTTTGCTTCGAGCAGACTCATTCCCGCCGTCACCGCACCACCTTGAACGCATGGGCCCAGTCGTTCTTCGTAAACCCCGAAATGCACCACAGCATGCACAACGGCTCGATCGCACGCGCCGCCTCCACCGCGCCCATGTCCTCCGTCTCCCAGCCAAACTGGTCCAGGATTCCGCTCACCTCAGCCTTGGCCCCCGCGTCGTTCCCGCAGATGAACATCGACGGCTTCCCGCCCGCGAAACTCGGATTCACCATCGCCGGAGCACCCACGCTGTTGAACGCCTTCACAAAGTGCGCGTCCGCAAACTCCTCCTGCAGGTCCTCCATCAGGGACCGGTCCAGATCGGTGAAGAACCGCAGCACTCCATTCACCGGCGGCGCGTCGGCAATCGGATTGCACGCGTCCATCACCGTCTTGCCGGCCAGGTTCTCCGTCCCCGCCAACCGCAGCACATCCGCCGCCGCCGACCCCTTCACCGCCAGCATCAGCAGCTCGCCGAACGCCGCGGCCTCGGCAAATGTTCCCGCCGTCCCGCCCGCGTTCTTCTCCACCCACTCGCTCAGCTTTTCCGGGCTCCGCGATCCCACCTTCACCGCATGCCCATGCTTCAGAAACCCGCTCGCCAGCGTCTCCGCCACGCCGCCCGATCCCAATACTCCGACCTTCATAACCGGCCTCCGTTCAAAGAGTGTAGCGCCCAACAGGCACGCTTTCCATGTCAGCCGAATGAATCCCACCATGGCCACCGGCGCGTACGAATACCACTTGCGTCATCGTCAAGGCTCAGCTCAGCCAGGCGCCCGTGCGGCTCGCGGCCCAAACTGTCATCGTCCGCATCCGGTCAAGCCGCGACCTCGCGCAAAAGATCATCCAGCCCATTGATTGGGCCGCGCTCCGCGCCCTCATTGCCGGAAAAGTGACAACACGGAATCGCGCCATCCTTCGGTGCCAATGCGGGAACCCGCCTTCGCGAACCGCGCGCCGCCCCGTCGCGGATTCCCGCCTGCGCTATCCTCAGTGCAGGACCTTTCGCTTCCGCCGGGCCCGCTTTCCATGAATCTCAACGACCCCAAGCTCTGGGAAATTGCCGCTGGTTCTGCCGTCCTGGCCGGAGCCGCCGCCTTTAGCGCCTGGCTCATCTTCCGCCGCCGTCCCACTCCAGCAGAGATCGAGCTCGCCCGCCGCCTCTTCCTCACCCAGTCCGGCCGCATCGTGGACGGCACCCTCCTCGACCTCGCCGAAGTCCCCGCATCCGACGGCCGCATTCTCTCCATGCTTCTCTACGAGTACCGCATCGGCGGCGTCGACTACGAGTGCTCCCAGGACATCTCCCTCCTCGGCGCCATCGTCAGTCCCGCCCACATCCGCGTCGGCTTCCCCTGTTCCGTCCGTTACCAGCCCGGCAGCCCGCAAAACTCCATCGTGGTCGCCGAAACCTGGTCCGGCATCCGCGCCTCCATCCCCACCTTCCCCGCCTACGACGATCCCGAGCCCTTAGACACCTCCCGCCTCCACCCCAGCCCCTAAGTCCCAAGTCCATCAGTCCCTTAGTCCTTAGTCCCTCAGTCCCTAGTCCCTAGTCCCTCCATCCCTGTGTCCCTGTCTTTCTGTTCCCTGTTCCCTACTCCCTGTTCCCTGGCTTTCCCATACCCATCCCCGGTATACTAGTCCGATGCACCTTCACGCCGCGCCAGCGCGCTCCCCTGCCACTCCCGGCGCCGGCCGAACGCAAACCGTCCTTCGCATTTCCCTCGTCGCCACGGCTCTTTACGTCGCCATCACCTTCATCGCCGGCCTGCGCGCCCACTCCCTCGCCCTGCTCTCTGAAGCCGGCCACAACGTCTCTGACTTCCTCGCCCTCCTGCTCTCCTTCGCCGCCGTCCACTTCCAGTCCCGCCCCGCTGACACCGCCCGCACCTTCGGCTACCAGCGCGCCGGCGTCCTCGCTGCTTTCGTCAACGCCGCTACCCTCATCGTCATCTCCCTCTGGATCGCCTTGGAGGCCGTCCACCGCCTCTACATGCCTGTCGCCGTCCATCCCCGCATCATGATGGTGGTAGCCGCCGCCGGCGTGCTCATGAACGGCGTTATCGCCGCCCTCCTCTGGGGAGTTGCCCGCGACGTCAACCTCCGCTCCGCCTTCCTCCACATGGCCGGCGACACACTCTCCACCGCTGCCGTCATCGCCGGTGGCGCCGCCATCCTCTTTTCCGGCCAGTACTGGATCGACCCCGCCCTCTCCCTCATCATCGCCGCCCTCATCCTCTGGTCGTCGGTGGGCATCGTCCGCGAAACCCTCAACATCCTCCTTGAAGGCGCTCCCTCCGGCGTCGACATCGCCGAAATCCGCACCGCCATGGAGGGCGTCTCCGGCGTCCTCAACGTCCACGATCTCCACGTCTGGTGCCTCGGCTCAGCCTCCAGCGCCCTCGCCTGCCATGTCACCATCGCCGACATCCCACCCTCCGAATCGGCCTCCATCCTCGACCGCCTCAACCACCTCCTCAAAGAGCACCACAACATCTGCCACACCACCCTCCAGTTCGAGCACGAAAACTGCCCCGAGCAACACGGCTGCGTAGTCCCCATTGAAGAAATGTCCGCCGGCGAATCCCACTCCCACCACCACGGCCACGCGCACTGAAAACAGTGGTCAGCGATCAGTGATCAGTGGTCGGTGATCAGCCACGCGGAAGAGCTGCGAACCGGCCCACTTGCCATAAATTCAAAGCGTGCTGTCACCGGAGGCGGGACCGAAGGATCCGCAGGTGCTTTGGCTCTTTCACTCTTTCACCGCTCACTGAACACTGATCACTGAACACTGATCACTGTTCTCTGTAAACTAGAGCCCATGGAACAGTTCACCCGCCTCCAGCGCCTCCCGCCTTACGTCTTCAACATCACCGGCGAGATGAAAACGCACGCGCGCCGCCGCGGGGAAGACATCATCGACTTCGGCATGGGCAATCCTGACGGCGCCACACCCAAACACATCGTCGACAAGCTGGTCGAAGCCGCCCTCAAGCCCGCCACCCATCGCTACTCCGTCTCCCGCGGCCTCCCGCGCCTGCGCCGCGCCATCTGCAACTGGTACAAGACCCGCTACAACGTCGACCTCGACCCCGACACCGAAGCCATCGTCACCATCGGCTCCAAGGAAGGCATCGCCCACCTCTGTCTCGCCATCCTCGACTCGCGCGACACCGTGCTCGTCCCCAACCCCTCGTACCCCATACACATCTACGGCCCCGTCATCGCGGGCGCGCACGTCGTTTCCGTCCCCATCGTTCACCCCGATCGCTTCTTAGCGCAGCTTGAAGACCTGATCCCGCGCATGACGCCCCGTCCCAAGGCCCTCATCGTTAACTTCCCCTCCAACCCCACCACGCAATGCGTGGACCTGCCCTTCCTCGCCCGCCTCGTCGAGCTCGCGCGCCAATACGGCTTCCACCTCATCCACGACCTCGCCTACGCCGACATCGCCTTCGACGGCTACAAGCCCCCCTCTGTCCTTGAAGTCCCCGGCGCCAAGGACGTCGCCGTCGAGTTCTTCACGCTGTCAAAGAGCTACAACATGCCCGGCTGGCGCGTCGGCTTCATGGTCGGCAACCCCGTCCTCGTCGGCGCTCTCGCCAAGCTCAAAAGCTGGTTCGACTACGGCACCTTCACCCCTATCCAGGTCGCCAGCATCCTCGCCCTCGAAGGCCCTCAGGACTGCGTCCGCGAGATCTGCGACACCTACCGCATCCGCCGCAACGTCCTGGTAGAAGGCCTCAACAAGCTAGGCTGGCAAGTCCCGTTGCCCAAGGCGACGATGTTCGTCTGGGCCCAGATCCCCGAGCCATACAAGCACCTCGGCTCGCTCGAGTTCTCCAAGCTATTGCTGACAGAAGCCAAAACCGCCGTAAGCCCAGGCATCGGCTTCGGCGACTACGGCGATGGTCACGTAAGATTCTCGCTCATCGAAAACGAAGAGCGCACAAGGCAAGCGCTGAGAGGCATCCGCCAGATGTTCGCGAAAGCTCCCAAGGAAGCCGCCGTCGAAACCGTCTGACGCTCTGTAACAGGGCATGACTTCAGTCATGCCGCACCCAGGCTCTCCTTCGAAAAGTGTCATCCTGAGCGAAGCAGGGCGCGGCTTTTCGCGCCCTGCGCAGTCGAAGGATCTGCGGTTGCTGCTGCCGTTGTCGCTGCCTTTGCGGTTGTCGTTGCCTTTGCCCTTGTCTTTCTTTCTGTCTTTCCCCTAAGGGAATCTGCTGTTCGGCTCATTTCTCACAACGCGAAGATCGAAGACGAACAACGCGCCGCCGTGTTTCTTGTTTGGGCCATCCACCCCAACCAACACCTTCAAGTCCTTTCCGCAAGCGCCACAAAACGCTACACTGGCACCAGCAGCCCGGAAGCAGCAGAGCCGGGCTGGCAGGTGCAGGACACGCGAGGCCGCGGCGATGATCTCAGAACTCAAAATCCGCAACTTCAAAAGCCTTGAGAGTGTCGACCTCAAGCTCGGCCATTTCAACCTGCTTGTCGGCGCAAACGCCAGCGGCAAATCCAACTTTCTGGATGCATTGCGGTTTCTTCAGGGCATAAGCAGCAATGGACTCAGCATCGACGAGATTCTTGATGGACGCCCCCCGTCCAGCACACGAGAGAGATGGCCGGGTATTCGGGGAGGGGCGAAATCGGTGGCATTCCGGAAACCTGACGCCACACAGGCGGCAAGCGTTGAGCTTCACGTCATCCTGGGCGGCCCTGTATTTCTAACGAACCTAGGAGGAGATGCAGTCTATGGTCTCGACATATCGCTTGCCGGTGACAACCCAATCTTTAGAGAACAGTCCCTCCATCTTGGCGACGAGGTTTTCGATCTTCAACCTCCAAAGCAGGCACAGCAAGACGAAATGGACAAGGGAGGGACTGACTGGTCAAAGATAAGCATCCTTCCAATTGTCGCGCGCACTGGTCGGCGCGTTTGGGCAGATGTGCGAATTTCCGAGCCGAAGCTAGATGACAGATCCGTAGGATATTTTGACCGCTTGTACAAGGTTGCGGACCTCGCCTCGAACAACCTGGCCGATATGCAATTCCTCGACCCGCTTCCCACTGCGCTGAGAGACTATTCTCAGAAAGTGGTGAGATTGGGCGAAAATGGCGAGGGCTTCGCCGCTCTAATCCACGAAATCGAGTCCAACGGAAGCAAGCCCGCTCTCCTTGAGTGGCTAAAGGAGCTTCGCCCAGACGAAGTGGATGACATCTACGCCCTCGAGGGCCTCAATAACGATTTTATGTTGGCGGTCAAAGAAGGCAACAAGGAATTCCGAGCGCCGGTCCTTTCCGAAGGCACCCTCCGCTTCATCGCCCTAGCAGCAGCCTTTTTCCAACCCTCCATGCCCAAGGTCCTCATCATTGAAGAAATCGAGAAAGGCCTGCATCCCAGCCGTCTGCGCCTCCTGCTCGAACTCATGCGCTCCCAATCCAAGCGCACCGGCACGCAGGTCTTCGCCACCACCCACTCGCCCACCCTGCTCAACTGGCTCACCGAAGAAGACCGCAAGACCACCTTCGTCTGTACCCGCGACGCCGCTTCCGGAGCCACGAAGATGCGGGCTCTCTCTGACGTCCCGAAACTTGAAGAATTGATCCAGAAGAGCTACAACCTCGATCAACTCTTCGAGGAAGGCTGGCTCGAGTCCGCTCTCCATGAGTCTTAATGTCCTGGTGGTGCCCGAGAATCCGACCTACAACGGCGCAATTCTCAAGCCACTCTGCGAGAGGCTGTTCCTCGAATGTGGCAGGACCCAAGCAAATATCGAAGTCATGGCAAACCCCCGAACCAATGGCTACGAACATGCCAAAAGTCTCTTCCAACACAAGATTTTAGACCTCTACAGCCACAAACATTTGGTCCTGTTTCTTCCTGACTCCGACGGTCATGACAGAAGCGCAGAATTTGCGGTAATGGAGGCAGACTTTGAAGCAAAAACAGTTGCAGCCGGCAAGTCGATTCGCCTGATCTGTTGTGCCGCCGTTCCAGAGATCGAAGCGTGGCTGCTCGCAGGCCATCGCGATACATGGGAGCCGGGCTGGAGCTGGGAAGCCATGCGCGCGGACCGCTCGATTAAAGAAAACTATTTCTATCCGTTCCTTCGCAATCGCGGGCAGGACCTGTCCGGATATCCGGACGAGGGACGCAGACAGCTCATGCAAGCCGCACTGCGAAACTACCAGGGAATCAAGCAACGGTGCCCTGAAGTGCAGTTGCTCGAAACGCGTATTCGGGCGCATCTATCCGGCCATCCATGACATTGCTCCTGGACATGGCGAATCCACCGCTACATGGTCGGGGCCTCACGCCGCATCCTCCACTCTCTCCGTCACCCACCGCCGCATTATTCCCCTGCGCATCCAGGCTGAACCGCGCCACCTGCCCGAGCTGAAGGTCGTTCATCCGCGGCTGTGTCATCCCGCACCGCTCCGCGGCCTCCGCGTGCGTCCAGCCGTGGGAAATCAAGAGAAAATCCCGCGGCAAGCCGTCAGCCTTCAGAGAACTGCGTGTGGCTGGCGAGCAAGGATTTGAATCAGTTGCGGAACGGGCGGCGGCGCAAATTAGTTCGGCTGCGGGAACTGGACTCTGGTTCCAACATGATCTGCGGTCTGACTAGACAACCCCACACAGATATCCCTGCATCGTAGCGGTTTGATGCTGGCGGGCGTGTATATTCCCTTCTGTTTGATGCGCAGCAGCGCGGCAGGTATCGCCTCAGAACAGCGACTTCAGAATCTACCTAAACGTAAGCACTAACCTCGCACCTACAGCCAAGGTTAATGATAGCGACTGAAAAACCCTCATTTATCGTGGTCGGCCCTCCCAGGACGGGAACAAGCTGGCTTCATAAGGTGCTCGAGCCTTATACCACTCTTCCTTCGCCCACAAAGGAGACGCGGTTCTTCGATCTGCATTTTCACCGCGGACTCGAGTGGTACAGTTGGCATTTCCCGCAGCATCGCAAAGGACCAATGGGTGAAGTCGCGCCCACTTACTTCGCCTCAGCCGAAGCCCGGCGGCGCATCGCCGAGACCATTCCCGCTGCCAAAATTGTCTTCGTCTTCCGCCATCCAATCGAACGCGCGGTTTCCTTGTATCGATTGAAGCTTGCCTACGGGATGTTCCGTTGGAGCTTTGCGGAAGCTCTCCGCAACGATCCGGAATTGATCGATTCCGGTCTGTATTGGAGCCAGCTTGCGGGATGGCGAGAGCTTTTCCCTCATCAGCAGTCGCTCGTCACGTTCTATGACGACCTGGTAAGCGATCCCCGGACCTTCGCCAACAGGATCGCGGCTTTTATTGGACTGCCAGCCATAACCGTGCCGCAGGCGCAGTTGGAGCGGGTGTATTCGTCCGACAGTATGACTCGGCCTCGGAGTTACCTCGCCACCCGCGCCGCCACCGGGTTCGCGGATTGGTGCAAATCCAGGCGCCTCGATCATCTTGTCGCATCCGTTCGGAAATCCGCCTTGATCAACCTGTTTCTCGGAGGCGGCAAGTCGTTACCCCTGGCTTCTGATGCCACTCTCAATCAACTTGCGGAGATCTTCCGGCCCGAAGTTGAGGCTCTTGAATCGCAGCTTGGCCGCAAGCTGGAAAACTGGAAATCTCCGATCATTCATCGCGAGCATGAAGCTTCCAATCAGGGATTGGCGGCGAGCCCAATACCCGGAACAGAGTGTTCGGCTCCGTAGGTCCAGCTTGAGAGAGATTGAGAATTAGCTTGAGATCTGAAAAGAGCTTCATTGACCGGTAAGTGTTGAATTCACCGCCGGGTGCCCCAGGTGCGCCCCTGGCGAAGCCGAAGGGTTCCTCGCATTTGGCAACCTGGGATGGTCGGTCATCGTTCACCAGCGGGCGCCCCTCACGCCGCATCCTCCACCGTCCCTGTCAATCTCCCCCAGCGCCGCCACAATGTTCACCAGCGCATCCGGTGAGAAACAGCGTTATCCTGATTCCATGCAGGTCACGGTCGATATCCCGGACGAACTCGCTCGGCGGCTTTCCGAAAGCGGCGAAGACTTGTCCCGCGCCGCGCTGGAGGCTCTCGCGCTGGAGGCTCTCGCGCTGGAGGGCTATCGCTCCGAGCGCCTGACCGAATCCCAGGTCCGTGAGTTCCTCGGCTTCGAGACCCGCATGCAGGTCCACGCCTTCCTCAAGGCGCACAACTGCTATTTGCATTACTCGATTGAGGACCTCGAACACGACCGTCAAACGGCTGAGCGGCTCAGAGCCGTCCGCCGCTCCAACCCGCCCGCTCGGGAACGCCTCGCGGGATGATCGTTATCGCAGACACAACACCCATCAACTACTTCATTCTTATTGGTGAAATCGAGGTGCTGGCGCAGCTCTATGAGCGCGTATTCATTCCTGTCGCGGTGCGCGACGAGTTGGCCAGCCTTTTAGCCCCCGCTCCGGTCCGAAGCTGGATAGAAAGTGTTCCGTCGTGGCTCGAAGTACGGGCCGCTGCGAGTCTCGCCACCGGCCTGCCGCCCGGTTTGGGCGCGGGAGAACGAGAGGCAATCTCCCTTGCAGAGGAATTGCAAGCAGACCAACTCATTGCCGACGACCAGTCTGCTCGGCGCGAGGCCGAAAGACGCGGAATCGCCGTCATCGGGACGCTTGGCGTGCTGCGCGAAGCGGCACTTGAAGGCCTTATCGACCTCCCATCAGCCCTTGATCGACTCCGGAATACAAGCTTTCACGTAACTCCCGAACTCATTGATTACCTTCTGAGATCCTCACGATGACCGGATACCCGGTGTGCACAGAGCCTGCCGCGTACAAGCCGAAGGTCCATTACATTTATGTACCGGAATGGCCCCTTCGCCCGTTTGCATCAAATGTTGTGCAAACGAGTCAAGCTCCCCACCCTGTGGATATCGGATTTACCCCGTTGGAATCTAAGAGAAAAGAAAGTTGAGGAAATATGCAGTCTTACGGGTCGGATTTGCTAAGCTAAAAACAGTCGGAATCGGCATAGGGGGGAGAGTCACCTCTCCTCCCCTGCCACACCACCGGACATGCGGGTCCGCATCCGGCGGTTCGGACGGATTGAGCTATTTCCCAACGAACAACCTTGGAACTCCAAGCGCGTCGAAGTGGGCGATGGG